>NZ_JBEZYA010000021.1:0-69960 GCF_040638295.1 Actinoplanes sp. NPDC026619
CCGTTACGAAGCAACGGTAACCATCGCCTCAATCATGATCTGGCTACGCGCGAAACCCGACCGGAGCCGACCATGATCCGTCAGATGCGCTCTAGGAATTGCGCCTCGATGCCGCCGAGGAAGGTGGCGTCATCGGTCGCCGCGCGGGCGGCGAGCAGTTCCGCCGCGCACGGGCCGGCGGTGTAGCGAAGTTGATCGGTGCCGTCGGTGGCCGCTCGATAGATGACCTCGGCGACCACCTCGGGCTCGTCGCCGTCGGTGGCCAGCCGGGTCAGGAAGGCGCCGACCAGCTTCTGGTACTCGGTGAGGCTCTCGTCGTTGGTGAAGTCGAACGAGCGGCCGCCGAAGTCGGTGTTCACGAAGCCCGGCTCGACGATCTTGACGTGGACGCCGATGGCGGCGAGCTCGTAGTGCAGGGCCTCGCTCAAGCCTTCGACCGCGAACTTGGTGCCGTGGTAGAGGGTGCCGAGCGGGAAGGTCACCTTGCCGCCGATCGAGGAGACGTTGATGATCGTGCCCCCACCGGCGGCGCGCAGGTGCGGCAGGACGGCCTTGGTCGTCTCGAGCAGGCCGATCACGTTGACGTCGAACTGCCGGCGGATCTTGTCCATCCCGGTGGCCTCGAGCAGGCCGTACGCGCCGTAGCCGGCGTTGTTGAGCAGCACGTCGATCCGGCCGAACCGCTCCAGCCCGGTGCCGACCGCCGCCGTGATGGAGTCGGAGTCCTGCACGTCGAGCCGCGTGACGAGCACGTTCGCCGACGTGCTGGGCTCGGGCACGCGCATCGTGGCGATGACGTTCCAGCCCTGGTCGGCGAAGTGCTTCGCGGTCGCCTTGCCGATGCCGCTGGAGCTGCCGGTAATGAGAATCGTCTTGGTCATGCCTTCGACGTCAGGGACGTGAGGCCGCCTGGGCACTAGCGGATGACGCCTGGTCACTTGCCATTCGCGCCATCTAGGGTGGATGGATGCGGTTCACCATCGATCCGGGCACCGGGCCACGATGCGCGAGGCGCCGTTGTCCTCGGCCGCCACCACGGCGTACTTCGGCGTCTCGATCGGCGAGGGCGACGCCGACGCCGTCACCTTCTCGGCCGAGGACGCCGCCCGCCCGTTCCTCACCGAGGACGAGTCGATGTGGACCTTCTTCGCGCCGGAGCTGCGCCGCCGCCTCGCCGAGATCGAAGCGCCCGCCACCACGGCCGACCGGGGGCGCGCCGCGCTGCACGAATGCCTGCCGGCCGGCGGCAGCTCGATCAACGCCGTCGCGGCCCAGCTGATCACCAGCCCGCGGACGCTGCAGCGCCAGCTCCAGGTCGAGGGCACCAGTTACCAGGCCGTGCTGACCGGCACCCGGGAGAAGCTGGCCCGCCGCTATCTGGCCGACAAGTCCCTGACCGTGGCCCAGATCGCCTACCTGCTGGCCTATGACGACACCAACTCGTTCTACCGCGCCTTCCGCAGCTGGACCGGCGCCACCCCCGAGTCCGTACGGGCAGGAGTCTGATGGAGATTCTCGAAGGCCCCGCGGTCGTCGCCGAGCCGGAGCGGCGCTGCGTCGGCATCCGGGTGGTCACGCCGTTCCGGGGCATGTTCGCCGTTCGCGACGAGCTGATGAAGGAGCTCTACGCGTACGCCGGCCTGATGTTCTTCCGGCTGCATGTGGTGGACATGGACGGGCCGATGGAGATCGAGGCCGGCGTGGTCACCGACGAGCCGCCGGCGGGCGGCCGGGTCCGGGCCGGAGTGCTGCCGGCCGGCCGCTACGCGACGATGACCTACGTCGGGCACGGCCGGCGCGCGAACGGCACGCTGATCGACTGGATCCGGGCGAACGACCTGGCGATGGACGTCGCCGAGGACCCGGCGGGCGACCGGTTCGGCTGCCGCTACGAGGCCTACCTCACCGACCCGCGCACCGAGCGGATGAAGACCCGCTGGCAGATCGGGTTAGCGATCCGGCTGGCCGATCACTGACGCCGCGTCGCGCAGGTGCCGCAGGAACGTGGTGACCGCGGGCGCGACCGGGCGCCCGGCCGGGGTGGCGGCGAAGACCTGACGGACCGGCTCGTCCTTCGGGTCGAGGCGGACCAGCACCACGCCGGCCGGCGCGATGCGCAGGGCGAGGGCCGGCACCAGCGCGACGCCGAGACCGGCGGCGACGCAGCCGAGCTTGCCGGTCCAGTCGGCGACCACGATGTCGATCTTCGGCGCGAACCCACCCGGCAGGTTCGCGTGCAGCAGGGCGCTCTCGTTGCCGGCCGAGCCGACGATGAACGGGTCGTCGGCCAGCTCGGCCAGGGCCACCGCCGGGCGGCCGGCCAGCGGGTGGCGTGCCGACAACGCGACGAGGAGATGCTCGTCGAGCAGGTGGTGCAGGGTGAACCGGGCGGCGTCCAGGGGCGCGGCCGGCGACGAGCTGACCACGGCGAGGTCGGCGCCGCCGGCCACGACGCGCTCCAGCAGCGCCGGCGTCAGCCCTTCGACCAGGGTCAGCGCCGAGTCGGGAAAGGCGGCCCGGAACGAGGCGAGCGCGCGGGGGACCAGCTCGGCGACGGCGGTGGGGAACGCGCCGACCCGCAGCCGGAGCGGACCGGCCCGCAGCTCGTCGAGGTCCTGCCGGGCGGCGGCCAGGCGATCGAGGATGGCCTCGGCATGGGGCAGCAGCGCCCGCCCGGCCTCGGTGAGCGTGACACCCCGCGGGACCCGGTCGAAGACCCGCGCCCCGGCGTCGGCCTCGAGGGCGGCGATCTGCCGGGAGACCGCCGACTGGGTGAACCGCAGCCGGCGCGCCGCGGCCGTGATCGAGCCGAGGTGCGCGACGGTCCGGAAGACGTGCAGCAGCTGGGTGTCCACGACACGCCATGCTAGTCGCGCATGGCAGGCATGCTCAGCAGTCGTTGGCGGTATGGATCCGGCCACCCTACGGTGGCGGCATGATCGTGGAACTCGACAACCCGCCGACCGTGGCCGCGCCGTTCGGCGACCGCTTCGCCCACGTGGCCCGGGCCGGCTCCCTGCTGCTGCTCTCCGGCCAGGTCGCTGTCGACGACGCCGGGCGGATCGTGGCGCCCGGCGACGTGGCCGGCCAGGCCGAACGCATCTTCGAGATCATCGCCGGCATACTCGCGGGCTACGGCGCGGGCCTCGCCGACGTCGCGCACATCCGCACGTTCCTGACCAGCCTCGACGACCTGCCCGGCTATGCGTCGGTGCGCCGCCGCCTGTTCCCGGCGGCCGGCCGGTCGCTGTCCCCGGCGAGCACCACGGTCGAGGTGAGCCGCCTGTTCCTGCCGGGCGCGCTGCTGGAGATCGAGGTCACGGCGGGCGTGCCGGCATGAACGTCGCCGTCCTCGGCACCGGCATCATGGGCGCGGCGATGGCCCGCAACCTGGCCCGGGCCGGCCACACCGTTCAGGCCTGGAACCGCACCCGCGCGAAGGCCGAACCGCTCACCGCCGACGGCATCACGGTCGCCGGCACGCCCGCCGCCGCGGTGCGCGACGCCGACGTGGTGCTGACCATGCTGTTCGACGGCGCGGCCGTGCTCGGCGTGATGCGTGCGGCGGCGCCCGCGGCCCGGCCGGGCGCCAGTTGGGTGCAGTCCACCACCATCGGGCCGGACACCGTCGACGAGCTGCGGGCTCTGGCCGCGGAGCACGACCTGGTCTACTTCGACGCCCCGGTGCTCGGCACGCGCGAGCCGGCCGAGGCGGGCCAACTCACCGTGCTCGCCGACGGGCCGGCCGAGCACCGCGATGCCGTGACGCCGGTGTTCGACGCGATCGGCGCCCGCACCGTCTGGGGTGGAGGAACGCGCCTGAAACTGGTCGCCAACTCCTGGCTGCTGGCCGCCACCCACGGCGCCGCCGAGACGCTCGCCCTGGCCGAGGCGCTCGGCGTGGACCCGGACGCCTTCCTCGACGTGATCGCGGGCCGCCCGCTCGACATGGCCTACCTGCACCACAAGATCGGTCTGATTCGTGAGGACCGGCTGACGCCGGCGGGCTTCGCGCTGGTCACGGCGGCGAAGGACGCACGGTTGATCGTCGAGGCCGGACAGGCCCATGGCGTACGGCTGGATCAGGTCGCCGCCGGTGTCGAGCGATTCCGTCGCGCCGAGCTGATGGGCCACGGCGCCGAGGACGTGGCGGCGAGCTACTACGCGAGCTTCGACGAACGCTGATGGGTGAAGGTCCTGTCGGAAAGGTGACAAGGGGATTGGTTTGACCTCGCTCGCTGTGTCGAAGGTGGACCTGCCGGCCCACCCCGCCGCCCCAGCCCGTCGCGAGGAGGCATCCCCAGGTGAGTGCGACCAGCGATCAGACGGTACTGCCGGAACTGCGGCCGTCCTGGTGGGAGACCGGGCTGCGGGCCCGGGCCTCGACCGGGCTGGCCGGGGTGTTCACCGAGCTGCCGGGGCTGGCCGGCCGGGCGGTGCGGGTGGCCTGGCGGGCCGACCGGTGGCGGACCGGCGCGGTCGCCCTGGCCACCATCGGGTCGGGCGCGCTGGCCGCGTTCGGGCTGCTGGCCACGCAACGGGTGCTGATCGAGCTGTTCGCCGGCGGGCCCACCCCGGACCGGGTGCGGGCGGCGCTGCCCGCCCTGCTCTGGCTGGCCGGGGCGACCGCGATCCGGGGCGCGCTCGGCATGGCGGTCGGCTACGCGCTGAACGGGCTGACCCCGCGGGTGCACCAGGTCGCCGAGCGGCAACTGTTCGAACGCACCACCTCGGTGGCGCTCGCCGCGTTCGACGACGACGGCTTCAACGAGGGCATGGAACGCGCCACCCGGGGCAGCGAGGCCGCGATCGACCTCGTGTCGGACACCATGAACCTGTTCGCCGGCGTGGTCAGCCTGCTCGCGGTGACCGTCGCGGTGGTGGCGATCAACCCGCTGCTGCTGCTCGCGCTGCTGGTGGCCACGGTGCCGACCGCCTACGCCGCGCTGCGCGCCGGGCACGAGCAGTTCAAGAGCTACCTGGCCAGCTCCACCCGGCGGCGCCGGCAATGGGTGCTGCAGACGCTGATGGCCGAGCGGAAATCGGCCGCGGAGCTCCGATCGTACGGACTCCGCGGTTTTGTTCTCGGCCTTTATGACCAGGTGATGGGGGCGCAGATCGCGGTGGAGCTGGCGGTCGCGCGCCGGGTCACGACGACGATCAGCATCGGCTCGGCGGTCGGCGGCCTCGCCCTCACCGGGGTGTACGTGCTGCTCGGCACCCTGCTCCTGCAGGGCCAGATCCCTCTCGCCGCCGCGGCCACCTGCGTCGTCGCCGTGCAGGCCGCGCAGCGCTCGCTCGCCCAGGTGACCTTCCAGGTCGACCGGGTCTACGTCTCCGGGCAGTTCTTCAGCGAGTACGTCAAGTTCCTCGGCACCGCGGACGACTACGTGCCGACCCACCCCTCGTCGTCCGCGGTCCCGGACGGATTCGCCGAGCTCGGTGTGCACGGCGTCTCCCTGCGCTACCCGGAACGGGAGAAGCCCGCCGTCGACGAGATGTCGCTGACCATCCGGGCCGGCCAGACCGTCGCCCTGGTCGGCGAGAACGGCTCCGGCAAGACCACCCTGGCCGCGATGATCGCCGGCCTGCGCGACCCGACCGGCGGCCACCTCACCTTCAACGGCCGTCGCTACGACGACTGGGACCCGGACGGCCTGCGCGAGCAGATCGCGGTCGTGCAGCAGGAGCACCACAAATGGCCGTTCAGCGCGGCCACGAACATCGCCATGGGCGACATCGACTCGGCCACCGACCCGGCCCGCATCGAGACGGCCGCCGCGATGGCCGCCGCCCACGAGATGATCCAGGAGCTGCCGCACGGCTACGACACGCTGCTCGACCGCACCTTCAAAGACGGACAGGACCTCTCCGGCGGCCAGTGGCAGCGCATCACCGCGGCCCGCGGCTTCTACCGCGACGCCCCTCTGCTGATCATGGACGAGCCGTCCTCGGCGCTGGACCCGCGGGCGGAGGATGCCCTGTTCCAGGCGCTGCGCAACCGCCAGGGCCGGCGCACCACCATCCTCATCACGCACCGCCTGGCCAACATCATCCACGCCGACCAGATCTACGTGATGCACCAGGGCACCCTGATCGAATCCGGCACCCACGCCACCCTGATGGCCCTGGACGGCCGCTACGCGGAGCTGTTCACGATTCAAGCGGCCGGCTACCTCTCCACCTAGGGAGGATGTCGACCGCGCCCGAGCCGGGAAGGTGGGATCAATCAAGCTATCCTCAACGGACATCTCGGCGGGGCGCACGGCCGACCAGTCGCGCAGTGGGGGAAGAATGGCGTTGAGCGCGAGCAATCAGAAGCGCCTGCGCAAAGTGACGAAATGGCTGCTGGGTTCGTTTGCCGGCCTCCTTATCTCGGTCCTGGACCAGTCGCAGGATATTTTCACCGGCAAAGCGACATTAAATGGCATGGTGTCGAACGGCACTGCATGCACCGTCGTCATCGGAGCGCTGATCGCCTCGATGTCGGATGTGCTCTTCGACTTTCAGCATGCTCAGGGCCAGGCACGATGGCCGGTCCTCGCCATGCAATGGGGGCATATTCTGACGCTGAGCACCGCCGCATTCATCATGGGTGCGATGAAGATGCAGCTGACGAAAGACGGTTTTGATCCAAGTCTCTGGTCCGGTTTCAATACCATGTCCCTGATACTCTTGGGCTTCACGCTTCCGCTCGGTCTCGTATCCGTCTTCTTGTCGGAGGGAAGCTGAAGTGGCCGGATTTGAAATCGCGGCAATCGAAGCCGTTGCGTGGATCGGGACCGCTATCACGTCGGCGCTTGCGGGCACATCCCTGGCCGGAAGCATCCTCTTCCGGCGGAAGCGTCAACAGCGAGCAGGCGAGGAACAGGGCGAGCAACCGCCCGCTGCGCTCGATGAACAGCAGATCATCGAGCTGCGGACGCGAGTCATCGAAAGCGCCCGGTCGATGGGGATCTCCGAAGACCGCGCCGAGGCGCTCGGTGAGGCAGTCCTGCGCTCCGCTGAGCAGCAACGTGCCGACCCCGACGCGACGTAGTCCAACCCCGGTTCGGCCGAGCGAGCTTGATCCGGCTGGACGAGGAGGCCCTGACACTGACCGCGACCTGGGCCGTGACGCTGCTGATCGGGCCCCCGCACGGCCTGGAGCACGCGAAACACCACACGGCCCATCAACCAACCTTTCGACCCATTCCGGGGTCGCCGATTGTCTCACTGCGGATCCCGCATCCGGATCCTGTGCCGATCACAGAATTCCGAAGTACGCTGCGATTCGCTAGCGCGGTCCAGGAAAGAAGGGCGAGCGGATGGCCACCTCGGACAAGCAACGTCAGTTCGACCAGATAGTGGAACGGCTGACGACCGATTATCCGTCTCTGCGGCGGGTTCCCCGGCAGTGGCCGCGGCCCGTGCTCATCACGGTCCTGTGCGTCGGCGGCGTGGTGTGGGGCCTGCTGTCGGTGGCCATGGTGGCGTGGGGTGCCGCGGGTGTCGCGCTGACCTGCGCGGTCGTGGCGATCACGGTGGCCGCCCTGGTTGCGGACAGCCACCGGATACGCCGTTAGAAGATCAGGCTCAACAACTTCGGTGATGCCGTACGCATGGCAGTGCCGTTGTCGATGAGCACGCGCTTGCAGCCGTCCGCCTCGACGTAGACGTCGCCGGACGGTGTGCGCAGGAGCGCGAAGCGGGCCGACGGTGTGGTGCACGCGCCCGTCGCGGTGGCGGCCGTGCTGAGTTCCTGGCGGACGGCCGGCCACGACGCGAACTTGCCGCCCGACTCGAAGTCGCCGCCCGGTTTGCCGCTGCCCTGCTCGCCGGCCGGCACCCGGAAGCGGCAGATCTGCACGGCGGCGCCGCTGTCCGCCAGGACCGGCGTCGAGCCCTTGCCGCCGCCCATCTGGCCGGTCGCCCACACCATGTCGGCCCACTGCTGCTCGCACCCCGCCGTGGCCGCCTCGTCCGACTTCACCTGGCCGACCGTGCGGCCGGACACCTTCGTCGTCTTCAGCCCGCCGAAGGCGTCGCGGAACTCCAGGCGGGGTTTGTGGCACCCGTCGACCGGGACGCCGGGGCGGATCCACCGGCCGTCCGCGTCCAGCAGGACCAGGTAGGGCTGTATCCACCCCTCGGCGGTGCAGGCGCCGTTGGTCGGCGGCTCGTCCGGCAGGCGCAGGGCGGCCACCAGGGCGGTGATGTCGTCGGCGCGCTCCTCGACCGCCTCCAGGTCCTCGCCGCCGCCCGGGCGCATCAGCGGGGCGGTCCGGCACAGCACCGCGAACACCGGGGTGAAGCTGCTGTCCAGGTGGGGCAGCGGGCCGGGGGCGCCGCCGTCGCCGAGGACGGGGCCGGGGCTCGGTGCGGGGAGCGCGGCTGCGCACGACTCCCAGCGCGGTTGCACGTCCGGTGGTGCGGCCGCGTCCGGCTGTGTGCCGGTGCTGCCGGCGCAACCGCCGGCCAGAAGTGTCAGAGCCAGGAAAGCTCGCCCGCGCATGGTTCCCCCAGTGTCGTACGGCGAAAGTCGTGGGGTTGAGACGGCGGCCTGCCGCCTGTCGTTCCGCGCCGGACAAACCGATGGCCCGGCCGGCGTCGCCGGTCGGGCCATCGTCGCTAGCGAAACCTCAGAGCCGGAAGCGGCCGATCACCTGCTGCAGCTCGGTGCTGATGCCGGCCAGCTCGCGCACCGCGCTGTTCGCCTCGGCGAGGCTGGCCGTGGTGCTCTGGGTGGCGCTGGCGACGCCGGAGATGGTGCCGGCGATCTCGGTGCTGCCGGCGGCCGCGTCGCTGACGCTGCGGCTCATCTCGCCGGTGGTGGCGGTCTGCTCCTCCACCGCCGAGGCGATGGTCAGCTGGTAGTCGTTGATCCGGGCGATGATCTGGGAGATCTCGCCGATCGCGATCACCGCGTTGGCGGTGTCGGCCTGGATGGCCTCGACCCGGTGGGAGATGTCCTCGGTGGCCTTCGCCGTTTCCTGGGCCAGATCCTTGACCTCGCTGGCGACCACGGCGAAGCCCTTGCCGGCCTCGCCCGCCCGGGCCGCCTCGATCGTCGCGTTGAGAGCGAGCAGGTTGGTCTGCTGGGCGATCGCGGTGATCGCCTTGACCACGTTGCCGATCTCGGCGCTGGACGCGCCCAGCTTGGAGACGGTGGCGTTGGTGTGCTCGGCGACGCCGACCGCCTCGGAGGCGACCCGGGCCGCCAGGTTCGCGCTCTCCGCGATCTCCCGGATGGACAGACCCATCTCGTCGCTGCCGGCCGCGACCGTGCTGACGTTGACCGAGACCGTGCCGGCCGCGGCGGCGACCGCGTCGGCCTGCACGGCGGCTTCCTGGGCGGAGGCGCCGATCCGGTCGGTGGTGCTGGTGAGCCGGGTGGCGCTGGCGCCGAGGGCGTGCGAGCTGTCGGTGAGCTGGCTGACCACCTCACGCAGGCCGTTGCGGGCCTCGTTGACGGCGACCGCCATCCCGCCGAGCTCGTCGCGGGACTGCACCTCGGCGACCACCGACAGGTCGCCCTGGGCGACCGCGGCGAGCGAGGTGGAGACGCTGGCGAGCTGGCGCAGGATGAGCCGGCAGACGAACGCGGCGAGACCGAGCGCGACCAGCAGGGCGACGGCCATGATGGCGATGAGCTGGTTGCGGGCGTCCTGGTAGGACTTCTCGGCGGCCGTGGTCATCACGGTGGCCTCGGACTCCTCGGTGTTCTGCAGCGTGACGATCGCGTTCTTCAGGTCGGCCTGCGTCTGCCGCCAGACCGTGGCGATCTTGTCGCCGGTCGGGGTGTCGAAGCCGGCCGGCGGGGCCTCCTTGAACACCAGCACGTTGCGCAGGTTCTCGTAGTAGTCAAACGTGTCGGCGAGCTTGGTGGCGGCCGCCGTGCTCGCGGCCGAACCGGCGGCGAGCCGGCGGTAGTTGGTCAGAGCCGCCTCGAACGCCTTGTCGGCGGTCTTGGTCTGGGTGAGGTAGGTGTCCTTGCCGGTCGGGATGAGCGTCCAGAGCCACATGCCCTGGAAGCTGTCGCTGGACGCGCCACGCATCGTGCTGAGCTGCACGAGCGCGTCGACGTGCCGCGCCTTCATGTCCTTGATGTCATTGCTGAGGCTGTTCATGCGGCTGATGCCGAAGGCGCCGATACCGAGGGCGGCCACGGCGACGATCAGCACCGACATGTAGATCTTGGTGCCGACGCTGAAGTCGGCGAGCCGGCCGGCCAGCGCGTTCCGTTTAACGGTGACTATTGGTGTTGTGCCCATCTGAGACCTTTCGGTGGCCGCTCGGCATTGGTGCCGTAGTGATCGGCTCCGGAAGGGTCCGGTTGAGATTTCAGACTCACCCGGTGGCGGTCGGGTTGCGGTCGAGATCCTCGTCGACCAGCCGGCCGGCCACGTTGGTGAGCGCCTTGTCGAGCGGGGCCCGGTCGGCCGGGTCGGACATGGCGATGTCGTCCAGGTTCGCGTCGAGCCAGTCCCGGAACGCGTGCTTGATCCGGTCCAGCTGCTCCTCGCCGGCCGGGGTCAGCCGTACGGTCGTGCCGTCCCGGTCGGCGTAACCGTCCCGGACCAGCTCGTCGAAGACCGGTTCGATCACCTCGTGCGGCAGCCGGTGCCGATGCGCGATCGTCGGCAGGTCGGCCCGGCCTGCGACGGTGGTGTGCAGATGGGTCTGGCCGGCCGCCCACGCCTGCGCCGGGCCCAGCGCGGAGCCCGAGCTCGCCAGCACGCCGGAACGGAAGCCCTGGCGCTTCATCGTGGCGCTGATCTGCAGTTCCAGTTGGGCGACCCGGTCGCCGGCGGCGGGCGGGGAGATGCTCTCGGTGGCGGCCGCGCGGGCACTGCCCCGCAGCGGCACCTCCTTGAGGAGCAGGGCCACGAGGAAACCGAGCGCGGCGACCGGGACGACCCAGCGGAAGACGTAATCGATGCTGGAGGCGTACGCATCAATGATCGGAATGGCCGTCGCCGATGGCAGTTGCTTGAGCAGCTCGGGGTTCTGCGCGGCGGCCAGGGTCGACGAGGTGGTCGCCGCGGCCAGCTCCGGCGCCAGATGGTTGCCGTAGAGGGTGCCGAAGATCGCGGTGCCGAACGAGCTGCCGAGGGTGCGGAAGAACGTGACGCCGGAGGTGGCGGTGCCCAGGTCGGCGTAGGGCACGGTGTTCTGCACGGCGATCGTGAGCACCTGCATGGACAGGCCGATGCCGAGGCCGAGCACGAACATGAACAGCGATTCGAGCCAGGCGCTGGTGCCGCGATGCATGGTCGACATGAGGAAGAGGCCGATCGCCATCACCGCGGAGCCGGCGATCGGGAAAATCCGGTAGCGGCCGGTCCGGCTGATCACGGTGCCGGACGCGATCGACATCAGGAACAGGCCGGCCACCATCGGCAGGGTGCGCACGCCGGACGCGGTCGCCGAGACCCCCTTCACGTACTGCAGGTAGGTCGGCAGGAACGTCATCGCGCCGAGCATCGCGAAACCCACGATGAAGCTGAGGGTGGAGCAGACCGTGAAGACCGAGTTGCCGAACAGGCGCATGGGCAGCATGGGTTCCGCGGCCCTGCTCTCCACCAGGACGAACGCGGTGAGCAGCACGACGGCCGCCACGAACAACCCGATGATCGTCGGGGAGTCCCACGCGTACTGGTTGCCGCCCCACGACAGTCCCAGGATCATGCTGGAGGCGCCGGCCGCGACCAGCGCGATGCCGGGGTAGTCGATCACCGGGCGGCCCTCGGCCCTGACCGACGGCAACGCCCGGGCCGACATGACCAGCACCACGACGGCGACCGGGACGTTCACGTAGAACGCCCACCGCCAGCTCAGATGGTCGGTGAACAGGCCGCCGAGCGTCGGCCCGACCACCGTCGTCACGCCGAAGACCGCCCCGAGCGCGCCCTGGTAGCGGCCGCGGTCGCGCAGCGGGATCACGTCGGCGATCAGGGCCATCGCGGTCACCATCAGGCCGCCCGCGCCGACGCCCTGCAGGATCCGCGCGGCGATCAGGAACAGCATGTCGTTCGCCAGCCCGCACAGCGCCGAGCCGGCGATGAACACCACGGTGCTCACTTGGAACACCAGCTTGCGGCCGAACAGGTCGCCGAACTTGCCGGCCAGGACGGTCGCCACGGTCTCGGCCAGGAGGTACGCGGTGACCACCCACGACATGTGCCCGGCGCCGCCCAGATCGGCCACGATCGTCGGCAGAGCGGTCGACACGATGGTCTGGTCGAGGGCGGCCAGCAACATGCCCAGCAGAATCGCGGTGAACACGGTGTTGATCTGCCGCCGGGTCAGATTCACGTTTCCCATCGTGCCCGGCGGGTGATCATCCGGGGCGGAGTTGCCGAAAGTGCCTCAGGGCCGCTGGGCAGTGGCCGAACAGGAAGAGAACATGACTGTCGACACCGGCGTTCGGTCCCGGCGCCGCTGGGTGCGGCCGGCGGCGGTGGGTGTGCTCGCCGCCCTGTTCGGCACGGAACTCGTCCTCGGCTGGCACTCCCTGGCCGCCGCGTTCGGGCACCTGCGGGCCCCGCACCCCGGCTGGCTCACCCTCGCCGTGCTGGCCGAGATCGCGTCGATGGGCGCCTACGCCCGCATGCAGCGCAGTCTGCTGCGCTCGGCCGGCATCAAACGGCCCATCCGCGACCACCTGGCCCTCGCGTACGCCGCCCATTCGCTCAGCGCAACCCTGCCCGGCGGCCCGGCGTTCTCCACTCGCTTCAACTACCAGCAGATGATGCGTTTCGGCGCCACGCCGGCGATCGCCTCGTGGTGCATCGCGCTCAGCGGCATCCTGTCGGCGACGGCCCTGGCCGCGGTAACCACGGCGGGCGCCCTGGCGGCGGGCGGCGCCAGCCACTGGGAGCACCTGGCCGCCCTCGCCGTCGCCGTCCTGCTCCTGGTGATCGGCATCCGCCGGGTGGTCAGCCGCCCCGAACACCTCGACCGGCTGGTCCGCCTCCCGCTGGCCGGCCTGAACCGCCTGCGCCGCCGCCCCGCCACGCAGGGCGGCGAGGGCATCCGCACGTTCATCGAACAGTTGCGCGCCGCCCGCCTGGACCCCGGCCACGGCATGGCCGCCGCCGTCTTCGCCGTCCTGAACTGGGTCTTCGACGCCCTCTGCCTATGGCTGTGCTGCCACGCGATCGGCGCCGGCGCCGGCCTCAACCAGGTGCTGCTGGCCTTCTGCGCCGCGATGGCGGCCGGCACCATCACGATCATCCCGGGCGGCCTGGGCATCATCGACAGCGCCCTGATCCTGGGCCTGCTGGCCGGCGGCGTGCCGACCTCGACCGCGATCGCGGCGGTGGTCCTCTACCGCATCATCAGCTTCGGCTTCATCATCGGCCTCGGCTGGATCTCCTGGCTCGTCATCCGCCACCGCCATGCCCAAGCCCGGCGGCCCGGTCCCGCTCTTCCTTGACCGTCCTTCACGGCCGGGCGGCGTGCAGTGAATGAGCGGTGGCTGCGTCGGCCGGCAGGAATGCCTCCAGTCTCAGGTCGGCGAGGGCGACGCTGGTGGGAGATGTTCGGTTTTCCCAGGGATGCGACCTTCGACCGGGCGTGGGACGAGCGGGCCCGGGCCTATCTGCTGGCGGCCGGATGCGATCCGGACGCCCCGTACCGGCGCGACTGGATGCGGCGGGAGGTGGTGCGCCGGCGGGAGATGCGGCAGCGGGTGCGGGCCGCCGAATGAACGACCCGGCGCAGCTCAGCCGGCGGGGGCCGGCACCGGCTCCTCCTTCGTGGAAGAGGTCGCGGCCGGGGACGGGCGGGTCGACAGCCAGCAGCCGGCCACCACCAGGGCGAAGCCCGCCACCGTGCTCCAGCGCACCGACTCGTCGAGGAAGAGCACGCCCAGGGCGACGGCCACCACCGGGTTGAGATAGGTGACCAGGCCCGCGCGGTTGGAGCCGGCCAGGGCGATCAGGCGGTAGAACGCCAGCAGGGCCACCGCCGTGCAGAACACGCCCAGCAGCGCCAGGGCGGTCCAGGCCGGGGCGTGCACCGGACCGGACGGCCACGTCGCGATCGCGAAGGGGGTCAGGACGATCGCGGTGATCGCGGTGGTGCCGCCGGCCAGGGCTTCCGGGGGGACGTCCGCGGCGCGGCGCTGGACCAGGATCGTCGCCACCGCGTAGCTCAGTGCGGCCAGCAGCACCATGCCGGCGCCGAGCAGGCCGAGCCGGTCGCCGGAGACGTCCAGGCCGACCAGCACTGCCACCCCGGCGAAGCCCAGGATCAGGCCGGCCGTACGGCCTTTGGTCAGCGGCTCGGTGCGGGACATCAGCAGGGCGATCGCGACCGGCTCGATCGCGATCAGGAGGCCGGTCAGGCTGCTGGTGATGTGCTGTTCGCCGTACGTGATCAAGAGAAACGGCCCGATGATGTGCACCGCCGCCAGCAAAGTCACCACGCCGGCTTTGGCGCGAAGGGCGCCGAGCGTGCCCCGCGCCGCCGCGACCGGCAGCAGCACCAGCGCCGCGATGAGGCCCCGGCCGGCCACCACGAACACCGGCGACAGGTCGTCGATGGCCAGCTTGATCAGGAAGTACGGGATGCCCCACAGCACCGCCACCAGCAGGAACAGAAACCAGGCTCGTCGATTCACATCCTGAGCCTGCCGTCGTACGGTGGTAAGCGGTAGTGCTGACTTGCTGGGGTCGTGGGCAGCGGCTGCTGCCGGCCGCGCTGCTGCGGTTCACCGCCGAGCATCCCGGTGTCGAGCAGACGGTGCTGGAAAATGAGCCGGAGGACAGCCTGCCGCTGGTCCGCGAGGGGGCCGCCGACCTGGCGCTGGCCTACCATTTCGACGGCCCGCCGCCGGTCCGCCCGGGTGACCGCTCCGGCCTGACCTGGACCGTGCTGCTGGACGACCCGATGTGGATCGTGCTGCCGGCCGCCCACCCGCTCGCCGGCCGCGAATCGGTGGCCCTGGCCGACCTGGCCGCCGAGCGCTGGGTGCACGGCTGCCTGTCCATCGTCGAGCTGCTCGACCACTACTCCGCGATGGCCGGTTTCGAGATCCGCACCGCCTGCCGCGGCACCGACTACGTGTTCGCCCAGTCGCTGGTCCGCGCGGGCGTCGGCATCAGCATGATCCCGCAGGTGGCGCTCACCGCGGACCTCGGCGGCCTGGCCACGGTCCCGCTGCGGCCGCCGTGCCCGTCCCGCTTCATCGGCATCGTCACCGCCACCCGCCGTTCCCGCCCGCTCGCGACCGCCCTCATGACGGCTCTGCAGGAGACGGTGGCGGGGCTTCCGGTGCTGGCTCGCTGAGCTGCTCGCGCAGGTAACTCCAGACGACGGCCAGGACGGCGGCGACCGGCACCGCCAGAAGGCTGCCGATGATGCCGGCCAGGCTGCCGCCCAGCGTCACCGCGAGCAGCACGACGGCGGCGTGCAACCCCAGGCCACGGCTCTGCACCATCGGCTGGAAGACGTTTCCCTCCAGCTGCTGCACCAGCACGATGATGCCGAGCACGATCAACGCCGAGGTCAACCCCTTGAAGACCAGAGCGATGAGTACGGCGACGAAGCCCGCGAAGAGAGCGCCCACGATCGGCACGAACGCGGTCACGAAGGTGAGCACGGCCAGGGGCAGCACGAGCGGCACCCCGACGATCCACAGTCCCAGGCCGATGAAGACCGCGTCGAGCATCCCGACGAACGCCTGCGAGCGGACGAACGCGCCCAGCGTCGTCCACGCCCGGGTGGCCACCTCGGGCACGTCGCGGGCGAGGCGGCCGGGCAGCTGCCGGGAGAGCCACGGCAGGAAACGCGGGCCGTCCTTGAGGAAGAAGAACATCAGGAACAGCGCGAGTACGACGACCACGACCACGTTCACGACGGTGCCGACGCCGGTGACGGTGGCGGTCACGATGCTGCCGATACTGCTCTGGAGCTTCGCGACCGCGGTGTCGATGGCCGAGGTGACCTGGTCGTCGCCGATGTTCAGGGGCGGGCCGGCCGCCCAGTCGCGCAGCTGCTGGATGCCGTCGACCACGCCGTCGGCCAGCTCGTCCGACTGGGCCGCCACCGGCACCGCGATGCCGACCACGATGCCCGAGACCAGCAGCAGGAACGCCACCATCACGGTGGCCGCGGCCAGTGCCGGGCGCCAGCCGTGCCGGCGCAGGAAGCGGACCGGCGGCCAGGTCAGGGTGGTGATCAGCAGGGCGACGGTCAGCGGCCACACCACCGACCACATCTGGCCCAGCAGCCACAGCGCCGCGCCGGTGGCGAGCAGGATCAGCAGCGACTCGCCGGACAGCCGCGCCGTGGTGCGCACCGCGGCGCGGGTCTTCGCGGCGCTCAGAACGGTCATGATCTCCACCCTATGGATCCCGGGCGGGAGCCGACCGGCGAAAATGCAGGGATGCAGACTTTTGATGTGGTGGTCGTCGGGGCCGGACCGGGCGGCGAGGTCGCGGCCGGCCGGCTCGCCGAGGCGGGGCTGTCGGTGGCGATCGTCGAGGCCGACCTGGTCGGCGGCGAGTGCTCCTACTACGCGTGCATGCCGTCGAAGTCGCTGCTGCGGCCGGGCGCCCTGCTCACCGAGGCGCGCCGGGTCCCGGGGGTGCGCGAGGCGGTCACCGGTTCGCTCGACGTCGCGGCGGTGCTCCGGCACCGGGACGAGATCGTCAACAACCTCGACGACAGCGGGCAGGTGCCGTGGCTGACCGACCGCGGCGTACAGCTGTTCCGTGGGTGGGGAAAGCTCGACGGCGAGAAGCGGGTCGTGGTCGGCGACGAGGTGCTCGAGGCCCGTCGCGCGGTGATCCTGGCCGGCGGCACCACGCCCACCGTCCCGGACATCGACGGGCTGGCCGCGGCGAACCCGTGGACCAACCGGGAGGCCACCACCGCCAAGGAGATCCCGGCCTCGCTGATCGTGATCGGCGGCGGCGTGGTCGGCGCCGAGATGACCCAGGCGTACGCCTCCTTCGGCACCCGGGTCACGCTGGTCGAGGGGGAGCACCGGCTGCTGTCGCGCGAGGAGGAATTCGCCTGCGTGCAGGTCACCGAGTCACTCACCGAGCAGGGCGTGGACATCCGGACCGGACAAACCGCTTCTTCGGTACGCCGTGACGGCGACCAGGTCAGCGTGGTTCTTGCCGACGGCTCCACAATCACGGCCGACCAGGTCCTGGTCGCGGCCGGCCGGACCCCGCAGTCGCGGAACCTCGGCCTGGACACCGACGGTTACGTGCGGGTCGACGACCGGATGCGGGTGCCCGGCAAGGACTGGCTCTACGTGATCGGCGACCTCAACGGCCGCGCCCTGTTCACCCACATGGCGAAATATCAGGCCGCCATCGCCGCGACCGACATCCTCGGCGGCGACATGGTCGAGAGCCACCTGGCCGACGGGCCCGGCTCGCCGCGGGTGATCTTCACCGAGCCGCAGGTGGCCGCGGTCGGCTACACCGCCGCGGCAGCCGAGCAGGCCGGCCTGACGGTGCGCGTCGTCGACGTCGGCACCGAGGCCAACGCGGGCGGCGCGTTCACCGGCGGCGGCCTCGGCACCTGCCGGTTCGTCGTCGACGAGGGCAAGGGCGTGCTGGTCGGGGCCACCTTCACCGGCTCCGAGGTGGCCGACTTCCTGCAGGCCGCGACGATCGCGATCGTCGGCGAGGTGCCGCTGCGCCGGCTGCGGCACGCGATCCCGTCGTTCCCGACCCGCAGCGAGATCTGGCTCTACCTGTTCAACGAACTCGGGATCTGACCAGGGAGAGTCCCTGGCGCGACCCGGGGGTGCCCGGCGCGATGGTTCTCCCAACAGACCTAGGAGGAACGATCGTGGACTTCAAGCTCGAGGTCATCGTCCTGCCGGTAAGCGACATCGACCGGTCCAAGGCCTTCTACCACTCGCTCGGCTTCCGGGAGGACATCGACTACAGCGGTGACGGCGGCTTCCGGCTCGTGCACTTCACCCCGCCCGGCTCGACCGCGTCGATCCTGCTCGGCAACGCCGAGGTCACCGACGCGGCGCCGGGCTCGGTGCGCGGCCTGCAGTTCGTCGTCGACGACATCGAGGCGGCCCGCGCCGAGCTGATCGGCAAGGGTGTCGAGGTGAGCGAGGTCTTCCACGACGCGGGCGGCGTCTTCCACCACTCCGGCACGAAGGCCCGGGTCGCCGGCATCGCGCCGGGCCGCCCGTCGTACGGGTCGTTCGCGTCGTTCACCGACCCGGACGGCAACGAGTTCATGCTGCAGGAGGTCACCACCCGCCTGCCCGGCCGGGTCGAGGAGGTCGTCTACCGCAACGCCCGCGACCTCGAGTCGGCGCTGCGGGATGCGGCCGCCGCGCACGGCAAGCATGAGGAGGAGACCGGCAAGCCGGACGCCGAATGGCCGGTCTGGTACGCCGACTACATGGCCAAGGAGCGCCAGGCCTAGGGATCACCGCCCGGCCGCCGGACCGGTGGCCGGGCATAGGGTGAACGTCATGAGCCAGCGGATCTTGATCACCGGTGCGCGGCGCGGGATCGGGGCGGCCCTCGCCGTCGGACTGGCCCGCCCCGGCCACACCCTCCTGCTGCACCACCTCGACGCCGCCGCCGAGGCCGAGGCGGTCGCCGGGCTCTGCCACGACCTGGGCGCGAACGCCGAGCTGCTCGACGCCGACCTCGCCGACCCGGCCGCGGTCGCCCGCCTCGCCGCCGAGGCCGGCCCGGTCGACGTGCTGATCAACAACGCCGCCCGCGCCTCCAACGTGCCGTTCGGCTCGCTGGCTCTGGACGAGTGGGCGCAGACGTTCGCGGTCAACGTCACCGCCCCGATGCTGCTGTCCCAGGCACTCGCCACCGGCATGGCCGAGCGCGGCTGGGGCCGGATCGTCAACGTCGTGTCGCCCACCGTGCGGATGGGTGGCCCGTCCGGCCCGTCCTACGTGGCCAGCAAGGCCGCCCTGATCGGCCTGACCCGCTCGCTGGCCCGCAGCCTCGGCCCGCTCGGCATCACGGTCAACGCGCTGTCCCCCGGCGCGATCCGCACCGAGGGCGAGGCCGAGCTGGCCGGCGGCCGCGACGCCGAGTCGCACGCCCCGCTGGTCGCCACCCAGGCGGTGCCGCGCTCGCTCGTCCCCGAGGACCTGGTGGCCACCGCCCGGCTGCTGGTCTCGGACGGCGCGGGCGCGCTGACCGGCCAGGTCATCGAGGTGGGCGGCGGCCTGGTCTTCCGCTGACCGTTACTGGCCCTGCTCGCCGGCCTCCCGCCCCGGCGCGGCCTCGTCCGCCTTACGCCGCGACAGGTGATCAGCCAGGGTGGCCGGCCGCCGCGGAGCCGCCAGGGGCCCGCCACCACCGGAGGATCCGGACGGGCCGCCGGTGGCGGGGACTGCCGCGGGCTCGCCGGTGGGGGCCGGGAGGCCGGACGGGTCGTCGTCGGCGGGGCGGCGCGTGCGCGGGATGCGGCCGGCCGTGTAGTCGCTCAGGTCGGCGGGACGGGACTCGCGCAGGTGATCTGCCAAGTCGGCCGGGCGGCGGAGCACCGGCTCGGCAGCGGGGGACTGCTGCGGTTCGGTCATCGGTTGAGGCTCCGGGATGGACGGGATAGGCCGCCGGGGGAGCAGCTGATCGCCGAGACTAGCCGGGCGGCGCGAGGGCGTCTGCCCGTCCTTGGTGTAGGCCGCCTGATCGTTCGGCCGGTGCGGTGAGCGCCGGGCCGGCTGCTGGTCGGCGAGCGTGGCCGGCCGGCCGGAACCGATCCGGGTCGACAGGTCGACCGTCGGCCCGGCCTCGGCGTGCGCCGACGGGGCGTAGGCGTAGTCCGGCTCGGCCGGGTCCGGCCCGAAGAGGGTCGCGGCCGCCCGTGCATAGAACTCCTCGTCCAGCGGCGGCTCGCCCCCTGCCGACGAGTGGGCCGCCGGAGCGTAGAGATCGTCGTCGCTGGACGGCGTCTCGATCTCCGCCGGGTTGTCGGCCTCCGCCTCGTCGGTCGCGATCCGCGCGTCGTCCTCAGCCGATGCCGTCTCCTGGTCGCCGCGGAGGGCGGCCGCGCCGGCGAGCGCCGGTTCCGGCTCGGCGGAGCCCACCGGCCGGACCATGGCGGAGGTGGCCGGCTCGGCGGCGGTGACGTAGCGCGGGTCCGCCGACTGTGCCTCGGCGGAGGCGGCGGGGGCCGGCTCGCGCTCGGTGGGGGTGACGTACCGCGGGTCGGCGGAAGAGGCGGGTGCGTGGCTGGGATCGGCCTCGGGGGCGGGTGCGTCGCCGAGGTGGGTCGCCAGGTCGGCGTCGGCGGAGGCGGGCGCGAGGACGTCGAGCTCGGGCTCGCCGGAGGTGCCATGACGTCCGCCGGAGGCGTTGGCAGCCGGTTCCGCCTCGAAAGACGTCGCCGGTTCGGCGGTGGTGGTCATCGGCGCGGGCGCGTCCGTCGCCGATGGCGGGCCGGCGGCGGGCGCTCCAGCCACCTCCGGCTCGCGGGTGACGGCGGCTTCCGCCACCGGCTCGGCGTCGGACTCCGCCAGAGGAATGAACTCCGGCAGCGGGGTCGCCGGCGCCGGAGCGGTGGCCGACAAGTCGGTCGCGGATATCGATTCGGTGGCGGTCGGGAAATCGTCGGAAGCCGGCGAATCGGCGTAGGCGGGCGGTTCGGGGACGTCGGGGTCGACCGGTAGGGACATGCCGGGGACGACCGGGATCGAGGCGGCCGGACGGTCGCCGGGCCGGGAGTCGTCGTGCCTGCTCAGGCCGGCCGGCAGGGCCAGCGGCCCGGGGCCGGCGCTGCTTGGCGGGGCGAAGAAGAACGAGTCGTCGGTCGGGCGGGGCGCGGGCGCGTCGTAGCGCGGCACGGCCGGCAGGAAGCCGGACAGCTCGGCCAGCCGGGTCGCGGTCACCGCCGGGTCGAACTCCGGCAGGACCGGCGCTTCCGGCTGGGCGAACAGCGACTCCGCCTCGACGATCTCCGCATCCACCGGTTCCTCGTCGGCGACGACGGTCGCGTCCGGCGCCGCCGGCAGGCTCAGCACCTGCGTCTCCTCGAAGCGGGAGAACACCTGGGTGGCGTCGTTGCCGGCGGCCGGGAGCGCGAACGGCGCATCGGGCGCCGGCAGCGCCCGCCCGCCGACGATCTCGCCGGAGACCTCGTCGGCCCACGGGAAGTCGGGGGAGGCGGCCGGCAGCGCGAACGCGTTCGGGCGGTAGGTGAGCACCTGGGTGTCGTCGGACAGCGCGTGGCGCCCGGCGGGGGAGGGCTCGACCTCGTACTCGGCAAGCCCGGCTCGCTGCTGCAGGCGCCGCAGCGGCCCGGGCGCCCACCAGGCCGCGTCGCCCAGCAGGCGCAGGACCGCGGGGACGAGCAGCATGCGCACGACGGTCGCGTCCAGCAGCAGCGCGATGATCATGCCGACGCCGACGAACCGCATGGTGGTGACCGCGGACATGGCGAACGCGCCGGTGACCACGATGAGCAGCAGCGCGGCGGCGCTGATCACGCGGCCGGTGCGGGCCAGGCCGATGGTGACCGCCTCATCGGTGGTGGCGCCGCGGGTGCGCGCCTCGACCATCCGGGAGAGCAGGAAGACCTCGTAGTCGGTGGACAGGCCGAACACGACCGCCGCCATCAGGACCACGATGCCGACTTCCAACGGCGCGGGGGTGACGTCGAGCAGGCCGGAGCCGTGCCCCTCCTGGAAGATCCAGACGAGGGCGCCGAAGGTGGCGCTGAGACTGAGCGCGCTCATCAGCACCGCCTTGATCGGCAGCAGGATCGAGCCGAAGGCCAGGAACATCAGCAGCAGGGTGGCCCCGACGAGCAGGCCGACCATGTACGGCAGCCGGTTGCCGGTCGCCTCGAGACTGTCGACGTTGCGCGCGGTGGTGCCGCCGACCAGCAGCGTCGCCCCGGCCGGGACGGGCACGGCGCGGATCGCGTCGACGACGTCGCGGGCCTCGTCGCTGTACGCGTCCTTGGTGTCGAGGGTGGCGGTGAACACCGCGACGCGATCGGCCTTGCGAGGCACGCCGAGCTGCGCGATGCCGGGGATCTGCCGCAGCGCCACGGCGAACGCGGCGGTATCGCTCGCGCCGCGCAGCACGATCTCCACGCTGTCGCCGGTGAACTGCGGGTAGTCCGACTTCAGGGTCTCGATGGCCACCCGGGCCGAGTCGCCGGCGGGCAGCATCCGCTCGTCGCTGTCGCCGAACTTCACGTTGCGCACCGGTGCGGCGAGCAGAAGCAGAACCACCAGGATGGGTACGGCGACGAGCAGCGGCCGCCGCAGCACGAAGCCGGCCAGTTTCGTCCAGCCGGAACCGGGCTCGCCGGCGTTCTTGCGGCCGGGCAGGCGCACGGGGAGCTTGTCGACGCGCTTGCCGAGCACGGCCAGCAGCGCGGGCAGCAGGGTGAGCGACAGGAACGCGGCCAGGAACACGGCGGCGAGACCGCCGTAGGCGAGCGACTTGAGGAAGCCCTGCGGGAACAGCAGCAGGCCGGAGAGCGCGATCATCAGCATGGTGGCGGAGAAGACCACGGTGCGACCGGCGGTGCCGACGGCCCGGGCGACGGCTTCGGACGGCGTACGGCCATCGTTTTGTTCTTCGCGGAAGCGGCCCACCATGAACAGGCCGTAGTCGATCGCCATGCCGAGGCCGAGCAGGCTGGCCACGTTGACGGCGAACGAGTTGACGTCGTGGAAGCCGGCGACCGCGTGCAGGATGCCCAGCGAGCCGAGCACCGAGGCGCCGCCGACCAGCACCGGCAGCGACGCGGCGACCAGCGAGCCGAAGATGAACACCAGCAGGATCAGGGTGATCGGCACACTGATCGCCTCGGCCTTGCCGAGATCTTTGGTGGAGCGGGCGGAGGACGCGTCGCTGAGCACGACACCGCCGGAGAGCTGCACCTTCGCTCCGGCCACGGCGAACTTGTCGTCGATCTCGCGGTAGGAGTCGAGCTTGGTGGCGTCGTCATCGCCGGCCAGGGTGATCAACGCGACCGCGCTGGACTTGTCCTTGGCGGCGTAGGTCGCCGACTTCGCCGACCAGTAGGAGCTGGACCCGGTGACGGCCGACTTGGGCAGCGCGGCGAGCGAGTCCTTGACCGCCGTGCCCAGCGCGGCGTCGTCGATCTTGCCCTTGGTGGGGGTGTAGATGACGACCAGGTCGCCGCCCTGCGCGCCGAACGCGCTGGTTATCGCGTCGGACGCGTGGCTGGACTCGCTGTTGGGGTCGATGTAGCCGCCCTCGGTCAACTGCGAGAAAAGACCCAGCCCCCAGATGCCGGCACCGACCACCGCGACGAGCGCGACGGACAGCACCGGCCATCGGAAGCGGGCAACCCACGATCCCCAGCCCGCGAACACGAAATCCCCTTTTTCCGTTAACTCAAGAAGTGCTTCAGCGCAGGGTTGCCGCTTGGAGCGCGACCCCGCCGCAGCCGTCCCCGAACGCCTGCACGGTGTTCCACTTGAAATTGATTCTGGTAGCCGCCGGTGCCCGGTACGTGACCGTGTAAACCAGCGTGCGGAAGGTGCCGTCGCGCTGCTGGACCGACCGGGAGGCAGTCGCGGAGCCGGCCGACAGCGAGGCCCGCAACTCTCCCTTCGCGTCGATCACGCCGACGTACAGCCGCAGCGTCCGGGTCGTCGTCGACGCGGGCGCGCTGATGGTGAAGGCATTGCCGGCGCCGCAGGTGCGGATGCCGGTGGTGGTGCCGTCGCTGTGGTCGACCGGATCGCCGCCGGTCCACCGGAAGAACTGCGGGCTCAGGGCATGCTTGAACCGGGGCGCGGTCGGCGTGCCTTCCAGGATCTTGAAGCCGCCGCCCTTGTCGCGTTCCAGGGAGAACGTGCCGTCCAGGCCCCAGTGCACCCAGTCCGAACTGCCCTCCGCGGTCAGGTCCACGGTCCCGGGCACCGACGCCGCGTTGATCTGGATGCTGCCCTGGAAGGGCGGCTTCGTGGTCGGTTTCGGGCTGGTCGTGCTGGGTGTCGCCGACGGCGTCGCGCTGGGCGAGAGCGACGGCGACGGGCTGTCGATCGGGATCGGCGCGGGACTCCCCGTGGGCTGGTCGAGCCCGCCGAGCGCGGCGGTCGGCGGCGGGTCGGGCAGCGGGTTGTCGTTGTCGCCGTTGATGATGCGGCTGGCCACGAAGCCGAAGCCGACCACCACGATGACCCCGGCCAGGATCACCGAGGCCGAGGACAGGATCTCGTGACGCCTGCCCTGGTCAGGGGCGGCGCCGGGGGTCGGCTCCGCGGCGCGGCGGAATCCGATGTGAGCGGTCCGGCGACGAGGACCGCGGCGCGGCGCGGGCTGGCGACCAAAGCCGGTCGGCGGCAAACGAACCCTCCCCTGGTCGTTCGCACGGCCCCGCCCGGCCGTGAAAGCGTTCTCACGAATTACCGAAGCGTGAGACCGATAAACGATCTCATTTCGATCAGTGACGGTGAAGAACGATTTGAGTGACGATCCGGAAGGACGATCACCCCCATCGGCGGTTCGGCGGAGGTTTCCGGAAAGCCCGGTTACCGGTACGGGTACCGTGTCGGAAGTTTCCACCCAAGCCCGTACAGGAGAGTCGACAACATATGAGCACCCAGACCGAGACGGCGAAGCGTCGCGGCCAGGCATTCGCCGGCGCCCTCGCTGGGGTGGCGATCGTCGTCGTGCTGGCCGTGGTCTACTTCGTCGTCAAAAATAATGACGATTCCGACAAGACGCCCACGGCGGCCTCGCAGCCGGCGGCCTCGCAGCCGGCCGCCCAGCCGACCGAAGCCCAGCCGACCGCGGAAGCGCCGGCCGAGCAGCCGAGTGCGGCGGCCCAGCCGTCCGCGGCCGCCGTGAACACCCCGGCGGCGCTGGCCAAGGAGCCCGAGGTGAAGGCGGGCGGCACCGCCAAGCTGACCAAGCTGGTGAAGACGACCCTGGTCCCGGGCACCGGCCCGGCGGTCCAGAAGGGCCAGACCGTCACCGCGAACTACAAACTGGTCAAGTACGCCACCGGCGAGGTGATGGACTCCTCGTGGTCGCGCAACGAGCCGTTCACCACCCAGATCGGCGTCGGCGCCGTCATCCAGGGCTGGGACGAGGGCATCCTCGGCCTGAAGGTCGGCAGCCGGACCCAGCTCGACGTGCCCGAGGCGATGGCCTACCCGGGTCAGGGCGACCTGCGTTTCGTGGTGGACATCCTGGCCGCGAAGTAATTCAGCAAGGACGCCTTTAGGCCGGTCAAGGGCGGAGGCGGGGCGGTCGGACGGGTAATCTCGGCCGGTGCTGATCCTGCTCCCGCCGTCCGAAGGCAAGACACCCGCCGCCGCCGGCGACCCGGTCGACCACGACCAGCTGTGGTTGCCCGGCCTGGCCACCGCCCGGCGGCGGGTGATCACCCGCCTCGTCGCGATGTGCAAGCGGACCAGCGCCCGGTCGGTGGCCGACTCGCTGAGGGTGCTCGGCCTCAGCGAGGGCCAGAAGGACGAGATCCCCCGTAACGCGGCCCTGCCGGACGCCCCGGCGGCGCCGGCGGTCGAGGTCTACACCGGGGTGCTGTACGAGGCGCTGGACGCGGCCACCCTGCCGCCGGCCGCCCAGTCGTGGCTGTTCGAGCGGGCGGTGGTCTTCTCCGGGCTGTGGGGAGCGGTCCGCCTCGGCGACCGGATTCCGGCCTACCGCTGCTCGGTCGGGGTCAGCCTGCCGGGCGTGGGCGGGCTCACCGCGTACTGGAAGAAGCAGCTCAGGCCGGCGGTGCCGGAGGGCCTGGTTCTTGATCTTCGTTCCGGCGCCTACGGGGCCATGTGGTCGCCGGCCGGCCCGGCGGCGACCGTGCGGGTGCTGCACGAGCGTCTCGTCGGCGGGGTGCCGAAGCGGGCCGTGGTCAGCCACTTCAACAAGGCGACCAAGGGCCGCATCGTGCGCGCGCTGGCCGAGTCGGGCGCCGAGTTCGGCTCGATCGGCGACGTGGTCGCTACGCTGCGTGACCTCAAGTACACGGTCGAGGAGCCGGCGCCCGGGCAGCTCGACGTCGTGGTCACCGAGCTATAGCTCCTGGCGGCCGGTCAGGGCGTCGCCGACGGTGGCGTAGACGCCCAGGTGCCGGGTCAGCCCGACGGTGTCGAGCAGCCGCTCCAGGAAGTCGGTCGGGCAGGCCAGCCGCAGCCAGCCGCCGCCCGCGGTGGCCCGGTTGTTGCCGACGACGAAGGTGGACAGGCCGATCGAGTCGCAGAACTCGACGCCGGAGAGATCCACCACCACGCGCGGCGCCGGGCGGTCGAGGACCTGCTCGAGCGTGGTGGTGAGGACGGTGGCGCTGTCCACGTCGAGGTTCCCGCGGACCGTGACCACGACCGAGTCATCCTGATTGCCGACCACGGACACGTGCACGACGGCCACCTCCTAGGCATGAGGCTCTACTTCTGCCCAGAAGGTGACCGAAAGTCACCTCTCGGCGGAACCGGCCGGCACCGAGATCGTGGTCTTGACGGTGGCCTGGTTCAGCTCGCCGATCCGCACGGTGAACTTGATCTCGTACTCGCCCGGGTAGGGGAAGGTGATCGCGCCGGCCGCGTGGTGCCGGGGCAGCAGCGGGAGCAGCGGCTGGGTGACCGGTTCCAGATCCTTGCCGAGCAGCTGCGACGTGACGGTCCACTCGTCGGCCGGCAGCGGCGCGCCGGCCGGGGTGTAGACGAACGCGTGGATCGTGTTGTTGTCGCCGACCTCGACCGGATAGATGTTGAACTGCAGCGTGTAGAGCGGGCAGGTGAGCGTCTGGGAGACGCCGTTCTCGCGGACCGCGCCCTGGTCGACCGCGGCGCTGCGACCCGGGTTGACCTGCACCAGCACGGCGCTCAGGCCGAGGACGACGGCGGTGGCGGCGACCTCGATGCCGACCGTGCGCCGCATCCGGGCCGCTCCGCCGGCGGGCACCTGGCGGCGGTTGACGAGCCGCCGGGCGTAGGCGGCGGCGGTCAGCGTCGCCGCCAGCACGCCCACCTTGGCCAGCAGCAGCCGGCCGTAGTCGGTCTCCCACAGCGCCCGCACCGTGCCGACCTGCACGACCGCCTGCACGACACCGCCGGCGACCAGCCACACCACGGCCAGCGCGGCCCAGCGGGACCAGACCGGCAGCAGCACGCCGAGCACCCGCGGGTCGGTGCGGCGCAGCAGGAAGACGGTGAGCGTGATCAGGCCGCCGAGCCAGACCGCCATGGCCGCCAGGTGCACGACGTCGGAGGCGACGATCGCGGCCGGCAGGGGAGAGGCGGCGGCGTGCCCGGTCAGCGGCCAGGTGACGAGGCCACCAAGACCGACCCCGAGAAGGACCAGGCCTCGGGTACGCGATGACGTGCCCCGCAGAACCGCCGGCAGTAGCGCCCCCGCGATCACCAGGACGGCGAGCCGGGCGAGCAGGGTGAGGCCGTAGGAGCTGGTGAGCACCGGACCGAGTTCGGTCGGGGACACGTCCCACAGGGCCGCGCCGCTGCTGGCCGGGGCCTGCACCCACAGCGAGCCCAGGGTGGCTGCCGCGACGAGGCCGAGACCGGCGTAGACGGTGCGGATCGCCCCGGAGCGCGAGCGGCGGCGGGGCCAGAGGAACGCGAGGAACAACGCGGGTCCCACGGCGAGTGTGAGACCGGCGTACCCAAGAAAGCGCGTGACCGGCGTCGCCAGGGTGACCGATCGATGGGTGCCGGCCTCGCCGGCCTCGGGCGGCCGGGCCGAGGGCGCGCCGACCGAGAAGGTGATCGCGCCGCCGACCGGATGGCTGTCGGCCGAGATGACCCGATAGCTGACCAGATAGGTGCCGAGCGGCTGGCCGGCCCGGCGCACCGGGATCCGCAGCGTCGCCCCGGCGGCGGTGGGTGTGCCGGAGATGCGCTTGCCGTCCGGGTCGAGCACCTGCACCCGGCCGGCCACCGGGGTGACCGACTCGCTGAAGGTGACCACGATCTCGGTGGGGGAGGCGCCGATGACGCTGCCGGGCGCCGGAACCGACCCGATCAGCGCGGCGTGTGCAAAGGCAGGACTCGCGGGTATCAGAAGAGGGCCCAGGGCGATCAGCACGGCCACCAGCAGTCGCGCCGCTCTCGTCACATCGCCCCTCTCGTCACGTCTGGTAGTTCGGATACCGGCAGGGAAAAGTTCAACCCGGTATGACTAGGCTCCAGGCAGGTTACCTGTACCGAAGGAGGCCGCCATGTCCGTTGATCCCCGCGCCGGAACGCCCGCCGAAGCCAGGGACCTCATCGACGTGCCGAGGGTGGTCTCCCGCTATTACACGGAGCATCCCGACCCGGCGGTGGTCGGCGAACGGGTCGCGTTCGGCACGTCCGGGCACCGCGGGTCGTCGCTGAAGACGGCGTTCAACGAGGACCACATCGCCGCGACCAGCCAGGCGATCGTCGAATACCGCCGGGCGCAGGGCACCGACGGGCCGCTGTTCCTGGGCCGCGACACGCACGCGCTGAGCGAACCCGCGATGATCACCGCGCTCGAGGTGTTCGCCGCCAACGACGTGACCACACTGATCGACAGCCGGGACGGCTACACCCCGACGCCGGCCGTCTCCCGGGCGATCCTTGCGCACAACCGCGACCGCACGTCCGGCCTGGCCGACGGGGTGGTGGTCACCCCCTCGCACAACCCGCCCGCCGACGGCGGCTTCAAGTACAACCCGCCCAACGGCGGCCCGGCCGACACCGACGCCACCCGCTGGATCCAGGACCGCGCCAACGCGCTCATCGCGGCCGGCCTCAAGGAGGTCCGCCGGGTTCCGGCGACCCGGGCCCGCGGCTCGGCCCAGGTCACCGGCTACGACTTCCTCGACGAGTACGTGTCGGATCTGCCCGGCGTGATCGACCTCGACGCGATCCGGGACGCCGGGGTGCGGATCGGCGCCGACCCGCTCGGCGGGGCCAGCGTCGCCTACTGGGGCGCGATCGGCGAACGGTACGGCCTGGACCTGACCGTGGTGAACCCGCACGTCGACCCGGCGTTCGGCTTCATGACGCTGGACTGGGACGGCAAGATCCGGATGGACTGCTCCTCGCCGTACGCGATGGCGTCGTTGATCTCCCAGAAGGACCGGTTCCAGCTGGCCACCGGCAATGATGCGGACGCCGACCGGCACGGCATCGTGACGCCCGACGCCGGGCTGATGAACCCGAACCACTACCTGGCCGTCGCGATCTCCTACCTGTTCGCGCACCGCCCCGGCTGGCCCGGCGGCGCCGCCATCGGCAAGACCCTGGTCTCCTCGTCGATGATCGACCGGGTGGCCGGCGACCTGGGCCGGCACCTCGACGAGGTGCCGGTGGGGTTCAAGTGGTTCGTGTCCGGCCTGCTGTCCGGTGAGATCGGCTTCGGCGGCGAGGAGAGCGCCGGAGCGTCGTTCCTGCGGCGTGACGGCTCGCCGTGGAGCACCGACAAGGACGGCATCATCCTCGACCTGCTGGCCTCGGAGATCATCGCGGTCACCGGCCGCACCCCCTCCGCCCACTACCGCGACCTGGTGGCGAAGTTCGGCGAGCCGGCCTACGCCCGGATCGACGCGCCGGCCTCGCGGGAGGAGAAGGCGATCCTGGCCGCACTGTCGCCGGCCCAGGTCAGCGCGAAGTCCCTGGCCGGCGAGCCGATCACCGACGTGCTGACCACCGCCCCCGGCAACGGCGCCGCGATCGGCGGCCTCAAGGTGGTCACGGCCAGCGGCTGGTTCGCGGCCCGGCCGTCCGGCACGGAAGACGTCTACAAGATCTACGCCGAGTCGTTCCAGGGCCCGGAGCACCTCGCGCGCATCCAGGAGGAGGCGCGAGGGGTGGTCTCCGCCGCACTGAAAGGCTGATCTTCTCAGCTCTCCGGCCTGGTAGCCGACAGGTATGCCGCACAGGCATATCTGACCAGGGGAGCGCATGACCGCGAACACCGAGCGCCGCGCGACCGCCGGGCTCGTTCCGCTGCTCGTAGCGGGCTCCATGGTGGTCGGCGTGTGCGTGTGGCTGGCGGTGCACACCGGAACCAGTGTGCTGGCCGGCTACATCGGCGGCCCGGTCGCCCTGGTCGCGGCGGTCTACGGCTGCTGGAAGATCGGCTCCAGCATCATGGTGACCCGGCCGGTCCGGGCGTTCTGGCGGGCGCTGTCGCATGCCGCGGTGCTGCTGCTCATCGGTTCCTGCGTCTCGCTGTCGCTGTCGCAGAACAACGCCGGCCTGTCCCTGGTCGCGGCCGCCCCCAACGTGCTCGGCATCGTCTGGGTGGTCGCCGCGATGGCCCGGCTGCCGCTCGGCGACCCGACCGTGCTCGGCTGGGCCCGCACCCTGCTCGACCTGGTCACGGTGGCCGTGGCCGGCACCCTGATCTACTGGTACGTGGTGCTCAGCTACGCCACCGCCGGCACCGACCTGGACACCCGCATCGCCGCCGGCACCGTCGGCGTGCTCGGCCTGCTCGCCCTGGCCATCGTCGGCAAGGCCGCGGTGACCCCGCACGCGCCGGTCGACTCCCTCGCGCTGCGCCTGCTCTCCGGCGCCCCGATCGTCGGCGCCGCCATTGCGGTGATGCTGATCGCCGGCTCGGCCGGACCGCGGCTGGCCATGTCGGTGCTCACCGGCCCGCTGGTCGCCCTCTCGTTCACCGCGGCCGCCTGGCGGCAGCAGCACGTGCTGGCCCACCCGCCGGCCGAGACCGCGAAGCGGCACCGCACGATGTGGGGCCTGATCCCGATGCTCGCGGTGGTCACCACGGCCGCCCTGGTCATCACGGTCTCGTCGCGGGAGATGAACGACCGCGAGCGCGCCGTGATCATCGGCGCGGTGCTGATCGTCGTCTGCGTGGTCGCCCGCCAACTGCTCGGCCTGCGCGAGAACAAGCAGCTCCTGGCCGGGCTGCGCACCCAGCAGGCCGAGCTGGAGCGGCTGGCCATGACCGACCCGCTGACCGGGCTGGCCAACCGCACCCGGTTCGGCGCCGCCCTCGAGGAGCGGCTCGCCGCCCACCGCGCGGTCACCGTGCTGATGATCGACATCGACGACTTCAAGATGATCAACGACACGATGGGCCCGGCCCTCGGCGACCAGTTGCTCTACCAGGTCGCCCAGCGGCTCCGGAACCACAGCTCGGTCTCCTCGTCCGGCAACGACCTGCCCGCACGCCTCGGCGGCGACGAGTTCGCCGTGCTGCTCGACGCCGATGACGTCGCGGTCGCCGAGGACGCCGCCGCCCGCATCCAGCTGGCCCTGGCCGAGCCGTTCCGGGTCGGCGAGGAGCGCCTGCTGGCCCACGCCAGCATCGGCGTCGCTGTCGCCGGCGCCGGCGACAGCGCCGACGAGGTGCTGCGCAACGCCGACATCGCGATGTACGCGGCCAAGGAGGGCGGCAAGGCGGCCTGGGTGCGGTTCGAGCCCCGGATGCGCCAGGAGGTCGTCAACCACGCCCGGCTCGGCAGCGAGCTGCACAACGCGATCATCCGCAACGAGCTGTTCCTGCTCTACCAACCGGTCTTCGACATCGTGACCGGCCGGCTGCACGGCGCCGAGGCCCTGGTGCGCTGGAAGCACCCGGTCCGCGGGCTGGTGTCGCCCGGCGACTTCATCCCGGTCGCCGAGCGCTCCGGGCTGATCGTGCCGCTCGGTTCGTGGGTGCTGCGCGAGGCGTGCCGCCAGCTGGCCGAGTGGAAGATCGCTCATGGAACCGGCGCGATCAAGGCGATCAACGTGAACGTCGCCGTCCGGCAACTGCGCGAGCCGGGGTTCGTCGACGAGGTCGCGGCGGTGCTGTCCGAGTACGGCCTGCTGCCGGGCAACCTGGTCATCGAGATCACCGAGTCGTCGGTGGCCGACGGCAGGCAGGTGCGCGAGACGCTGCAGGCGCTGCACGAGATGGGCATCCGGCTCGCGCTGGACGACTTCGGCACCGGCCAGTCGTCGCTGTCGCTGCTCCGCGCCTTCCCGGTCGACGTCCTGAAGCTCGACAAGTCGTTCGTCGACGGCATCGCCGACGGCGAGGACCGCGGCCGCCTCGCGGTGGCCGCGGCGGTGGCCCAGCTGGCCGAGTATCTCCAGCTGTCGGCGGTGGCCGAGGGCATCGAGAGCGAGGCGCAACTGGAGCGCCTGCGCGACATGGGTTACCGCCTGGGCCAGGGCTTCTACATGGCGAAGCCGCTGCCCGCGGACGAGGCCGGCGCCCTGATGGCCGCCGACCCCGTCCCGGTGAAGAACTAAGCGTCAACTTCCTTGCGGTCGTCGGTCGCCCACAGCGTGTGGAACGAGCCGTCCTTGTCGATGCGGTGGTACGTGTGCGCGCCGAAGAAGTCGCGCTGGCCCTGGATCAGGGCGGCCGGCAGGCGCTTGGCCCGCAGACCGTCGTAGTAGGCCAGGGCGGACGCGAAGCCCGGCGCCGGGATGCCCTGCTGCGCCGCCGTCGCCACGACCCGCCGCCAGGCGTCCTGCGCGCCGCTCACGGCGTCCAGGAAGTAGTCGTCGACCAGCAGTGTCGCGAGCTGCGGCTGCTTGTCGTACGCCTGCTTGATGTAGTCGAGGAACTTGGCGCGGATGATGCAGCCGGCCCGCCAGATCTTCGCCATCGCGCCCGGGTCGATCTCCCAGTCATATTCCGCGGAGGCCGCCTGGATCTGCTGGAAGCCCTGCGCGTACGCCACGATCTTGGAGGCGAACAGCGCCTGCTCGACGTCGGCCTGAAGATCGCCGCCATGCGTCTGCTGCGCCGCCGGGCCCGGCAGAGCAGCGTCGGCCGCCGCCTTGCGCACGTCCGCGCCGCCCGACAGCGCGCGGGCGAACACCGACTCGGCGATGCCACTGACCGGCACACCCAGATCCAGCGCCGCCTGTACGGTCCAGCGGCCGGTGCCCTTCTGCTCGGCCTGGTCGAGCACGATGTCGACGAACGGCTTGCCGCTCTCGGCGTCGACCTGCTTGAGCACCTCGGCGGTGATCTCGATCAGGTAGGACCCGAGGCGGCCCTCGTTCCAGCCCTGGAAGATCCCGGCGATCTCCGCGGGCGACGAGCCCCCCACCTGGCGGAGCAGGTCGTATGCCTCGGCGATGAGCTGCATGTCGGCGTACTCGATGCCGTTGTGCACCATTTTCACGAAGTGACCGGCGCCGTCCGGGCCGACGTGCACGCAGCACGGCTCGCCGTCCACCTTCGCCGCGATGTCCTCCAGCAGCGGGCCCAGCGCGTCGTACGACTCCTTGGGGCCGCCCGGCATGATGCTCGGACCGTGCAGCGCGCCCTCCTCGCCACCCGAGACGCCGGCGCCCACGAAGTGCAGGCCCTTCTCCTTCAGCGCCGCCTCACGCCGCCGGGTGTCCAGGTAGTGCGCGTTGCCCGCGTCGATCAGCATGTCGCCCGGCTCGAGCAGCGGCGCGAATTCGTCGATCACCGCGTCGGTCGGGCCACCCGCCTTGACCATGATGACAACCCGGCGGGGGCGTTCCAGGCTGGCCACGAAGTCCGCGGCGCTCTCCGACGGGATGAACTTCCCCTCGTGGCCGAACTCCTCGACGAGCTCCTTGGTGCGGCCGTAGGACCGGTTGTGCAGCGCGACCGTGTGCCCGTGCCGGGCGAAGTTGCGCGCCAGGTTGCGCCCCATCACCGCCAGACCGGTGACCCCGATCTGTGCCTTCTCCGACATTATTGACGTCCTTCCCTAGCTGCTTGCAACGCCCTCATTCTTACCTACGGGAATGACCCGATCTTGGTTCGATCCCAGAGGTTGACGGCATCTTGATGGCGCGCCGGGGGCGAGCTGCGCCGGAAGATCTCAACGGCTGTACCCTCGTCCGCATGTCATCGCCAGCCGTGCCCGGGATGCGCTGAATGCGGCGCGGCGAGATCTGGACCATCGGTAGTCGCACCGACCTCCGTTACCGCGTGCTCGTGCTGTCCGCCGACAGTTACAACGAGCGCAAGAACGCGTCGCCCTTCTGCGCGCCCATCGTCCGGCAGCGCGGCGCCACCGAACTCCCACCGTACGCCGTGCCGTTGAGCGAGCAGGACCCGATCACCGGCGTGGTCGTGGTCAACCGGATGCGCCGCCTGCCCGCCGAGATCGGCGCCGAACGCCTCGGCATGGTCACCGGATCGAGCCTGGTGCGACTCACCGAGGCGATGCGCGAGCTTTTCGAGATCTGAGTCCCTTTCGGGTGATCTGCGAGCAGAGTTGCACCGCAGGTCGCATGGGGTCCGGATGAACGGCCGATGACGATGGGACGTTCGCCGAAGTACCAATGAGGCCGTATCGATTTGGTCGACGGTCTCGGAGGGCGCGGCGTGAACCAGGCTTTGAGCACACCGGCCGACGCTCTGATCGAGCGTGCGGTGGGTCTGCTCGCGGGCCGGGCCCGTTGCCACCTCGACGAGGCCTACCACCACCTCGAGACGATGGCCACCGATCAGCGCCGCGAGGTCGCCGAGGTGGCGGCGGGCGTGATCCGGGTGCTCGACGTCAAGGTCGGCGCGCCCGGCCGGCACGCCTCGGTGCCGCAGATGGTCGCGGCCGCCCTCACCGATCCGGCCCGTCCGTCGCGGGCCCGCCGCTCCGCGCCCTGGGTCTCCCTGGTGCAGCGGGTCCTCGACAACACGCCCGGCATGTGCGGTTATCTCTCCGCCGAGCGGGACCGCTCCGGCCGCATCCTCGACCTGATCTGGCAGGCCGCGAGCCCCGGCGCCGCCACACCGGACGGTCAGCGCGGCCGGCAGCTGATCGGCCAGCGCGCCAGCGGCCAGTTCCCCTCCGGCTGGGACGTCTACCAGGACGTTCTCGACTCCGGCTGCCCCGCCGCGGTGGGCCCGTTCCGGTACGGCGACGGCCACTACACGGTCCGTGCGCAACGGCTCGGTCACGGTCTGCTGCTGCAGTGGTCCAAGCTGGACGAGCTGGACCGGTTCGGCAACCTCGGCTGGGGCGAGTGGGACCTGGCCACCGGCGAGGTCTTCTGGTCGGAGAACATGTACCGGATCTACGAGCGCGAGCCGCACCTCGGCCCGCTGTCCGGGGCCGAGACCGACGCGCTGACCGAGCCGGGCGACGCCGCCCGGATCCGGTCCGGTCTGGTGGGGCTGGGCGTGGACACCACCGTCCGGGTCAGCGTCAACGGTCGGATCAAGCAGTTGCGGACGGTCGCCGACGCGGTCCGCGACGGTGCCGGCCGCCCGGTGCGGGTCTACGCGATCGTTCAGGACGTCACCGACCGCGACTACGACACCCGCCGCATCGCCGAGGTCGAGCAGCAGCTGACGGCCGAGCACCGGCTGGCCGGCCACCTGCAGCGGATCATCCTGCCGATCCCGGAGGAGCCGATCGAGCTCCCCGGCCTCAAGGTCGCGGTGCGCTACCTGCCGGCCGGCCAGGAGAGCTTCGTCGGCGGCGACTGGTACCAAGCGACCCGCCTGCGCGACGGCTCGGTGCTGCTGGCCGTCGGCGACGTGGCCGGGCACGGCACCCAGGCGGCGACCACGATGGCCCAGCTGCGCCATGCGCTGCGTGCCCTGGCGGTCACCACCGGCGACCCCGGCGTCCTGCTCGGACACCTCAACCGGCTGACCTGCGAGCTGGAGCGGGAGAACCCGGAGCTGTCGGCCACCGCCGTCGTCGCCCGGTTCGACCCGGAGGCCGGCGAGATCACCTGGGCCCAGGCCGGCCACCCGCCGCCGCTGTTGAGCCGCGGCGGCCGCACGATGCCGCTGGAGCGCCCGCCCGGCCCGATCCTGGGCGTCGTCGACGACGCGGTCTACCCGACGTCCCGGCTGTCGTTCCGCATCGGCGACGTGCTGCTGCTCTACACCGACGGCCTGGTCGAGCACCGGCACCGCGGCCCCGACGACGGCCTCGCCCAGGTCATCCGCACGGTCGACGAGGCGGTGCACGCCTCCCCGCAGCAGCCTCTCGCTCAGCTGCTGGCCCGGCTCCAGCAGACCAACCCGGACGACGACACGTGCATCCTGGCCGCCCGCCCGGTCACCGGCGAGACCCGCGACCTGCGCCACCACCTGCGCCGTCGATAGCGAGAATCCCGTAACCGGAACCCGCCACCCGCAGTCCACCCGGGATCGGGGTGATTCCGTCGGCGCTGATCGGGGTAGCCGGCGGGACGGTGAGCTCGGCGGCGTCGCGGCGGGGGTTGACCACCACCAGGTGGGTTCCACCGCGGACGTACGCGAACGGATAGCCCTCGCTGATCACCTCGATCGAGGCCCGGGTCTGCAACGCCGGGTTGTCCTTGCGGATCCGGATGAGTTCGCGGACGAAGTTCAGCGTGGACCCCGGATCGTTCTCCTGCGCGGCCACGGTCGGGCGCTGCGGATCCGGGTCGATCGGCAGGTAGAGCTTCTCCGCGGAGGCGGTGGAGAAACCCGCGTTCGGGCCGTCGTCCCACTGCATCGGCGTACGGCATCCGGCCCGGTTGTAGAGCGGATTGCAGACCGCCCCCTCCACGTTCGGCAGGTCCGGCAGATAGCGCATGCCGATCTCGTCGCCGTAGTAGAGACACGGCACGCTGCCCCAGGTGAACAGGAACACCAGCGCCGCCCGCAACTGCTCCGGCGTGCGCGAGCCGACCCGCAGCCGGTCGAAGTCGTGGTCGGCGGTGGCCAGCACGATCGGCCTCGCCGGATCGGCCGCCCGGGCGTCCGCCCACGCGTCGAGGAACGGCCGCGTGCTGCCCTTGCCCTCGGCGTCGAAGAACGGCTCCCGCGGGGCCTGGAACGGCAGGATCCCGGCCGCGTGATTGTCGAACAGGCTCGCGTGCGCCTCCTTGATCACCAGGAAGAAATCGGCGTCGAACGCGAACGGCCCACCCACCCGTGGCTCATTGCCTTCCGGGATCAAAACCGCTTGCGGGTACGCCGTATCCAGCCATTCCCGGATCTCCCGCCAGATCGCCACGGTCTGACCCAGGCCCTCGTCCCACAACTCGTCCTTGACCAGTGAGAACGCCATGTCGACCCGGAACCCGGCGACGCCCTTGGCCAGCCAGAACCCGATGATGTCCTTGAGCGCCTGCCGGTTGCGCAACGGCCCCGGGGCGTCGACCGCATCCCGCCACGGCTCGTCGCGGCCGTCCCGCGCGACCCACCCGAAGTTCAGCGCGGGCTGCTCGTCGTAGAAGTTCTTCAGGTAATAACCCGGCCGAGGCCCCGGCGACTCGACCCAGGCCGGTGTGCCCGGAATGTCCCGCGCCCAGGCGCTCTCCGGCAACCGCTCGCACCAGATGTAGCGGTCGCCCTCGGGATCGGGCCCGTCCGCCGCCAGCTCCTTCCGGAACCAGGGGTGCTCGATCGAGGTGTGCCCCGCGACCAGGTCGAGCATGATGCGGATGCCGCGCTCGCCGGCCTTGCCGACCAGCTCCACCAGGTCGTCGTTGGTGCCGTAGCGGGGCGCGATCGACAGATAATCCGACACGTCGTAACCGGCGTCCACGAACGGCGACGCGAAGCACGGGTTGAACCAGATGACGTCGACCCCGAGCGACGCGATGTGGTCGAGCCGATCGATCACCCCACGAAGATCCCCGACTCCGTCCCCGTTCGAGTCGGCGAACGACTGCGGATAGATCTCGTACATCACCGCGTCGGCAAACCAGTCCCCGGCCATGACCGCCATGCTAGTCAGCGAGCGGAGCCACCGCCGCGCATCCGTCTGCGCGCCCGACCGGCTTCGCACCACCATTCGGAGGTTCGATGCGCTGGCCCGGAGTGATCTACGACGTGGGCCGGGCCATGGGTGCGTGGTCGCCCAACTGGCGGCCCGACTTTGCGCCTGAGCTGGTGCGGCGAGAGCTGGAGATCATCCGCGGTGATCTCCACGCCACGGCGGTGCGCCTGTGCGCACGGGATCCCGAGAGGCTGGCCTTCGCCGGCGCATGCGCTCTCGACCTCGGCCTCGATGTGTGGATCTGCCCGGAGCTGTGGAATGCCACACCACCGCGCACACTGGACTATCTCGAGGCGGCCGCGTCGGTGGCCGAGCGGCTGCACCGGCAGGCGCCGGATCGGGTCACGCTCTCGATCGGCAACGAGCTGACCTTCTTCATGCGCGGCATCGTGCCGGGACGCACTCACCATCGCCGGACCCGCACCCCGCAGTTGAGGTCGATACTGCGGGAACGCCGGCACACGCCGCCCCTGCGGGCGTTCCTCGCCGACGCGGTCGCTGTGGTGCGCCGGTCGTACCACGGCCGGCTGTCCTACTGTGCGCTGCCGTTCGAGGACCCGGATTGGACGCTGTTCGACATCGTCGGCGTCAACCACTACCGCAACCCTGGCACCGAGCGTGGTTACGCGTTCGTGCTCGACCGTCTCCTCGCGACCGGGAAGCCGGTCGTGGTGACCGAACTCGGATTCGCCGCCTGCCAGGACGCCGACAACCCGGAATTCCTCAGCACCCTCAACGTGACGCCGCTGAGTTTTGCCGGCGCCCGGCTGCCCCGGGTCGGTAGGTTCATCAGGCCGCGGGTACGAGCGGTCCACCCTCGCGACGAGGCGGCGCAGGCACGGCTGCTCATCGACCAACTGAGCGACCTTGATCGCCGTGGGATGGCCGGCGCCTTCGTGATGAGCTTCAGTTTCCCGCTGGCGCCCTACGACGAGGATCCGCGGCACGACATCGACGCAACAGCCTTGTCCATCGTGCGCACATTGCGTCCGGGCCGTCATGGCACCACCTTCCCGGACATGCCGTGGGAGCCTAAGCAGGCGTTCCACGCCTTGGCCGCCTTCAACCAGGCGGCAACCTGACCGCTACCTCTGCCCGAGCGTTCCGGGATCCGTCCGCCGGCTGAGGCAGCATGACCACCTTGCCGGTGGCCTCGTTGTTCTCCATGTGCCGGTGGGCGGCGGCGATGCCGTCCAGCCCGACGACCCGGTCGATGTTCGGGCGGTAGACGCCGGCCTCGACGTTGCGGATGATCCGCTGGAGGGTGGCCGCGCCCGCGCTGCCCCGGGCGTCGTCGCTGTGGAAGGCGGTGAGCCGGGTCCCGGAGGGGATCATCGCGATCGGCTCGAAGTCCGGGAACAGCCAGCCGCTCAGCGAGCCGGCCACGCAGACGGTCCCGCCCCGCTCGACCCGGCGCAGCGAGTCGGCGACCGTGTCCGCCCCGACCAGGTCCAGGATGTGGCTCGGGCCGGCCGGCCACGGCATGCGGTCGTCCAGGAGCACGTGGTCGACGCCGGCGCCGGCGAGCGCGGCCGCCTTCTCCGGCCGGCGGGTGGTGGCCGCGACCTCGGCGCCGTGGCCGTGCGCGATCGTCGCGGCGGCCATGCCCACCGACGACGTGCCCCCGCGGATCAGCAGCCGGGCGCCCGGCCGGATCCCCAGCGCGTCCAGGGCGCCCTGCGCGGTCAGGTACGTCTCCGGCAGCGCGGCCAGCACCTCCCACGGCAGCGTGCTGGTCACCGGCATGAGCAGGGTGTCCGGCAGTAGCGCGTACTCGGCGTAGCCGCCGTCGAACTGCCGCCCCATCTCGCCCATCACCGCCGCGACGGTCGTGCCGGCCGGCATCGCGGGATCGGTCGAGTCGGCGACGACGCCCACGCATTCGATGCCCAGCACCCGCGGGAACCGTACGCCCGGCGAATGTCCCTGCCGGGTGCGCAGCTCCGACCGGTTGAGGCCGGCGCCCATCACCCGCACCAGGCTCCAGCCGTCCCGCGCCACCGGCACCGGCCGCTCGTGAATTTCCAGAACCTCAGGCCCACCGGCGCGTACGCAGACCGTCGCTCGCATCGTCGTCATGGCCCGAACTGTCGTTCCGGGAGCGCCCGGCCGCCCACCGGTAAAATGCCAAGCTATGCCCGTAGCGCGCCAATCCCGGATCTGGCCGTCCGGCGGCGTGCACCTCTGGCCGTCCGGCGGGACCAGCGCGGCCCATTCCCATCCCCGCGGCCATCTGGTGTACGCGGCGGCCGGCGTCCTGTCGATCCATTCCGAGCACGGCACCTCGATCGTCCCGGCCAACCGGGTCGCCTGGATCCCGGCCCGCTCCACCCACCATCACCGCGCGCACGGCGACACCGACATGCGGATCGTCTTCCTGCCGCCGTCGCTGGCCCGGCTCGCGCCCACCCGCCCGGCGGTACTGCTCGCCTCCGGGCTCGTCCGCGAGGTGCTGCTCACCCTGACCGGCCCGCGCGAGTTGGAGCGCGGGGTCCGCGCCCGCCTGCACCGGGTCCTGGTCGACGAGCTCCGCGAGGCGCCCGAGCAGCCCACCCGGTTGCCCGAGCCGCGCGACGACCGATTGCGGGGCGTGGCCCGGATTCTGGCCGACAACCCGGCCGACAACAGCCCGCTGTCCGCGCTCGGCCCGCGGGTCGGGGCGGGCGCCCGCACCCTGAGCCGCCTGTTCCGCGACGAGCTCGGCATGACGTTCTACGAATGGCGCACCCAGCTGCGCATCTGCCACGCGCTGGTCCTGCTCGCCGAGGGCCACGACACGACCCACGTCGCGCACGCCTGCGGCTGGTCCAACCCGAGCAGCTTCATCGCCGCCTTCACCGCAATCATCGGCACCACCCCCGGCCGCCACCAGCGCCGCACGCGCCCGTGAGCATCAGACCCGCCGGCCGTCACCAGCTCGGGACGCGCCCGTGAGCGTCGGACCCGCCGGCCGCCACCAGCTCGGGTGCCCACCGGCCGGCCACCGGCTCGGGACGCCCCCGGGGAGCGTCAGGCCCGCCGGGCGGCGCGGCGCGTTTGCCAGATGAGTCGGAGGGCCCGCAGCAGTCCGATCGGCTCGCCGTCCGCCGTCCATGCGTCGAGCTGGCCGAACGGATCGCCGGAGAGGTCCGGCGCCGGTGGCGGCTCGGGCAGCTCCAGTCGATCCCGGACGGCGCCGAAGAGTGCGCTGACCACCGTGGCCGCTTCCGGCGCGCTGTCGGCGGCCGCCGACGCCCGGGCCGTGACCAGATCAGGTTCGACGAGGACGGCGTCGAGGCCGTCCGCCGCCAGTTGCAGCTCGCAGTGCGCGATGCCCGTCGCCGACCACCAGGCGCCCCACGCCGGGTCCTCACCGATCACGTAGGCGAGGCGGGCGACGTACCGGTTCGACGTCTGCGTCGTCAGCCAGCTGACCGGCTCAGCCGGAGCGGCCTGCGGGAGCGACGGGAACCCGTGCCACGCCTCGGTGTTGCTGCCGGATTCGTAGCTGAGCACCGTTTCGTGGTCCCAGGGCCGGCCGGTGCTGCGTTCATACGCGGTCGAGGCCACCGGGAGCAGCAGCTCCGCCTCCCGGCGGGCGAAACGCCGCAGCTTGGCCGGCTCCTCCAGAACCAGCTCGTAGGTGTCGCGCCCGGCAGCGACCGCGGCGCAGCGCACGTACAGGAACCAGTCGCCGCGCGCCCGGGCCGCCTTGGCGTGCGGCGGGGTGTCCAGCGCGTACAGAAGCTCGGTCAGCCGGTCCTCGAACGCCGTGATCGTCGCGGCGTCGCGCTCGGCGAGGCGGTCGGTGAGCGCCGCGAAGTCGTCGTCGGTGCGCCGAGAGCCGATCAGCTCCCAGAACTCGTCCAGCTCCATGACCGATGATCTTGGCAGCGCAAGCCCCGCGCCGCCTCCTCCGGTCGGCCACGCCTCGGGCCGGTCCGGCGAGCATGCCGAGCCGGCCCGAGGATGGTTCAGCGCTCGGGCGCCCGAGCGCCCGAGCGCCCGAGCGCCTAAGTGCTCAGCGCTTCAGCGTGAAGGTGAAATCGCCGGAGACCTTGCCGGCCAACCGAATTGCCGAGACGAGCTTCCCGGCCACGATCAGCTGATCGACCTCGGCCCGGGAGAGACCGTAACCGTCGGCGATCAGGCGCACCGGCCGGACCGGGATCCGCGCCGCGAACCGGACCGCGATGTCGATCACCTCGCAGTCCAGATGCTCCCGTCCGCCGGTGTCGAGCCGCCAGGCCCCGTCCCAGTCGAGGGCGATCCGATTGCGGCGCTGCACGATCGGATCCTGGAGCAGCGAAGCCACCAGTCCCAGGTCGTTGTGGTGCAGCCGGTCGAGCAGGTCGGGCGGCACGGAGCGCACGTTGACCCGCTCCATGACCGTGATCTTCACGGTGTCCCCGCAGGCGGTGCAGAGCGCGAGGAGCCAGACATCGAGCAGTTTGTGGTTGGCGTTGATGCGAAATTTGCCGCTCGCCCGGAACCGCCCGGCACCGCACGCATGGCAGCGTCGGCGAACGAGCGGCAGGCAGACAGGCATGACCACCCAGTTTTTGAGCACAGAGATACACCGATTCCAGTGAGAAATTCCGCAGCGAAAAGAAGCGCGGCGCAAACGGCGCGACGCGCTGAATCAGCAGTCGGGAGGTCTCACAGGGTGTACAACGGCACGTCCTGACCTGGACAACGTGGTTGCGCAGCACGCTAGCCAGGCACCGCCGCGCCTTCCACCGGTTTTCCGGCTACCGGGCGAACCCGGCTTCCTGAAGGTCGCGCCGCAGCCCGGCCAGGCCGAGGTACCGCACGGCGTGCCATCCGGCGGTCTTTGCCGCGGTCACGTTCGCCGCGCTGTCGTCCACGAAGACGATCGGGGGCGAGCCGAGGCGGGCGGACATCGCGGCGAAGGCGGCCGGGTCGGGCTTGCGGCAGCCGAGGCGGTAGCTGAAGAACAGCGGCTCGAACCGTTCGAAGGCCGCCGGGTGGAGCCGGGGGAGTGCCTCCTCCTCCAGCGGCCCGTTGTTGGTGAACAGGGCCGCGTCGCCGAGCAGCGCGATGACCGCCCGGTCCGGGCGGAAGGCGCTGCACCAGTCGTCGTCGAGGTCGGCGTCGCGGCCCGGGAAGTCGAGAATCGCGCGGATCGCGGCCCGCATCTCCGCGGCCGACCCGTAGCGGCCTTCGTCGCAGGCGGCGCTGAAGCCGGACTTCCACAGCAGCGCGTCGATGCGTTCCGCCGGAAGGCCGCACCGCGCGGCGAGCCGGGCCAGGCGGTGGGCGTGGTCGAAGTGGAACGCCACGCCGCCGAGGTCGGCGACCAGGCGGCGGGTCTCAGCCACCCCAGAGTCGCAACGCGTGGGTGACCAGGGCGGCGTTGCCCTCGGCCGGGGCGCCGCCGGGCAGGGTCAGGGTGTCCTCGAGGCCGACGCGGGTGGGCAGACCGAGCCGGCCGGCGTGCTCGATCAGCGGCCAGCACGCGTCCTCCTCGCCGTGCAGGAGCCGTTCGCCGCGGTAACCCACCTCGTCGAGGCGGGCCAGGATCGCGTCGGCCGCCGGGACCGCCGCGGCGGCCGGGGTGTCGATCACCTCGATCAGCACGCGTTCGAGGGGCTGCCGGAGCACCGCGCCGGCTTCCTCCGGGCGCCACACGCCGGCCTCGACGCCGACTCCCTGGGACGCGAGAAGGCGTACCAGATCGGCGAAGCCCTCCTCGCCGGCGTTGACCGACGCGAAGTCGGGCAGCTCGCGCCAACCGGCGATCAGCCCGGCCCGGCGGCGCACGTCGCCGCCGCTGATCCACAGTCCGGTGGAGACCCCCACCCGGACGCCCGGGACGGCCTCGCGAATCGCGATCAGCGCCGCGCCGATGTCCGCGGCGGCGAGGGATTCCTTGCCGGCGGCGTCGCGCGGGTGCACGTGCAGCGCCTCGGCGCCGGCCGCCACCGCAGCGACGGCCTCGGCCGCGAGCTCGGCAGGGGAGGCGGGGAAGGGCCGGCCGCCGTTGAGGCAGGCTTTGATCCGTTGAATCACATGGTCAATCTGCCACGCTGATCGGCATGAGTCGTAGCCCTGCCGTCTCCGTCGTCTTCGTCCTGCCACGACGGTGGCGGCCGCATCCTGCTCGCCCGGCGTGCCGCGGCAGCCCGCGACGAGCCCGGGGCGAGCCGCACAAGTTCGACGAGCTCGGCTGGTTCGACCCGGCGGAGCTCCCGTCCCCGGCACATTCACAGCTGCCGGAGACGGTCGCCCTGTTCGTCGAGCGTCAGTAGCCCGGCCTCAAGGCTGCCCGGCCTCGCGACCGGCCAGCACCTGACGGCCGTGCGCCTCCCAGCGCTCCCGAGCCTGCGAATACTGCTGCTCCCAGGCGTCGCGCTGCTCGTCGTACCCCTCGAGCCAATCGCCCGTCTCCGAGTCGAAGCCCTCGGGGTAGATGTAGTTGCCGTCGTTGTCGTACGTGGCGGCCATGCCGTACAACGTGGGGTCGAAGTTCTCGTCGCCCTCGAGGTACGCCTCGGCGGCCTGGCGCAGCGACAGCGAGATGCGGCGCCGCTCCAGATCGATGTCGATGATCTTGGCAAAGACCTCGTCACCGGTCTGCACGACCTGCTCGGGCGACTCGATGTGGCCGACGGCCAGCTCCGAGATGTGCACGAGACCCTCGATGCCGGCGTCGACCTGGACGAACGCGCCGAACGGCACCAGCTTGGTGATCCGCCCGGGCACGATCTGGCCGATCGAGTGCAGGCGGGCGAACTGCCGCCACGGGTCCTCCTGGGTCGCCTTCAGCGACAGGGAGACCCGCTTGCGCTCGGAGCTGACCTCGAGAACCTCGACCTCGACCTCCTGGCCGACCCGCACCACCTCGGACGGGTGGTCGACGTGCCGCCAGGACAGCTCGGACACGTGCACGAGGCCGTCGACCCCGCCGAGGTCGACGAACGCGCCGAAGTTGACGATCGATGAGACGACGCCCTTGCGGACCTGGCCCTTGGCGAGCCGTTCGAACAGGCCGCTGCGAGCCTCGGTGCGGTGCTGCTCGAGCCAGGCGCGCCGGGACAGGACCACGTTGTTGCGGGTGCGGTCCAGTTCGAGGATCTTCGCCTCGAGCTCGCGACCCACGTAGGGCCTGAGGTCGCGGACGCGGCGCATCTCCACCAGCGACGCGGGCAGGAAGCCGCGCACGCCGATGTCGAGGATGAGGCCGCCCTTGACGGCCTCGGTGACGGGGCCCTTGACGACCCCGTCCTCCTCCATGATCTTTTCGATCGACGCCCAGGCCTGCTCGCGAGCAAGCGCGGCGGGATCGGGCGCGGCGTCCTCAGCGGCGTCGTTATCGGCCGGGGCCGAAGGCGCAGCGTCAGCGTCAGCGTCAGCGTCAGCGTCAGCGTCAGTAGAGGGTGAAGCGGCTGGATCGGAGGCCGCGGCTGGGTCGAGCGCAGTCGCGGGATCGGGCTCAGCGGCAGGATCTGGCCCAGGGGCCGGATCAGGCGCAGGCGGGACGGGCGCTGGAGTAGGGGTTGCCGCCGCTTCGGAAGAAACGGGCAGCACGGACTCTGGCGCCTCAGATTCGGGCACCATGGCATCGGGCGAGCTCATCGACTATCCCACCTGTTCGTCGAACATCAGAGCTTACCAATCCGCAGTGGCGCCTCGGAAGGCGGCGTAACCGGCCGGAACACGCCGTCGAGTGCAAGGTCGATGGAACGACCCGCGGCAGCCACGGCCTCAGCGTGGTTGCGTGCGCCCTCGACGACGCCCTCGACCATACCGAACAACAGGATCAGGTCGTCAGGCACCAGGTCTGCTCGCACCTGACCGGTGGCCTGAGCCCACCGTAGAGGCTCGGCCAGCACCCCGACCAGCCGGCGCAGGAAGCGGCCGCGGGTGGCCGCGTCGAGCCGCCGGGCCAGCTCGACCAGGGGCCGCATGGTGACCTGGGCGTGCAGGATCGCGTCGAGGGCGGCGCGGAACGTGGCCGGTTGGTCCCGCCCGGCCGCCACGCAGCGTTCGAGCCCGTCGATGAGGTAACCGATGACCGCGGTGGTGAGCGCCATCCGGTCGGGGAAGTGGCGGTAGAGAGTGGCCTGGCCGATCCCGGCCCGGCGGGCGATCTCCGGCATCCCGACCCGCGGCTGCTCGCTGGACATCAGCTCGCAGGCGGCCAGCAGGATGGCGGTGCGGTTGCGTTGGGCGTCCCGGCGGCGAGTGGGCTGTGCACCGTAGAGCACCGCGACCTCCCCCAGCTTGACATCGGTTACTCACCAGTAAAGTGACCTACGTTACTTGCCAGTAACGATAATGTCATGAAGTTCAAATTCTCGGTACCTGCTCTTACGCTCCCGGCACCGGAGCGCTCCGGCACAGCTCCCACTCTCGCCTCCGGGCGCGGCGGCCCCTGCCACCCAGGTCCGTCGCGCCCGTCCGTCCCGTCGAGGAGTGCGCATGGTGCCACGGCGCTCGTCCCTGCTCGCCTGCCTCAGCACAGTCGTGCTGGCAGCGACCGTCCTGATCGGTGCCGCTCCAGCCGAGGCGGCCACCACCAAGTTCGTCGACATCCCCGGCGACGGCGTGACCCTCAAGGCCAACGTGACCACCCCGGCCACGGCCGGCAGTTATCCCGCGGTCGTCTTCCCGTCCAGCTGGGGCCTCAACGACCTGGAATACGTCGCCCAGGCCAAGGCCATGGCCGAGAACGGGTACGTCGTGGTCTCGTACACCCCGCGCGGCTGGTGGGCCAGCGGCGGCGAGATCGACACCGCCGGCCCGAAAGACCTGGCCGACCTGTCCAAGGTGCTCGACTGGACCCTGGCCAACACGCCCGCCGACCCGGCCCGCCTCGGCACCGCCGGCGTCTCCTACGGCGCCGGCATCAGCCTGCTCGGCGCCGCCTTCGACAAGCGGATCCGCGCGGTCGCCATGCTCAGCGGCTGGACCGATCTGAACTACTCGCTCTACAGCGACCAGACCCGGCACCTGCAGTCGGCCGGCCTGCTCAGCCTGGCCGCGCAGCTGGTCGGGCACCCGGGCGCCGAACTCACCACGATGCTCAGCGACTTCAACGCCAACCGCAACATCGCCAAGGTGATGGACTGGGCCAAGGTCCGGTCGCCGGCTACCTACCTCGACCGGATCAACGCCAACGGGCCGGCCGTGCTGATCGCCAACGCGTGGGGCGACACATTCTTCCCGCCCAACCAGCTCACCGACTTCTACGCGAAGCTCACCACCCCGAAGCGCCTGGAGCTGCGCCCCGGCGACCACGCCATCGCCGAGCTCACCGGTCTGGCCGGCCTGCCCAACGACGTCTGGACCAGCACCCGCGGCTGGTTCGACCGCTACCTCAAGAGCGACAGCACCGGCACCGCGCCCGGCAAGGTCTACCTCAAACCGGACAACGCCGCCGCCGAGACCTGGAACAGCTGGGGCGAACAGACCACCAGCACCAAGCGGTACGGCCTGGGCGCGATCCGCTGGTACGACGGCACCGGCCTGCTCGGCGGCAGCCCCAGCTCCGGCTGGTCGAAGACCCTGCCGAACGACCTGGACACGGTGGCCGACGGCGGCGTGGTGCTGCTGACCAACGGGATCTCCGCGTTCACCGGGCTGCGGCCGACGATCTGGCTGCCGTTCGTCGACCGGGCCCGGGCCGGCGTCTGGGCGGCCGAGCGGCCGTCGAGCACCTTGAAGGTGCGCGGCATCCCGAAGCTGCACGTGAACCTGACCGGCACCGCCGCCAACGGCTCGGTGGTCGCCTACCTCTACGACCTGGACAGCCTCGGCAACGCCGCGCTGCTCACCCACAACCCGGTGACCTGGCTGACCGGCACGGCCGGGAGCCGATCGGCCGACGTCAGCCTCTCCGCGGTCAACTACGACCTGCCGGCCGGGCACTCGCTGACGCTGGTGGTCGACACCGTCGACCCGCTGTACTACGACGCCAACGGCGCCGGCACGGTCACCGTCACCGGCGGTTCATATCTGGACCTACCCGTTAAGTAGTCAGACGTATGGGTCCGGTTACCGTGGGTAATCGGGTTTCATGCATCGCTACGGGGACGAGGTGGCGGCGATCGCGCGGCCGATGCGCGACCCGGGAGACCTGGACATCCTGCTCGACCGGGCCGCGGACGCCCGCGTCGTGCTGATCGGCGAGGCCAGCCACGGCACGCACGAGTTCTATCAATGGCGGGCGGCGCTGACCCGCCGGCTGATCGAGGAGCGCGGCTTCGGGCTGGTCGCGGTCGAGGGGGACTGGCCGGACTGCGCGCGGGTCGACGCCGCGGTCCAGGGCGGGCCACCACCGCGGGCGGCGCTGCTCGGCTACGACCGCTGGCCGACCTGGATGTGGGCCAACGAGGAGACGGTCGACTTCGCCGACTGGCTGCGCGGCCACAACGAGCGGATCGGCGGCCGGGTCGGCTTCCACGGCCTCGACGTCTACTCGCTGTGGGAGTCGATGCGCGAGATCCTGGTCTGGCTGCGCGAGCACGACCCCGGGCAGGTGCCGGTCGCGCTGGCCGCCTACGGCTGCTTCGAGGAGTACGGCGAGGACCCGAACGCCTACGCCTACGCCACCCGCTTCGTGCCTGCCTCCTGCGAGGACCAGGTCGTCCGGATGCTGATCGACCTGCGCGGCGCCGGCGACTTCGGGGTCTGGCAGAACGCCGAGGTGGTAGCGGGCGCCGAGCACTACTACCGGGCGATGATGGCCGGCGGCCCGAACTCGTGGAACGTCCGCGACCGGCACATGGACGCGACCCTCGCCCGATTGCTGGACCACTACGGCGACGGCTCCCGGGCGGTCGTCTGGGCGCACAACACGCACGTCGGCGACGGCCGCGCCACCGACCAGTCGGCACACGGCGAGGTGACCCTCGGCGAGCTGGCCCGCGACCGGTTCGGCGCGGAGAAGGTGCTGCTCGTCGGCTTCGGCTCGCACCACGGCACGGTCGTCGCCGGGCGGCAGTGGGGCGCGCCGATGGAGGTCATGGGAGTGCCGGAGGGCCGGCCCGACTCGATCGAGGAGGTGCTGCACGCGGCGGCGCCGCCACAGTCGCTGTTCGTTTTCCCGCCGCCGGCTGAGCGCCCCGACCTTCTGGTCGACGAGATCGGCCACCGCGCGATCGGCGTGGTCTACCGCCCGGAGCGCGACGCCTGGGGCAACTATGTGCCCTCCGTGCTCGGCGACCGTTACGACGCGTTCCTCTGGATCGACGAGACGAACGCGCTGCGTCCGCTGCACCCGCTGCACATCGACACCCGCGAGCTGGAGACCTATCCGAGCGGCGTCTGAGCGAACGTCAGGACGTCGTCGAACGACGGCGAGTATCCCGACGTGGTGTCGACCACGAGCGTCGGCAGGGGTGCGGCGATCGGCTGCCACTCGCGTACACCCGATGGCGCGCCCGGATGGGCGGCCCGGACCACCACGCGGTCTTTGGCCACGGCCGGCTCCGCGACGCAGCGGATGACCCGCGCCGGCCCGAGATCCAGCAGCGGCCGCCACGGACCGTCCTGGAACGCGGCCTCGGCGATCAGCGTGACCCCGCCGGCGACCAGCGACGACACGGTCGCGACGAAGGTCCGGTAGGTGTGCATCAGGTCGTCGTCCGGCGTCCCGGCGTGCACGATGCCCTCCCGGATCTCGTCGCGGCTGACCACCGGGCAGCCGATCGCCCGGCCGAGCCGGTGCGCGAGCGTGCTCTTCCCGGTGCCCGGCGCGCCACTGACGATGATCAGCACCGGCCGAGGACCACCCGGATCCGGGTCGTGAATTCGAGCGGCCGGGGAAGCTCGGTGGCCAGCGCCGCGATGGCGGCGGAACGGCGCGCGACCGGGATCCGGTCCACCATCTGCCGGCCACCGTGCGAGCCCATCCACTCGTACAGATGGGCGGCGTCGTTGAATTCGCTGGCGATCGCCGCCTCCCGCACCTCAGCCGACGCATAGCCGGCGGCCAGCACCGCCGCGCGCAGGCTCTCGGCCGAGTCGAACATCGGGTGCAGCTTCGGCGGCGCCGGCGGGTCATCGGCGAATCGGCCCAAAAGCTTCAGAGCCTGCGGATAGCGCGGGTCATGCTGGGCGAAACAGCTGAACGCGAGGCGGCCCGAAGGCTTCAGGAGCCGGCGGTACGCCGTGAGCGCGGCCGGCGGATCGGGCAGGAAGAACAGCACGAGCCCCGAGGTGACCGCGTCGAACGACCCGTCCGGATAGTCGGGCAACTGCGCGTCACCCAGCTCCACCGAGACCTGGCCCAGACCGGTGGCCGCGGCCCGGCTGCGCGCCACCATGCCGGGCGCGAGATCGATGCCGGTGACGTGCCCACCCGACCCGACCGCCTCAGCCACCGGCACCAGCACCGCCCCGGTCCCGCAGCCGGCGTCGAGCACCCGTTCCCCCGGCCGCGCATCGACGGCCCGCACCAGCTCAGCGGCGATCGGCCGGATGAAATCCACCCCGACGTTGTCATAGGACTCGGACGCCTCATCGAAGATCCGGACAATCGCGGTGGGCTCACTCATCGGATTCCTTCCATGGAACCCCCGGCTGTAGCCGTGGGGACTGGTTCTCGACGTAGCGTTTGACGATCTCCAAGGCGACGACGTTGTTGCTACGAACCCCGTCCATAGATCGACGATATAGCCTCGTCCGATATATTCGATCAGGTGTTCGAAACGGTGCGGTACGCGTCCTTTGTCGTCAGGCGCGATGCAGTGATCTCGGTCGACGCGGCCGAGGCGGCAATCGGCGTCGATTGGGGTGTGAAGGTCACCGCCACGACCACTGATGCCCGGTTCGACCTGCCGCACCTGGGCCATCGCAGGCGTTGCGCGGCCGAACGAGCGAAAGCCCAGCGCAGGATGGCTCGCCGTCGCAGACCCAGGGGCGCCACCCCGTCGAAGGGTTACCTGCGGGCGAAGCGGCAGGCGGCGCGGATCGAGAGCCAACCGTCGTCTCGGGCTGGGTATCCGCGTCTTCGACTGTGCGGCCTGCGGCTACACCGCCGGCCGTGACGTCAACGCCGCGAGGACGATCCTCGCCACGGCAGAGCGTGTCCGTGCCAGTGCTGACGACATCAGACATTCGATCGCCTCCCTCCGGGACGGGGATCGGGTGCGGTCCGAGCTGGAGATCCCCCGGGAGCCATCCATGGGGAGGCGTTAATCGATGATTATCTCAGTTTCACGCGTCCCCGGCTCGGCTGGAGCCCGCCACGGGGCGCCGGCCGTCACCGTTGCCAGGAACGCGGCGAGGTAGTCGACGGTGATCGGGAGGGTGCGTGCGTTGCCCAGACCCAGTACCTGCCGGACCGGGGCGGCCAGCCAATATGCGCCGTAGTCGGTGAAGTCGAGGCGGCCGGCGTGGGCGATCGTGTACGCCCATGCCTGGGTGCCGCCGACTGCGAACATCTGCCGGGTGCGCAGGTCGCCGGCCGCGCCGTTCTCGCCCGCGCTCAGCAGCAGCAGGGGCTTGGCCAGGCCGTCCGTCACGACCTGGCCGTACGGCGGGCCGTCCAGGTCGGCGGCGCCGCGGCAGCTGCCGTCGGTGCGGCAGGCCTCCAGTGCGGCCGCGCCGCCGAACCCGTGGCCCAGGTAGGTGACCTGGTCGGCGTCGGCGTGCGTGCCGAGCAGGACGGCCACCCGGCCGGCGGCGAAGCGGGCGTCGTCGGCCCAGACCGTGGTGAGGCGGTCGCCGGCCGGGCCGGCCAGGTCGCCGGGGTGGCCGGCCGCCGAGCCGAGTACAGGGTCGGCGCCGATCACGCTGAGCTTGGCGCTGTAGGTCGGGGTCACCCCGGCGACCAGGTAGCCGCGGCTGGCGAGGCGGGCGGCCAGGGCCGCGTACTGCGGGGCGGAATAGCCGAGCCCGGGCAGGAGCACGACGATCGGGAACGTGCCGGCGGCGAGCGGCGCATCGTCGTACGTGCCGGTGGTGATGTTGGTGAAGTTGGTTTCCGCCCAGCCGAAGCGGTGCAGCTGGGCCCACGCGCCCGGGGCGTACTCGGCGGGGGTGCCGCCGGTTGCGGCCGCCGGGTACCACAGCATGATCGACAGGACGCGCGGGTTGCCGCCGACCGGGGCCAGTTCGTCGGTGCGGGAACGGTCGGCGACGTCGTGCACGGCCCGGCCGACCCGGAACGGGCCGTCCGGCGCGAGCGAGACGGGATGCTGCGACCGGTGGCCCAGGAATCCGGCGTACGCGCCGCCGAGAAGAACCGCCGCGGCCGCCGCGGCCGCCAGAGCTCGCTTGAATGTCACCGCGCCATTCTGGCCGTCACCGGCTCGTCGGTGGGGACCGCCGCGCGCTCGGTCGTCGATCGCGCCCACCGCCCGGTCGTCACCAGGCCCAGGACCAGCACCGCCGCGCCCAGGCCGGTCATGATCCACCAGCCGGTGCGACTCGCCTCGGCGAAGCCGGTGCTCTTGGCGGCGACCGCCGCGCCGATCACCGCGACGCCGAGCGCCCCGCCGACCTGCCGGCTGGTCGATGCGATCGCGGCGGCCACCCCGGCCTGCTCGCGCGGCATCCCGGAGACGGCGGTGTTGGTGATCGGCGAGTTGACCATGGCGAAGCCGAACCCGAACAGCACGTAGCAGGCCATCAGCTGCCAGACCGGGGTGTCCGCGGTCAGCCGGGTCAGCGGGAGCAGGCCGGCGATGAACCCGAGGCCGGCCAGGGTGAGTGGCAGGCGGGTGCCGCGCGAGCCGACCAGGCGGCCGGAGATCGGCGCGAAGATCACCGTCATCGCCGCCATCGGCAGCGTCCACAGGCCGGCGTGCAGCGGCGTCAGGCCGCGCACCTCCTGCAGGTAGATCGAGTTCAGGAACAGGAAGCCGGCCAGCGAGGCGAACGCGCACACCGCGATCAGGGTGGCGCCGCTGAACGGCACGCTGCGGAAGAACCGCAGCTGGAGCAGGGGCTCGGCCTGGCGCGGCTCGTAGGCCAGCAGGGCGGCCAGGGCAGCCGCGCCGACCAGGAAACACCCGATGATCCGCGGCGAGCTCCAGCCGGCGGTCGGTCCCTCGATGATCCCGTACGTCACTCCGGCGAGCACCAGGAACACCAGCACCTGACCGACCGGGTCGAGGCGGCGCGGATGGGGCGCCCGGGACTCCGGGATGAACTTCGCGGCGAGCACGACCGCGGCGATACCGACCGGCACGTTGATCCAGAAGATGGACCGCCAGCCCAGCGTGTCGACCAGGAAGCCGCCGAGCAGCGGCCCGACCGCCATGCTGAACCCGACCACGCCGCCCCACACGCCGATCGCGCGGGCCCGCTCCCGCGGGTCGGTGAACGTGTTCGTGATGATCGACATGGCCACCGGGTTGAGCATCGACCCGCCGATCGCCTGCACCGCCCGGAACGCGATCAGCCAGCCCAGACTCGGCGCCACGCTGCACAGCAGGCTGCCCGCGCTGAACAGCACCAGACCGGTCTGGAAGATCCGCCGCCGCCCGATCCGGTCCGCGGTCGACCCGGAAAGAACCAAAAGACTGGCCAGCACGAGGGTGTACGCGTCGATGGTCCACTGCAGGCCGGAGATGCTCGCCCCGAGGTCCTCGCGCAGAGCCGGCAGAGCAATGTTCATGATCGTGGCGTCGAGGCCGACGATGAACAGACTCATGCAGCAGATGGCCAGGACGAGGTAGGGGCGGCGCATCCCTCAGTTCTACCCGCTGACTGCATTATGCAGCGTGTTAGCTGAATCTCCGGCCGCAGGTCACAGCCAGGGCAGCACCGGGGGAGTGGCGGGGGCGGACAGGCGGGCCAGCCAGCCGGCGACGCCCGCCGTGCCCTGCATGAAGCCGGGCTCCGGCGGCAGATCGGGCGGGGTCGCGGTGTGCTCGAAGTTCGACCACGTCACGCCGGCCGGGGTGGTCAGCCGCCGGCCGACGACGTCGTCGGCGAGGCGTTGCGACCAGGCGAGCAGCTCCGGGTCGCCGGTGGCCTGATATCGGTCGATCAGCACCTGGCCCACCCCGGCGGTGCCGCAGCAGCGGGCCACGTTGTCCCAGTAGCCCGGGTAGAGCCGTTCCGGGATCCGGCCGTCCCGCAACCCCTGCAGGCAGGCGTCGATGCCGGCCCGCCAGCGCGGATCCGGCCGGAGCCGATCGAGCAGCGCGAACAGCCGGATCGTGCCGGTCGGGCCGTGGCACCAGCCGAAGTTCACCGTCGGCCGGCCGGGCTTGGGCGGGATCAGCAGCGGCACCGACCACCCGCCGCCGGGCTGGTGACCGAGGGCGAGCAGGCCGTCCGCGGCGCGGACGGCAATCTCGATCAGGTCGGTGCGGCCGTGCGTTTCACCCACTCCGGCCAGGGCGTACGCCACCCCGGCCGTCCCGTGCGAGAAGCCCGGCATGAGATTCTCGTAGTCCGGGTCCATCTGCCAGTGCGGACCCTCGGGCCACTCCTGGGCCAGCCCGACCAGGCCGTCGGCCAGTTTCCCGGCCACCTCCGGGCCGGCGTCGCCGTCCACCAGGGCCACCAGCACACCGGCGTCGCCGGAGATGATGTCGGTGCAGCGTGCCGGGTCGTCGGCGCGGCGCAGCATCCGCTCGGCGATCCCGGCCGTCACCGTCGCCGCGGCCTTGCCGGCGGCGTCGTCCCCGGTCACCCGGGCCCAGGCGCGCAGCGCGACCGCTATCCCGGGCCACCCTTCGAAGAGCCCGTCGTCGAGCCCGCCGGGTGCGGTAGCGGCCAGATGGACCAGCCGGTCGCGGGCGCCGTGCGCCACCCGCAGCACCGCACCGTCCACGCCGGCGGCCACCGCCTCGGTGCAGCCGAGCAGGACACTCGCCGTACCCACGTACAGATCGTCGGCGAGCTGGCTGCCGTCCGCCCAGGCCAGGCCGCCGTCGGTGGCCACCGCCACCGATTCGATCCAGGCGAAAGCCTCGCCCGCCACGTCCCCCGTCACCGTGCTCACCTCTGATTCCGACCAGTCGCGAACCAATGATGCTAAGGCCGGCGCAGGCTCATGCAGACGAACGGGCCGCGCACGCCGGCGCTGAACCGTTCGGCGGCGGCCAGGGCCACCCGCAGCCGGGCGCGCGGTTTCCGGCCGGTGCCGGCCGTCGCGTAGAGCGCGCCCAGCGCGATCTGGTCGGCGCAGCCGACCGCGGCGAATCCGTCCGCGGCCTTGGCGACCTGGTAGTCGTCGTACACGGTGTAGAGGTTGCCGCGCACCCCGACCAGGAACGTGCCGCCCTCCTCACGGTCGGACTCCTTGCGGGCCCAGCCGCCCTCCTTGAGGCAGCTGCGCAGCGCGTCGATGAACCTGGTCGACATGAACGCGTCCAGATCGCCCTTGGGTTTCGGCAGGTCGAGGGAGTACCGGATGAGCTGGCCCATCCGGAATGACGTGGTGAAGCCGAACAGGTAGCGGTCCTTGCGGAACACCTTCGTGTCGGCGCGGACGGTCAGGCTGAAGCCGCCCACCCCGGCGCTGTCGCCGCCTATGTGGACGTTTCCGGCGTGGGCGAGACCGACGATCGCAGTCATGCTGCAACACCACCGGAAAGACCGGCGGCGGTCAATGGCGAAAATAGTCCGCGCGGGCGACAACCATCGGCGGTCCGCTGGGCGTCTTGGCTGGCGACGAGACGTCGTGAGCGGGAAACGGGGAAGTCGTACATGGGATCAGCCGAGGACGAGTTCGACTCGTTCGTGCGCACCCGGACGCATGCGCTGCTGCGTTCGGCCTATCTGCTGACCGGTGATCAGCAGCTCGCCGAGGACCTGGTCCAGTCGGCGCTGACCCGCACCCACCTGGCGTGGCGGCGGCTCGACGACATCGGCAACGCCGAGGCGTATGCCCGCCGCACCATGTACCACCTGCAGGTCTCGTGGTGGCGGCGGCGCAAGGTGGCCGAGGTGCTGCCGGGGCACGTGCCGGACCGGCCGGGCGCCGGCGACCATGCCGGCTCGGTCAGCGTGCGCCTCGCCCTGCGGGCGGCGCTGCTGCAGCTCTCCGCGAAGCAGCGGGCGGTGCTGGTCCTGCGCTTTTTCGAGGATCGTACGGAGTCGGAGGTGGCCGACCTGCTCGGCGTGACCATCGGCACGGTGAAGAGCCACACCGTCCGCGCCCTGTCCCGGATGCGGACGATCGCCCCCGAACTCGCCCCGGATCTGCTGGACGCCGACAGCCGGAAGGGAGCCCTCTCATGAACCGGCCCGGAGTAGCGCTCGTGCAGTACCTCACCGAGATGGCCGAGGAGGTGCACCCTGTCGACCTGGGCGAACGGGTGCGCGCCGGGTCCCGCCGCGTCCGCCGGCGCCGGCGGGTGGCCCTGGTCGCGACCGTGGCCGCCGCGGTCGCGCTCGCCTCCGGCGTCGGCTGGGCGGGCCGGCCATCCCCGAACGGCCTCTCCGACCGGCCGGCCGCCCCGGCGCCGGCCACGATTCCGGCCGGCCTCTACTACCTGGACACCACCGTGGACAGCGCCCGGGTTCTCCTGCTCGACGGCGCCGGGCAGGCGCGTGAGGTGAAGAAGGTGATCGCGCCCGAGTGCGGGGTGACCCTCTCGCCCGATCGCCGGCAGGTCGCCTGGGTCGAGGTGGACGTCCGCATCGGCACCAGCGGACCGCTGATGGTGGCCCACGCCGGCCAGAAGGACGCCCGGAAGGTTCTCGACGACGTCCGCTGCACCGGCGGCGACAATCCGGTCTGGCTGCCCGATTCGGCCCGTCTGCTGATCGCCCGGAGCAGCGCCGCGCAGCGCCGGCTGGTCGAGGCGTCGTCCGGGGCGGTGAGCGACACCCCGTTCGCCGCCGTCCGCGACTACGTCTGCTGGTCGCCCAACGGCCAGTACGTCGCCTACCGGGAGAACTCCCAGGTCGTCGTGGCCCGGGCCGGCGACGGCACGGTCGTGCACCGCATCGTCTTCGGCGACGAGTCGGTGAGCGTCCGGGGTGTCTCCGACGACGGCGGACGCGCGGTGACCAGTGCCGGCCCCAGCGTGATCCGCTACGGCGCCCCCCAGCTCGACTACGGCTCCCACCAGGTCGACACCGTCACCGGCGAGGACGTGCCGCTACCGGCCGAGATCGCTCCCGCCGAGGAGGCGGATGCCCAGGTCCAGCCGGCGCCCGGCAACCACGTGCTGGTGCGGATCCCCGGCAGCCCGGCGGCGGCGCTCTACCTGCTCGACGCGGCGGGCCGGATCCTCGACCGGCGCGCTGAGCCCGAGACCCTGAAGCAGGCGGCGCTGATCGGTCAGTAGCGGCAGCGCAGCACCTCGAGGGTGTGGCCGGGCACCTCGAGGCTGCTGCCGGACCGGGCGGTCTTGCGCCGTGTCGCCAGCAGCGGGTCGGCGGTGTTGACCACGACCTCCCAGGTGCGCCCGAAGTCCTTGGGCGGCAGCGTGAACGACACCGGCTCGCCGAGCGGGTTGAACAGCAGCAGGAAGGAGTCGTCGACGATGGCCTCGCCGAGCGCGTCCCGTTCCGGGATGCCGTGCCCGTTGAGGAACACCGTCATCGTCATGCCGCTGCGGGTGTTCCAGTCCGATTCGGTCATCGGCTCGCCGTCGCGGCGCAGCCACGCGATGTCCGGCACCTTGGAGTCGCCGACCAGCTCGCCGGTGAAGTAGCGCCGCCGCCGGAAGATCGGGTGGTCGGCGCGCAGCCTGGTCAGCTGCCGGGTGAACCGGGTGAGCACGTCCTGGTTGCGGGCGTCCTCCCAGTCGACCCAGGACAGCTCGTTGTCCTGGCAGTAGACATTGTTGTTGCCCTGCTGGGTGCGGCCGAGCTCGTCGCCGTGCACGATCATCGGGACGCCCTGCGACAGCAGCAGCGTGGCGAGGAAGTTGCGCTTCTGCCGCTCCCGTAGCGCGACCACGTCGGGGTCGTCGGTGGGCCCCTCGACGCCGCAGTTCCAGGACCGGTTGTGGCTTTCGCCGTCGCGGTTGTCCTCGCCGTTCGCCTCGTTGTGCTTCTCGTTGTACGACACCAGATCGTGCAGCGTGAATCCGTCGTGCGCGGTGACGAAGTTGATCGACGCGATCGGGCGCCGGCCGTCGACCTCATAGAGGTCGGAGCTGCCGGTGAACCGGGACGCGAACTCACCCAGGCTGGCCGGCTCGCCGCGCCAGAAATCCCGGACCGAATCGCGGTACTTGCCGTTCCATTCGGTCCACAGCGGCGGGAAACCACCGACCTGATAACCGCCGTCGCCGACGTCCCACGGCTCGGCGATCAGCTTGACCTGGGAGACGATCGGGTCCTGGTTGACCAGGTCGAAGAAGGCGGCGAGCCGGTCGACGGAATGGAATTCCCGGGCCAGCGAGGCGGCCAGGTCGAAGCGGAAGCCGTCGACGTGCATCTCGGTGACCCAGTAGCGCAGCGAGTCCATCAGCAGCCGCAGCGACTCGTGGTGCCGCACGTTGAGGCTGTTCCCGGTGCCGGTGGTGTCGTAGTAGTACTGCTTGTCCTCGTCGACCAGCCGGTAGTACGCCGGGTTGTCGATGCCGCGGAACGACAGGGTCGGCCCGAGGTGGTTGCCCTCGGCGGTGTGGTTGTAGACCACGTCGAGAATGACCTCGATGCCGGCCTGGTGCAGGGCTTTCACCATCGACTTGAATTCCTGCACCTGGCCGCCGTGGCCGCCGAACGAGGCGTATTCGTTGTGCGGCGCGAAGAAACCGATGGTGTTGTAACCCCAGTAATTGCGCAGGCCCCGGTCGACCAGCGTGGAATCGTGCACGAATTGGTGCACCGGCATCAATTCCACGGCCGTGACGCCGAGTTGCTGGAAATGCTCGATCATCCGCGGGTGGGCGAGCCCGGAATAGGTGCCGCGCACGTCGTCCGGAATTCCCGGGTGCCGCATCGTGATGCCCTTGACGTGAGTCTCGTAGATCACCGTTTCCCAGAACGGGATGCGCAGCGGCCGGTCGTTGGTCCAGTCGAAGAACGGATTGATCACCACCGACTTCTGGGCAAATGCCGCGGAGTCGCCGTCGTTGCGCGACAGCGGATCGCCGAACCGGTAGGCGAACAGCGCCTCGCTCCACTCGTTGTGGCCGTCGATCGCCTTCGCGTACGGGTCGAGCAGCAGCTTGTTCGGGTTGCATCGAAGGCCGGCCGAGGGGTCGTACGGGCCGTGCACGCGGTATCCGTACCGCTGGCCGGGCACGATCCGGGGCAGGTAGCCGTGCCAGACCAGGGCCTCGCGCTCGGGCAGATCGATCCGGGTCTCGGTGCCGTCGTCGTCGAACAGGCACAGCTCGACCCGGTCGGCCACCTCGGAGAACAGCGCGAAGTTGGTGCCGCCGCCGTCGTACGTGGCGCCCAGCGGATAGGGGTTCCCCGGCCAGATCTTCATGCCCGCACTGCTTCCCACATGTCCCCCTGCGCAATCCCGGCCCGAACCCGTACTCAAACCCGGCTGGGCCCGGAGCGCAACCCGGCAGGCGAAGATCACCGCGCCCGGCCCCGGTCTTAATTCAAAACCTCATCGATGTACGTCTTTAAGTAGGCGCCTTTCCTGAAACTTTAATTTCCGTTCAGGACTGGACGTGGTCCGCCCTGGTTCGGCAATATTTAGCGCGCCCCCTGGCCGGGATTCCCCGAGCCGCTCCTGAGGAGACGCGCATCGTGGACGCACTCTCGAACGTTTTCTCCGGAGCCTTCGCCCCGGCCGGCTCCCGCCGTCTCACGACCGGGGCGAGCGGGTCGGCGCCGCGCACCATCGACCTGCCCCGGGGTTTCGCGCCCGAGGGCATCGCGATCGCGGGTTCCTCGGCCTACCTCACCTCGCGCGTCAGCGGCGCGATCTATCGGGTCGGCCTGACCATCGGCGCCGGCGGCAGCGAGCTCATCCAGGCCGGTGGCGACGCGCCGGCGAACGGTGTGAAGATCGACGGCCGCGGGCGGGCGTTCCTGTCCGGCGGCGGCGTGCGGGTTCTTTCCGTCGCCACCGGCGAGCTGCTCGAGACGTACCGGATCGGCGGCGCCTTCATCAACGATGTCGCCCTGACCCGCGACGCCGCCTGGTTCACCGACGCGTTCGGCCCGACGCTCTACCGGCTGCCGATCGCCGCGAACGGCACCCTCGGGGCCGAGCTCACGGCGCTGCCGCTGACCGGCATCACCATCACCGCCGGCACCGTCAACCTCAACGGCATCTGCGCCACCCCCGACGGCCGCGCGCTGCTGGTCGTGCAGTCCAACACCGGGTGGCTGTTCCGGGCCGACCCGGCCACCGGCGCGGCGACCCGGGTCAACCTGGGCGGGGTGACGCTGGTCAACGGCGACGGCCTGCTGCTGGAGGGCAGCACCCTCTACGTGGTGCGCAACCGCTCCAACGCGGTCGAGGTCTTCACCCTCAACCGCCCCGGCACCGCCGGCACGCACACCACCACGCTCACCGGCCCCGGCTTCGCGGTCCCGACTGCCGCCGCCGCGCTCGGCAGCCATCTCTACGTCGTCAACAGCAAACTGACCACCCCGATCACCCCCGACATCCGGTACGACATCGTGGCGATCCGCCGGCCGTAACTCAGCTGAGCAGCATCGGGAGCTTCTCGAAGAGGCCCTGCGTGAAAGAGATCATCTCGTGCAGCATCCAGTTGCCGGAGAACAGCAGCGCCGCACCGCAGGCCGCCGCCTTCGGCACGAACGCCAGCGTGGCCTCCTGGATCTGGGTGACCGACTGGAACAGCGAGATCGCGAACCCGACGGCGAGCGCGGTCAGCAACACCGGGGCGGCCATCTTCGCGGCGATCGTCATGGACTGGAGACCCAGCTCAACAATCATCGTGTCGGTCATACCCACCTATTCGGCCCGGTTCCCGGAACGGTGATTGCCAACGGGTTGCAATCAGGTTCGGGCCGAAGTAATCCTCAGGTTCAGACCACCGAGAACTTCGGGGGCAGCTCGCCCCGGCCGGTCAGGGCGCGCAGCAGGGCTTCGGCGTCGCCCACGGCGATGGCGGTGCGGGCGGCCAGGGCCATCGCCTCGGCGACCGCCTCCGGGGCCATGCCGTGCGGCACGCCGGCCGCGGCGGCCAGGTCCATGCCGTGCACCACCAGCTCGAACGTGCGGGTCGGCAACCAGTCACGCACCCGCATGCCGCCGGCCGCGGTGGTCACCACGTCGTCGTCGCCGGCCGCGGCCACCGCTTGGGTGGCCCGCCCGGCCATCTCCCGCACGGCGTCGGCCGGGTCGTCGGCCAGCGCCAGGCCGGTCGCGTGCGCGTCGTCGCCCGAGGCGGCCACGGCCGCGGCGTAGACCTCGGCGGGCACCTGCCGGGCCAGCGCCCAGTAACCCTCGGGCGACGGCACCGCGATCTCCTCGGCCGCCGTCTCCAGCACCGTCGGCACCTGCCGCAACGCCGAGCTCACCGTGTGCCCGACCAGCTCGCGGACGGTCCAGTCACCGAGGCCGGGAGCGTCCCACCGGCCGGCGGGCACCCGCGAGACGAGGTCGACGTAGGCGACGGCGGCCGAGCGGTAGGTGCGGCGGAAGTCCATGCGGCCAATCTTCCATACTGGTTCGCCATGGACCTGGACGAGTATCAGCGCGGCGCCCTGCGCACGGCCGCCCCGCGAGACAAGCAGAACGAGCTTCTCCACCTGGTGCTCGGGCTGGTCGGGGAGTCGGGCGAGGTCGCCGAGAAGTTCAAGAAGTGGGTCCGGGATCTGGACAGCGACGAGTCGCGGATCGACCGGGACGGTGTCGCCAAGGAACTCGGCGACGTGCTCTGGTACCTGGCCGTCCTGGCCGACTACCTCGACCTCTCGCTCGACGACATCGCGACGGCCAACCTGGCCAAACTCGCCAGCCGCCAGGGCCGAGGCGTGCTCGGCGGCAGCGGCGACAACCGCTGAGCCGCGCCGCTCGTGCTGGGTCAGCCGTGCCGCGGCGGCCAGTCGCTCGGTGGCTGGACCGGCTCGGTTTCGCGCGGCCGGTAGTGCCGGCCCGGTTCCTCCGGGTCCTCCGGCGGGTGCGGCCCGGCGATGGGTTCCGGTGCGGCCGGGGGCGAGGACAGCCAGGCCGGCTGCCGCAGGCGGGTGCTCGTCTCCCACACCTGGGTCTGCTCGGCGTGGGTGTCGCCGCTCGCGTGCGTGTCGTGGCCGGCCACGTCGCGTTCGTCCCACTTCTGCTCGGCCGGCCGGTACTCGCCGAACCGCTCGTCCTCGCGGTAATTGCTGTGCCGGTCGGCCGCGCTGTAATCGCTGTGCCGGCCCGGCTGCTCCTGGCCGTATGCCGGGAAGCGCTCCTCAGGTTGGTTACTCGAGTACCGCGGATCGTTTCCGTAGCCGTAGGGCGGGTTCTGGGCCCCGTATCCGGCGGCGTCCGGCGCGGGCTCGGGTGTGCCGTGGGCAGCGTTGTGCCACGCCTGATCGGCTGAGCCGTGCGTCGGGCTCCGCGGCGCCTCCGCGGCCATGCCGTAGGGCGAGTGGTACCCCGCCTGGTCGGCCGGGCCGTATGGCGAGCTGTGTCTCGCTTGCTCGGCCGGGCCGTGGGGCGCGTGGTCTCCCGTCTGGTCGGCCGGTCCGTAGGGCGACTGGTGCCCGGCGGGGGCGTAAGGCGGGTTGTGCCCGGCCGGGGCGTAGGGCGAGTGATATCCCGCCTGCTCGGCCTGTCCGTAAGGCGAGTGGTTTCCCGCGTGATCGGGTGAGGCGTACTGCGAGTTCGGCTCCTGGTAACCACGGGTGTCGCGCTGCGTCGCTGGGTCTTGCCATGGCTGTTCATCGGCGCCGTGCGCGCCGGGTCGGCTTGAGGGCGCGGGCGGTCTCGGCTCGACCTGTGCGAACTCGCCGGAGTGGCGTCCGGGCCGGGCCGCCTCGGGGTGCTCGTGCGGGCCGGCGCCTTCGTGACGGCCGCCGGTCGGCTGCTGCCACTCCGGCTCGGGGGAACCGGCGGCCGGCAACTGCCGGCGAAGCTCCGAGTAGTCGCTGGGCGCCTGCTGCCATCCGGGCTCGGGGGAGCGGCCGGCATCGGGTGAGGACGGCTGCTGCCAACCGGGAACGCGGGACCCTCCGGACCACTCCGGCTCCTGAGGTTCATGAGCGCCCGGCGCGCCCGAAGCCGCACCGGGATGCGCGGCCTGCTCGTGGTGCCCGGGACTTCCGTGATACCCGGCGGAAGCTTGGTGCCCAGCCGTCTCGTGGTGCCCGGCCGTCTCGTGGTGCCCGGCCGTCTCGTGGTGCCTGGCCGTCTCGTGGTGCCCGGCCGCTTCGTGGTGCGTGGATGGGCCGGCTGGCAGGGCGGGGTCGGGTGGAAGGGACGGGTTGCCCAGGGCGCTGAAGCGCTGGCCGTTCCAGGCCGGCGGGTTGGCCGGCTCGGCCGAGGCGGCCGGCGGCGGGGTCATGCCGTGCAGGCCGGGCAGCTTTGGGGGCGGGCCGCCGGCCGGGGGCGCCGACGGCAGGCCGGACGGCATCGGCGGGCGTGGGCCGGGCGGGTCGGGCAGGGACGGTGGCAGGGTGGGTGGGGGCAGGTTCGACAGGCCGGAGATGCCGGCCGCGCGGGGGCTGCTCGCCGCACGATCATCGCCGGGGTGGTCCTCGCCGAGCGGCTGCGGGGGCGGCGGGAACGGGGTCAATGGGGTCGAGGGCGGCTCCTCGGCGTACACCTGCGGGGTGAAGCCGGCGGCGAATCGCCGGGCCCGCGCCTGGCGGCGTTGCCGGAACATGTGCAGCACCAGCGCCACCGGGAGGGCGAGCGCGAGATAGACGACCCGGTTGAGGCCGGCGCCGGGGCCGGTCATGAACAGCTCGACGGCGTAGCCGAGGAAGGCGACGCCGACCAGGCCGTCGAGGACACGCGTGAAGGTCCGCTGGTCGAAGCCGCGGACCGCCAGGACCAGCATCGCCAGGCCGCAGAAGGCCAGCAGGCCGACGTATGCGTGGAACTCGCCTTCCGACATGAGTGACTCCCGCTATCAGGTGGGACTCTTCCACTGTCGGCCCTCGAGGCGCTGAATGTAGGTATAACGGAGAGTTGTCCGATTTCTGGACGGAGGGATGAGCGGTGAGTTTCGATCTTGAGCGGTTCGTTTCGGCGCAGGACGGGGTGTATCCGGCGGCGCTGGCCGAGATCCGTGCGGGCAGCAAGCGGTCGCACTGGATGTGGTTCATCTTTCCGCAGCTGCGGGGGCTCGGGTTGAGCCCGGTCGCGCAGCGTTACGCGATCAGCGGGTTGGCGGAGGCCCGCGCCTACCTGGAGCATCCGGTGCTCGGCCCGCGCCTGATCGAGTGCTCCACCGCCCTGCTGGCGCACGACCGGACGGCGAGCGAGATCTTCGGCTATCCGGACGACCTGAAGCTGTGCTCGTCGATGACCCTGTTCGCGCAGGTGGTCAAGGAACCGTTCATTCCGGTGATCGAGCACTTCTACGACGGCCCGGACCCGCGTACTCTGGATCTTCTGGGGCCTTTGCCCGGTTTAATGCCATAACGACTGATAACGTACTGAATCATGCGCTCAGGGGACCTGCCAAGCATGGGGGTGCCGGACCATCTCGCCGTCCGGCTCAGCCTGCCCGAACAGCATGAGTTTCTGAACCGGGGCGTCCGGCGCCGTTCCCTCCTGGTCGCCGGGGCCGGTGGCGCGGTGGCGCTGGCGGCCGGCGCCCCGGCCTTCGCCCGCGAATACCTGCCCGGCAAGGTCATCATCCCGTTCGGCCGCCGCCTCGCCTGGGGCGCCAGCCCGCGCACCCAGATCCGGGTGAGCTGGCAGGTCCCGGACAAGGTCCGCCACCCGTACGTGCGGGTCGGTGACTCGCCGGCCACCCTCGGGGAGAAGATCTACGCCGAGATCCGGCCGCTGCACACCGAGATCAAGGACGTCATCCCGGCCACCGACCAGTTCTACGTGCACGCCGCGATCGACGACCTGGTGCCTGGCGCCCGGTACTTCTACGCCATCGGCCACCACGGCTACGAGAGCGACCGGATCGACGCGTTCCGCACCGCGCCGTCGCGCCGCCGGCTCGCCGGCCCGTTCACCTTCACCGCGTTCGGCGACCAGGGCGTCAGCCCGCAGGCGCTGCACAACGACCAGCGCATCGCCGCCCAGAACCCGGCCTTCCACCTGCACGCCGGCGACCTCTGCTACGCCGATTCGATCGGCCAGGGCAAGATCGAGGACCTCTACAACCCGCTGCGGTGGGATCAGTTCGCCGATCAGAACGAGTCGGTCGCCGCGTCGGTGCCGTGGATGGCCACGCTCGGCAACCACGACATGGAGGCGGTGTACTCGCCGAACGGTTACGGCGGCCAACTGGCCCGCTGGGAGTTCCCGCGCAACGGGCCGGCCAAGGCGGTCGGGTCGTACTCGTTCATCTACGGCAACGTGGGCGTGGTGGCGCTCGACGCGAACGACATCTCCTTCGAGATCCAGGTCAACCGCGGTTACACCGACGGAACCCAGACGAGGTGGCTGGACGGGCGCCTGAAGTTCCTGCGCGAGCAGCCCGACGTCGATTTCATCGTGGTGTTCTTCCACTACTGCGCCTATTCGACGACCGTCTCGCACGCCTCCGACGGGGCGGTGCGCAACATGTGGGTGCCGCTTTTCGACAAGTACGACGTGGACCTGATCATCAACGGGCACAACCACATCTACGAGCGCGCCGACACCATCAAACATGGCCGGTCGAAGCGGACCCCGATCGGCGCGACCGTCCGTCCGGCGACCGACGGGACCACGTACGTCACGGCCGGCGCGGGCGGCCGCGGGTTGTACGAGTTCTCCGCCCCCGATACGTACGCCGGTCACGAGCGGCACATCGACGCGGTGAAGGCGTTCGTCTGGAACGCCGCCGGCGACCGCGTCAAGGAGACCGTCGAGTGGTCCCGGGTCCGCTACACCGGCTATTCCTTCGTGGCCGTCGACGTGCAGCCGGCGATCGAGGGCGAGACCACCACGATGACCCTGCGCGCCATTACCGAGAAAGGCGTCGAAATAGACCGGGTGGTGCTGGAGAGAAAGGTCACCGGCGGTTCCCGCCTGCGATTGAGCGACCAAATCTCCTGAAATGACTTCGACGCATGTCAAGTCTTTTGTATGGCTGATTGAGTTTAGTCAGATTTAACCGGGCCAATCGATCATGCGGGCATGGACATCCCACGCATGGGCCTGCCCGACCATCTCACCGCCCGGTTGAGCATGTCGGAGCAGCACGAACTCCTCACCCGGCAGCGGGGACACCGGCGTCGCTCGGTGCTGGCCGCCGGCGCCGCGGTCGCGGCCGGCGCGGTTGCCGCCGGCGTGCCCGCCAACGCCGCGAGCGCCACCGTCTGGCAGCAGCCCGCCAAGGTCCCCGGCAAACTGGTCGTCCCGTTCGGCCGGCACCTCGCCTGGGGCCCCAACCCGCGCAGTCAGGTCCGGGTCGGCTGGCAGGTCCCGCACACCGTGAGCCGGCCGTTCCTGCGGCTCGGCGACGCGCCGTTCAACCTCGGTCACAAGATCCCGGCCGAGATCCGGGCGCTGCACTCCGAGTCGGCCACGATCCACGCGACCGATCAGTACTACGTGCACGCCTCGATCGACGGCCTGCAGCCCGGCCGGACCTACTACTACGCGGTCGGCCACGACGGATTCGACCCGGCCGACCTCACCACTTTCGGCCGGATCGACTCGTTCACCACCGCGCCGACCCGTCATCGCGTTCCGTCGCCGTTCACCTTCACCGCGTTCGGTGACCAGGGCGTCAGCTACCACGCGCTCGGTAACGACGGCCAGCTCGCGGCCCAGGACCCGGTGTTCCACCTGCACGCCGGCGACCTCTGCTACGCCGACTCCAACGGCCAGGGACTGCCGGCCGACACGTTCGACCCCCGCACCTGGGACCAGTTCCTCGCACAGACCGAGCCGGTCGCCGCGTCGGTGCCGTGGATGGCCGGCCTCGGCAACCACGACATGGAGGCGCTCTACTCGCCGAACGGCTACGGCGGCCAGCTCGCCCGCTGGGACTTCCCGGACAACGGCCCGGTCCAGTCCGAGGGCGTCTACTCGTTCGTCTACGGCAACGTCGGGGTGATCTCGCTCGACCCGAACGACGTGTCCTTCGAGATCCCGGCCAACGTCGGCTACACCGGCGGCGCCCAGACGAAGTGGCTGGACAATCGGCTCAAGTGGCTGCGCGAGCAGGACGACGTCGACTTCGTCGTGGTGTTCTTCCACCACTGCGCCTACTCCACCACCACCGCCCACGCCTCCGAGGGCGGCGTGCGCAACCAGTGGGTGCCGCTGTTCGACAAGTACGGCGTCGACCTGGTCATCAACGGCCACAACCACATCTACGAGCGCGCCGACACACTCAAGGGCGGCAAGTCGAAGAAGACCCCGATCGGCTCGACCGTGCACCCCGCCACCGACGGCACCACGTACGTCACGGCCGGCGCCGCGGGCCGCAGCCTCTACGCCTTCGCCGTCCCCGACTCTTACGCCGGCCACGTCAACGACGTCGACGAGGTCCCGTCGTTCGTCTGGGCGTCCGGCGCGGTGAAGGTGACCGAGAGCGTGACCTGGTCCCGCGTCCGCTACACCGGGTATTCATTCTTGGCCGTCGATGTCAAACCGGCCGACGCCGGCCGCACGACCACGCTCACCCTGCGTGCCGTTACCGAGGCGGGCGACGAGATCGACCGCCTGGTCATCGCCCGCGAGGCCGGCGGCCGCTCCCGCAGCCGGCTGAACGACGGCGCCGCCTGAGCCCGGCAGTCACGCGAGAGCCGCGTCGCGGCCCGGCGTGGCAGTGGGCTCGCGCCCGCGTGCCACGCCGGCCCCGCGATTGCGGTCGGGGACCCGGCAAATCCCGTATCCATATGGGTGTTTCTGCCTGCGCCTTCCGGGGGCCGCAGCCGCACGCGGCATCGCCGACGCCGATCTCGGCGAAACACGGCGACTGCTTGCTGCGCCTTTCCGCTCGACGTCACCGACCGCGCCGGCAGGTTCGCCCTCGAGGGCAAGGGCTGCCGAGCGCGCGATCCCGTCGCCGCCGAAAATCGACTGACAAGCGCTGGGCTGGCGCACCTAGGATCGGGGCGTGCCGATGACCCATGACGAAGCCGTCGCTGCCGCCCATCAGCTTGCCCGTGCTCTTGCGCCCGGAGCGGTCGAACGGGATCGGCGAGGTGCTGACGCCGTACCCCAAGAGGCCCTTGATCTTCTGGATGGCTCCGGGCTCTTGGCGATCACCGTGCCGGCCGCTGATGGTGGCCCCGGGCTTGGCCCGTCGACGCTGGCCGAGGTCGGGCGGATCATCGCGGCCGCCGATCCGGCGATCGCGCAGGTGCCACAGGCGCACTTCTTGATGGTCGACCTGCTGGCCGTGCACGGCGGTCCCGACCTGCGCAAACGGCTCTACGCCGAGGTTCTCGCCGGCCGCCGGATCGGCAACGCGCTGGCCGAGCGGGGCGGCAAGCACGCGCAGGACCTGAAGACCAGACTGGCGCAGGGTCGCCTCGACGGCGTGAAGTACTACACGACCGGCGCCCTGACCAGCGCCTGGATCGGCGTGAGCGCGCTGACGCCGGAGGGCCGGGTCGCGCTGGCGTTCGTGGCCCGCGACGCCGATGGCGTGCACGTCGACACCGACTGGGACGTGATGGGTCAGCGGGCCACGATCAGCGGCACGGCAACGTTCACCGGCGTGCCGGTCGAGCTGTGGTTCGACTACACCGGCGTCTTCGAGGTGCCACAGCAGTTCGGGGCTCGCGCGCAGCTTTACCACGCGGCCATCGAGGTCGGCATCGCCGGCGGCGCCCTCGCCGACACCCGCACCTACCTGCGCGAGAAGGCCCGCCCGTCCACCGAGGCGGTGCGCGCCGGTGCCCGCTCCGCCGCCGACGACCCACACGTGCTGCACCGCTATGGGCGCCTGACCTCCCGGGTCCGGGCGGCCGAGGCCCTGCTGGCCGACGCGGCCCGCACCCTGGACGAGATCGGCCTGGTCCCGCCGTCAGCCGACGAGGCCGCTCGCGGCTCGCTGGCGGTGGCGGCGGCCAAGGCATTCGGCAGCGAGATCGCGGTGGAGGCCGGCGCCGAGCTGTTCGCCCTGTGCGGCACGAGTTCCACCGCCAGCAAGTACGACCTGGACCGCCACTGGCGCAACGCCCGAACCCACAGCGTCCACGACCCGGTCGACTGGAAGTACCACCACTTGGCCGCCTACGACCTGGCCGACATCCAGCCCCCGAACCACGGCCAGCTCTGATCCGACCCCAGGTCGTTTTCGTCGGCACGCTGTCCGGCCGCCGGTTCTGCCCGGATGCTCAGTAGATGTCCTCGACTTCGCGGTCATCCGAGTCGAGGACCGCAACGTCGCCCAGGGCGATGTCCAACGGCCGCCAGAACACCAGGCCCCCGTCGAACGGGTAGACCTCAATCGTCTTCGCCCCGCTGCCGGTCATCACGATGGTCAGCTGGTCACCCGGAGCCATGTCACGCGAACCGCCCTCGGGTTCGAAGATCGCCCGATAACCAGGCAGGTCATCCGGGGCACGCACGATCACCGTCACCGCGCCCGACCCGAACCCGCGACCAGATGCCAACCTGTCATCCACCCACCGGTCATCGCTGCCGGGCACCCGCCGATGCTGGCCAACGCACCAGCACCCGACTTTCATGAGCCTCCGCGGCTCGCTTTTCAAGAATGTCGGCCTCTCCTCAGGCGCGAGTGGAACCGCTTTCCTTGAAAATGGTGCGTGGGGCGGGGGACTCTCTGAAGTTTGCCGCATGCGCTTTCTCCCACAGCATTCCAACCACTCGGTGTTGCGCGGCCCGCTCGTGGCAGGGTGAACTCAGCGGACACCGATCCGCGCGTCTTCATTGCTGCCGAAAGCGCTTTCCGCAGGCGGGTTTCGAGGCCTGCGATGATGGTCCTTTTCCCTTCCTCGGGAAGGGTGGCGGCCGTGCATTTCTCCGATTAATGTTCTGGTTGAAGGATTGGCGCGCTCTGCCGGTCTTCCTGAGTGATTTCCGCAGGCGGAGAGTAGTTGGCGGTGTGTGCCCGGCGGGCGCCGCGACGTGATGCCGCCGGCGGCCACGCGGCCGTCGCGGGTTGAGCGCCGTTGGCAGTACCGCGGTGCCGGCTGTGCGTGCGCGGCCGCGGTTCGCCCGGTTTCGGGAGAAGCCGCGGCCGGCGGCCGGGCCGGGACCGGGTGGCGGCCCGAGGTGGTCGACCTCGTTCGTCGTGCACCCCATGCCCGTAACGCTGCCTGGCTCGCGCCGGCTCGCCGACTCGACCTGGCCGACCGCTTCCGTCCGGTCGGCCATCTGTGCCGGCCCGCTATCGGCCCTCGGCCAGCAGCCTGCGTCAGGTCGTTCGGCTGCGCCGGAATCGGTAGCAGCGCTCGACCGGCAGCCTGCGTCTGGTCGGTTGTCTGTTTCTGGGTTGATCCCGGTGCCCGATCGGCTGTGTG
>NZ_JBEZYA010000021.1:70058-71177 GCF_040638295.1 Actinoplanes sp. NPDC026619
TGCGGCGGGCCTGTTGCCAGCGTCGGTCCGGCTGTTTTGGGCTGGTCGGTTGTCTGTTTCTGGGTTGATCCTGGTGCCCGATCGGCTGTCTGCGGCGGGCCTGTTGCCAGCGTCGGTCCGGCTGTTTTGGGCTGGTCGGTTGTCTGTTTCTGGGTTGATCCTGGTGCCCGATCGGCTGTCTGCGGCAGGCCCGTTGCCAGCGTCCGGTTGACTGTCTGCGCCTGGCTCGGTGCCGGCGCCCGGACAGCCACCTTCGCATGGTCGATCGCCTGCGCCCGGACCCCTGCTGACGGGTTGGCGGGGGCGGGTTCGGCCGGCGCTGCGCGATCGGCCTGCTCGGCAATCGGTGACTGATCAGTGAGATCAGCGTGGCCGGGCTGTTGCTCACGGCTCGGCGACAGATCCCGGACGGCTCGGGCCTCGCGACCCGGCACCTGTCGCGGTGGCCGCGCGACGGTGGTCTCGTCGCCCCAGATCAACGGCGGAATCTCCTCGAAGTCGTCGTGCAGGCCCACCGCTCCGCACTCGGCCGAGCAACCATGCGACCGGCACAGCTTCCGGGCATGACGCCTTGCGAGCCCCCATTTCCGGTGGCGCGCGTGCTCTCGGCGGAACTCGTCCGCCTCCGCCGAATAATTGCGAGATTTGGTTCGATCACGCATGGCAGCGAGTTCTGATCTGGTGAAGAACTGCAGCTGCGGCATGAATACATTCTTCCGCACCGCGGAGAGCTACCGCCAATTTTCGATCATGCCTATTTCGGAAAGCGGGGCGGCAGTTGCATGACAAATCAAACAGCTATTGCATCGGCTCGATAAGGGCTCTCATGACGGCTGTCCGATGATGAGGAGAAGCGGACGAATGACGATTTCCGTCATTGGTCGGACACGCCCGTTGGGCCCGGGAATCGCAGCCGCAGAGGGTGGTGTGGTTGCCGGCGCGGATAACGGCGACAGTGGCGCCGATATGAGCCATGCCCGATGCCTGGCGTCCAATGCCTGGGACCTGGGACCTGGGACCTGGGACCTGGGACCTGGGGCTTGCGGCCTGGGGCTTGCGGCCTGGGGCCTGGGGTTTGCGGCTTGCGGCTTGCGGCCTGGGGTTTGCGGCTTGCGGTTA
>NZ_JBEZYA010000021.1:71274-209290 GCF_040638295.1 Actinoplanes sp. NPDC026619
TTTGCGGCCTGGGGTTTGCGGCCTGGGGTTTGCGGCCTGGGGTTTGCGGCCTGGGGTTTGCGGCCTGGGGTTTGCGGCCTGGGGTTTGCGGCCTGGGGTTTGCGGCCTGGCGTCCGCAGCCGGCGACGGTTTCCCCGACGTTTGGCCGCCACTAGCAGTCGTGCAGGGTGGCGTTGGTCTGCGCCGGTGGGCTGGACTGACCGGCGATGGCGCCCGCGCCTATGCAGGTTGGCCGGCCTGGAAGGGCATGGTGGCGCCGGCGGTTGTGGTGGTCGCGGCAGTGCTTGCCGGTCGTTGATCGTCGCGCGGTTCTGAATGTCCGAGCAGGTCATGGCCGGCCGGGACTGGGTTGATCGTCGAGCGGAGCGTGGGTGTTCGGCGCGGTAGCCGGGTGTCAGCTAGGCGCTTGGCGACCGGGCGGTCAGGCCGGTGGTTTGTAGTTCGAAGAGGAACGGGGCGTCGGCCTTCAAGGTCTGGCCCTGCTTTGCGGCCGCGTGCTTCACGTAGTGGTCGCCTGCCAGGCGGTGCAGGCGGAGTGTCGTGGAGAGGTCGCGGAAGTTGGGTTCGATCAGCAGGTACCACTCGATGCCGGCGGCGGCGTACAGGTGGGGCTTGAAAGAACGGTCTGCCAGGACCGAGTCGGGTGTGGTGACCTCGCCGATCAGGTGGACGTCGGCGGCGGGCGTCACCTCGGCGAACCGGTTGGTTCGGGTGGCGATGACGAAGTCCGGGTTGGTGATGGTGTCGTGGGCCAGGCGCACGTTGATCTGGCCGGCGGCGTCGAGGCCGGCGTCGTTGGCGCCGGGCTCCAGGGCCTTGACGACCCGGTGGAGCACCGTCTGGTGGATGACGCTGCTGGGGGACGGGCTCACCCATAGGGCGCCGCGGACCAACTCGACCAGGCTGGTGGTTTCGCCGAGGGCGAGGTATTCCTCTTCGGTCCAAGGGGCGATGTGGTGGAAAGTCACCCTTCCATTGTCGGGTGACCAGTTGTCGTCTGTCAACGTGGCACGGACAAAGCGGGAGAACGCGCGGCCGCGGCCAGCCGGGCGGCCACCGCGGCGTGGTCGGTGGTGATCAGGCCGACCGTCAGGCGCAGGTGGGGTGGGCCGCCCGACGGGAGGAAGGCCGAACCCGCCGCCGCGGCTATGCCGGAGCTGGCCAGGGTGATCAGGGCGGACTGCTCGTCAGCCACCGGGAGCCAGATGTTCAGGCCGTCGCCGGGTGGGAGGTCGATGCCGGCTTCGTGCAATCCCGCCACGATCAGGGCGCGCCGGCGGGCGTACTCCGTGCGGGCGCGGCCGACTGCGGCGATCGAGGCCGGGTCGGTCAGCAGGGTCAGCAGGAGATGTTGCAGCAGGCGGCTGGTCCAGCCCTGGCCGAGGAGGCGGCGTTCGAGGATCGGATCCAGCACCGCGGACGGGCCGCCGACGGCGGCCAGGCGCAGGTCGGGGCCGTGGGACTTGCTGAAGCTCCGCACGTGGACCGTTTGTCTCGGCAGGTGCGATCCGAGGGACTCGAGTGGGCGGGACGACACGTCTGCGGCTGAGTCGTCTTCCACCGCGTACATCTGCGGATGAAGCGCAAGCACCGCGGCCAGATCGCGGACCCGCTTGCCGGACCACGACGCACCGGTCGGGTTCAGGGCTCTGGGCTGCAGAAAGATGGCGGCGGGGCGCTTGGCAAGCGCCTCGCCGAGCAAGCCCGGGAGCATGCCTTCGTCGTCGGTGTCGACGCCGATCGGCTCCACGCCCAGGGTTTCGAGGAGGTCGAGCAGCGGTGGGAAGCACGGATTTTCCACGATCGCGCGATCACCCAGCCGTAACAAACCCGAGGCAATCTGATCTATCGCGTCCATCGCGCCGTCGAAGATTGCCAGCCGTTCCGGAGGGAACGGCCAGCTGTCCCGCAGGATCTCGGCCAAGGATGGGAGGACGGGCTCGTCCAGGTAACTGGTCGGGGCGGGCGAGAGGCCGGCCAACGCCGGCAAAGGCGGCAGAAGAAGCGGATCCGGTACGCCGGTGGAGAGGTCGAGCGTGAAACCGGAGCGCCGGCTCAACGCTGCCCGATAACGCCCGGGGCCGGCGGTGCGTGACGCGGCGACGATCGTGCCCCGGCGGCCGTCGGTCTGGATGGTGCCGGAGCGGCGCAGCAGTTGCCAGGCGGCGCTGACCGTGGTGGGGGAGAGGTGCAGCTCGGCCGCGACCGCACGCACCGGGGGGAGCTTGGCGCCCGGGGCCAGCGCGCCGTCGCCGACGGCCCGGCCCACCGCCTCGGCCAGCCCTCGGGCGGTCAGATCGGTGAGGTGGGATCGGACGGCCTCGATGCCGGTAGGGGAAGGCATTTTGTGACAGTACGTATTTAGCATTGTTCGGTCTAGAGCTGGTACGTAATCTCGGCCTCATGATTCGTATCGCGCACTGGATCGGCGGCGCAGAGCACGCCGGCACCTCGGGCCGGGTCGGCCCCGTCTTCAACCCCGCCACCGGCGAGCAGACCGGCGAGGTCGACCTGGCCTCGGCGGCCGAGGTCAGCGCCGCCGTCGCGGTCGCGAAGGAGGCCGGCGTCGCCTGGCGCTCCGCCTCGCTGTCGAAGCGGTCCGCGGTGCTGTTCGCCTTTCGTGAATTGCTGGCCGCGAAGTCCGGCGAGCTGGCCGCCGTCATCACCAGCGAGCACGGCAAGGTGCTGTCCGACGCGGCCGGCGAGGTCGCCCGCGGCCTGGAGAACGCCGAGTTCGCCACCGGCATCCCGCACCTGATGAAGGGCTCCTACTCGGAGCAGGCCTCGACCGGCGTGGACGTGTACTCGATCCGCCAGCCGCTCGGCGTCGTCGCCGGCATCACGCCGTTCAACTTCCCGGCCATGGTGCCGCTGTGGATGTGCACGACGGCGATCGCGGCCGGCAACGCCTTCGTGCTCAAGCCCAGCGAGAAGGACCCGTCGTCGGCGCTGTTCCTGGCCCAGCTGTGGAAAGAGGCCGGCCTGCCCGAGGGCGTCTTCACCGTCATCAACGGCGACGTCGAGGCGGTCAACGCGATCCTCACCCACCCGGACATCGCGGCGGTCAGCTTCGTCGGGTCGACCCCGGTCGCGAAGTACATCTACGAGACCGGCACCGCGCACGGCAAGCGGGTGCAGGCCCTCGGCGGCGCCAAGAACCACATGGTCGTGCTGCCGGACGCCGAGCTGGACGCGGCCGCCGACGCCGCGGTGAGCGCCGCCTACGGCTCGGCCGGCGAGCGGTGCATGGCGGTCTCGGTCGTGGTCGCGGTGGGCGAGATCGCCGACCCTCTCGTCGAGGCGATCGCCGCCCGGCTGCCGAAGCTGAAGATCGGCGCGGGCACCGACCCGAACTCGGAGATGGGCCCGCTGATCAGCGCGGCGCACAAGGAGAAGGTGGCGAGCTACATCTCCGCAGGCGAGGGTGCCGGGGCGACCGTGGTGGCCGACGGCCGCTCCTCGGACTTGCCGGCTGAGGGCTACTTCCTCGGCGTCACGCTGCTCGACAACGTCAAGCCGGATATGTCCGTATATACAGACGAAATCTTCGGGCCGGTGCTGGGCGTGGTGCGCGTCGGCACCTATGCCGAGGCGCTGGCCCTGGTCAACGACAACGAGTACGGCAACGGCACCGCCATCTTCACTCGCGACGGCGGCGCGGCCCGGCAGTTCCAGTTCGACGTGAACGCGGGCATGGTCGGCGTGAACGTGCCGATCCCGGTGCCGGTGGCCTACTACTCGTTCGGCGGCTGGAAGGCGTCGCTCTTCGGCGACACCCATATGTACGGCCCGGACGGCATCCACTTCTTCACCCGTACGAAGGTCGTTACGTCGCGCTGGCCCGACCCGGGCACGTCGTCTGTCGACCTTGGCTTTCCGCAGACTCGATAAAGGCAAAGCAATGACCTCCACCGAAGCGAACGTACGGGCTGACGACCGCGCCCATGTCTTCCACTCCTGGTCGGCTCAGAGCCTGATCAATCCGCTGCCGATCGCCGGGGCCTCCGGCTCCTACTTCTGGGACTACGACGGCAAGCGCTACCTCGACTTCTCGTCCCAGCTCGTGAACATCAACATCGGGCACCAGCACCCCCGGCTCGTCGCGGCCATCCAGGAGCAGGCGGCCAAGCTGTGCACGATCCAGCCGGCCTTCGCCAACGACAAGCGCGGCGAGGCGGCCCGGCTGATCGCCGAGCTGGCGCCCGGGTCGCTGAACAAGGTGTTCTTCACCAACGGCGGCGCCGAGGCCACCGAGAACGCGATCCGGCTCGCCCGCGGCCACACCGGCCGGCACAAGGTGCTGTCCACCTACCGCAGCTACCACGGGTCGACCGCGGCCGCGATCACCGCGACCGGCGACCCGCGCCGTTGGGCGAACGAGCCGGCCGCGGTCGGTGTCGTGCACTTCTGGGGCCCGTACCCGTACCGGTCGCCATTTTTCAGCGAAAGCCCGGAGCAGGAGTCGCAGCGTGCGCTGCAGCACCTGCGGGACACCATCGCGTTCGAGGGGCCCGGCACCATCGCGGCCCTGCTGATCGAGACGGTGGTCGGCACCAACGGCATCCTGGTGCCGCCGCCCGGCTACCTGGCCGGCGTGCGCGCGATCTGCGACGAGTTCGGCATCGTGTTCATCGCCGACGAGGTGATGGCCGGCTTCGGGCGCTGCGGCGAGTGGTTCGCGGTCGACCGCTGGGGCGTCACGCCCGACCTGATCACCTTCGCCAAGGGCGTCAACTCCGGCTACCTGCCGCTGGGCGGCGTGATCATCTCCGACGAGATCGCCGCCACCTTCGCCGAGCGGCCGTTCCCGGGTGGCCTCACCTACTCCGGCCACCCGCTCGCCACCGCCTCGGCAGTCGCCTCCATCGAGATCTTCAAGGAGGAGGGGATCATCGAGCACGCCCGCGCGCTGGGCGACGACGTGATCGCCCCCGGCCTGGCTGCGCTCGCGGAGAAGCACCCGAGCATCGGCGAGGTGCGCGGGCTCGGCGTGTTCTGGGCCATCGAGCTGGTGCGCGACCGCGCGACCAAGGAGCCGTTGGTTCCGTTCAATGCCTCGGGCGCGGCCGCCGGGCCGATGAACGAGCTTGCCGCGGCCTGCAAGGAACGCAATCTCTGGCCGTTCACGCACTTCAACCGGGTGCACGTGGTTCCGCCCTGCACGGCGACCGCCGAAGAGGTACGTGAAGGCCTGTCTATCCTCGACGAGGCACTCGAGGTCGCGGACCGCTATTACGTGGGCTGACACCGGATTGCGTAGCTGCGAGGGGCGCTCTACGCCTGATTCCGTTTCAGTTTTGGAAATTACTTCGGATTCCCTTGTCTAGAGCCGTTCGCATGTGACAAGGTCCCTCACGTCGATCTGTGGGGGCTGTCACAAGCCCTCAACCAGGAGGTCTACTACGTGAGCAACGCCCTGCCCGAGCTGCGGAACTTCGTCGGTGGCGGTTACACCGGCACCGTGGACGGGGCGACGTCCGAGGTCGTCGACCCGAGCACCGGGGAGGCCTACGCTCTGGCGCCGATCTCCTCGGCTCACGACGTCGACGCGGCGATGACCTCGGCCGAGGCGGGCTTCGAGGCCTGGCGCGACTCCACCCCGGCCGAACGCCAGCGGGCGCTCCTGCGGATCGCCGACGCGGTCGAGGCGCGCACCGGCGAGATCGTCGACGCCGAGTGCCGCAACACCGGCAAGCCGGTCGAGGCCACCCGGCGCGAGGAGATCGGGCCGATGCTCGACGAGCTGCGTTTCTTCGCGGGCGCGGCGCGGATCCTCGAGGGCAAGAGCGCGGGCGAATATCTGCGCGACCACACGTCGTACGTCCGGCGCGAGCCGATCGGCGTGTGCGCGCAGATCACCCCGTGGAACTACCCGATGGTGATGGCCGTCTGGAAGTTCGCGCCGGCCATCGCGGCCGGCAACTCGGTGGTGCTCAAGCCTTCCGACACCACCCCGGTGAGCACGCTGCTGCTCGCCGAGATCGCCGCCGAGTTCCTGCCGGCCGGCGTTCTCAACGTGGTCTGCGGCGACCGCGACACCGGCCGTGCCGTTGTCGCTCACCCGGCGCCGCAGCTCGTCTCGATCACCGGCTCCACGCGGGCCGGGATGGAGGTCGCCGTGGCGGCGGCGGCCGACCTGAAAAAGGCCCACCTCGAGCTGGGCGGCAAGGCGCCGGTGATCGTCTTCGACGACGTCGACATTGCGGCGACCGCGGAGGCGATCGCCGGCGCCGGCTACTTCAACGCCGGGCAGGACTGCACGGCCGCGACCCGGGTGCTGGTGCACGCGAACATCGCGGCCGAGTTCACCGCGGCACTGGCGGCAGCGGCCCGCAACACCCGGGTCGGGGCGCCGGCCGACACCGAGGCCTTCTTCGGCCCGGTCAACAACGCCGGCCAGCTGTCCCGGGTGCAGGGCTTCCTGTCCCGGGCGCCGGAACACGCCGAGATCGTGGCCGGCGGCAAGCGGATCGGCGACCGGGGTTATTTCCTTGAACCTACGGTCGTAGCAGGGCTGAAACAGAACGACGAGATGATCCAGGACGAGGTTTTCGGCCCGGTCATCACCGTGCAGGAATTCGACACCGAGGAAAAGGCGGTGCGCTGGGCCAACGACGTTCGCTTCGGCCTGTCCGCCAGTGTCTGGACGCAGAACCACGGCGTCGCGATGCGGGTCTCCCGGCGCCTCGACTTCGGCGCTGTGTGGATCAATACGCACCTGCCGTTCGTGTCGGAAATGCCGCACGGCGGTTACGGTCACTCCGGGTACGGCAAGGACCTATCGATGTACGGGTTCGAGGAGTACACCCGGATCAAGCACGTGATGAGTTACCTGGGCTGAAGCCCCTTCGTTCGTCCCCCCGCGCAAAGAGGTAGACATGACCACCCCCCAGCACGCCGCCGTCACTGGCCAGCCACCGGGCGTGGCGGCCACCGGACAACCGGCCATCAGGTTCGCCGGAGTCCACAAGAACTACCTGTCGCACGGCGAGTCGGTCCCCGCGGTCAAGCGGATGGACCTGGCGATCGCGCAGGGTGAGTTCTTCTCGCTGCTCGGGCCCTCCGGCTGCGGCAAGACCACCACCATGCGCATGATCGCCGGGTTCGAGGAGCCGTCCGGCGGCAAGGTCTACCTCGACGGCCAGGACGTCACCGGGGTCGTGCCGAACAAGCGCGACGTCAACATGGTGTTCCAGTCGTACGCCCTGTTCCCGCACCTCAACACGTACCAGAACGTGGCGTTCGGGCTCGAGCGCAAGAAGGTGTCGAAGTCCGAGATCAAGCGGCGCGTCGGCGAGATGCTCGAGATCGTGTCGCTGACCGGCATGGAGAAGCGCCAGCCCAAGGAGATGTCCGGCGGCCAGCAGCAGCGCGTCGCGCTGGCCCGGGCCCTGGTCAACCACCCGCGGGCGCTGCTGCTCGACGAACCGCTCGGCGCGCTCGACCTCAAGCTGCGCCAGCAGATGCAGATCGAGCTCAAGCGGATCCAGCGCGAGGTCGGCATCACCTTCGTCTACGTCACCCACGACCAGGGCGAGGCGCTCACCATGAGCGACCGGATCGCGGTCATGAACGCCGGCGTGATCGAGCAGCTCGGCTCGCCGCGGGACATCTACGAGCGGCCGGCGACCCGTTTCGTGGCCGGCTTCATCGGCACCTCGAACCTCGTCGAAGGGCACGTGGACCGCTGCGAGAACGGCCTGGCGGTGGTCAGCTACACCGCGCAGGACCGGGTCGTGGTGCCGGTCGGCAGCGCGGTGCGCCCGGGCGACAAGATCGAGGTCTCGGTCCGCCCGGAGAAGATCGACATGCACCGCGGGGTGCCGCCGGTGAGCGCAACCGGGGGAAGCGTGCTCTCCGGCCTCGTCAACGAGGTCGTCTACCACGGCACCTCGACGAACTACACCGTGGCGACGGCGGCCGGCGCCGAGTTCACCGTCTTCGATCAAAATGCTTCGAACGCCGAGGACCTTGCGGACCGCGGCGATCGAGTCTTCCTGACCTGGGCCCCCCAGCATTCGTACATGATCGGAGTCTGAAAATGGCTGCCTCAAATATTGACCCGTCCGTTCTTCGCGGCATGACGCAGAGCCGCTTCGGCCGCCGCGACGCGCTTCGCCTCTCCGGTCTCGCGGGCATGGGCGCGTTCCTGGCCGCCTGCGGTGTGCAGGGCCAGGGCACCAAGGCAGGCCCGTCGGCGGCGCCGGACGCGGTGGCGAAGTTCTGGGCCGGCAAGGCCAAGACCGGCAAGGTCGACTTCGCCAACTGGCCGCTGTACATGGACCCGAAGAAGCCGGAGCTCAAGAAGTTCACGGCCGACACCGGCATCACGGTGAACTACCAGGAAGTCATCCAGGAGATGGGCCCCTGGTTCGCCAAGGTGCAGCCGCAGCTGGCCGCCGGGCAGTCGATCGGGTACGACCTGATGGTCATCACCAACTCGTACCAGTTCACCCAGTTCCGCGACTCCGGCTTCCTCGCCCCGCTGGACCACTCGAAGCTGCCGAACTTCGCGAAGAACGCCGGCCCGGCGTACGCCAAGGAAGCCTTCGACCCGGGCAACGTCTACAGCATTCCGTGGGCGTCCGGCATGACCGGCATCGCGTACGACCCGTCGAAGCTCGGCGGTCGCAAGATCACCAAGCTGGCGGATCTGTGGGACCCGGCGTTCAAGGGCAAGGTCGGCATGTTCTCCGACACCCAGGAGCTGGGCAACTTCGGCCTCCTGGCGCTGGGCATCGACCCGGCCAAGTCGACCGCCGACGACTGGAAGAAGGCGGCCGACCACCTCAAGGAGCAGCAGAAGGCGGGCATCGTCCGCAAGTACTACGACCAGAGCTACGTCGACGCGCTCGGCAAGGGCGAGGTCTGGATCACCCAGGCCTGGTCCGGTGACATCTTCCAGAAGAACGTCTCCGAGGGCAGCAAATTCGAGTTCATCATCCCCGCCGAGGGCGGCACGATCTGGACCGACAACATGGCGATCCCGATCACCGCGAAGGCCCCGATCGACGCGATCACCCTGATGGACTTCTTCTACCAGGTGGACGTGGCGGCGACGCTGGCCGAGTACATCAACTACGTCAGCCCGGTGCCGACCGCGCAGGCCCAGATCAAGACCGACGCGGCCAAGCTGACCGGCGACGACAAGGCCTCGATGCTCGACATCGCGAGTTCCGAGCTGGTCTTCCCGTCCCAGGCGACGTACGACAAGCTGCACTACTACGTCGACTTCGCGACGGCGGCGGAGCAGCAGGAGTACCAGAAGGCCTTCGAACCGATCGTGCTGGGCTGATACATGCAACGAGTCAAACGTCAGCTCGCGCCGTACCTCCTCGTCCTGCCGGGCGGGTTGTGGCTGCTGCTGTTCTTCGCCATCCCGATGATCGCGATGCTGTCGCTGTCGCTGCAACAGGGTGACGTCGTCAACGGCTACCGCTTCACGTTCCACTGGCAGAACTACACCGACGCGATCGAGGGTTACCACACCCAGCTCGTGCGGTCGCTGATCTACGGCGCGATCGCCACCATCGCCATGATCATCCTGGCGTTCCCGGTCGCCTACTGGATCGCGTTCTACGGCGGCAAGCGCAAACCCACGTACCTCTTCCTTCTTCTTCTGCCGTTCTTCGTGTCGTTCGTGCTGCGGACGATCTCGTGGCGGCAGATCCTGACGGACGAGGGGCCGGTGCTGAGACCGCTGAAAGACCTCGGTCTGTTAGCCGACTCGTACCACATTCTCGGCACCCCGACCGCGGTCATCGGCGGGCTGGTCTACAACTTCCTGCCGTTCATGGTGCTGCCGATCTACGTGGCCCTCGAGCGGATCGACCCGCGGGTGGTGGAGGCGTCGCGTGACCTGTACGCGAACCCGACCCTCACCTTCCGCAAGGTGGTGCTCCCGCTCGCCCTGCCCGGCGTGTTCGCCGGCGTGCTGATGTCGTTCGTGCCGGCCAGCTCGGACTACGTCAACTCGGAAGTGCTGGGCAGCTCGTCGACCACCATGATCGGCCAGGTGATCCAGGCGAAGTACCTGGTCAACACCGATTATCCGGCGGCTGCGGCGCTCTCGTTCATCCTGATGGCGGTGCTGCTGATCGGCATCTTCATCTACGCGCGGGCACTGGGCACGGAGGACGTGATGAAGGTGGCGGCCCGATGAGCGCTCCGACCCTTTCCCCACCCGCCTCGTCTTCGCCGGAGGCCGCGCACGTGGCGAAGCCGCCCCGCCGCCGCCTCGGTGGCCAGTCGGTGCTCTTCATCTACACCTGGCTGGTGATCATCTGGCTGATCATCCCGATCGTGGTGATGATCGCGTTCGGCTTCAACGACACCAAGGGCCGTTACAACCAGTCGTGGGAGGGCTTCACCTTCAAGTGGTACCACCCGGCGAAGCTCTTCGAGATCGGCGAGCTGACCAACGCCCTGTGGACCTCACTGGTCATCGCGGTCATCTCCAGCGTGCTCGCCGCGGCGCTGGGCACCGGCATCGGGTACGCCCTCGGCCGCTACCGCTTCCACGGCTCCGGCACGCTGAACCTGATCATGTTCAGCACCATCTCGTCGCCCGAGCTGATCATGGGCGCGTCCCTGCTCAGCTTCTTCGTGTCGGCCGGCCTCGGCCTGGGCGCCGTGACGATCACGATCGCGCACGTGATGTTCTCGCTGTCCTTCGTCGCGATCATCGTTCGGGCCCGCGTCATCACCCTGGACCGCTCCATCGAGGAGGCCGCCGCCGACCTGGGCGCCTCCGCCTGGGTCACGTTCTGGAAGGTGACGTTCCCGATCATCCTGCCGGCCGTCTTCTCCGGCCTGCTGCTGGCGTTCGCGCTGTCGATCGACGACTTCGTGGTCACCAACTTCACCGCCGGCAGCGAGGTCACGTTCCCGCTCTGGATCTGGGGCTCCACCCGCGTCGGCCTGCCCCCGCAGGTCAACGTGATGGGCACCCTGATCTTCGGCGTCGGCGTACTGATCGCGATCGCCTCCAACATCCGCTCCCGCAAGGCCAACAAGAGCTGATCGACCAGCTGAATGAGGCGAGGGCCGCGCGGGCCCTCGCCTCATTTGCTTGCCCGTTACAGGGCCAGGCCGGTCAGGACCAGGACGCGGGGCTCGGTGTAGTCGTCCATGGCGCTGGCTATGCCCTCGCGGCCGGAGCCGCTGCCCTTCACGCCGCCGTACGGCATCTGGTCGGCGCGGAAGGTCGGGACGTCGCCGATGATGACGCCGCCGACGTGCAGGCGGCGGTGGGACTCGAAGGCCAGGTCCAGGTGGCGGGTGAAGATGCCGGCCTGCAGGCCGTAGGCCGAGTCGTCGATGGCGGTCAGGCCGGCCTCGTCGTCGTCGACCACGGTCAGGACCAGGACCGGGCCGAAGATCTCCTCGGCGCAGACCTTCGCGTCCGGTGGGACGTCGGTCAGGACGGTGGGGGAGATCGTGGTTCCGGAGCGGGTGCCGCCGGTCAGGACGCGGCCGCCCTTGGTCACGGCCTCGGCGATCCACTCCTCGATGCGGTCGGCGGCGCGCGAGTCGACCACCGGGCCGACGTCGGTCGCCTCGTCGCGTGGGTCGCCGGAGCGCAGCGCCTCGACCGCGGCGACCAGTTTCGGGGTGAAGGCTTCGGCGTGGTCGCGGTGGACGAAGACCCGCTGGACGGCGATGCAGCTCTGGCCGGCCTGGTAGTTCGAGAACGTGGCGATCCGCTGGGCGGCGTGGTCGAGGTCGGTCCAGTCCTGGGCGATCAGGGCCGCGGCGTTGCCGCCCAGCTCCAGCGTGACGTGCTTGTGCGGGACCGCGGCGCGGATCTGCGCGCCCACCGGGCCGGAGCCGGTGAACGAGACGACCGGCAGGCGCGGGTCGGCGACGAGGGCCGCCGCGCGGTCGTTCGGCACCGGCAGGACCGAGAACAGGCCGGCCGGCAGATCCAGCTGGGACATGATCTCGCCCAGCAGCAACGCGGTCAGCGGGGTTGCCGGGGCCGGCTTCAGGACGATCGGGGCGCCCACCGCCAGGGCCGGCGCGACCTTGTGGGCGACCAGGTTCAGCGGGAAGTTGAACGGCGCGATGCCCAGCACCGGGCCGCGCGGGAAGCGGCGGACCAGCGCGATCCGGCCGGCCGCGGCCGGGTCGGTGTCCAGGCGCTGCAGCTCGCCGGAGAAGCGCCGCGCCTCCTCGGCCGCCCACCGGAACGTGCTCACCGCCCGGGCGACCTCGGCGCGCGCCCACTTCAGCGGCTTGCCGTTCTCGGCGGTGATCAGCTGGGCGAATTCCTCGGCACGGCGCTTGATGCGGGCGCTGATCTCGTCGAGCGCGCCGGCCCGGTCGGCGGCGGACAGGGCGGCGGCCGGTCCGGCTGCGGCAAAAGCGGCGGCAACCGCCTCTTCGACCTGTTCCGCCGTGGCGTACGAGGTCTCACCGACCACGGACGTGTCGTAGGGGTGACGGACCGTGAGCGGCTCGGAACCGGTGGCCGGTCGGCCGGCTACGTAGAAGGGGATCACGGCCGCAGCGTAACTGACGTGTTGGCGCGGAAATAGTTGTCCTGGGTCTTGCAAACGACGGAATCGGTGAAATGATCGGGGCTCAAAGCTTGAAGGAGTTGAGCACCCGCCGTGAATACAACACAGCCGTCGTCCGACGAACTGCAGCGGCGCCGGAGCGCGGTCGTGGCGCGCGGGGTGAGCAGCATGATCCCGGCCTACGTGAGCAGCGCGGGCGGCGGCACGATGACCGATGTGGACGGCCGCGAGTGGATCGACTTCGCGGCCGGCATCGCGGTGACGAGCGTCGGCAACAGCTCGCCCAAGGTCGTCGCGGCGGTCAAGGAACAGGTCGAGCGGTTCACCCACACCTGCTTCATGATCGCGCCCTACGAGCAGTACGTGGCGGTCTGCGAGGAGCTGGGTGCGCTCACGCCCGGTGACTTCGAGAAGCGGTCGGCGCTGTTCAACTCCGGCGCCGAAGCGGTGGAAAATGCCGTGAAGATCGCGCGGCACGCCACCGGCCGGCAGGCGATCGTGGTGTTCGACCACGCTTACCACGGCCGCACCAACCTGACAATGGCGCTGACCGCGAAGGTCATGCCGTACAAACAAGGCTTCGGACCTTTTGCCCCGGAGATCTACCGGGTGCCGATGTCCTACCCGTTCCGCGACGGCGGTCGCAGCGGTGCGGAGGCCGCGGCGTACGCCATCGGGCAGATCGAGAAGCACGTCGGCGCGAGCAACGTCGCGGCCGTGCTGATCGAGCCGATCCAGGGCGAGGGCGGTTTCATCGTGCCCGCCGCCGGGTTCCTGCCGGCGATCGCGGCCTGGACCAAGCAGGCCGGCGCGGTGTTCATCGCCGACGAGATCCAAACCGGCTTCTGCCGGACCGGATCATGGTTCGCCAGCGAGGACGAGGGCATCGAGCCCGACCTGATCACCACGGCCAAGGGCATCGCCGGCGGGCTGCCGCTCGCCGCCGTGACCGGCCGCGCCGAGATCATGGACGCGGTGCACCCGGGTGGGCTCGGCGGCACCTACGGCGGCAACCCGATCGCCTGCGCGGCCGCCCTCGCCACCATCGAGACGATGCGCGAGCTCGACCTGGCCGGCGCGGCCCGGCACATCGAGTCGGTGGCCCGGCCCCGCCTCGAGGCCCTGGCCGCCAAGCACCCGTTGATCGGCGAGATCCGGGGTCGCGGCGCGATGCTGGCCGTCGAGCTGGTCGTCCCCGGCACCACCGACCCCGACGCGGCTGCCACCGCCGCCGTCGCGAAGGCCGCCCACGAGTCCGGGTTGCTGCTGCTGACCTGCGGCACCTACGGCAACGTGATCCGGCTGCTGCCCCCGCTGGTGATCGACGACGACGAGCTCGACCGCGGGCTCACCCTGCTCGAACAAGCTTTCAGCACCCTCTGAGGAGTTACACCTTGAGCGACCTTCAGTCCCCGGACTACGAGAAGCTGTCCGGCGCCGCCCGCGACCACCTCTGGATGCACTTCACCCGGCTGTCGTCGTACCAGAAGAACGACATCCCGATGATCGTGCGTGGCGACGGCTGCTACATCTGGGACAGCACTGGCCGCAAATACCTCGACGGCCTGTCCGCCCTGTTCGTCGTGCAGACCGGCCACGGCCGGCAGGAGCTGGCCGAGGCGGCCGCCAAGCAGGCCGGCGAGCTGGCCTATTTCCCGATCTGGTCGTACGCGCACCCGAAGGCGGTCGAGCTCGCCGACCGGCTGGCCGACCTCACCCCGGGCGACCTGAACCGGGTCTTCTTCACCACCGGCGGTTCGGAGGCGGTCGAGTCGGCGTGGAAGCTGGCCCGCTCCTACTTCAAGCACACCGGCAAGCCGCTGAAGACCAAGGTGCTGTCCCGCTCGATCGCCTACCACGGCACCTCGATGGGCGCCCTGTCGATCACCGGCATCCCGGCGCTCAAGCAGGACTTCGAGCCGCTCGTGCCGTCCACCTTCCGGGTGCCGAACACCAACTTCTACCGGCGGCCCGACCAGAGCCAGTCGCTCGAGGAGTTCGGCATCTGGGCCGCCGACCGCATCGCCGAGGCCATCGAGTTCGAGGGCCCCGACACGGTCGCCGCGGTCTTCCTCGAGCCGGTGCAGAACGCCGGCGGCTGCTTCCCGCCGCCGCCCGGCTACTTCCAGCGGGTCCGCGAGATCTGCGACAAGTACGACGTGCTCATGGTCTCCGACGACGTGATCAGCGGCTTCGGCCGGCTCGGCGAATACTTCGGCGGCCAGCGCTACGGCTACACCCCCGACATCATCACCGTGGCCAAGGGCCTGACCAGCGGTTACGTTCCGCTCGGCGCGATGATCGCCTCGGAGCGCCTGGCCGAGCCGTTCCTGCACGGCACCAACTGGTTCGCGCACGGCATCACCTACGGCGGCCACCCGGTCGGCTCGGCGGTGGCCCTGGCCAACCTCGACATCATGGAACGCGAAAACCTCAACGGCCACGTACGCGACAACAGCGACCTGTTCCGTTCCTACCTCGACCGGCTGAGCGACCTGCCGATCGTCGGCGACGTGCGCGGCGACGGCTACTTCTTCGGCATCGAGCTGGTGAAGGACAAGGCCACCAAGGAAACCTTCAACGAGGAGGAGTCGGAGCGCCTGCTGCGCGGCTTCCTCTCGTCGGCCCTGTTCGAGGCCGGCCTGTACTGCCGCGCCGACGACCGCGGCGACCCGGTGATCCAGCTGGCGCCGCCGCTGATCGCGGGCGAGGAGCAGTTCATCGAGATCGAGCAGATCCTCCGCACGGTCCTGACCGAGGCTTCAAACCGGCTTTAGTACGCGGTGAAAACGGCCCCGGCGGATGATCGCCGGGGCCGTTCGCCTGTTCGGGTGGTGTTGCGCTCCCGTCCGCCGTCGACAATGGTTCGGCCAGGTCGACGCCGACGGAGGTCACGATGGCACGCACCATGAAGGACCTGCTGTCGTATGCGGACGTGGCACGAAGAACACGCGAAGTTGTCAACGATTTCACCCGGCACGGGCTCAGCGCCGGGGACAACGAGGAGATCGTTGCAGCGTTGTCGATCGAGCACGACAAGATCCGCGAGGCCCTGGCTCAGAACACCGAGCAGTACCGGAAGGCGCTGGCATCGCATCGATCGCTGCGCGATCAGATCTGGCTCGCGTTTCTCTCGGCCATCATTGGTGGCGGTGTCGTGTTCCTCCTGTTCCGCGGCGGATTCCTTCCTGGTTCGCAGGACCTTTCCTGGCTGGCCGTGCCCAGTGCGGTGGCCTATTTCGTGGCCCTACTGGTGGCGGGCCAACTGCGTCAGCGCAAGGCGGCCACACTTCCTCGCGAAGTCTTCGAGAACGCCGTCACCCGTGAGATCCGCCTGCGCGTCAATCTGGCAGCCACTCGACTCGAAGCCCCTGAGAAGCGCTGGTCGAACACCTTCGCCCTGATCAAAGCGCCGTCTCTGGTCGAGCTGAACGTCACCGACGCCGCCCCGTCCTCGACCCTCGAGACGATCAAGTCGTTCGTGGAGGAACACGACGCCACCGCGATCGGTATTGCCGGGCCGCGCGGCGCCGGCAAGTCGACGCTGGTCCGCCAGGTGCGCGACGCCGCCGAAGTCGGCGTGGAAGTCTCGGTTCCGATCGGGTACGAGGTCAACGAATTGACCAGGATGATCCATCGGCAACTGGCGCGGCGGATCGGCGGCCGGAGCCTGGCCCAGGTCAGTACGCGTCGGCGCCACGCCTTCGCGCGTTTTTTGCCGGTCATCGCCGGGATCATGGTGGCCGCCGGCGCGCTTGCGGCATTCGTGGCCGATCGCGCGACCGTCACCGGTAAGAACAGCAAGATCCTGGATCGGGTCAATCCCTACGACGACGAGTTCGATCCCACGGGGCTGTTCGGTGTCCGGCTAGGGTGGATGGGCATCGCTGCCCTCGTCCTCTTCGGTATCGCGGCCGGCTACCTCCTGCTACGCACTTTCCAAGCCGCGCAGAATTTTCAGGCGGGCGCTCGCCTCACCGATGACGCCGTCGACCTTCCGAGCCTCGGCACCAATGCGCTGACCTTCCTCGACTGGACCACGACCGTGGAGCGCACGGCGAAGGGGACGGCCGCGGCCGGCAAGAACCTGACCGTGGAAGGCACCGACAAACTGGCCCGGGCGCAGCGGGAGTTGACGCACGCTGAATCCGTACAGGAGCTGCGCCTCTTTCTTGAAAAGCTCGTCACGCTGCTCAAGCGCCAGCCCGCGAAAGCCGAACTCCCAGGCCGGGTCGTGGTGTGCATCGATGAGCTGGACAAGGTCGACAAGCCCGAGACGGCGATCAACATGATCAACGGGCTCAAGGACCTGTTTCATGTGGACGGGGTGCATTTCCTGGTCTCGGTGTCGACTGACGCGCTGGCCCGGTTCGCTGCTCGGGGCGTACCGGTGCGGGATGCCTTTGACTCGTCCTTCGACACCATCGTGCGGATGACGCCGCTGACGGCGGAGGAGTCCCGGACGCTGATCTTCCGGCGGGCGTTGCGGTTCCGGTCGTCGGCTGCGCTGTTCTGCCTGGCCTGGTCGGGTGGCAACGCCCGGGATCTCATTCGGACCGCTCGTGCCTGCGTCGTGGGGCGTGGCAACGGCGAGACCGATCGGGCCCTCGGTGATCTCGCGTCCGGGGTGATCCGCGATCAGCTCACGGAGATCATCGACGCGATGACCAGCGACGCGCTGAAGGATGTCGACGAAGCGGCGCTCACCGCGCTGCTGGATCTTCGAGACCGGCTAGGCGATCGCGGCACCACCATTGAGGAGGCGCGGCTGGCGCACGATCCCGGTGGCGGACTCACCTTCCGGGAGACTGACTGGTCGTCGGAGATCGTGCCGGCCGCCGCGTTCACGTTCCTGCTCGAGGTGGCTGCGCTGACCGAGGCGCTGTTCGCGGTGGAGCGCACGCCGGAGCAGTGGAGCGGCCGGCCGATGGAGAACGCCGCGACCGCTCTGGCGCGGGCGCGGGCCTCGCTCGGGCGGCATCCGGTGGAGGTTCGACGGTTGATCGGCGCGGCGCGGGCGGCCTGTGACGCCGCACCGCGGACGGTGCTGGCCGCGACTCCGTAACTGGGCTATTTAGTCCAAACGTGGCACGGTGGTCGGCGTGGATGCGGGGAGATGCGGCATCATGCGCGGGTCAGTGACATGCGCTGGGCAGGGCAGCGGATCGACGCGCTCGCGCCCGGCACGCTGCCGGGGCTCGGGCGGCTCAACAACCTGGTTCGCAGTGTGCGCACGCCGGAGTTCGAGGGCGTCACGTTCCACGAGGTGCTGACCCGCAGCGCGCTCAACCACGTGCCGGCCACCAGCGCGATGCTTCCCGGCGAGTGGACGATCAACCCCTGTCGGGGATGCACGCACGCCTGCGCCTACTGTGTCGCCCGGCCGACCCACGAGCACCTCGGGCTGGACATGGGCGCCGACTTCGACAATCAGGTGATCGTCCAGGTCAACGTCGGTGACGTGCTGCGGCGGGAGCTGGCCGCTCGCCGACGCGGGCGCGGCCGCCGTCCTGCTCACCTCGCTGTATCTGATGCGCGGCGTCAAGGAGCTCTTCTTCGCCTGGCTGCGCCGCGAACACCCCGAACTGCTTCCGGTGTACGCCGACGGTTCGCGCGCGCCACGCCCCTACCGTGAGGAGGTGCGGGCCCGGGTGCGCGGCGCTCTTCGCCGGCACGGCCTGCCGGTTCCGGACTACACGACGTCCGACAAGTTCGCGCTGTTCGGCAAGCGCCGCCCGCCCACGCAGCCCACGCTTTTCTGGTCGGCCTTTTGCTGGTCGGCGAGGTACGACCGGATGTGGTCCAGCGCCATGTCCAGCGCGACCTCCATCGGGCCGACCTCATGCGCGGCGTTCGCCAGCAGGTAGCCGCCCTGCAACGCGGCCATCAGGCCGATCGCCAATCGGCCGGGGTCGGCGTCGGCGCGCATCTCGCCGCTCGCCTGCATCCGGCGCAGGCCGTCGGCGAGCAGCCGCTCCCAGGCCGCGAAGGTCTCGGACAGCGTGGTACCAGCTCCTGCTTGTCGGCGAAGTGCTGGTAGAGCTGCGATTTGCTGGTCCGGCTGGCCGCGCGCACGTCGTCGAGGGTCGTCGCGTTGACGCCGCACTCATACATGAGGTCGTTCGCCGCGGCGAGGATGCGCGTGCGGGTCGACTGGCCGCGGGCGCTGATCCGCTTGGCCGCCACCTCGTCGCTCATCGGCCCAGAATAGGCGGGCCGAAAACCCGTCGATCGGGGTCGTGCCCACAACGTGAAACGGCCCGTGCCACCTTCGAGTGGGGCTACGCCGTACCCTATTTCCTGTGCTAGGTTTGCGCCGTTGCAGTTTTGATTTCCTAAGACGTTCTTGACGCCTGACGGGCATCTCGGCCCGCGGGCGTTTTTTGTTTCGTCAGCAACGTTCAGGCAATCAAAGGCGGCAGCGCGAGGATCCCGCACGGTGTGGGGTCCTGATAGCCAGCAAGGAGCGGTAATGGCTACCGGCACTGTCAAGTGGTTCAACTCGGACAAGGGCTTCGGCTTCATCACGCAGGACGGCGGGGGCGGCGACGTCTTCGCGCACTTCTCAGCTATCGCCACGTCGGGCTTCCGCAGCCTCGAGGAGAACCAGCGAGTCGAGTTCGACGTCGCGCAGGGCGCCAAGGGCCTGCAGGCAGAGAACATTCGTCCGCTCTGACAGCTGCCCGGTGACCCCGATTCGGGGCCACCGGGTGTAGTGACGGCCGGTCATCCATGGTCGAGATCCGCCACATCGGCGTGATCTCCCGGGGTAACCGGCCGTCTCTTTATTCATTTACCGCTGATATTCCTGCTCAATGTGCAATTACCGGAGCGGCATCCGGATCCACTTCCAGTGGGCCGCTGCGGAAAGTGACCGCCGAGACGATCGCGCAGAGGACGAAGAACGCAACCGACCACCAGAAGACCGTGTGGTAGCTGTGAATCTGGGCCAATGCCGCGGTCTGCGCGTCCGGCGTCCGGCCGGTCAGATAATTGGTTGCGGCCGACGCGGCGAACGAGCTGAGCAGGGCGGTGCCGATCGAGCCGCCGATCTGCTGGGCGGTGTTGAGCATCGCCGAGGCCACGCCGGCGTCATGGTGCTGCACGCCGGAGGTGGCGGCGTTCTGGGTGGGCGCGAAGATCAGGCCCATGCCGAAGCCGATCACGATCAGGGCGGGCAGCACACCGGTGACGTAGGACGAGTCCAGGTCGAGCCGGGTCATATAGGCCAGGCCGCCCGCCGCCACCAGGGAACCGATCGTCGCGAGCGGGCGCGGGCCGACGCGCGGGGTCAGCAGTGAGCCGAGCGTGGTCGCGGAGATCATCACGCCGCCGAGCATGGGCAGGAACGCCAGGCCGGACTGGATCGGGCTGAACCCGAGAATGCCGGTCAGGTAGTAGGTGAGGAACAGGAACACCCCGAACAGGCCCGCGCCGGCGATCGCGATCGACAGGTAGGAACCGCCGCGGTTACGGTTCAGCACGACGCGCAGCGGCAGCAGCGGGTGCTTCGCACGCCGCTCGACGGCGACGAAGACGGCCAGGATGATCAGGCCGGCGACGATGAAGCCGTACGTCTTCGGATCGCTCCAGCCGTCCGTCTCGGCGTTGCCGAGCCCGTAGACCAGGGCCACCAGTCCGGTGATCGAGGTGACGACGCCCGGCCAGTCCATCCGGTCGCGGTTCGCGGCCGGTTCGTCGTGCAGCTTGGTCAGGGCGCCGACCACGCCGGCCACGGCGAACACCAGGTTGACGTAGAGGCACCAGCGCCACGACGCGTACTCGGTCAGGACGCCGCCGAGCAGCAGGCCGACCGCGCCGCCGGCGCCGGAGATGGCGCCGTAGATGCCGAACGCCTTGCCCCGCTCGGCCGGATCGGAGAACGTGATCGACAGCAGCGACAGGGCGGCCGGGGCGAGCGCGGCGCCGAACATGCCCTGCAGGACGCGGGCGATGATCAGCATCTCGATGCCGTTGGCCGCGCCACCGAGCGCGGAGGCGGCGGCGAAGCCGATCAGGCCGATGAGGAACATCTTCTTGCGGCCGATCAGGTCGGACAGCCGCCCGCCGAGCAGCAACAGGCTGCCGAAGGCGAGGGCATAACCGGTGATCACCCACTGCCGGCCGGAGTCGGAGAAGCCGAGGTCGGCCTGGGCGGTGGGCAGCGCGATGTTCACGACCGTGCCGTCGAGCACCACCATGAGCTGGGCCATCGCCAGCACCACGAGTGCCCACCACCGCCCGGCCCGGTGATCGGTGGCCTTCTCCGCAAGTGTCGTCATGATCGTCTCTCCCAAGTTGAGGCACACCCTCCGCTTCGAAACGGTAACGGCTAAGTTGAGGGCATTGCTCCGCTTTGTTGGCCTGGTCACAGAAGTTGAGGTCTAAGCTCCGCTTGTTAACCTTGGGGTGTGACGGACAAGCCTCTTCGCCGGGATGCCGAGCTCAACCGGCAGCGCATCATCGAGGCCGCCCGCGAGGTCTATGCCGCGCGCGGCCTGGCCGCCACCTTCGACGACATCGCCCAGCACGCCGGCGTCGGCATCGGCACCGTCTACCGGCGTTTCCCCACCAAGGAGGCGCTGCTCGAGGTCGCCCTGGAGGAGCGCCTCGAGGACCACGTGCGGGTCGCCGAGGAGGCCCTCGGCGCAGCCGACGGGTGGGCAGGCCTCACCACGTTCCTGCGCCGGGCCGCCGAGATGCATGCCGCCGACCGCGGGCTTCGCGACGTCGCACTCGGCGCCGACTTCGACGTCCGCCACGTCGAGAAGATGCGCGAGCGGGTCGAGCCGCTGATCCGCCGGCTCGTCGAGCGCGCCCGGGCCGACGGCTCGGTGCGCGCCGACCTGGTGGTGGAAGACCTGCCGCTGCTGCTGATGATGGTCAGCGAACTGGCCTACCACAGCCACGCCGTCCGCCCCGACCTCTACACCCGCTACCTGCAACTGCTCATCGACGGCCTGCGCCCGGCCCCGGAGGCAGGCGACCTGGGCCGACCGCCCTCAGCCGACGACCTCGAGACCCTGGCCCGGCACTGGCTGCCGAGCGCCCGCCGATGAGCAAGCGACAGGATCCGATCAAAATCATGCCGTACGACCCGGGTTGGCCCGACGCGTTCGAAGCGCAGCGTGCCGCCGTGGCGGAAGCGCTCGGGCCGTGGATCGCCGGCCCGGTCGAGCACATCGGCAGCACGTCCGTGCCGGGCCTCGCCGCCAAGCCGATCATCGACATGATGGTGTGCATCGGCGCCTACGACGACGGCCACAGCGCCACCGCCGCGCTGAGCCGGATCGGCTGGCTGCACGCCCCGGAACCGGGCGACGAGGCCGGCCGGAAGTGGTCGTTCTGCTTCCCGAGCATCGAACTGCGCACCCACCACCTGCACGTCTACGAGTCGGGGAACCCGCTGGCGCGACAGTTGCTCGCCTTCCGCGACCATCTGCGCAGCCACCCCGTCGACGCGGCCGAATACGCCCGGCTCAAATCCGAGCTGGCCGCCGCCGACCGCCACGACCGCCCGCGCTACCGCTCCGGCAAGGCCCCGTTCATCCAGGACGTGCTGCGGCGCGCCGGCCGACCGTAGGCGCTCCGCGGCTCGCGGCTCGCGAGCTGATCGCGCGCTGCACTTCCGCCTGGGCAACCAGATACCTTTCGCGGTCAAGGTGACGCCGGTTTCCTGGAATCCTGGAAGTTGGGGTCTCGGAGCGTCGCCGAGGCCCCGGTTTCAAGGATCTGGGTGGGCAGCTCCGCAGCCGCCGGACCCGGACGGCGACCTCGGAACAGGCCTCAGGCGGCGGCCGGGTGGGTGCCGGCCAGGCCGTGCCAGATGCGGTCGCGCAGGGCGTTGGCGCGGGCGCCCGGGAGGGTGGCGTGGGGGTCGCGGAGGATTACGCGGAGTAGGACGTTCACCTCGTCGTCGCGGATGGCCAGCCGTTGGCGGGACGCGGTGGGCAGGTCGGCTGCCGGTGTGGTGGAGCGGATCGTGACCTCCTCGACCAGGTCGGCATCCGGGCCGAGTAGCTCGCGGATGCGGTCGCCGAGATCCTCGGCGGTCACGCCGGCCGGCATGGCGAGCGACAGATCGCGGCGGGCCGCAGGTTGCGACGGCACCGGGCGGTACGGGTCCAGCGATGTCATCTGGCCGGCCACCCGCGGGTCGGCCGAGCGCAGCAGCCGGATGTCGCCGATGCCCTTGCGCAGCATCAGCAACCGGTCGAGGCCGAGACCGAGCGCGAGGCCGTGCAACCCTCCTTCGACCGCATCCGGCGCGGCGGCCCGCAGCACATGTGCCGCCGCAACGCCGCATTCGCCGACCTCCACCCACGCCTCGCCCGACCAGGCCTCGATCTCCAGGCCATCGGTGGTGTAGGGGTGAGTGGCCGGCCGGGTCCGCCACGGTCTGCCCGGCAACGCCGCGCCCAGCGCGACAGCGACGAGCTCGATCAGGCCCGCACGCCCGGCCGACCGCGAGACCGGTCCGCGGGTGGAGTCGTCAGCGACGGCCGGGTGGCGGGTGGAGGTGACGGCCGGGCGGTGGGTGGAGGTGACGGCCGGGTCGTGGGTCGAGTTCTCCCGGGTGGGCGGGCTGGTATCAAGGCGGTCGACGGGCCGGTCGGTGGCTATGCGCCAGAGGTCGAGTTGGTGGGGGGTTCCGGTGTGGAGGCGGTCGATGGAGTCGCGGCGGTAGACGATGCCGGGGCAGGCGATCAGGGCTTCGGGTGTGGTCAGGGTTCGAAGTGCGCCTGGGATCAGGGCGGACGTCTGGGAGCGCAGCATTCGGGTGGCGGAGACGTAGCGGGTGTAGCGGGCGTCGCGGGCTGCGGCGTCGGGGGAGTAGCCGAGGTGGTCGTAGTTGTCGGCTACGTCGACTATTCGTTCGCCGCGGTGGACGATCAGTGGGACGGCGGGCCGGTGGGCGGTGGTGGCAGCCAGGATCGCGTCGACGAGGAGCTGGATGGCGTGCGGGCCCTGCGCCGGGTCGGTCAGGTCGCGGATCGCCAGGTCGGCGGTGCGGGTCGGGTAGGACATCGGAACCTCCGTGGTGTGCGTGCCACGCGGGAGGCCGGGAACGAGAAAGGCCGCCCGTGGGGCGGCCAATGAGTCAAACGCGCAGAAGTCAGCCGGCCACCGAAAGGGGGCGGGCAAAAGAGGCGGCGCGGGACGTCATGTCACCAGGATGGCACCGCGGCGCCGAACCGTCACTCGGTTTTCCGGCCGACCGCGGCCCAGCCGCTGACCTCGCGGGCCAGTTCGGCGCCGGGGGCCGGCCGCCAGCGGTGGATCTGCTCGACGCCTGGCTCGACCAACGCCAGGCCGTCGAAGAAGCGGGTGGTCTCGGCGCGGGTGCGCCGGGTCTGCTTGGTGGCGACCTTGCTGTTGTAGCGCTGCTGGCCGGCGGCGGCCTGTTCGGCGTTGATGTCGCTGGCCGGCTGGGTGACGGCCAGGTAGCTGCCGGGCGGGACGGCGGCCATCAGCTGCGCGATGATCGCGGCCGGGTTCTCCTCGTCGGAGATCAGGTGCAGCACGCCGATCAGCAGGACCGCGATCGGTTTGCCGAAGTCGAGCGTTTCGCGTGCGGTGGCCAGGATCGGCTGCGGCTCGCGCAGGTCGCCGTCGACATAGGCGGTCGCGCCGTTGAGCAGGGCGCGGGCGTGCACCAGGACGATCGGGTCGTTGTCCACGTAGACGATGCGGGCCGCCGGGTCGACCTCCTGCGCCACCTGGTGGGTGTTGCCGGCGGCGGGGATGCCGGTGCCGATGTCGAGGAACTGGCGGACGCCGGCCTCGGCCGCCAGCCAGCGCACGGCCCGGCCGAGGAACTGCCGGTTGGCGCGGATGTCGTACAGGATGCTGGGGCGGACGGCGATGACCTCCTCGGCGGCCTTGCGGTCGGCCTCGAAGTTGTCCTTGCCGCCCAGCCAGTAGTCGTACACCCGGGCGGGGTGGGCCACGCTGGTGTCGAAATCGTACTGACGGTCACCCATGCCCGGCGACTTTAGTCCACTGACGACACTCGCGCGGGCCGCTCCAGCGCATCGCGCAGATTGGTGGCGTGCAGCGCGGCGTTGATGCCGATCCAGCGGATCGGTTCCGGCTCCCACTGCCGGGAGCGATGACCCACCCACGGCAGGGCGGTCCGGTCACTCTCGGTGCCGGAGATCAAATCCGCGAGTGTACGGCCGGCCAGGTTCGCAGCCGCGACACCGTCGCCCACGTATCCGCCCGCCCAGGCCATCCCGTCGGCCAGGCCGACCGAGGGCATCCAGTCGCGGGGGATGCCGAGCGGTCCACCCCAGCGGTAGGCGATCTCCGGCGTGATCCCGAACATCTCGGTGAGCGTGGCCGCCAGGCTGTCGAAGACGGCCGGGACCCGGTCGTACGACGGGTCGACGCGCGACCCGAAATGGTACGGCGCGCCCCGCCCGCCGAACGCGAGCCGGTCGTCGGCGGTCCGCTGGCCGTAGATGATCATGTGGCGCTCGTCGGCGAAGGTCTCCCGGCGCTTCAGGCCGATCCGCTCCCAGTCCGATTCCGGCAGCGGCTCCGTGGCGATCATCAGCGAGTAGACCGGCGCGAGCGCGCGGCGGTGCCCGGCGAGCCGGGCCGTGTAGCCCTCGAGCGCCCGCACGACCGTGCCGGCCCTGATCGACCCGCGATCGGTGGCGACGAGGCCGCGCGCGATCCGCTGCACCCGGGTGCCCTCGTAGATCCGGGCGCCGCGCGCCTCGACGGCGGCGGCGAGGCCGCGCACCAGCTTGGCCGGGTGCAGGGCGGCGCAGTGGGGGCTGTAGACGCCGCCGAGCACCCCGGTCGCGCCGCAGATCTCGGAAGCGGCGGCGGCGTCGAGAAATCCGGTCGTCCCACGCTGGCGGCGCAGCTGCGCCGGCGTACGCGCAAGGGTTATGGTTCCGCCCTTTGCGTAGTCGCAGTCGATGCCCTCGGCCGCCGCGGCTCGCCCGACCTCGTCGACCGCGTCCGCCAATGCCTCATGCATCGACGCGGCGCGCGAAGCGCTGAAGCGGCGGGTGAGCTTGGCCTCGGACACCGGGAAGAGGCCGGACGCCCAGCCGCCGTTGCGCCCGGAGGCGCCGAACCCGCAATATTCCGCCTCGACGATCGCGACCGACAGCTCGGGCGCGACCTGCGACAGGTAGTACGCCGTCCACAGCCCGGTGTACCCACCGCCGGCGATCGCCACGTCCACCGTCAGGTCGCCGTCGAGCGGCGGACGCGGCGTGATCTCGCCGAGGGTGTGCAACCAGTAGGACGGAGCGGTCATCGGGTTCCCCACGCGTAGGTCTGTTTCGCCAGCTTCAGGTACATGAACGTCTCGCAGGAGGTGACGCCCTTGATCGGGCGGACCTTCTCGTTGAGCAGGTCGAGCAGGTGCTCGTCGTCGGTGCAGACCAGCTCGACCAGCAGGTCGAAACCGCCGGCGCAGATCACCACGTAGTCGACCTCGGGGATGGCGGCGATCTCGTCGGCGATGGCGCGCAGATCGCCGTTGACCTTGAGGCCGACCATGGCCTGCCGGGCGAAACCGAGGGTGAGCGGGTCGGTGACCGCCACGATCTGCATGAGCCCGCCGTCGAGCAGCCGCTGCACGCGCTGGCGCACGGCCGCCTCGGAGAGGCCGATCTCCTTGGCGAGCGTCGCGTACGACATGCGGCCGTCGCGCTGCAGGTGCTCGATGATCTGCTTGTTGATCTGATCCAAAGCCAGGTCCGCGGTCACGCCGCGATTCTTCCCCGGGTGCGGGTGTACGGCAATGGAATCGCTCGTCCGGTTTGCCGTGATCAATGGAATCCGTACCGATCAAGCACTGGACATCCCTCCGCGGCGGACTTGGCAACTGCGTTTATCGCAGAGTTGATCGCTCTTGACAAGGGTTTCAGTGGTGTAGAGGCTCTTGGGGCACGGTTTCAGTGATCAGAAAGCCGTGATAACCCGAAAGGTGCGTTTCTCATGCGCGTCCTCGTTGTCGGCGCGGGCGGTGTCGGGTCCGCTGCGGCCGGCATCGCCCGCCGCCGCGAGTTCTTCTCCCGGTACGTCGTCGCCGACTACGACCTCGCCCGCGCGGTGCGGGTGGTCGATTCGGTGGCCGACGACCGCTTCGTGGCCGCGCAGATCGACGCGTCCGACGCTTCCGCGGTGGCCGAGCTCTGCCGCGCGCACGAGATCACCCACGTGCTCAACGCCGTCGACCCGCGGTTCGTCATGCCGGTCTTCGAGGGCGCGCACGCCGCCGGCGCCGACTACCTCGACATGGCCATGTCGCTGTCGCACCCGCACCCCGACGACCCCTACCACCGGACCGGGGTGAAGCTGGGCGACGAGCAGTTCGCCGCCGCGACGGCCTGGGCGGCGGCCGGGCGGCTCGCCCTGGTCGGCATCGGCGTCGAGCCGGGACTCTCCGACATCTTCGCCAAGTACGCCGCGGAGCACCTGTTCGCCCGGATCGACGAGGTCGGCGTACGCGATGGTGGGAATTTGGTGGTTGAAGGTTATGAGTTCGCGCCGTCGTTCTCGGTGTGGACGACGATCGAGGAGTGCCTGAACCCGCCGGTGATCTACGAGAAGGGCCGCGGCTGGTTCACGACCGAGCCGCTCAGCGAGCCGGAGATGTTCGACTTCCCGGGCGGGATCGGCCCGGTCGAGTGCGTGCACGTGGAGCACGAGGAGGTGCTGCTCATCCCGCGCTGGGTGGACGCCGGCAAGGTCACCTTCAAGTACGGCCTGGGCCGCGAGTTCATCGACGTGCTGCGCACCCTGCACAAGCTGGGCCTGGACCGCACCGAGCCGGTGCGCGTCGGCGCGGCCTCGGTGTCGCCGCGCGACGTGGTGGCGGCGGTGCTGCCCGACCCGGCCACGCTGGGCGACAAGATGAGCGGCAAGACGTGCGCCGGCACGCTCGTGAAGGGGCTGGGCAAGGACTTCGCGCCGCGCGAGGTCTACCTCTACCACCTGGTCGACAACGAGTGGTCGATGCGCGAGTACGGCAGCCAGGCCGTCGTCTGGCAGACCGCGATCAACCCGATCGTCGCGCTGGAGCTGCTCGCCGCAGGCGTGTGGAAGGGCACCGGCGTACTCGGTCCGGAAGCCTTTGATCCGATGCCGTTCCTGGACAAGCTGGTCGAGTACGGCTCCCCGTGGGAGATGCGCGAGCAGTAGCGCGGTGAGCGCCTGGACTTGATCGAATCCTGGGCGGCCTGCAAGATTCGTTCGTTCGCGCGACGGATCGACGAGAGGCCCCCCGGGTGCTGGAGCACGTACTGCCACTGATCTCGTCACCGTGGTTGTACGTGATCATCTTCCTGCTGGTGGCCGTCGACGGGTTCGTCCCGGTCGCCATGTCCGAAGCCGTGATCATCGGGCTCGGCGCGCTCTCGACGACCGGGCCGCCCCACCTCGTCCCGCTCGCGGTGGCCGCCGTCGCGGGCGGAACGGCCGGTGACCGGATCTCGTATTACGTCGGGGGCAAGGCGGGCGCGCGGATCACCGGCGGCAAGCTGGCCGCGGCGAAGTTGGTGGCCGAGCGGGCGCTGCTGCGGCAGGGCAGCGTCGCCCTCGTGATCGGCCGGTTCATCCCGTACGGGCGCACCGCCACCACGCTGACGGCCGGGTCGGTCGCCCTGCCGATGGGCCCGTTCCTGGCGGCCAGCGTGGTGTCGAGCCTGCTGTGGGCCGGTTACGCGATCGGCCTCGGCCGGGTGGGCGGCCTCGCCTTCGCGGACTCGCCGCTGCTGGCGGCCGCCTTCGGCATCGCCCTCGGTTTCCTGCTCGCCGGCGTCCACGCCACGGTCAAGCGCGTGGCCCGCGCGTTCCGCCGCCGCCCCGCCGAGGAGACCGGCCCGGTGCTCGTCAACTCCACTGGAGGCTAGCCGAGGGCGTGCATCACGTGCTTGAGGCGGGTGTAGTCCTCCAGCCCGTACACACTCAGGTCCTTGCCGTGTCCGGAGTGTTTGAAGCCGCCGTGCGGCATCTCGGCGACCAGCGGGATGTGGCAGTTGACCCAGACGCAGCCGAAGTCGAGGCGCTGCGTCATCCGCATGGCGCGGGCGTGGTCCTTGGTCCAGACGCTGGAGGCCAGGCCGTATTCGACGCCGTTGGCCCAGCGGACCGCCTCGTCCTCGTCGGTGAACTGCTGGACCGTGATGACCGGGCCGAAGATCTCGTCCTGCACCACCTCGTCGGTCTGGCGCAGGCCGGAGACGACGGTGGGGGAGTAGAAGAAGCCGCGGTCGCCGACGCGTGCGCCGCCGGCCGAGAGCACCGCGTGGTCGGGGAGGCGGTCGACGAAGCCGGCCACCCGGTCGAGCTGGCGGGAGTTGTTCAGCGGGCCGTAGAGCACGTCCTCGTCGTCGGCGGCGCCGGTCTTGGTGCCCTTGGCCTGCTCGGCGAGGGCAGCCACGAAGTCGGAGTAGACCCGCGGGGAGGCGAGCACCCGGGTGGCGGCGGTGCAGTCCTGGCCGGCGTTGAAATAGCCGCCGACCGCGATCGCCTCGGCCGCGGCCTCGATGTCGGCATCGTCGAACACCACGACCGGGGCCTTTCCGCCCAGCTCGAGGTGGGTGCGCTTGAGGTCGGCCGAGGCGGCCTGAGCGACCTCCATGCCGGCCCGGACGCTGCCGGTGATCGACACCATCTGCGGGGTGGGGTGGCTGACCAGCTGGCGGCCGGTGTCGCGGTCGCCGACGACCACGTTGAACACGCCGGCCGGGAGGAACTCGGCGGCGATCTCGGCGAGCATGACCGACGTGACCGGGGTGGTGTCGGACGGCTTGAGGACGACCGTGTTGCCGGCCGCGAGCGCCGGCGCGATCTTCCAGACGGCCATCATGAGCGGGTAGTTCCACGGCGTGACCTGCGCGCACACGCCGACCGGCTCGCGGCGTACGTAGGATTCGAAGCCGTTCATGTACTGCCCCGCGGACCGGCCCTCGAGCAACCGGGCGGCGCCGGCGAAGAAGCGGATCTGGTCGATCGCGGGCGGCAGTTCTTCGCTGCGGGTCAGGCCGAGCGGCTTGCCGGTGTTCTGCGACTCGGCGGCGACCAGCTCCTCGGTGCGGGCCTCGATCGCGTCGGCGAACTTCAGCAGCGCCTGCTGCCGCTCGCTCGGGGTCGTGTTGCGCCACTTCTCGAAGGCGTCCGAGGCGGCCGAGAACGCCCGGTCGACATCCGGCTTGCCGGAGATCGGGGCGGACGCGAACACCTCGCCGGTGGCCGGGTCGATCAGGTCCTCGTAGCGGCCCTCGGCCGGCGCGGCCGGAGCGCCGCCGATGAAGTTGTGCAGCACGGTCTTGGCGGTCACGAGATCTCCAGACGCAGGATCGGACACTTTCCGGCCCATCTTTCCACTGATTCCGTAGGTGACAAGAGGTTGAAGCGTCGACTTCCGTTAACACGCTCAGCGCTTGTCCTCGTCGGCCGAACTTGGAGGGAGTGGGGTCGACAGCGAGCGCGACGGGTGCCGACGGCCGGCTGAGCGATGCCGCCCGGCTGCGCCGCCTGGGTGACACCGGGTTGCTCGACAGCGGCCCCAGCGCGTCGCTGGACCGGCTCGCCCGGGCCGCCGCGCACCAGCTTCGCACCTCCCGCGCCCAGGTGTCGCTGGTCGCCGACGATCGCCGGGTGGTGGCCGGATCGGCCGGGCCGCCCGCGCCGCACACCTTCTGCCGGCTCGTCGTCGACAGCGACGCCCCGCTGATCTTCACCGACGCCCGGGTCGACGACCGGGTGGCCGGGCATCCGGCGATCGACGACGGCGTGATCGCGTACGCCGGATTCCCGATCCGCAGCCTCGACGGTTACCCGCTGGGCGCGTTCTGCGTGCTGCACGACGAGCCGCGCGACTGGGAGCCGCGCGACCTGCTGCTGGTCGAGGACCTCGCGGCCGTGGTGGAGGCCGAGATCGCGATGCGGGCCGAGGTGCGGGCGCACGCGAGCACCGCCCGGCGGCTGCAGACCGTCCTGGACGCCTGCCAGGACGCGTACGTCTCGATCGACACCACCGGGGTTGTGACCTCGTGGAACGCCGCGGCCGAGGGGCTGTTCGGCTTCACCGCCGCGGAGGCGCTCGGCACCCCGGTCGCCAACCTGATCATCCCGCCGCGGTTCCGGGCCGCGCACACCGCGGGACTGGCCCGGATCAACGCCGGCGGCCAGACCCGGCTCTCCGGGCACCGAATCGAGCTGACCGCCCGCAACCGCGCCGGCCACGAGTTCCCGATCGAGATGACGCTGCAGGTCGACGCGTTCACGTTCCACGCGTTCCTGCACGACATCAGCGGCCGGGTCGCCGACCGCCGCCAGCTCGAGCACGAGCGCACCTTCCTGCAGGCGCTGCTGGACAGCCTGGACGTGGGGGTCGCGGCCTGCGACGCCGACGGCCGGCCCACGCTGTTCAACCACGCGATGCGGGAGATCAAGTCCGGCGAGCACGGCCTCTGCTCCCCGGACGGCGCCCCGCTGGACCCGGGCGAAGCGCCCCTGGCCCGGGCGTTCCGTGGCGAGATCGTCGACCGGCAGCACGTCGTGGTCGTCCCGCCCGGCGGCGCACCGCAGCATTTCCACGCGAACGCCCGCCGCATCGAGACCCCCGACGGCCAGCGGATCGGCGCGGTCGTCGCCCTGCACGACATCACCGACCAGCGGGTCGCCGAGCGCTCCCGCGACGTCCGGTACGCGGTGGCCCGCGCCCTCGCCGACGCGGAGAGCGCCGAGGAGGCGGCCGGCCGCACCGTGGCCGCGGTGGCCCGCGCGCTGGGCTGGGTCTACGGCGAGTTCTGGCAGACCGACGAGGAGGCCGGCGTCATCAACCGGGTCGGCCACTGGTCCGAACCCGGGCACGACCTGGGCGCGGTCACCGACGGCCGGCCGTTCTCGGTCGACCGCGGCGTCGGCCTGGCCGGGCACATCTGGCTGACCGAGGCCGAACTGTTCGCCGCCGAGGCCGCCGACGACGCCCGGCTGCTCACCCGGGCCGACCAGATCCGCGCGGCCGGCCTGCACAGCGCGCTCGGCGTGCCGGTCCGCTCCGGCGACCGGATCCTCGGCGTGCTCCTGCTGTTCAGCGCGGACGTCCAGGAGTACGACGCCGACGTCAGCGACCTGCTCGAGCTGATCGGCGCCCAACTGGGCCGCTACCTCGAACGGCGCCGCTCGGAGGACCTGGCCCTCGCGCTGGCCGCCGCCCGGCGCGACTTCGACCGGGTGATCGAACAGGTCAACGACTACGTGTGGACGGTCGAGGTGCGGCCGGACCGGACCATCGGCTCGATCTACGCGAGCCCCGACGGCAGCGGCGTGTTCGGCGAGGAACTCACCATCGAATGGGACATGGCGGCCGCCATGCACGGCCGCGTCCACCCCGACGACCAGGAGGCGTACGACGAGTTCGTGGCGAAGGTGATGGACGGGCAGCCGGCCGAGAACGAGATCCGGCTGATCGGCACGGACGGCGTCACCCGCTGGGTCTGGACCCGGGCGATGCCGCGGCGCGAGGGCCGGAAGCTGCTCCTCGACGGCATCAGCACCAACGTCACCGAACGGCACCTGCTCGCCGACCAGCGCGAGAAGCTGCTCACCGACCAGCGGGCCCAGAACGAGAAGCTGCGCCGGGTCGACCGGCTCAAGGACGAGCTGGTCGCCCTGGTCAGCCACGAGCTGCGTAACCCGCTCGGGGCGATCCGCAGCTACACCGAAACGCTGCTCGACGAGCCCGACCTGACCGCCGACCAGCGGCACCTCGCCGAGGTGATCGACCGGCGCAGCGCCGACATGCAGGCCATGGTCGACGATCTCCTCGACCTGGCCCGGATCGAGGCCGGGCAGCTGCACCTGGAGGCGCGGCCGCTGTCGATGACCCGGCTGATCCGCGACGTGCTGCAGGGCCTGCAGCCGGCCGCCGACGCGAAAGACCTGGTCGTCGAGGTGGCCGGGCCACGGGAGCTGCTCGCCCAGGCCGACCCGATGCGCCTGCGGCAGGTCCTCGACAACCTGGTCTCCAACGCCATCAAATACACGCCGGCGGGCGGCCGGGTGACCGTGACCGCCCGGCACGACCCGCCGCCACCCGGCAACATGGGCGACGGCGACGTGACGATCGAGGTCACCGACACCGGCATCGGCATCCCGGCCGACCAGTACCCGCACCTGTTCGACCGCTTCTTCCGGGCGAGCAACGCGGTGCAGCAGGGCATCAAGGGCACCGGCCTGGGCCTGGCCATCACGAAGGCCATCGTGGACGCCCACGGCGGCACCCTGACCGCCGGCCCGGCCCCGGACTCCGGCTGCACCTTCACGGTGCGGCTGCCCGCCCTTTAGAACTGGGTCAGCACCTCTTCGGCGAAGCGCTGCAGTGGCTCGTGGTCGTAGGCGACCCGGGGAATGTAGAAGATCACATAGTCGGCGCCGGCCTCGACCACCTGCTCGACCTTGGCAATCGCCTGCGACGTCGACCAGGTCAGGTCCACCTCGACCGTGGTCGACTTGGCGATCGTGGAATAGTCGCGGCCCTGGCGGTCGCAGTGCTCCCGGAGCACGGCCAGCTTCTGGCGGATGATCTCCGGGTTGCCGTTGCCGACGTTGCTGCCGTCGGCGTACTGCGCGACCAGCTTCAGCGTCACCTTCTCGCCGCCACCGCCCAGCCACAGTTGGGGGCGCCGCATCGGCTGGTTGATCGGCCCGTCGATGCGGTAGTGCTTGCCGGTGAAGACCGGGCGTTCCTCGGTCCACATCTGGTGGACGATCTCGACGGCCTCACGGAACGCGGCCATCCGCTGCGGCACGTCGGCCCACTCGTAGCCGTACGCCTTCCATTCGTGCTCGTACCAGCCGGCGCCGAGCCCCGCGTAGAGCCGGCCGTGACTCGCCACGTCCACGGTCGACGCGATCTTGGCGTACAGCGAAGGCTGCCGGTAGCCGTTGCAGCCGACCATCTGCCCGATGTTGACCCGCGACGTGTCCCGGGCCAGCGTCGCGGTGGCCGTCCAGACCTCGAAGACCGAGTTGATCGTCGGCTCGGGCACGGTGTGGAAATGGTCGTAGAGCCAGATCGAATCCCACGGCCCGGCATCGGCGAGCTTGGCCACCGCCGTCATCGCCTCATACTGCTCGACCGGGTCGGCGATCTCGACCAGATCCATCTTCCAACCCTGCGGCACGAAAACCCCGAAGCGCACACTCATACCGCGAACTTAATCCACGCGATCATGCCGGGCCGGGCGGATCAGGTTCGTCTCCGCGAAGATCCAGCAGAGGTACGGCGTGACGACCGCCTTCGGCTCAGTCTGCCGTCGGATCGTCGCGCACCGGAAGCTCTCCACCGCCGCAGTGTGACATTCATGTCGAGCGGGGTGGCTCGGCCTCGTCCCTGGGGTAGAGGATCCGATCAAGGAGGTTTTGACATGCCGCGCTACCTGCTCATCGTCGACTACCGGCCGGGCGACGACGCTACGCCGATGGACCGGTGGAAGCCGGACGAGGTCTCGGCGCACATGAACTACTACAACGTGCTGAACGACGCGCTTCGCGACAGCGGAGAGCTGGTCGGGGGAGAAGCGCTGACCGAGCCGCGGTTCGGCCGGGAGGTGGTCTCCGACGGGAAGTCCGACCCGGTCGTCACCGACGGGCCGTTCGCCGAGGCCAAGGAGATTCTGGCCGGCTACCAGATCGTCGAGGTGGAGTCGGAGGCGCGGGCGATCGAGATCGCCGCTCTGGTCTCCGCGGTGCCGGGGCCGGGCGGGGTGCCGCTGCGGCAGCCGGTCACGATTCGGCGGGTCATGGACGACTCCGACTTCAAGGAGATGACCGGGCTGTGATCTCCCCGCTGTTGCGCGAGCACGCCCCGGTGGTGCTGGGTGTGCTCGCGCGGCGGTGCGGGTCGTTCCCCGACGCCGAGGATGCGGTGCAGGAAGCCCTGCTCGCCGCGCATCTGCACTGGGAGAGAACCGGCATCCCTGACAACCCGCGCGCCTGGCTGCTGCAGACCGCGACTCGGAAGCTGATCGACCAGATCCGCGGTGAGCAGGCCCGGCGGCGCCGGGAAGAGACTGCCGCCCGCCTGACCACGGAGTCCGACGCCTACCCGGCCGACGACACGCTCACCGTGCTGGCGATGTGCTGCCACCCGGATCTCACGCCGTCGTCGCAAATAGCGCTCACCCTGCGGGCCGCCGGTGGGCTCACCACCGCGGAGATCGCGGCGGCCTTCCTGGTGCCGGAGGCGACGATGGCGCAGCGGATCAGCCGGGCCAAGCAGAAACTCAAAGGCCGGCCCTTCGGCCGCCCCGAGGACCTGACGGCGTTGCGCCGGGTGCTTTACCTGATCTTCAACGAGGGGTACGTCTCGAGCACCGGTCCCGCCCTTCAACGGGCGGAGCTGTCCGCCGAGGCGATCCGGCTGGCTCGCAAGATCTGTCACGTCGACTCGGAAAGCGCGGCCCTGCTCGCGCTGATGCTGCTCACCGACGCCCGGCGGCCGGCCCGCACCTCGGCCGGTGGTGACCTGATTCCGCTGGCGGAGCAGGACCGTACAACTTGGGACCGGTCGTTGATCTTCGAGGGGACCGCGATCCTGGACGCCGCCGCGGGCCGGGGAATGGTCGGCGAATATCAGCTGCAGGCGGCCATCGCGGCCCTGCACTGCCGGGCGCCGACCTTCGAGACGACCGACTGGCCGCAGATCAACGCTCTGTACGGCCTTCTCGAGCGGGTCACCGGCAATCCGGTCGTCTCGCTCAACCGGGCGGTGGCGGTGGCGATGGTCGATGGGCCGGCGGCCGGGCTCGCCCTGCTGGACGAACTCGCCGACCGGCTGGAGCAGAGTCATCGCGTCGATGCGGTCCGCGCGCACCTGCACGAACAGGCGGGTGATCCACAACAGGCCGCGCGGTTGTACGCTGCCGCCGCGGCCCGAACCACCAGTCTGCCCGAGCGGCGGTACCTGACCACCCGGGCCGCGCGATTGCGGTGACACCTCGGGGGAGCGGGCCGGATGTACTTCGTGAGCTGGGGCGCGGTACGCCGCCGTACGACTCAGGCCGCCCTTCTCACCCTCCTGGCCGCGCTCGCCGCGGCCGCCGCCACCGCCGGGGTCTGGTACGGCCTGACCGTCGCCTCCCGGGCCGCCGGCGCCGAGGTCGCCGCCCGGCCCGCCGCCCAGCGGGTCGTCACCGTCCATCAGCAGATCAACTCCGCCGGTGACCCGCGCGCGTCGCTCGACGCGCTCGCCGCCACCACCCGCGGCCTGCTCCCACTGCCCGGCGTGACGCCGATCCTCGGCGTCGCCCACGAGACGCTCTACACCGACCGGCTGCACGGCTACGCGCCGTCGGGCATGCCGGTCGCCTACCGCGACGGCCTCTGCGAGCACGCCCGGATCACCGGGGCCTGCCCGTCCACCCCGGACACCGTCGTGATCAGCGCCGACGCGTCGCGACGGATCGGCGTCAAGACCGGCGACACCATCGAGGTGCGGCCGGAGGGCGCGGGCGGGGTGCTCCGGCTGCGGGTCTCCGGGGTGTACGCCATCACCGGCGCCGACGAGCAGTACTGGACCGACCCGCTGTTCCGCGCCCAGGGCGACCTCGACCCGCTGTTCACCACCCTGGACACGTTCCGGGAGCCGTCGCTCGGCCGGCCGACCCTCGCCGTCGCCGTGCCGGTGCCTCTTCCGTTGCTGCGCGGCGACCACAACTACGACCTCAACGGGGTGCTCAACGAGGCCGGGCCGCGGTTCGCCGCCGCCCAGCTGGAGCTGGACAACCCGACCGGTGAGCTGTTCGACGCCGTCCTGGCCGACCGGCGCACCGTCATCATCGGCGTGCTCGCCGCCCTCGCGCAGGTGCTGGTGCTGGCCTGGTTCGCGCTCGGCCTGGCCGGCCGGCTGACCGGGCGGGACAGGCGGGCCGACGCCGGGCTGCTCAAGCTGCGCGGCGCCACCGGCGGTGGGCTGCTGCGGCTCGCGGCCGGCCAGCATCTCGTGCCGCTCGTCGTGGGTGCGGTCGCCGGGCTGCCGATCGGGATCGTCGCGTCCCGGCTGGTCGCGGGGGAGCTGCCGGTGCGCTCCGAGTGGTGGCTCGCGCTGCTGCTCGCGGCCGGCGCGATCCTGGTCGTCGAGCTGATCGGGCTGCTGGTGCTGGTCGGCGTGGACGGGTTCGCCCAGCGGGCGCCGGTCGTCGCGCTGCTGCAACGGGTCTCCGGTGCGCGGCGGGACTGGCGGTCCCGCTTCGTCGACGTCTTCTTCGTCGCGCTCGCCGCCGGCGCCGTCTACCAGGCCCGCACCGGCGGACCGGACAGCGGCCTCGGGGTGGCGGCGCCCGGCCTGGTCGCGCTCGCCGTCGGCCTGCTGCTCGCCCGCTTCCTGCGCTGGGTCGCGGACCGGATCGGCGGGGCGGCGGTGCGGGCCGGTCGGTTGCGGCTCGGGCTCACCGCCGTACAGGTGTCCCGGCAACCCGGCACCGACCGCGTCTTCGCCCTGCTCGTCGTCGCGGTCGCGCTGCTCGCGCTGACCACCGGCGGCCTCGCTGCCGGGCGCACCGAGCGCGCCGCCCGCTCCGACGTCGAACTCGGCGCCGCCCGGGTCCTCACGGTCAAAGCACAGAGCCGGACCGCACTGGAGTACGCCGTGCGCCGCGCCGATCCGGGCGGGAAGCAGGCGATGGCCGTCGTGGTGGACACCACCGCGGCGCCGCCGGTCCTCGCCGTGGACAGCGCCCGGCTCGCGGCGGTGGCGCGGTGGCGGCCCGAATACGGTCCGGTCGGCGCCCTGGCGGCCGCGGTCGCCGCCGTACACCTGCCGCCGTCCGCTCCGCTGATCACCGGCCGGACCCTGGCCGTCACGCTCGACCGCGGCGCCGGCGGACCGGAGCTGCTCGGCGCGATCCTGCAGCACGAGGGAACCGGCGACGGGTTCCGGGTCGAGTTCCACGGGCTGCGCACCGGCACGCAGACGGTCACCGCCGACGTGACCCGCTGCGCCGTCGCGCCCGGCTGCCGGCTGGTCGGCTGGCAGCTCTTCCCGGCCGCCGGGGGCCTGACGATCCGCTCGGTCGGCCAGCAGTCGCCGGCCGCCGTGCTGCTCGACGCCACCGCCCTCGCCGACGTCGGCCGGTGGCGGGCCGGCTTCACCGGCGTCGTCGCCCGCATCGCTTCCACCGGCGGCCTGGCGCTGGGCGCCGACGGGACGTCCGGCACCGAGGTGTACGCCGTCGACGCGCCCCTGCCGGTGCCGATCGTGCTGGCCGGCACCCGTCCCGACCAGTGGCGCTTCGACGACGCCATGTCCGGGCGCTTCGGCGGCACCACCACGCCGGTGCGGCTGGCCGCCACCGCGTCGGTGCTGCCGGTCCTCGGCCGCGACGGCATCCTCACCGACCTCGACACCGCCCGCCGGGTCGCCGGGGACGCCGACCTGGGCGGCACCTTCCAGGTGTGGCTGGCCGACGGCGTCCCGGCGTCGCTGATCGACGCCCTGCGCGACAACGGTCTGGCCGTGCTCGCCGACCGCACCGCCGCGGCCCGCACCACCGCCCTGGCCACCGAGGGCCGGGTGATCACCTCGTCGTTCGGCCTGTTCGCCGCCGGCCTGGCCCTGCTCGTCGCGGCCGCCATGATCGGCATCGTGGCCGCCGCCGAACGCGCGCCGCAGCTGGCGATGCTGCGCGCCCTGCGCGTCCAGGGCCTGGACACCGGCCGCGCGCTGATCGCCGGTTACGCCGGCGCCGCCGCCCTGGTCCTCGCGGGAGTCGCCGGTGGAGTGCTGGCCGCCCTCGTCGCGCGGCCGGCGGCCGCGGTAACCGCCCCCGCATTCCCGGACGGCTGGCGGGTCATCCCACCACCGGGCGTGGTCGACGGCCCGGTCCTCGCGGCCGCCGCCGGCATCGGCCTCGCCGTCTTCGGGATCGCCGGCTGGCTGTCCGTGCGTGGCCTGCGGGGAGGCGCCCGATGATCGCCCTTGTGCTCGCCATGGTGTGGACCCGCCGTGGCCAGGCCGTCACGCTGGCCCTGCTCACCATGTTCGGGGTGGCCGCTTCCGTGGCCGCCCCCGCCTACCTGCGCGCCGCCGACCGGGCCGTCGCCGCCGGGCAGGTCAGCGCGGCCGACGCCGCCTCCTCCCGCAGCCTCACCATCACCGCCCACCAGCACGACGCGCGACCGGGCCGGGCCAAGCCGGACGCGGTGAAGGCCGACGTCAAACTGGCCGAGACCGGATCGTCGCTGGCCGCCGTCCCCGGCTTCGACTACGTCTACGCCGCCGAATACCCCACCCTCGGCATCGAGAGCACCGACAAGATCCGCACCCGGTTCGCCTACCGGCAGGACGTCTGCGCCCACCTGACGATGACCGCCGGGCGCTGCCTCATCGGCGAGTCCGACATCGTCATCGGCGAGCAGACCGCGCAACGCCTCGAGCTCGCCCCCGGCGACCAGATCAACCTGACGTTCGCGGTCTGGAACGCCAGCCCCTTCGTCATGGCCTTCGAGCCGGCCGGCACCGGCAAACGCTTCCTGATCAGCGGCGTCTACCGAGCCACCGACCCCGGGCAGGCCTACTGGGGCACGCACAACTACTTCGGCGCCGACACCGGCGGCCGGGCCGGCGAACCCGTCTTCGTCACCAACGCGTCCCTGACCGCGATGGACCACGGCGCCGCCGACCTCAGCCTCGACGGGGGCGCCTCACCCGGTGCCCTGACCGTCGACAACCTGCCCGCCGTTCGCGACGGGCTCGCCCGGCTGCAGTCGCGGGCCGGCGCGCTGGGCGCCGGCGTCCAGATCGAGACCGGCATCCCGGCCCTGCTCGCCCGGATCGACGACGGCCGCTCCGCCGCCCACCGCATCGTCCCGGTCCTCGCCGTCTGCCTGGTGCTGCTGGCCTGCCTCACCATCTTCCTGGCCGTCGGCTACGGCACCGAGGGCCGCCGCCCCGAGCTCGCCGTGGTCGCGCTGCGCGGCGCCCGCTGGGGCCAGCGCTGGTGGCTGGCCACCGGCGAGAACCTGGTCGCGATCCTGGCCGGCACCGTCCTCGGCTGCCTGGCCGGGCAGTTGCTGGTCGATGCCTTCGCGGCCTGGCGGTTCCGTGGCATCGGCGCCGACCCCGGCCTAGAAGCGCTGCGCTGGGCGCCGTTCGCCGCCCTGGCCGCCGTCGTCACCGCGCTGCTCGCCGAACGCCGCCAGATAGGCCGCCCGGTCGCCGAACTGCTGCGCCGCGTCCCGCCCAACCCGCGCCTGGCCTCCGCCATCGCGACCGAGGCCATCGTCGTCCTGCTCGCCGTCGTCGCCGTCCTGCAGCTTGCCATCGGTGACGGCGGCCTCGACGGCGTCGGGGTGTTCGCCACCGGCCTCGTCCTGGTCGCCGCCGCACTGGTCGCCGCCCGGCTGCTGCTGCCGTGGGCCACCGTCTTCGCCCGCCGGCAGCTGCGCGACGGCCGGCTCGCCGCCGCCATCGCCGCCTTCCAGCTCTCCCGGCGCCCCGGCGGGGCACGGCTGTTCGCGCTGCTCACGGCGGCCGTCGCGATCATCGGGTACGCCGCGGCCGCCGTCGACGTGGGCGCCCGCGGCCGCGAGGTCCAGGCCGGCATCGGCACCGGCGCCGCCCAGGTGGTCTCGGTCGGCCCGATCAGCCGGCAGGGCCTGCTCGCCGCCGTGCGGGCCGTCGACCCGGGCGGCCGGTTCGCGATGGCCGCCGTACGCCTGCCGGCCTCGAAGGGCCAGCCACCGGTGCTCGCGGTCGACACCGCCGGCCTCGCCTCGGTCGCCGAATGGGGCGGCCACCGGCCCGACCTGCGCGACCTCCAGCCGGCCGCCGCCGTGCCGGTCGTCCTGCGCGGCCCGCGACTGTCGCTGGACATGACCACCACCGGCCTGACCGTCGGCAAACCGGTGCTGGCCACGATCGTCCTCGCGCCGGCCGCCGGCCCCGCCGACGAGGCGGTCGAGCTGGGCGAACTGCGGACCGGGCGGCACACGTACGCGTTCGACACCCCCGCCTGCGCCGGCGGCTGCCGACTCAAGGCGCTGCAGCTCGCCGGCCGGGCAGGCTCGCTGGACCTCACCGGCCGGCTCACCGTGCACGCGATGACCGGGGTGGACCCGTCGGCGCTGACCGCCGCGACCGGCTGGCGGATCAGCGAGGGCGGCAAGCTCACCGTTGCTCCCACTGGCTTGCAGGCCGAGATCACCTCCCTCAACGGCCTCCCCAGCGGTACGTTCCTGCAGCCCGCCGATTTCCCCGACCCGCTGCCGGTAGCAATCGCGGGCGACGCGGCCCGCCCCACCGTGATCGGCTTCGACGGCCGCGCCCTGCCGATCGCCCGCGCGGCCCGGATCCCCGCCGTGCCCGGCCTCGGCGCCCCCGCCGTGCTGGCCGACCTCGACTACGCCGACCGCGCCGCCACCGACGACGCCCCCGCCACCAGCGCCCAGGTGTGGCTCTCCCCGGCCGCCCCCGCCGACGCCCTCGACCGCCTGCGCGACCACGGCCTGGTCGTGACGTCCGACCTGCGGGCCGGCCAGGTGCGCGCCCAGCTCGACGAACAGGGCCCGGCCCTGGCCCTGTGGTTCTACGTCATCGTCGCCGGCCTGGCCGTCGCGCTGGCCGCCGGCGCCCTGATCCTGGCCGCCGCCGTCGACCGTGCCCGGCGCGTCGAGGACCTCACCGCCCTGCGCGGCCAGGGCCTGACCCGATCGGCCGTGCGCCGCGCAACACTGTGGACCTACCCCGTCCTGGTCGGCGCCGCGGTGCTGGCCGGCACCGCGATAGCCCTGCTCGGCTGGCGCCTGACCGGCTGGGCCCTGCCCTTGGCCGGCCTGAACCCACCGTCCCTCCCGCTACCCGCCCTCCCACGCTTCACCACGCTGTTGATCACCGCTTTGGCGGCGTTCGTGATCTTGGCGGGCGTAGCAGTCCTGGCCGGCCGCCGAACCTTGCGCGCGATCCGCTGACGATCCGCACGGTGAGATCAGGCCGTCTTCCATGTTGTCGGGGTCGCGGGGTGCGTTTGAGGCACCGACATCAAGGAAGCCGGGCCCGGCGGCAGCCGTGTTCCGATCTTGGAGACTTGCTGTTCGGTCGGCGCACCAAGTCGCCAAGATCGACGGATGGGCGGGGGTGAGGCGCGGGGTGCGTGTCTGCCCCAAGTTCCCGTGCTGCGCCGCCGCTCCGATCTTGGCGATTTGGTGTCCGGTCCGTGCGCCAAGTCGCCTAGATCGGCGGATGGGTGGGGTCGGGGGCGGGGTGCGTGTCCGCCCCGAGCTTCCGTGCTGCGCCGCCGCTCCGATCTTGGCGATTTGGTGTTCGGTCGGCGCGTCAAGTCGCCTAGATCGGCGGATGGGCGGGGTCGGGCGCGGGTGCACACCCGCCTCGCGCTTCCCGCCCCAGCTCCGGTCGTGAGGCCGTTCCTGGATAACGGGGTCTGCGGCGGAGGTTGAGGGCCCGGCATCAAGGAAATCGTGCGCTTCGGGCCGGTTTTGAGGTGGTGGCGGGCCGATGTCTTGTCGGCGTTATGGCACGAATTCTCGTTCCACGGCTGGGTCGTCGGCCGGGCGGCGGGCCAGGAGGGCGGCCACCAGCGCGACCGCGAGCAGCAGGAAGCCCAGGAGGCCGCAGCCGAAAGCGTAGGTCACGGAGTAGGCCCAGAAAGGCTCTCCCGGTGGGCCGTCCGCGGCGAACTGGACGGCGAGGATCAGGTACGCCGCCAGCGCCTGGGGGAGCAGCAGCACCAGGGCGCAGGATGACGGCAGCCAGGTCAGGGTGCGGATTGCGGCGCCGGCTTGTTCCGTGCGGCGGCTTGCCCAGCCGGTCAGCAGCCAGCCGAACAGGGCGCCGGTCAGCAGGCCGAGCACCGTGGCGGCCTGCACATATCCCGGGGTCAGCCGGTCCAGGGTGGCGGTCGCGTCGAAGCCGCCGGGTGGGGTGCCGACCACGTCGGTGCTGGTCTCGATCTCCAGGGCCAGGCCGTCGCGGGTGGCCGTGAAGCTGCGGCCGGTGTCGTCGACCTGGCCGGTGGCGATCGTCGTCGGGCCGGTCACCCGGGCCTCGCTGACCTGCCAGCCGGCCGCGACCAGGCGGCCCTGGGTGGCGGCGGTCCAGGTCGGATAGTCGCCTAGCAGGAAGCGGGGCTCCGGGTAGATGCCGAGCGTGGCGAACGCGAAGTCCTCGTCGTGGCCCTGGAGGAAGACGTCGAGGGTGGAGCGTTCGGAGACGTCGAAGAACAGCTCGTCGGTGTCGAGCTCATGCGTCACGGGCACGGCGGGATAGATCGTGCCGGAGATCTCGGCCAGGGTCGCGCCGGTCGGATAGCCGGGCACCAGCTCCCAGGCCAGCCGGGTCGCCACGGATGCCCCGACGAAGCCGGTGACCAGGGCGATCAGGGTGGCCAGGACCACCACGCCGCGGCCGGCCGGGCGGCCCAGCCGGGCGCGCAGCCCGTGCCGCAGCAGGTTGGCCGCCTCCCGCGCGGTGGGTCGGCGGCGGCCGGCGGGCGCCGCCTCCAGCAGGGTGTCGAGCATCTCGTCGCGGCGGCGGCCGGGTGGATAGACCCGCAGCAGCAGCCGATAACCGGCGGCGAGGCGGCTCATGCCGGGGCCTGGCCGGGGTGGAGGCGGGGCTGGGGGCGGGTCGCGAGCTGGTGGCCGGCGGTGCGGGCGTTGCGGGCCAGGCGGCCGATCTCCTCATTGAGGGCAAGGACGCCGCCGTCGGTGAGGCGGTAGTAGCGGCGGTCGCGGCCGTCGACCTTTTCGTCGCGGTCGACCTCGATGACGCCCTCGGCGGCCAGCCGGTCGAGCGCCGCGTAGAGCGTGCCGGCCTGGAGCGTCACCTGGCCCTCGGAGAGGCCGCTGACCTCCTGGATGATCCCGTAGCCGTGCCGCGGTTGCTGGGCGAGGGCGGTCAGGATCCAGAAGGTGGGTTCCCGCATCGGCTTGGCCATGCCAGGCAATATAAAGATGATCTGAGTATCGGTCAATCGCTCGATGCGCAAGGATGGACGCGTACGCGATGCATCGAGGGGAGTGGCTGTGGCTGAGGTTCGCGCCAACGGAGTCGACATCTGGTACGAGACGGTCGGCAATCCCGAGAATCCGGCTCTGTTGCTCGTCATGGGCCTCGGTGCGCAGCTGATCGACTGGCCGGCCGGGTTCGTCGAGCAACTGGCCGGGCGCGGGTTCCACGTCATCCTGTTCGACAACCGCGACGCGGGGCTGTCGTCGGGGCTGGACGAGGCGGGGCTGCCCGACCTCCCGGCGATCATCGCGGGTGACCGGTCGACGGCGGCCTACTCGATCGCCGACCTCGCCGCCGACGCCGCCGGGCTGCTCAAGGAGCTGGGCGTCGAGCGGGCGCACGTGGTGGGGGTGTCGATGGGCGGGATGATCGCCCAGCAGCTGACGCTCGATCACCCTGAGCTGGTGGCCAGCCTCGCGTCGATCATGTCGACCACCGGGGCGCGTGGGGTGGGCCGGCCCACGCCCGAGGCGCAGGCGATGCTGATCCGGCCGCCGGCGGCCGACCGGGCCGCGGCCGTCGCCGGCGCGGTGGCGTCGGCGCGGGTCGTCGGGTCGCCGGGCTATCCGGCGCCGCAGGCCGAGGTGGAGCGGCGGGCGGCGGCCAAGTACGACCGGGGTTACCGGCCGCAGGGCACGCTGCGGCAGTACGCGGCGATCATCGCCTCGCCGGACCGCACGCGGGGCCTGGGCGAGGTCACCGCGCCGACCGTGGTGATCCACGGGGCGGACGACCCGCTGATCACGCCGAGCGGGGGCGAGGCCACGGCGGCCGCGGTCCCCGGGGCCGAGCTGCTGGTCATTCCGGGCATGGGCCACGACCTGCCGGCCCAGCTGTGGCCGCAGATCGTGGACGCCGTCGTCACCAACGCGCGCCGGGCCTGAAATCGGGGCGCGCTCGGCATGAGCAGGTGGGGGCGGCCGCCGTGCGGTTGCCGGCGGCCGGCCGCGTATATCTGAAAGGGGGTCAGCCGCGCAGCGGTTTGAGGGCGGCGGCCACCTTGGCCAGCTCGTCGAGCATGAGCGTGGCGGCCTGCTCGGTGGTCTCGGCCGGGTCGAACTTGCCGTCGACGATCTGGTTCATGACGAACGGGATGTTCACCGCCTGGGCGATCATGAAGATGTTCAGGGCGTAGGTGACGCCGTGCACGGCCACCGCGGAGCGCGTGCCGGCCGAGACGCCGCCGTAGCTGACCACGCTGGCGGCCTTGTAGCGCCACTCCCGGCTCAGGTAATCGAGGGCGTTCTTCAGCGACGCGCTCAGGCCGAAGTTGTACTCCGGGATCACGAAGATGAACGCGTCGGCGGCCGCGACCTTCTCGGACCACCGCTTGGTGTGGTCGTGCTGGTAGTTCGCCAGGCGCGGGTGGTGCGGCTCGTCGAGCAGCGGCAGGTTCTCCTCGGCCAGGTCGGCCACCGACACTCCGAAGCCGCCATGGGCCTTCGCCGCGTCGACGAACCACTGCGAGACCGGCAGGCCGTTACGGCCGGGGCGGGTGCTCGCGACTACTACATAGGGTTATTTCGTGTTCCGGCGGCGGAGGGAACGAGGATGAGTGGCGGGCGCGGTTTTGCCAACCTCAGTGTCCAGTTCAAGATCGCGATCATCTCGGTGATCGGCGTGGTGATGGCGCTGGTGATCGGGTTCCAGGGGCTGCACGCGCTGGCCGGCGCGTCGGGCGCGGCCAACAAGATCTTCTCCGGCAACCTCGCCACCGCCCTCGCGCTGGAGGATGTCGGCACCGCGATGACGCAGACCCGGCTGATCCTGGCCAACCAGCTGATCTCGCTGGACAAGACCAACACCGACGCGGAAACCGCCAAGTACAAGCAGAGCATCGTGGATGCGGCCACGGCGCTGACCGCCTACCGGGCCAGCGAGCCCGCGGCCGAGGACGCGCAGGTCGCGGAGCTCGAGCAGACCTGGTCGCAGTACGTCACGATCGCGACCGGCAAGCAGCTGGTCAACGGCGCGCAGAAGAACATCGTGGCGTGGCAGAAGGTCCGGGACACCGAGATCAACCCGCTGATCACCACGCTCAAGGCCGAGCTGCTGGCACTGCGCGACGCCGAGAACGCGCAGGCGTCGGCGTCGGCGAAGGGGGCCCGGCACGACTACAGCCGCAGCCGGCTGATCACCATCCTGCTCCAGGTGTTCGGCTCGCTGGCGGCCCTCGCGCTCGGCTTCTGGATCGCCCGCGGTATCGTCCGTTCGCTGCTGCGGGTCAAGGACGTCTGCGACAGCCTCGCCGCCGGCGACCTCACCCACTCGGTCGGACTGAGCAGCACCGACGAGCCGGGTCAGATGGGTCGCGCCCTCGATGAGGCGATGCACCGGCTGCGCGCCACCGTGTCCACCATCGACAGCTCGGCCGGGTCGCTGGCCGGCGCGTCCGAACGGATGAGCGGCGTGTCCAGCAAGATCGCGTCGTCGGCCGAGCAGACGTCGGTGCAGGCGCAGGCGGTGTCCGCGGCGGCCGAGCAGATCTCGCGCAGCGTCGACACGGTGTCGGCCGGCAGCGAGCAGATGGGCGCGTCGATCCGGGAGATCTCGCTGAACGCCACCGAGGCCGCGCAGGTCGCCTCGGAGGCGGTCGGCCTGGCCGGGCGCACCTCGGAGACGATGAACCAGCTCGGCGAGTCGTCGTCGGAGATCGGCAACGTGATCAAGACGATCACCGCGATCGCCGAGCAGACCAACCTGCTCGCGCTGAACGCGACGATCGAGGCGGCCCGGGCCGGCGAGTCGGGCAAGGGGTTCGCGGTGGTGGCGTCCGAGGTGAAGGACCTGGCCCAGGAGACGGCGCGGGCCACCGAGGACATCTCGCAGCGGGTGTCGGCGATCCAGTCCGACACGCGTGGCGCGGTCACCGCGATCGAGGAGATCAGTCACGTGATCGCGCGGATCAGCGACTTCCAGACCACGAGCGCGTCGGCGGTGGAGGAGCAGACCGCGACGACGGCCGAGATGAACCGCAGTGTCGGCGAGGCGGCGGCCGGCTCGAACGAGATCGCGCAGAACATCACCGGCGTCGCCGAGGCGGCCCGGATGACGACCGCGGGCGTGCGGGAGTCGCAGCAGGCCACGTCCGAGCTGAACCGGATGTCGGCCGAGCTGACCTCACTGGTCTCCACATTTAGGTACTGACTTATATAAGAGTGATCTGATAGCGTGCACCCGTGCACGCGTTCGATGTCCTCGGCGACCCGGTTCGCCGCCGCATCCTGGAGCTGCTCGCCGACGGCGAGCTCTCCTCCGGTGGGGTCACCGAGGTCATCCGGGCCGAGTTCGGCATCTCCCAGCCCGCCGTCTCTCAGCACCTGAAAGTGTTGCGGGACAACGGTTTCGCCACCGTGCGGCCGGACGGCGCCCGCCGCCTCTATGCGGTCGACGACACCGCGCTGCGCGAGGCCGATGCCTGGCTGGGTCGGTTCCGCCGGTTCTGGACGCCGCACCTCGCCGCGATGGCCACCGAGGTGGCCCGCGGCAAACGACAACGACGCCTCGCCGACGAGGGGAACTGACTCATGGCCATGCCCGACGTCCGACAGCAGATCAGCAGCGTGCGGCGCAGTCTCGGCCGCCGCAACCTGGAGGCGGGGGAGGCCCGCGTCTCCACCATCAGCCAGGTCTACGACACCGGCATCGACGACCTGTGGCAGGTCGTGACGAGCGCCGAGCGGATCGACCGGTGGTTCCTGCCGATCAGCGGCGAGCTCAAGGAGGGCGGCCACTACCAGTTCGAGGGCAACGCCGGCGGCACCATCACCTCCTGCGACCGGCCCCGGGGTTACGACGCCACCTGGGAGATGGGCGACCAGGTCAGCTGGATCACCGTGCGGCTGTCCGAGGTCGAGGGCGGCACCCGCTTCGAGCTCGAGCACGTCGCACACGTGAAGGACGAGTGGTGGGAGCAATTCGGGCCGGGCGCGACCGGCATCGGCTGGGACTCCGGGCTGCTCGGCCTCGCCGGTCACCTGACCGACCCGGAGAGCACGCGGCCGACGCCCGAGCAACTGGTCGACTGGGTCCTGGAGGGCGACGGCAAGCTGTTCATGCGGCTGAGCGCGGACGCCTGGGCCGAGGCGTCGGTCGCCGACGGCGCCGACCCGGCGGAGGCCAAGGCGCAGGCCGACCGGTCCTTCGACGCGTTCACCGCTTACTGATCGCTCATCGGTCCAGATAATCCGCGACCGGGCCGAGTGAGATCAGGCCGCTGCCGGCGGCGATCTCCGCGGCGGCCGGTCGCAGGGCCTCCCGAGCGCGGCGCAACGTGGCCTGATCGTCCAGCTGTCTCGCGGCGTGGGCGGTCAGGCACCACAGCGCCTCGGTGAGAAGATCCGGCGGAGGCGCGGGGAGATCTCGCAGCGCCTGTCGCGCTTGATCGACTTTGCCTTCGGCCAGGTGTACGTGTGGGAGCGCCCAGATCTCGTAGGGCCCGAAGTCGTCGCGCACAGCCGGCAGCCCGAGCCGTTTCCGGCGGGCGAGCCCGGCCAGCGCCGTCAGCCCCGCCAGTCCCGGCATCCCCGATTCGTCGAGATCGGCGGGGATCCCGCCCGCCCGCATCGCGCGGTACCCGGCCGTGAAGACCGCCACCAGCGGAAGCTCGTGCTGCCCGGCCAGCGCGTCGGCGCTCGCGGCGTGCTGGTCGGCGGCCGGGAAGTCGCCGAGGGCGCTGCAAGCCTGGATGCGGATCAGATGCCCGAGCACGGCGGAGGGCGCCAGGCCGTGCCGGGCCGACAGGTCGACCAGCTCGGCGCCGATCCGGTCCCGCTCGTTCGCCAGCCCGGCCCGGTGCACCGTCTGCATGAACAGGCCGTTGAGCGCGAACGCGAGCAGCGCGGGATCGTCGAAGTTGCGGGCGAGACCGACCGCCACCTCGGCCGCGGCGCGACTGTCCCAGGTTGCCGCCTCGCCCCGGCATTCCACCGCGATCGTGGCCATGAGCCGGGCGCGAGTAGGAGTGCCGGCGTTCCGGTCCTGGCGCAGGGCGCGGCGGGCGGCGGCCACCACGGCGGCGGCCTGCGCGGGGTCGTCGGAGCGGGTCCAGATCGCCGGCACGTCGTAGGCGCCGATCACCCGGGCGGTCAGGTCCGGGTCGTTCAGCTCCTCGGCGGCGGCGATCGCGGCGGTCCGGTGCCGGCGGGCCGCGGCCAGACCCCCGCCGCCGCCGGTGACCGCAAGGGTGCGCAGCAGGCCCACCGTGGAGTCCAGCCGCGCGCCGGCGCCGGCCGCCATGATCCGGTGGTAGTCGGCCGACGCCTCCGCCCATACCTGATTCGCCGCCTCGGCCGGGCTCTGCTTCGGAGCGCCGCCGGTCTCGCGCCGCGGCTCCGGGCTCAGGTGCGCGGACTGGCGCAGGATGTCGGTCTCGAGCCGGCGCAGCTCCGGGCCCGGGTCCAGGCCCAGCCGGCCGGCGAGCAGGTCACGGGCGCGGCGCAGCACGTCAAGGGCGTCGGCCTGCCGCCCGGTGCGGTAGAGCGCCAGCGCGAGCAGCCGCCACCCCTGTTCGCGCCACGGATGCTCGGTGACGTGGGCGTCCAGGTCGGGGATCGCCCCGGCCGCGTCGCCCGCGGCCATGCGCGCCTCGGCCAGCCGCTCCACGACCGCCAGGCGCAGCTCGGCGAGGCGGGAGCGCTCGGCGCCGGTCCACGGGTCGCCGGCGAAATCGGCGTAGGCGGGGCCGCGCCACCAGGAGAGCGCCGCGGCCAGCACCGCCGAGTCATCTGATGGGGCCGTGTCCTCGAAACGCCAGGCGTCGACCGTGGCCGGATCGGCGCGCAGGGCATAGCCCGGGCCCTCGGTAACCAGCAGGCGGGCCGGGGCTCGGGGCGGCCGGTCCGGTTCGATCGCCCGGCGCAGGGCCGCGACGAACGTGCGTACCGCCGATGTCGCTCCGTCCGGAGGCGCCACCCACAGGTCGGTGACCAGGTCGCCGACCGGGACCACCCGGCCGCGCGCGGCGATCAGCCGCGCCAGGACCGCGCGATGGCGCGGGCCCTTCAGCGCGATCGGCTCGCCCCGGTCGTCCCAGGCCATGACCGGGCCCAGCACCCCGAACGACACCCGCACCCGGCAACCGTACTCATCCGCTGCTCATCGAGGCCCAGCAAGGTGGGGACATGACCGAAACACATCGCATTCCGGTGGCCGACGGCGTCTCGCTGCACACCACGGTGGCCGGCGCGGGCAGCCCGATCGTGCTGCTGCACGGCTTCCCGCAGACCCACCTGATGTGGCGGCACGTGGCCGCCGAGCTCGCCGCCGACCACACCGTCATCTGCCCTGACCTGCGCGGTTACGGTGCCAGCGACAAGCCGGCGGAGACCTCGCCGGACACCTACGCCAAGCGCACCATGGCCGCCGACATCGTCGCGCTGGCCCGTGCGCTCGGGCACGACCGGTTCGCCCTGGTGGGGCACGACCGGGGAGCGCTGGTCGCGATCCGGGCGGCGATGGACCACCCGGAGGTCGTCACGCATCTGGCGTCGCTGGACGTGCTGCCCACCCTCGACATGTGGGACGTCCTGCACGGCACGAGCGCGGCGGTCGCCTTCCACCTCTACCTGATGGCCCAGCCGCCCGGCCTGCCGGAACGCATGATCGCGGCCAGCGCCGACGAATTCTTCGGCTACTTCCTCGACCTGTGGACCCGCGATGCCGCCGCCATCCCGCCGGATGTCCGGGCCGCCTACCTGGCCGCGTGCCGGGGCGCGGTGCCGTCGATCGTGGCCGATTACCGGGCCTCGGCCGGCATCGACGTCGAGCACGACCGGGCGGACCGCGAGGCCGGTCGTCGCCTCGTCATGCCGGTGACGGTCATGCAGCAGGACTGGGGCTCGGCGCTCGGGTTCGACGCGGCCGGGTTGTGGCGGGCGTGGGCGCCGGATCTGGTGCACCTCCCGGTGACCAGCGGCCACTTCATGGCCGAGGAGGCCCCCGCGGAGGTCACCAAGGCGATTCGAGACCTGCTGACGCGCCTTAAAGTATGAAAAAACGGGTAAATACCCTCGGAGCCGCTAGCTTTGCGGTGCCGATCTTCGCGGTACGGGGGTGTTTACGATGAACTTTGTTGCGGCAGTGGCGGCGCTGTCCGTCGCGGTGCCCGGGACAGCCGGGGCCGGTCTGCTCGACCTGGGCTACCAGCTCGTGAACGGCAACAGCGGCCGGTGCCTCACGGTGACCGCCGGCGGGTTGGCCGACAACGCGATCCTCATCCAGAAGGCGTGCGACCGGGACTCGTCGTTCCGCTGGCGGTTCGAGCGGACCGGCGCCGGCTACCGGATCGTCAACGTCAACAGCGGCAAGTGCCTGACCATCGCCGGGGACAGCCGGGAGGACAACGGCTTCGCCGTCCAGAACGGTTGCGGCGCCGGCCCGGCCGACCTCTGGCAGGTCCGCGACCGCAGCGGCCTGACGCTGTCCGACGTGCGGCTGGAGAACGCCCACAGCCACAAGTGCCTGACCATCGCGGGCGGCGGCGTCACCGAGAACGGCATCGCCGTGCAGTACAACTGCGACCAGGAGAGCTCGCGCCGCTGGACGGCCCGCCTGACCGCCCTATAAATGGGCTCCGCAGGGGTGCCGATCCAGTGTGGTTAGTCGCTAAAGTGCGCTCCCATGACCGATCGGATGCTCGTCGTCGGCGCGAGCGGGCACCTGGGCCGCAAGACCGCGGCGCGGGCCATGGCGGCCGGGTGGATGGTCGTCGGCACCTGCTTCAGCTCGGCCGGTGAGCTCGGCGAGGTGCGCCTCGACATCCGCGACGCGGCCGCCGTCCGTGAGCTGGTCCGCCGGGTCTTCCCGAGCGTGGTCGTGCACACGGCGGCCGGCCGCGACGACTGGCGGGTGATCGCGGACGGCGCCGCGCACGTCGCCGCGGCCGCCTATTCGGTGGGCGCCCGCCTGCTGCACGTGTCGAGCGAGGCGGTGTTCTCCGGCCGCGAGGTGGAGTACGACGAGACCGCCCAGCCCGACCCGGTCTACTTCTACGGCGCCGCGAAGGCCGCCGCCGAGACCGCGGTGCGTGCCATCGACCCGGCCGCGGCCGTGGTGCGCACGTCGCTGATCGTAGGCGACGGCCGCGGCGCCCACGAGACCCTCACCCACGACCTGATCGCGGGCCGGCGCAGCGGAGCGCTGTTCACCGACCAGATCCGCAAGCCGGTGCACGTCGACGACCTGGCCGACGCGCTGCTCGAGCTGTCCGGCAACGACTATCGGGGCGTGCTCAACGTCGCCGGCACCGACCCGATCAGCCGTTACGACCTCGGCGTCCTGGTCGCCCGGCGGGACGGCCTCGACCCCGCGCTGATCCCCGCCGCCCGCGCCGCCGACCAGGGCCTGAGCGTCCCGGCCGACCTGCGCCTGCGCACCGGCCGGGCCGAGGCGCTGCTGTGCACCCGGCTGCGCGGCGCCCAGGAGTTCCTGGCCGGCGAGTCAGTCGGCGTCTGACCGCAGGGCGAGCAGGCAGAACTCGTTGCCCTCCGGGTCGGCCATGCAGATCCACGGCACGTCGCCCTGGCCGACGTCGGCGTCGGTGGCGCCCAGGGCCCGCAGCCGCGCCGCCTCGGCCGCCTGGTCGTCACCGGGGTAGGGCAGCATGTCGAGGTGGACCCGGTTCCACACGATCTCGGTTCCCCGGACGAACTCGAGGTACGGCCCGACGCCCTTGGCCGATCGCAGCAGCGCCCGCTCGTCGCTGATCTCGTGCACGGTCCAGTCGACCGCCTCGCCCCAGAACCGGGCCATCGCCCGCGGATCGGCGCAGTCGACCACGACCGCGGCGATCGGCCCGGTGTCCCGGTAGATCTCCCGGGGCTCCAGCACCCGGAACATGTTGCCCTCCGGGTCGGTGAGGACCGTCCACGGCGCATCACCCTGGCTGGTAACGGTGGCGCCGAGCTCCTGCAGCCGGGCGACCAGCTCCGCGTGGTGGGCCGCCGAGGTGGTGGCAAGCTCGAGGTGCGCGCGGTACCGCACCGTCTCCGGGTCCGGGACGATCACGACATCGATGCAGAGCGCGGACGGGTCCGGCCACGCGAAGCCGACCGGCTCGACGTTGGCGACACCCGGCCCCTCGCTGGAGACACCCCAGCCGAGCGCGTCCGCCCAGAACCGGCCGAGCGCCACATCGTCGCGTGCCTTGAAGTTCACCTGAACAAGTCGCAGCGCCATGCGGCCGATCATAAAGAATCTGCCGCATGCTGTCGGATCGGGAGCGATCCGTTCGTGGATCGGTGGAGCGTCTTCAACCGATCATGGACGCCCTCGCTTCTGCTCGCCGTCCCGCATCCCTTGGAATCGATCATCTAGAGCGTGGCGCGCAGCTCCCGGTAGGCCTTCCACGGGATCGACGGGCGCTCCAGGCCGCGCTTGGCCAGGTACTTCTTGGTGGTCGCCCGGGTGTTGCGGACGATCCGGATCGGCTCGGCGAGGCCGGCCTTGCTGCGCTGGGCCGGCTCGATCAGCCGCTCCGGCGTGAGCAGGCCGTCCTCGAGGGTGCCGGTGACGACCGCGCTGTGCAGATTCGTCAGCTGGTCGTCGTGCCGGTGCACCAGCAGGCTCGCGCGCCCACCGGCCACCTGCGCATCTTCCGGCAGGGCGACGCGATAACGGCCACCTTCGGCGGCCACGGTGGTGCGCAGGAGAGTCGGCGCGCCGTCGGCATCGAGAGAGGCCAGAACCACCGAGGAGTACGCGGCGAGCACTTCCCCGCCGAGCAGGGCAGCACCGGCCTCCCGCGCGGAAAGCACGGGCCCCGGCGGAGGCAACGGCCGCGTGGTGATCTCCTCCGGACTGACCGTGACCAGCAGCCGCATGAAATAGAAGTCGGTCAGCGCGGTGGCCGGCCAGTCGAGATACTTCTGGCAGCTCGGCTGCCGCTCGAACAGCCGCAGCCAGAAGTCGGCCAGGTCGCCGTCCGGCGCGGTGTGCACCTCATCCGGGCAGACCGCCTTGCCCTTGATCAGGATTTGCGCGGGCGCGTCGAGGCCGCTCGCGTGCGGCTCGGAGAAGAGCACCGCCACCCGGGGGTCGCGCCGGATGTTGAACGCCTTCTGCGGGAACCCGAGCGACGTGGTCAGCAGAAACGTGCCGTCCGGCCGGGAGATCCCCGAGGTGGGCCAGGCCATCGGCGTCCCGTCCTTACCTATGGTGGCCAGCTCACACGTGCGGTAGGCGTTGATCGTCGCGTCCAGCGCGGACCCGGGCTCGAGGGCCCCGAGGGATTCAGGCATGCCGGGCATCCTATTGATCAACATGCCACCCGTGTCACGCGCGTCAATCGAAGGTTGATTAGATCCATCCACCCCGACCGAGGAGACGCCATGCCCGACGAACCCGACGTCTCCGCGCTCCCCACCCAGCGCACCCCCGACCACGACGCCCTCCCACCCGTGGTGGAGGCGCAGCCCGAGCCGGTCGTTGTTGTCGAGCGCGCCCGGTCCCGCGGGCGGGTGCGGATCGTGCTGGGGGTGGTGGCTGCTCTCGCCGTACTCCTGGTGGGGGTGATGGTCTTCAAGCCCGGCGCGGCGCCGAAAGGCGCGGCAGTCGCGGCGACCAGCGCGGCGCCCGCGTCGAGCGCACCGCCCGCGACGCCATATGACCGGGCGGTGGCGGTGTTGCAGGAGCAGGCGGCGGCGCTCCTGCGCGGGGACGAGGCGGCCTGGCTCGCGGCGGTCGACCCGGCGAAGGTCGCGCTGGTCGCCAAGTACCGGACGACGTTCCGCAACCTGCGCGGGCTCGGGATCACCCGGTTCGAATATCAGGCGGGACTCGGGAAGCCGGTGAAGGGCGACGCCACCGCGGTCGCGATCGCGGTCGACGACGCCTACTGCTTCGGGGACGACATGTGCCCGGCCGATGCGGTCACCGCCTGGGCCAAGCCGCCGCACATCGCGCAGACGATCACCCTGCACGCGGCCGGCGGCAAGTATGTGATCAGCGCGCTGGGCGCCTCGACCGAACCGGACTTCCACCAGCCCACGCCGTGGGAGGACACGGAGCTCGTGTTCGCCCGGGGCAAGCGCGTCGTCCTCGCCGCCGCCAAGGGCCAGGAGAAGTATCTGCGGGCCGTGCTCCCGGTGGCGGAGCAGTCCGCGGCCGTCGCCGACCGCTACGCGGCGCTCAACGGGACCCCGCAGCGTGCCTACCGGATCTTCCTGGCCGGCGAGAAGCAGTGGAAATCGTGGTACGGCGGCGAGGCCGACGAGTGGGCGATCGGGCTGGCCATGCCGCTCAACCGGCGCGGCATCGACGTCATCGCGCGGATGTCCGAGATGGACGACGCGATCATCCTGCGCACCACCGTGCAGCACGAGCTGGGCCACGTGGTGACGCTGACCGGCGCCTTCCGGGCGGACGCGGCCGACGACACCTGGCTCAGCGAGGGCATCGCCGAGTACGTCGGCTGGCAGCCGAGGGGAGCGGCACAGAGCTTCCGCCGGTCGAGCGTGCGGTGGCAGCTCGACCGGAAGGCCCCGAAGTCGATGGTGCCGGCGCAACCGGGACCCAAGGCCCCGGCGCGGGCGGGCGACGCGTTCTACGGACTGAGCCACTGGGCGGCCGACTGCATGGCGAAGAAGTACGGCGAGCCGAAGCTGTTCACCTTCGTACGCCTGGTGCTGACCGAGGACAACAGCTACGACCAGGCATCCCGGGACGCCTACGGCGTGCCGTTCGCGACCGTCGACAAGGCCTGCGTCAGCTGGATCCGCCAGCAGGCGTCCTGAGCACGGCGCTCAGCCGGCGCATGCCCTCGGCGATCTCGGCCGGGGTGTGCGTGGTGAAGGACAGCCGCATGGTGGCGGTGTCCGGCCGGCCGGCGAAGAACGGCGCGCCGGGCACGAACGCCACGTCCCGGGCGAGGGCACCTGGCAGCAGCGTGGCCGTGTCGGCCGCACCGGGCAGCCGCACCCAGGTGAACATGCCGCCGTCCGGGTCGGTCCAGGCGCTGCCGGCCGGCACGGTCGCGGGCATCGCCGCCATCATCGCGTCCCGCCGGGCGCGGTAGGCGTCCTGCAACCCACGGACGTGCGCGTCCACATCGGCGACGCCGAGCCACGCCGCCGCGGCCGCCTGGTCGATCGTGGAGGTGTGCAGGTCGGCGGCCTGCTTGGCGACGGTCAGGGCGGGCCGCAGCGCGGCCGGCGTGCGCACCCAGCCGAGTCGCAGACCGGGCGCGGCAATCTTGGAGAAGCTGCCCAGGTGCAGCACGTGCTCCTCGGCGCCGGCCTGCGCGGCGAGAGCGGCCACCGGCTCGCCGCGGTAACGCAACTCGCCGTACGGGTCGTCCTCGACCACCCACATGCCGTGCGCGGCGGCGAGCGAGGCAACCTCGGCCCGCCGGTCGAGCGGCAGGGTGCGCCCGGTCGGGTTGGCGAACGTCGGCACCAGGTAGAGCAGCTTCGGCCGCGCCGTGGCGATGACCTCCCGCAGGGCGACCGGGTCGATGCCGTCCGCGTCGGAGGGGACGGTCACGATCCGGCAGCCGGCCAGCTGAAAGCACTGCAGCGCGGCGAGATAGGTCGGCTCCTCGACCGCGACCACGTCACCCGGGTCGAGCAGGGCGGCCGCGATCAGCGTGAGGGCCTGCTGCGAGCCGGTGGTGACAAGCAGATCGGCGGCGGAGGTGGGCAGCCCGCGCGCGGTCATCCGGGCGGCCACGTGCGTGCGCAGGTCGAGGTTGCCCTCGGTCGGCGCGTACTGCAGGTGGCGGCGCCCGTCCGGCGCGGAAAGCACCCGGTCGAACGCGGCCCGCACCCCGTCGAGGTCGAACAGCTCGGGCGCGGGCAGTCCACCGGCAAACGAGATCACCGACGGCTTGTCGACAAGAGCAAGCAGGTCACGAACGGGCGAGCTGGCAACGCCGGCGAGCCGCTGAGCGGGCAGCGCGGGGCGGACGGCAGGGTGCGTCATGGCAGAGACTCCAGGTCAGGCAGGGCAACTTAGGCGTCCGGGGGCCTGGCGGTTGAGCCGGCCGCACGCGGAGGCGGAAAAACAGGCTGCCTGATCGAGGAGCCGACCATCACCTTAGCGCTTGTTCAGCACTGAACGATAGTTCAGGTCCGGAAGTTGACCTTCTTGTGCGTGCCATCACAGAACGGCTTGCTGGCGGACCGCCCACACCGGCACAGCGCAATCGTCCCGCGACCGGGATCGATCGCCTCCCCGTCAGGCGTACGCAGCTCAAAATCCCCCCGCACGATCAACGGCCCGTCCTCATACGGCGTGATCGTGGCGGGCCTGCGCCGAAGCCTGCGAAACATGCCCTACCCTAGCGTTTTTGCAGGTCTTGCTGCGAAGGCGGCTCGGCATGGAACTTCCGGCTCCGCGCGGCCCGGTCTCGGCTGCGGTGATCGGCGTCCTGAGCGGGCGCGACCCCGCGATTCTCGCCGGGCTCGTGGTGGCGGCGGGCGACCCGGTCCGGGACGACGATCTCCAGCTGGCGTTGTTCGTCTGCTACGAGTTGCACTATCGGGGCTGGGACGGCGTCGACGACCGGTGGGAGTGGAATCCCGGGCTGCTGGCGGCGCGCGGCCGGATCGAAGCGGTGTTCGAGGCGGCCCTGCGATCGACGGTGGGCGAGATCAAGACGCCGGATCCGCGGGACGTGCCGAAACTGCTGACCGAAATTGTCCAGGACGAGGGGCCGCCGCTCTCGGCGTACCTCAGCAGTCGGGCCGATCTTGGGCAGTTCCGGGAGTTCGTCGCTCAGCGTTCCGTCTATCACCTGCGTGAGGCCGACCCGCACACCTTTGCCATCCCGCGTCTGGCCGGTCGGCCGAAGGCCGCGCTGGTCGAGATCCAGCAGGACGAGTACGGCAACGGCGATCCCGAGCGCATGCACCAGGAGCTGTTCCGCGCGACGATGCGCTGGTTCGGCCTCGATCTCACCTACGGCGCCTTCGTCGGCACCGCCTCCGCGCTGACGCTGGCGATCAACAACCTGATGTCGCTGTTCGGCCTGCACCGGCGGCTGCGCGGCGCGCTCATCGGGCAGCTGGCCGCGTTCGAGATGACCTCGTCGCTGCCCAATCGCGCCTACGGCAACGGCCTGCGCCGGCTCGGTGGGACCCCGGACGCCACCCTGTTCTACGACGAGCACGTGATCGCTGACGCCGTGCACGAGCAGATCGCCGCGCACGACCTGTGCGGGTCGTTCGCCGCCGCCGAACCCGAGGCCGCCGCCGAAATCCTCTTCGGCGCCCGCTGTGCCATGCTCCTCGACGCCTACTGGGCCGAGGAAATGCTCGGGAGATTCCAGGTGTGACACAAACGGATCCCCATGCGCTGGAACGGATGGGGGTGTTCATGACGGCTGAGGACGACGAGCTCGCTGCGGTGCTGCCGGCGGCGCGGGCCGGCGACGAGACGGCGTTCCGGATGGTCTACCGGGCCCAGCACCCGGCGCTGCTGCGCTACCTGACGGTGCTGGTCGGTGCGGACGCCGAGGACGTCGCCTCCGAGGCGTGGCTGCAGATCGCCCGCGACCTGCGCTCGTTCGCCGGTGACTGGGACGGGTTCCGTGGCTGGTCGGCGACGATCGCCCGGCACCGTGCCATGGACCATCTGCGCCGCAGCCGCCGCCGGCCGGTCTCGGCCGTTCCGGTCGAGCTCGTCGCCGCCGATCTGGTGGCCGCGCAGGACACCGCCGAGCAGGTCCTGGAGAACCTCGGCACCGACGCGGCGGTGGCGCTGATCGCCTCGCTGCCCCGTGATCAGGCCGAGGCGGTGATGCTGCGGGCCGTGCTCGGGCTGGACGCGGCCTCGGCCGGCAAGGTTCTCGGCAAACGGGCGGGGGCCGTCCGCACCGCGGCGTATCGGGGGTTGCGCACGCTCGCACAGCGATTTCCCGGCGATGTGACGCCACGGCCGGCGACGGCGCTGAGGGGAGTGAGATGAGCATTCACGAAGATCACCGTCCGTTCAGCCGGGACACCGCGGAGCTGTTGCTGCGTGGTGACACCACGGCCCACCCCGCTGTGGGCGCCGTGCTGGCGGCCGCGTCGGCGCCGGCCACCGGTCGCCGCACCGCGGCCGAGGACGCGGCGGTGGCGGCCTTCGCGGCTGCCCATCTGACATCCCCACGCTCCCGGAGGATCCAGATGCTCAAGACCACCCTGGCGAAGATGCTCACCGTGAAGGTCGTGGCGGCGATCGCCGCGCTCGGCGCCGGTGGCGTAGCGGTCGCCGCCGGCACCGGCACGCTGCCCGGCCCGCTCCACAAGCCGGCGCGGCAGCACGCGCCGGCGCTCGCCTGGCCCTCGTCCGCGCACTCGGACTCGCCCGAGTCGCACCCGTCCGGCAGTCCGTCGGCCCGGCCCAGCCACTCGCTCCCCCCGGGCGACCTGGCGAAGCTCTGCGCGAAGTGGACGGCCCGCCCCGCCGAGCAGCGCGGCAACGCCCTGGCCGAGCCGGAGTTCGGCAACCTGGTCAGGGAGGCGGGCCGCAGCGACCGCGACCGCGTCGACAATTTCTGTGCCGACCTCCGCAAGATCGACCCCAGCGGCAAGCCCGCGCCCCGCCCGTCCGGATCCGCACGCCCCAGCGGATCCGGTAACCCCGGCCCCCGATCGGCGAACCCCCCCAGCGGGACGCCGAACTCCACACGGCCGGGCCGGTGAAAAGCGTCCGTCCCGGAGTGGCGCCCCCGCTCCGGGACGGACGCCCCTCAGCGGCCGCCGGCGAGGAACTCCCGGCTCCAGCTGATCTGCGCCTCGAACTGCTCGAACCAGCCGTCGTTCTGCCAGTCCACCTGCGGCTGACGACCCTCGGCGGCAAGCCGCCGGACCCGGGCCAGGACGGCCTCCTGCTGGGCGACGACGGCTTCGGCCAAACCCTCAAAATCACTGATTCCGTACGCCTGACCGAAGCGTTCCATCCGCGCATGCCGGTCGGGTGGCGCCGGATAGCGCATCCACTGCCGGCTGTGGTCGTCGCTGCGGAACGGCGCCACGTACTCCAGCGCGTAGGCGACGTCGTGCAGCGGCGGCTGCGGCCAGGCGTAGTCCCAGTCGAGGATCCCGACCGGCCGGTTGCCGTGCCACACAAGGTTCCACGGCCCGAAATCACCGTGGCAGACGACCTCCCCGCCGGCGGCCGGCCCCGTGGCCCCGGCCCATATGGGCGCGGACGGCCGGAAGTCGGCGACGGCGTCGTGGTAGTCGCGCAGCAGGCGGGCCATCGCGGTCAGGCCCTCGTCGCCGAGCACCCGCGACCAGCCCGCCGCGCCGGAGTCACCGTCGAGATAGGTCAGTACCTCGCGGCCCTCGTCGTCGATGCCCAGAAAGCGCGCCGCCGCGGTGAAGCCCACGCTCTCCAGATGCTGCAGCAGTTCGTGGATGGTGGCCGACCACGGGTGCAGCGGCCGCCGCACGGTGTCGCCGATCCGCACGACGCGCCGGTGCGGACTGTCCTGCAAGACCTGCGGGTCGTCCATGAACGGCACTCTACGACCGGCGCTCCGGGCCGTGCTCGATCAGGCGGTCGAGCCACTCGACCAGTATCTGTCGCTCGGCGGGGGTCAGCGCATCGAGTCGCGGCGCCCTGGTCCGGAGGGCGACCGCGGTCGTGACGAGGCCGCCGCCGGCCGGACCGGATGCGGGTGGGTCGGTGAGGACCTGCCCGAGAACGGCGTCGCACATGCTCGCGGCGAGGCCGGGATCGCGACTTTCCGGTGGTGTCGCCAGCAGGGTCTGGATGACGCCGATGGCCCCGGCCTCGATGAGACCGATGGCACGTTGCTCGCTGAAGCCCGAAGCGCTCTCCTGGGACGTGGCGGGTTCGCTCTACACCACGCCGATGGCGGGTCTGGGGGCGATCAAGGCGGTGCAGCCCGGCCCGGGCGAGACCATCGTGATCTCCGGCGCGTCCGGCGGGGTCGGCTTCACCGCGGCGCAACTGGCCGTTCGCGCCGGCGCGACGGTGCTCGGCCTGGCCGGTGCCGGCAACTTCGAGTTGCTCCGGAAGCACGGCATCGAACCCGTCCAGTACGGCGACGGCGAGCAGGAGCGCCTTCGCGCCGCGGCCGGGCAGCGCCCCGTCGACGCGTTCATCGACGGGGTCGGCGGCGGTTACCTCGATCTCGCACTCGCCCTGGGTGTGCCGCGCGAGCGGATCGACACCGTCGTCGACTATCGCGGCGCGCAGGAGAAGGGGGTCAAAGCGCTGGGGACGACCGACGCCGGCGGCACTCCCGCGTTGTCCGAACTGGCCCGGCTCGCCGCTGCCGGAGACCTGCACATCCCGATCGCCGCCGGCTACCCGCTCACCGCGGTGCAGGACGCCTACCGCGCCCGCCGCCCGCCGCGCGCACGGGCGAATCGTGTTGCACCCGCAGGAGCTCAGCTGATTCCCGCCGTGTTACTACTTTCTGATGTTGGTTGACTTTGCGGCTGGGGTGGCGGCGTCGCCGCTCGAGGTTCAGGACGCTGCGGCGCAGGCCGAGCGGGACGGTTACGACGGGTTCGGGGCGGCCGAGACCAGGCACGACGTGTTCACGTCGCTCGCCCTGGCGGCGCGGGCCACCTCGGCGATCACGCTGCAGTCCGGGATCGCGGTCGCGTTCGCCCGCAACCCGATGACGCTGGCCATCCAGGCCAACGACCTGCAGCTCATCTCCGGCGGCCGGTTCCAGCTGGGGCTCGGCTCGCAGGTGCAGCCGCACATCGAGCGCCGCTTCGCGATGCCGTGGAGCAAGCCGGCCGCGCGGATGGAGGAGTTCGTCGCGGCGGTGCGGGCCATCTGGGAGTGCTGGCGCACCGGCGAGCGGCTCAATTTCCGCGGCGAGTTCTACCGGCACACCCTGATGACCGACTTCTTCAACCCCGGGCCCAACCCGCACGGCAACCCGCCGGTCTTCCTGGCCGCGGTGGGGGAGCGGATGACCGCGGTGGCCGGCCGGGCCGCGGACGGCATGCTGGTGCACCCGCTGACCAGCCCCGACTATCTGCGCGAGCGCACCCTGCCGATCCTGCGCGAGGCCCGCGACGGCTCGCTCGACGGATTCCAGCTGGGCCTGTCGGCGTTCGTGGTGCTCGGCGCGGACGCGGCGGCGCGCTCGGCGGCGGAGCAGGCGGTCAAGGGGCAGATCGCGTTCTACGCCTCGACGCCCGCTTATCGGCCGGTGTTCGAGCTGCACGGCTGGGGCGAGCTCGCCGACCAGCTCAACGGGCTGTCCCGGCGGCAGGCGTGGGCCGAGATGACCGCGCTGATCACCGACGAGGTGCTCGACACGTTCGCGGTCGGCGGCGACGTGGCCACGGGGCTGCGCGACCGATTCGGCGACACCATCGACCGGATCTCCTTCTACACGCCCTACCCGGTCGCGCCCGAGCTGCTCCGCGACCTTCGCACCGTTATCAAGCTGTGAACACCTTCTGGACCGGCTAGGTCTAGATTGCGGTGATTCCGTTGCTTTGATGACGGGATGCCAAGGGACTCACTCGCCGAGATACGTGCCCGGACCTGCAAGCCGCTCGATGCGTGGTGGATCGTCGCGCTGGTCGACCCGTACGCGATTCGCCTGGTCCGGCTCGTTTCGCCCTGGCGGTGGGTGACCCCGAACCGGCTCACCGCCTTCTCCGCCGTCCTCGGGCTGGCCGCCGGGCTGCGGGGCGGCGGCTCACTGTTCGGCGGCTGGTGCGACGGGGCGCGTGCGTCCGGCGTACATCAGCAGGGTTTCGGGTCTTCGAAGGCGCTGTTCGAACTACGGATTGTGCATGCCCTGTGGCGGTCACTCGGGAAACCCCTGTTCATAGCTTTCCGACAGCATCCGGAGCAGTCACCCACAGCCGCGGCCCCGAAGCTTCTCTCATCCGGCAGCCAGCCGGTGGCTGAGTGGATGGGCCCATCCCCTGGCGCGAATAATGTCCGGATCGCGGTATTTACTCCCGTAAGGTCTGCTCATGCCAACTGATCGCCCGATCTTCATCGTCGGCTGTCCGCGCTCGGGGACCACGATGCTGCAGCTCATGCTGCATGCGCACCCGAGAATTGCGCTCCCCCCGGAGAACCGGTTCGTGCTCCCGGCCTACCAGCGGCGGCATGAGCTCGGCGACCTGCACGACCCGGCCAACCGGCGCGATCTGGCCCGGTGGATGATCGCCACCCCGCAGTTCAACGATCTCGGGCTCGGCGAGCAGCAGGTGATCGACGCCGTGGTCGGCGCGCCCCCCACACTCGGCTCGGCCATCGGCACGGTGTTCCGGCTCTACGCCCAGCGGTTCGGCAAGCCGCGCTGGGGCGACAAGCGCCCGGCCTATCTGCGCAGCCTGCCCGCGCTGCTGCGGATGTTCCCGGACGCGCAGATCATCAACATCCTGCGGGACGGCCGCGACTGCGTGGCGTCCCTCAAGGAGGCGCCGTGGAGCTCCGACGACATCGGCGACCACATCGCCAGCTGGTCCCGCTCCGCCGACGCGTCGCTGCGCGCCGCCCGGCGATACGCGCCGGACACCTACCACGCGGTCCGGTACGAGGACCTGGTCGCCGACCCGGAGACCTACCTGCGCCGGATGTGCGACTTCCTCGAGGAGGAGTACGACCCGGCCATGGCCCGCCCGAACGAGATGGCCTGCGTGGCCGTACCGGAGTACAAGATCTGGCACACCCGCACGCACCAGAGCGTCACCACCGAACGGGTGCGCAGCTGGCAGCAGCGGCTCACCACCACGGAGATCGAACGCTGCGAAGCGGTGTTCGGCTCCCGGTTGCGCCGCCTCGGATATGAGCAGTCCACGTTCGCCGCGCCGACCACCGCCGACCGGGCCGACCGGCTCCGGCTGGCCGTGTTCGACCGGATCGGCCCCGTGCGGGGCCTGATGAACGACGCGCGAGCGGCGGTGCGCACCCGGCGCCGCGAACCCGCCATCGCTGCTCGGCTGACCAGCGGCCAGCGCCTTCGCTGAGCCGTCCTCCCCCCTCGTGCCGCGGCGCGATGCCGCGGCCGGTCGACAAGGAGCACCCCCGTGTCCGTAACCGCCGTTCTGTCCCGTAACCGCCGTGTGGCGGCCGGCCTGCTCGCCGTTTTCGCCGCGGCGACCCTCGCCGCCTGCGGTTCGAGTGACGATTCCAGCGGCGACACCAGCAACACCGGCACCAACAGCAACCAGCAGGGCGGCGGCGGTGGCAACAGCGCCATGACCGCGTATATCAACTGCCTGAAGGAGAACGGCGTGACCATCACGATGCCGTCGCGCGGCACCGGCGGCAACGGCGCGATGCCGTCCGGCGCTCCCGGTGGCGGTAACGGCGGCACACCGCCGTCCGGTGCTCCCGGTGGCGGCAGCGGCGCGATGCCGTCCGGCGCTCCCGGCGGCGGCAACGGCGGAGGCGGTGGCCGCGAGATCACCCAGCCGGACGGCGTCGACGACGCGACCTGGACCAAGGCCACCACGGCCTGCGCCACCCTTAAGCCGACCGCGAGGGCCAGCGCCGCCGCGACCAGCTGAGACGGGCGGGCGCGGTCCCGATCACCGGGACCGCGCCCTTCTTCGCGGAAACCGACCCAACCAACCACTATTGACGGAAAAATCCGGATCTGTGCGGATCAAGTGGATAGCTCTCGGGCTCGTACTCGTGGCCGCCGGCGCCGGCGTCACCGCGATCGTGCTCAGCCAGGACGACGACGGCGCGACAAAGACGACCGTATCGACCGTCGCGGCCGACACCGGGACGGTCGCGGTGAGCGTGGCCGCGACCGGAACGGTGCAGGCCAGCCTCACCCGCACATTGTCGTTCACCGTCGCCGGGACGGTGGAGGTGGTCAACGTGCGGGCCGGCAGCAAGGTCAAGGCCGGGTCGGAGCTCGCCGCCGTCGGCAACGACGACGCGGCCGACGCGGTGAGCGATGCGTCGGACAGCCTGGACAACGCCGAGGACCGGTTGACGGCGGCGAAGAAGGCGGCGGCTTCGGCGACCGCGTCGCCGGCCGCTACCGCATCTATGTCCCCTTCCTTCGGGGCGCGGGCGAATCAGGGCGGCAACACCGCCGGCGGAACGAACGACGACACCGACGCCATCTTCTCGGCGCAGGAGCGGGTCAACTCGGCCGAGTCCGCCCTGGCCGAGGCGAAGGACGCCCTCGCCGGCGCGACGATCACGGCGCCGATCGCCGGCACGATCATGTCGGTGGCCGGTTCGGTCGGCAGTCAGGTCGGCTCCGGCTCGACGTTCATCACCCTGGCCGACACGTACGCCATGCAGGTCTCCGCCTCGTTCCCGGAGGCCGACGCCGGCGCGGTCGCCACCGGCCAGTCCGCCGTCGTCACCCTCGCCGACCGGGTGGGTGAGGAGTTCACCGCGAAGGTCGCCCAGGTCGACCCGGTCGGCACCGACGACGGCACCCTGGTCACCTACGGCGTGCTGCTGTCCTTCACGAAGCAGCCGGCCGACCTGCTCGTCGGGCAGAGCGCGTCGGTCGAGATCACCACCGGCTCGATCGCCAAGGCGCTGCGCGTGCCGACCACCGCCGTGCACGACGTCGCCGACGAGCGCGGAACGGTGCTGGTGAGCGCGGCCGGCAAGACGGCGCGGCGCGAGGTAAAGGTGGGGCTGCGGGGCGGCCAGTACACCCAGGTCGTCTCCGGTGTCACCGGGGGCGAACTGGTCGTTCGATCCTGGTAGCCGGGCTTTTCTCCGGTTTCGCCGCGATGGACGGTTATCGCCGGTAAACATGAGACGTGCGCCGGCTCCCTGCCCTGATCCTCAACCTCGCCCTGGTGTTGCTGACGGCGGGCGCGGCCGGCTGGTCGATCGCGCTGGTGCGGGACACCGGCGCCACGACCACCAAGGCCTCGTCGAGCACCCGCACCGTGACCGTCGCCCAGGGCACGGTCACCTCCACCGTCACCGCCGACGGCACCCTCGCGACCGCCACCACGGCCAGCGCCAGCTTCGACACCTCCGGCACGGTCACCGCCGTCTACGCGAAGGTCGGGCAGGTGGTCAAGTCCGGCCAGCTGCTCGCCAAGGTCGACCCGGCGAGCGTGCAGCGCGCCCTCGACCTGGCCGAGGCGAACCTGGACGCCGCGCAGGACGCGCTCGACCGGGCCGAGGACGCCGGCTCCGACACGACCACCGCCGAGAACAACGTCACCACGGCGAAGCTGGCGGTCGAGGACGCGCAGGCCGACGTGGACGGCACCAAGCTGACCGCGCCGATGGCCGGCACGATCATCGCGGTGAACGGGACGGTCGGCTCGTCGGCCTCCGGGTCGTCCTCGTCGTCCGCGGGCGGCGCCGGCGGTTCGAGCAGCAGCAGTTCCACCAGCTCCGGCTTCATGGAGCTGGCCGACCTCGGTGATCTGCAGGTGACCGCGTCCTTCGGCGAACAGGACGCGACCAAGCTGAAGATCGGCCAGGCCGCCACCTTCACCTGGGACGCGCTCAGCGACGCGACCGCCACCGGGAAGGTGACCGCGATCGACCCGTCCGCGACGACCACCAACAGCGTCAGCACGTACGGGGTGACGGCCAGCGTCGACACCCTGCCGGACGGCGCGAAGCCCGGGCAGTCGGTCAGCGTCGTGGTCACCACCGGCACGGCCACCAGCGCCGTCTCGGTCAGCTCGGCCGCGGTCACCGTCTCCGGCACCCGCTACACGGTCACGGTGCTGGGCAGTGACGGGACCACCGAGACCCGGACGGTCAAGGTCGGGGTCAAGGGTGACGACTCCTACCAGATCACCGACGGTCTCACCGTCGGCGAGAAGGTCGTCGTGCCGGAGACCAGCACCTCCAGTTCGAGCACCAACACCCAGAGCGGTAGCGGCTCCGGGTTCGGCAGCGGCTCCGGGGGCGGCGCCCCCGGCGGGGGCGGGGGACCGCCCTGATGCATCCGGTTCTCGACTGCCGGTCACTGACCAAGGTGTACGGCGAGGGCGACACCACCGTGCACGCGCTGCGCGGGGTGTCGCTCGCCGTCGAGCGCGGCGAGTACGTCGCGATCATGGGCTCCTCCGGCTCCGGCAAGTCCACGCTGATGAACATCCTCGGCTGCCTGGACATCCCCAGCGGCGGAAAATACCTGTTGGACAGCGTGGACGTCTCCCAGCTGTCCGACCGCCAGCTCGCCCTCGTCCGGAACCGCCTGATCGGTTTCGTCTTCCAGTCGTTCAACCTGATCCCGCGCACCAGCGCGCTGGCCAATGTGGAGCTCCCGCTCGCCTACGCCGGCGTGCACGCGCGGGCCCGCCGCCGCCGGGCCATGCACGCGCTCGAGACGGTCGGCCTCGCCGACCGCTACGACCACGAACCCAACCAGCTCTCCGGCGGCCAGCAGCAGCGCGTTGCCGTCGCGCGGGCCCTGGTCACCGAGCCGGCGCTGCTGCTGGCCGACGAACCCACCGGAAACCTGGACAGCCACTCCACCGAGGACGTACTGACCGTCTTCGACGAACTCCGAGCCGCCGGTCGTACCATCGTCCTGATCACGCACGAGCCCGAGGTCGGAGCCCGGGCCGATCGCTTGATCAAACTCTTCGATGGTCAGATCCAGTCCGACGAGCGGCAGCACGCCGTCGGCAGGCACGCGGTGGGAGCCCCGGGATGAGCTTTGGCGAGATCATTCGGTTCGCGTTGCGCGGTCTCGCGGCGAACAAGCTGCGATCCGGGCTGACCATGCTCGGCATCCTGATCGGTGTCGCGTCGGTGATCCTGCTGGTCGCGGTCGGCAACGGCTCGGCCAAGGCGGTCGCCGACCGGATCTCCGCGCTCGGCACGAACACGCTGACCGTGTCGACCAGCGGCGGCCGGGGCGGGACGACCACCACCGGCGGGCTGACCCTGAAGGTCGCCGACGCGCTCGACGACCCGGTGCTCGCGCCCGACGTGAAGTCGGTGTCGCCGCTGGTGAGCACGTCGGCGACGATGGCCTACGGCAGCACCTCGTACGACGTGAACTCGTTCGTCGGCTCCACCCCCAGCTACTTCACCGCGGCCAACTACCCCCTCGCGTCCGGCGCCGCGTTCAGCGAGGACGACAACGCGCAGGGCCGCCGGGTCGTGGTGATCGGGCAGACCGTCGCCGAGGAGATGTTCCCCGGTGTCGACCCGATCGGCGAGCAGGTCACCGTCAGCGGGGCGCTGTTCACCGTGGTCGGCGTGCTCGACGAGAAGAGCTCGAGCGGCGGTTTCCAGGACGCCAACGACGTCGCGATCGCGCCGATCACCGCGGTCCGTCAGGTGCTCACCGGTTACGGCGCGATCAACTCGATCCTGGTCGAGGCCGCGAACTCGAAGATGGTCAGCACGGTGCAGAGCGAGATCACCGTGATCCTCAACCAGCGGGTGCCGACCAGCTCCAGCGGCACCGCCGGCTACACCGTGCGCAGCGCGTCGCAGCTGCTCGAGACCCAGACCGAGACGGCCGACACGTTCACCACGCTGCTCGGCGCGGTCGCCGCGATCAGTCTGCTGGTCGGCGGCATCGGCATCACCAACATCATGCTGGTGACCGTCACCGAGCGGACCCGGGAGATCGGCATCCGCAAGGCGCTCGGCGCGCCCCGCCGGGTCATCCTGACCCAGTTCCTGATCGAGGCGACGCTGCTCAGCTTCATCGGCGGCGGCCTCGGCGTGGCCGCGGCGCTGATCGGCGCCAACTTCAAGATCGTCGGCGTGACGCCGGTCGTCGTGCCCAGCTCGGTGATCCTCGCCCTCAGCGTCTCCGTGGTCATCGGCCTGTTCTTCGGCGGCCTGCCCGCCGCCCGCGCCGCCCGGCTGCGGCCCATCGACGCACTTCGGTACGAGTAACAGGGGGATCCGCCATGAGTGAGCGAAGCGGAGAGCTGGCATGAGCGACAGCGATACCGAAGTTCTGGAGCCGCCGGTCGATGAAGACTTGCCCGCTCAGCTGTCGAAGGCGGCGCCCCGCCGGTGGTTCAACCGGGCCACCCCCGTACTCCTCGGGGTGTTTCTGCTGGCCGGCGGTTTTCTCGGCGGGGTTGGGGCGCAGAAGCATTGGGGCAAGACGTCGTCGTCCGGCACGTCGGCAGTCACTCGCAGCGGGAGTTTCTCGGGGCAGATGCCGAGCGGGATGGGAGCGTCCGGCGGCCCCGGCGGAGGCTTTGGCGGCGGCACCGCGACGGTCGGCACGATCAAGTCGATCTCGGCGAGCGCGCTGACCATGACGACCGCGGCGGGCAAGACGATCACCGTGAAGATCGCCGAGTCGACCAAGGTGCAGCAGACCATCACCGTCGCGAAGCTGAAGGCCGGTCAGTCGCTGTCGGTGCAGGGGAGCACGGCCACCGACGGGTCGATCACGGCGACGTCGGTGACCGCCTCCTGACGGCTGATCAGTCCTGCTGGACCTCGATCGAATCGACCCGGCCGGTCCAGAACGCGACGTGGCCCGCGATCTCGGCCACCGCGTCGTGCGGTTTCGAATATTCCCAGACGGCGTCGACGGCCTGGTCGCCGCCGGCCGGGATGGAGTAGTAACTGGCGTCGCCCTTGAAGGGGCAGTAGCTCTCCGTCACCGTCCGCTCGAGCAGGTTTTGATCGACATCGGCCAGCGGCACGTACTGCACCGGGGGATACGTCGATTCCTGCAGGGTGAGGGCATGGCGCGAGTCCGCGACGACCTTGCCGCCGGAGGTCACGACGACCCGCCCGGCCGTCGGGGTGATCGTGATCGGGTGGCTTGGCCCGGGTTGAAGCACCGGCTTGTCAGACATACGTGAAACGTACTCCGCACCTCTGACAGTTATTGTTGATCTCATGCCGTCGCCCGCTGAACAGGCCGCTCTCGAACTGGGTGTCGCCCACCACGTGGTGCGCCACGGGCCGGTGTCGACCGTCGCCGAGGCCGCCGCCGCGCAGGGCGTCGAGATCCGTGACCTGGTCAAGACCATCGTCGTGCGCCGGGCCGAGGGGGAGTATGTTTTCGTGCTCGTCCCCGGCGACCGGCAGATCTCCTGGCCCAAACTGCGCGCCCAGCTCGGCGTCAACCGGCTCTCCCTGCCCGACGCGGCCACCGCCAAGGAGGCCACCGGCTACGAGCGCGGCACGATCACCCCGTTCGGCTCGGCCAAGGCGTGGCCGGTGATCGCCGACGAGCGCACCCGGGGCCGGACGATCAACCTGGGCGCGGGGGAGCGGGGCGTGGGCCTGCAGGTCGCCGCGGACGACGCGGTGGCGGCCCTGCAGGGGACGTTCGCCGACGTGACCATGTAGGTTTCGGCTGTGACGAGCGAAGACCCGATCCAGCCCGACGTCCCCCCGTCCGGCACCGGCTGCGTGGAGTGCCTCGACGCCGGTGGCTGGTGGTTCCACCTGCGGCGCTGTGCGCAGTGCGGCCACATCGGCTGCTGTGACACCTCCCCGTCGCAGCACGCCACCGCCCACTGGAAGGCCACCGGCCACCCGGTCATGCAGTCCTTCGAGCCGGGCGAGGACTGGTTCTGGGACTTCTCCACCGAAGAGGCCGCCAACGGCCCGTCGCTGGCGCCCGCGGACAGCCGCCCCGCGGACCAGCCCGTCCCGGGCCCGGCCGGCGCCGTGCCCACCGACTGGCGCACCAAGATCCACCGGTAACTCTCCCGTTTACGTCCGGCGCCCTGTCCGGCTGACCTAGAGTCGGCACAGGGAGCCTGACACGGGGGTGTGTGGTGTCCGATCCAATGCTCGACTCGATCATGAGCCGCTCCGACTGGAGCGAGCCGGACAGCGTGCTGGGCACCTACGTGGCCCAGACCGACCGGCTGATCAAGCCGCAGGACGGCGTGCCGCTCACGTTGACCGTGCACGGCCTGCTGGTCAGCGGCGACCTGATCCCGCAGTGGCAGTGGTTCGCCGAGGTCAGCGAGATGGACGACTACGAGGACGCCTTCTACACCGGCATGGCCGAGCACATGAAGGAACAGTCCGACCTCGCCCACGACGCGATCCGGGCCCGCGACACCGGCGCCGAGGTGTCCCACCGCCAGATGGCCGCGCTGCTGGCCCCGACGAAGTACATCCACCTGCGCAAAGCGCGAATCTACTCGCCGGACAGCAAGCCCGGCGAGGGGCGCCTGTGGCGCGGCAGGCTCTGCGACGTGTCCGGCTGGACGCCCGGCGTCTCGTCCGACTGATCCAGCTCCGCCTCCTGCTCAGCCGGTTCTTCCTCAGCCGGTTCTTCCTCAGCCGGTTCTTCCTCAGCCGGTTCGTCCTCCGGCGGGGCGACCGGGGCGCGGTGCTTGGTCGGTGACCAGGCGAACGCCAGGGCGCTGCCGAGGACGCCCATGATCAGGCCGAAGATGAAGCCGCCCAAGTTGGACGTCAGCCATGAGGCGAGCGCGAGCACGGCCGCGACCAGCGAGTAGAACAGGTGCTGCTGCGGGTTGAAGATCAGCAGCACGCCGAGGACGGCGAGCAGGATCGGCAGCAGGTAGCCGATGAAGCCCTGCATCCCGACGTGCACCACGACCGGCAGCGGCGCCCATACGGTCAGGAACATCTCGACGCCTGCGATAAAGACGAACAGCCCGCCCCAGAAGGGGCGGGCGTGTCGCCAATGCCAAAAGGCAGAGCGCTGCGGCATTTCGCTCAGCAGCCGGTGGCCGAGAACGACATACGCAGGTGCGGCAGCGTGAACTTGGCGGCCGTGGTCGCGTAGTTGTTCTGCCAGAGGTTCTTGATCTGCACCGCGTCGGCCTGCTGCCCGAAGACATAATCGGGGCCGACGACCTGCTGACCGGTATTCGGATTCTTCACCTTGTCGAAGGTGCCGGCGTCGCCACCGACCTCGATGTTGGTGAAGTCGGCGTTGCCGTTGATCTGGTCGGAGTCGACGACCAGCGCCTTGGCCGAGACCGGGGTGCCGTTGTCACCCGCGGTGATCTTCAGGTAGGCGCCGCCGAGCGAGACGCTCTGGCACAGGTTGGTGAGCGTCGCGGTGTTGATGGCCGAGACGATCAGCACCTTCTGCCCACCCTCGTCGGCCAGGTTGGGGTTGCCCTCGCGGGTGGTGTCCAGCGTGGCGAACTGCTCGAAGCCCTGGCCGTTCAGCTCGGTTGCGGCAACCACGAACGGCATGCCGGAGATCGAGAAGTTCGCGGCGAGCACGCCGGTGGCGGTCAGGGCGATCAGGCCGGCGGTCGCCGCCCCGGTCAGCCCGAGCATGATGCCGAACTTCCGCCACTGGACGCCGCCGGCGGAAACGTCGTCCGGTTTCGTCATCGGAAAACTCCCTGTTTGTAGCCCGTGAATAAAATTGGAAAATCAAATTGTGGCTCGTCGACAACGACATTACACAAAGGCCGTTGTCTATCTAAGAGACCGAAGTTACCGCTCGGTACGGATCGGGTCAAGGGCCTTGACTCGTCCCGTTCGACGGGTCTATACATCGACGTCGCCAAGTGTCGCTTTTGTTCGTTGTATTTTCAATTGTCGATGCTCGGCGTGGAATCGCTCGGACCTGGTCTCCCGCATCCCCCCGCAGGTGACCGCCCGGGTGTTTTCGTCCTGTCCCCGAACGCAAGGAGGAACGCCCATGCGGGTGTCTCGCAGCCTCACCATCGCCGCGGCCGTCGCGATGTCGGTGGCGCTGACCGCCGGTCCGGCCCGGGCCGACGACGCGGTCGCCGTGCTCACCAGTGGCAGCGCCGCCGGCGCCAACATCGCCGTCGGTGACGTGCTCAACGCCGCGGTCGCGGCCGGCACCACCGCCGACTTCGCCACCGCGTCCGGCGGCACGACCGGCGTCAAGTGCGCCCAGTCGGCATTCAGCACGACGGTGGTGGACAACCCGGCCGCGCCGGGCGTGGCCACCCAGTCGACCACCGCGCACACGTTCGCCTCGTGCACGGCCAACATTCTGGGCGTGACCAAGGTCAACAGCGTGACGGTCAACAACCTGCCGTTCGCGACCACGATCGACAGCGCCGGTGTGGTCACGGTCAGCGGCACCGACGCGGCGCCGATCCGGACCACGATCGTGCTCGGCACCCTGCTGGGCACGGTGACCTGCGTGTTCCAGGCGAACGGGGACGCGATCACCGGCGCCGTGGCGAACGCCGACAACTCGATCAACTTCGTGAACCAGGCGTTCGCGAAGTCGACCGGGCCGGCCACCTGCCCCAGCGCCGGCTACTTCACCGCCAAGTACGCCCCGGTGGTGGACACCTCGGTCGAGGGCTCGCCGGCGGTCTTCACCAACTGACCGCTGGTAGATGGTTCACGGCCGGAGCTTCCTGAGGCGGACGCTCCGGCCGTGAACGCGCTGTTTCGGGAGCGTTGACAGCACGTCACGGCACCGATTCAATTCTTTCCATGTCTCTATGGGAGCGCTCCCGAACGGTTGCCGTCCTCACCGCTGCCGCTCTGCTCACCCTCGGCGCCGCCGCACCCGCCACCGCGGCTTCAGCTTTGGCGGATGAGGTCGAGCAGGTGAAGAACGGCGGATTCGACGGCACCACCGATCCCTTCTGGTCCACAACCGGCATGCCCATGACGTTGACCGACGGGCAGGCTTGTGTGGACGTGCCCGGCGGCACCGCCAACCGCTGGGATGCGGCGATCGGGCAGAACGAACTGCCCCTGGTCGCCGGCGAGAGCTACCGGTTCAGCTTCGATGCGGCCGGGGACGCCGGTCACGTCGTACGGGCCATCGTCGGTCTTGCCGTCTCGCCTTATGACACGTATTTCGAGCAGTCGCCCGTTCTCGGCGGCCTGACTCACTACTCGTACACGTTCACCGCCTCGGCCGACACCGCGCAGGGGCAGGTGGCGTTCCAGATCGGCGGCAGCGCCGACCCGTGGCACTTCTGCGTGGACAACGTCTCGCTGGTCGGCGGCGTGCCGCCGGAGGTGTACGTGCCGGACACCGGCCCGCGCGTGCGGGTCAACCAGGTGGCGTACCTGCCGGCCGGGCCCAAGACCGCGACCGTCGTCACCGCCGCGACCACCCCGCTGCCGTGGCAGCTCCTCGACTCCGCCGGGCGCACCGTCGCCCGCGGCGCCTCGACGCCGCGCGGTGTCGACGTGTCCTCCGGCGAGAACGTGCAGACCATAGACTTTGGTCGGTATTCGCGGCCGGGCTCGGGCTATACGGTGGTTGCGGACGGGGAGACAAGCCGGCCGTTCGACATCGGAGCGGCCGCCTACGACAAGTTGCGGGCCGACGCGCTGAAGTTCTACTACACCCAGCGCAGCGGCATCGCCATCGACGACGCCCTGCGCCCGGGTTACGGGCGTGCGGCCGGGCACGTGGACGTTGCGCCCAACCAGGGTGACGGCAACGTGCCCTGCCAGGCGGGCGTCTGCGACTACACACTCGACGTGCGCGGCGGGTGGTACGACGCCGGCGACCACGGGAAGTATGTGGTCAACGGCGGCATCACGACCTGGGAGATCCTCAGTGAGTACGAGCGCTCGCACGCCGTCCGCTCGGTGTCGCTGAAGATCCCGGAGAGCGGCAACCGCGTCCCGGACATCCTCGACGAGGCCCGCTGGGAGCTGAACTTCCTGCTCAGCATGCAGGTGCCGGCCGGCAATCCGCTCGCCGGGATGGTCCACCACAAGATCCACGACCAGGCGTGGACCGGGCTGCCGCTGCTGCCCGACCAGGACCCGCAGCCCCGCGAGCTGCACCCGGTCTCGACCGCGGCGACGCTCAACGTGGCCGCGGTGGCGGCGCAGGCGGCCCGGATCTACCGGCCGTTCGACCCGGCGTTCGCGAAGCGTGCGCTGGCGGCCGCGAAGACCGCCTACACGGCGGCCAAGGCCAACCCGGCGCTGTTCGCGCCGGAGTCCGACGGCGTCGGTGGCGGCGCCTACAACGACAGCAAGGTCAGCGACGAGTTCTACTGGGCGGCCGCCGAGCTCTACCTGACGACCGGCGACCGGGCCTATCAGAACGACGTGCTCGCCTCGCCGGAGCACACCGCCGACGTGTTCGGCACCGGCGCGTTCGACTGGGCGTCGACCGCCGCGGCCGGCCGCCTCGACCTGGCCGCGCTGCCGTCGAAGCTGCCCGGCCTGCCGGCCGTGAAGGCGTCGGTGGTCAAGGGGGCGGAGAAATACCTGGCCACGGCCAAGGCCCAGGCGTACGGGGTTCCGTACGCGCCGGCCAACAACATGTGGGACTGGGGCTCGAACAGCGCGGTCCTGAACAACATCGTGGTGCTGGCCTCGGCGTACCGGCTGACCGGACGTCCGGCCTTCAAGAACGCGGCGCTGACCGGGTTCGACTACGTGCTCGGGCGTAACGCGCTCAACCAGTCCTACGTGACCGGCTACGGCGAGGTGAGCTCGCAGAACGAGCACAGCCGGTGGTACGCGCACGAGCTGGACCCGGCCCTGCCCAACCCGCCGGCCGGCACCCTGGCCGGCGGCGCGAATTCGTCCATCCAGGACCCGTACGCGCAGAGCAAGCTGACCGGCTGCATCGCGCAGTTCTGCTACATCGACGACATCCAGTCGTGGTCGACCAACGAGGAAGCGATCAACTGGAACGCCGCCCTGGCCTGGGTGTCCAGCTTCATCACTGACGTCAGCTGATCGGGGGATCACCGCGCCGGAGACCCGAGGCGGGTCTCCGGCGCGGCCGTTCGTCGCCGCGAAAATCCGGATGCGCGGGCGGTGCGGACCTGAATACGGTGGGGTGATGTCCGCCGATGCCGCCCGCGCCGCCGAATTCCTGTCGCAGCTCGCCGTTCCGGCCCGGCTGGCGGCCTACGCCGACCTGGTTCGGCGGGGAAACGACGGCGCCACTCTCGCCGAGCTCGCCTACGCCCTGGATGTTCCGATCCAGGAGGCCGGCAACCTGCTCGCCCGGCTGGTCGGCGCGGGGCTGGCGACCGGCACCGGCAACGGCGTTTACCGGGCCAATCCCGGCGTGCTCCGCGAGGCCGCGCAGGCGGTCGACCGGGCGCAGCCGGTCAGCGTGCTGCTGCTCGACTATCCGCAGTTGCGGGGCAACTTCGCGCACGGCCGGTTGACCAGCCTGCCGCCGACGCTGAGCGAGCGTTACCACCAGGTCGGCGAGCTGTTCGCCCGGTTCCTGGCGCTCGAGGCCCTGCACGCGGAAGACGAGATCAACCGCCGGCTGTCGGCCGTGACCGACGACGTGGCCGGCGTGCGCCGCATGCTGGTCGAGACCGGCTGGCTGGAGCGCGACCGCGCCGGCACCACCTACGGCCCGGCCCGCCCGTTCACCGCGACGGAGTGATCAGCTCGTCGGTGACCCAGCGGGCGACGGCGGCCGGGTAGGGCGGGGGCACGCTCAGGACGATGTGGCCGAAGCCGGCTTCGATCGCCTCGGCGATGGCGGCTCTGGTCGCGGCGGGGTGGTCGTAGTCGACCGGCACGTTCATCGAGCGGGTGATCTCGGCGGGGTCGCGGCCGATCTCGGCGCAGTAGCGGTCCAGCAGCGCGCTGCGGCCCTTGATGTCGGCCATGTCCTTGCCGCCGGGGATGTTCCAGATGTCGGCGTGCTCGGCGGCCAGGCGCAGCACCGGGCTGGTCCGGCCGGCCAGCAGGAACGGCGGCTTGCGCACCGGCTTGGGGTTGGCGAAGGCGCCGGTCAGGTCGACGTAGTCGCCGTGGAAGTCGAACGGCTTGTCCTCGCTCCACAGCCGCTTGATCACGGTCAGCGCCTCGCCGAAACTGCCCACGGCGTGCGGTACGTCGTGGAAGGGGAGGCCGTGGGCCGCGTACTCCCGGATGGCCAGGGGGTGTCCGGGCCGTGAGCCGACGCCGAGGCCGAAGATGAGCCGGCCGCCGGAGACGACGTCGACGGTGGCGGCGATCTTCGCGAGCATCGCGGGCGGGCGGAACCGGTTGCTGCTGACGAGCAGGCCGAGCTCCAGGCGCTGGGTGCGGGCGGCGAGCGCCGACAGCAGCGTCCAGCCCTCGAGGATCGGACCGTCCGGATCGCCGCCGATCGGCATGAGGTGATCGAAGAGCCAGGCGTTGTCGATCTCGGGGATCCCGTCGGCCTCCTGCCAGACGCGGAGGATCTCGTCGTAGCCGACCTGCATGGGCGCGGTCATGAGTCCGAAGCTGGTTCTGGTCATCTGGCATCCTTGGGGTAAGCGGATCGTTGTTCCGCTACCGACGATACGGAACTTGGTTCCGTTTACCAAGTGGGAGACATGGCGGAACGGAAGCGGGCCGACGCCCGGCGCAACGAGAAGTCGCTGCTGGACGCGGCGGCCGAGGCGTTCGTGGTGGCCGGCGTGCACGTGCCGGTGCGGGAGGTCGCCGCGCGGGCCGGGGTCGGCGTCGGCACGATCTACCGGCACTTTCCGACCCGGGCCGACCTGGTCGTCGCCGTCTACCGGCATCAGGTCGAGGCGTGCGCCGCCGCCGGTACGGCTCTCCTGGCGGAAAGCGCGAGCCCGCATGCGGCCCTCGGGCGCTGGATCGACCTGTTCGTCGACTTCCTGGTCACCAAGCACGGCCTGGCCGAGGCGATGCAGTCCGACCGGGCCGGCTTCCAGACGCTGCACGCCTACTTCCTGGAGCGCCTCGTCCCGGTCTGCGACCAGTTGCTGACCGCGGCCGCCGCGTCGGGCGAGATCGAGGCGGGCATGGCGGGCCTCACGCTGATGTACGGCATCGGGAACCTGTGCGCCGGCGCGGGCGTCCCCGGCTACGACGCCCGGCGCATGGTGGCGCTGGTGATCGCGGGCTTACGGCGTACACCTCAATAGCGGAACGCGCCGACCAGGGCCGTGAGGTCGCCGGAGAGCTTGGTCAAGTTCGCGGCCGCCTGTTGGGTCGTGCCGGCGATCTCGGCGATCGCGGCCGCCGCGGACGCGCTCGACGACTGGATCGCGGCGATCCGGGCGGTGATCTGCTCGGTGGCCTTCGCGGTTTCCTGCGAGAGGTCCTTGACCTCGGACGCGACCACCGCGAACCCCTTGCCCATGTCGCCGGCCCGGGCCGCCTCGATGGTCGCGTTGAGCGCGAGCTTCATGTCGACGCCGGCCACGCCGACGAATTTGTCGTCCCGGAGGATCGGGACGACCGTCGAGGTCATCAGGACGTCGGCGCCGCCGACCTGGTAGCTGTACGGCTCGATCACCTTCTCCGCCCTGGTCTTCTTCGGTATCTGGTAGTAGTAGTCGCCGTCGCCGGCCACGTCGTAGCTGGTCAGCGGGTCGAGACTGATCTTGTCGCCGTCGCGGTACCAGTACGGGATGAACCGGCCGGTGGCGTCAGGCCCGTCGGCGTTGCGGTAACGGCTGTCGTGCCCGTCGAACGCGTTCGCCTCCCAGCCGGTCCACCCACCGAGGTAGCCGGTGTGCGCGGCGAGGACCGCCCGCAGCTCGGCCGAGGCGACCTTGCGGCTGCTGCCGCTCGCCGAGGCGGCGTGGAGCTAGAGTGCTGAGCCATGCAGAGCGTCTATGAGGCGGCCGGTGGTCTTCCCGGCCTGACCCGGCTGGCCGCGGCCTGGCACGAGCGGGTGCTGGCCGACGAGGTGGTGAGCCACGCGTTCGAGCACGGTTACCGCGCCGACCACACGTCCCGGCTGGCGGGTTACTGGGGCGAGGCGCTCGGCGGGCCGCCGTCGGAGATCGACGAGACCACGGTCGTCCGCATGCACAGCGGCAACGGCCCGCACGAGGAGATGGACCGCCGCGCGATCGCCTGCTTCGACGAGGCCCTGACCGACGCCGGCTTCACCACCGACCCGCTGCGCCAGGTGCTGCACGACTATTTCGCCTGGGCCACCACGACGACGATGAGCCAATACCACCACTCGGCCGACGACGTGCCGTCCGGCCTGACCGTCCCACGCTGGTCCTGGACGTCGACCGCGGGCGAATACCGGCACGAATAGGGGCCGTTGTTCGTGGGTGTATTGATCAAAGTGAACTTTGTGGTGTAGGTAACGAACAGCAGGAATGTTTCCCTCTGTACTTTCCTCCGTCGCCTCAGCGCCACCAAGCACTTTCATGATCCACCCAGCGCGCACCGGTTGTGGTCGCGCAGAAGGAGGCTCTCAGTGCGCACCCCCATCGGCTGTACCCTGGCCGTCGTCATTGCTGCCACCGCGGCCGTCGCCGTGGCGGCCTGCTCGCCGCCGGAGAAGAAGGACGATTCCGCGTCCGCCTCGGGCAGCGCGGCCACCGCCACCAGCGCCGCCGACCTCGGCGGCATGGACGCCCTGATCGCCGCGGCCAAGAAGGAAGGGCAGCTCAACGTCATCGCGCTGCCGCCGAACTGGGCCAACTACGGCGAGATCATCAAGGGCTTCGGCGACAAGTACGGCATCAAGGTCAACTCGGCCCAGCCGGACGGGTCCAGTCAGGACGAGATCAACGCCGCCAACCAGCTCAAGGGTCAGGACAAGGCCCCGGACGTGTTCGACCTCGGCGGCAGCGTCGCCTCCGCGAACACCTCAATGTTCGCCCCGTACAAGGTGGCCACGTTCGCCGACGTGCCGGACGCGCTCAAGGAGGCCGCCGGCACCTGGGTGAACGACTACGGCGGCTACATGTCGATCGGCTACGACAGCGCCAAGGTGCCGGCCCCGACCAGCGTGGCCGACCTGCTGAAGCCTGCGTACAAGGGCAAGGTCGCGCTCAACGGCGACCCGACCCAGGCCGGCGCCGCGTTCGGTGGCGTGCAGATGGCCTCGCTGGCCGGCGGCGGCACGGTCGAGGACATCAGCAAGGGCGTCGAGTTCTTCGGCAACCTGAAGAAGGCCGGCAACTTCCTGCCGGTCGACCCGTCCGCCACGACCATCGAGTCGGGACAGACGCCGGTCGTCTTCGACTGGGACTACCTGAACGTGGCCGAGGCGGCCAAGCTCAAGACCTGGAAGACGTTCGTGCCGTCGGGCGCGGTGCTCGGGTCGTACTACGTGCAGGCGATCAACAAGGAGGCGCCGCACCCGGCCGCCGCGCGGCTGTGGGAGGAGTACCTCTACTCCGACGAGGGCCAGAACCTGTGGCTCAAGGGCGGCGCCCGGCCGGTCCGGGCCGACGCCATGCAGAAGGCCGGCACCCTCGACGCGACCGCCTTCGCCGCGCTGCCCAAGGTGGACGGCACCCCGGTCGTGCCGACCGAGGCGCAGAACACCAAGGCCAAGGAATACCTGACGGCGAACTGGGCCAAGACCATTGGCTGACCAGGCCGTAGCGGCCCCGCGGCGCAGGCCGCGGGGCCTTCCACTGCTGGGCACGGTGCCGTTCTTCGCGTACGTGGCGATCTTCCTGATCATCCCGACGCTGGTGGTCGTGATCGGCGCGTTCGCCGGCAACGGCGGCGGGGCCAGCCTGTCCAACGTGAAAGCGCTGACCGACGGGTACATCCTGGACGCGTTCGGGCGCAGTATCACGCTGTCCGCGGTCAGCGCGGTCATCGGCGCGATCGGCGGGGCCGTCCTCGCCTACGCCCTGGTCACCGCGAAGGCCGGCGGCGTGCTGCGCCGGGTCGTCACCTCGGCGGCCGGCGTTCTCGCCCAGTTCGGCGGCGTCACCCTGGCATTCGCCTTTCTGGCGACGATCGGGCTGAGCGGTTTCGTCACGGTCTGGCTGCACGACCATCTGAACATCGATCTGTACGCGAACGGAGTGTGGCTGTTCGAGCTGCCGGGATTGATTCTCGTCTACACGTACTTCCAGATCCCGCTGATGCTCATCGTGTTCCTGCCGGCCCTGGACGGCATTCGCCCACAGTGGCGGGAGGCGACCGAAAGCCTCGGCGGCACCACCTGGCAGTACTGGACCCGGGTCGCCGGGCCACTGCTCGCCCCGGCTTTTCTCGGGTCGACGCTGCTGCTTTTCGCCAATGCTTTTTCGGCGTACGCGACGGCGGCCGCCCTGGTCAGCCAGGGCAGCCCGATCGTGCCTTTGCAGATCCGCGGCGCGCTCACCAGTGAGGTCGTGCTCGGCCAGCAGAACCTCGGCAAGGCGATGGCGCTCGGCATGGTGATCGTCGTGGCTGTCGTGATGACGCTTTATGCCCTGCTGGAACGGAGAACCGCGAAATGGCTGGGGTGATCGCCGGCCGGCGGCGTAAACAACGGGTCTTCCGCTGGGCGGTGCTGGTCGTTCTCGGCGTCTTCTTCCTGCTGCCGCTGGCCGCGATGGTGGAGTTCAGCACCCGCGACTCGGCGACGTGGCCGCTGCTGGTCAACTGGCCGAAGCTCAGCGACACCTATCCGGACCTGGCCGAGGGCATCGTGGCCTCCCTCGAGCAGGCCGGGCTCACCGCCGTACTCATGCTCGCTCTTCTTGTTCCGACCGCGATCTGGGTGCGGCTGCGGCTGCCGTGGTTGCGCCGGATCGTCGAATTCCTCTGCCTGCTGCCGCTGACCATTCCGGCGATCGTGCTGGTCGTCGGGCTGGCGCCGGTCTACGCCTGGGTCAACTATTTCCTGGGCGGATCGTCGCTCACGCTGGTCTTCGCGTACACCATCCTGGTTCTGCCTTATGCCTATCGCGCCATCGACGCCGGCCTTTCGGCCATCGATGTCAAAACCCTCGCGGAGGCGGCCAGGAGTCTCGGTGCGAGTTGGACCACCGTGATCGTACGGGTGGTGCTGCCGAACATCAGGTCGGCCGTTCTGTCCGCCGCGTTCCTGACCGTCGCGCTCGTGCTCGGCGAATTCACCATCGCATCCCTGCTGAATCGCACGAATTTGCAGGTCTCCATCGCCCTGCTCGGCAAGAGCAGCGCCACCATGTCGGTCGCGGTGTCACTCGCCGCCCTTCTGCTGGCCTTCCTGTTGCTGATGCTGCTGTCGCTGGCCGGCCGTTCCACGAAGGAGTCGAAATGAGCGACCGCAGCGGCGTTGCTGTGCACCTGGAAGGGCTGCGCCGCACATTCGGCTCGGTGCACGCCCTCGACAATCTCGATCTGCAGATCGGCGCGGGCGAGCTGATCGCGCTGCTCGGCCCGTCCGGCTGCGGCAAGACGACGGCGCTGCGCGTGCTCGCCGGCCTCGAGGACGCCGACGCCGGGCGGGTGCTGGTCGGCGGCAAGGACGTCACCGGTCTGCCGGCGAACCGGCGCGACATGGGCATGGTGTTCCAGGCCTACAGCCTGTTCCCGCACCTCACCGCGGAGCAGAACGTCGAGTTCGGGCTCCGGCTGCGCGGCCGCCGCCGGGTGCCGGGCCGGGCCGCGGCCATGCTCGAACTGGTCGGGCTGTCCGCGTTCGGCGCCCGCTACCCGCATCAGATGTCCGGCGGGCAGCAGCAGCGGGTCGCGCTGGCCCGCGCCCTCGCGATCGAACCGGCCGTGCTGCTGCTCGACGAGCCGCTGTCGGCGCTCGACGCCAAGGTGCGGGTGCAGCTCCGCGAGGAGATCAAGCGGATCCAGACCGAGGTCGGCACGACCACGCTGTTCGTCACGCACGACCAGGAGGAGGCCCTCGCGGTCGCCGACCGGGTCGGAGTGATGCGGGCCGGCCGGCTCGAACAGCTGGCCACGCCGGCCGAGGTCTATCAGCAGCCGGTGAGCGCGTTCGTCGCCGACTTCGTGGGGCTGAGCAACCGGCTGCCCGGGATCGTCTCCGGCCCGGTCGTCTCGGTGCTCGGCACCGAGCTGCCGCTGGTCACCACGGCCGCGGCCGGGTCGGCGACCGCTCTGGTGCGGCCGGAGGCGATCGGCATCACGCCCGACCCGGACGGCGAGGGGCGCGTGCTGACCAGCAGTTTCCTCGGCCCGACCAGCCGCGTCACGGTTACCGTGCGGGAGACGCTCGTCATTGCCCAGGTGGCCAGCGGCCTGCTGCCGTCCCTCACTCCGGGCACGGCCGTGCGCGTGACGCTCCAGCCCGTACCGGTAGCGCTTGATGTTCCGGTGAACTGAGAAACTGGTATCAGTTTCGCGTTTCGCCTGCGACACATGAAACTGGTTCGTACGGTCGGTAACCGTGTTGAAAAGACTGGTGGCCGCCCTCCTCGCCGTGGTCGTCCCGGTAACCGTCCTACCGGGGCGACCGGCCGCGGCGGCGCTGCGCCCGGGCTCCGTGTGGCACGTCGTCGCCCCGGGCGAAACCTTGTACAGCATCGCCCGGGCAGCGCGGCTGCGGGTGGCCGACATCGGCCGCTGGAACCAGATCGTGCCGCCCTATCCCGTGCACGTCGACGAGACGCTGCGGCTGACCCCGCCCCGCGTGCAGCTGCAGGACTGGCGCACCCGGGTCGAGCTGGTCAGCCCGGCTACGGTCAACTGGCGGGCCGCCGACCGGTGCCCGGTCCCGCCGGCCGCGCTGCGCAAGGTCTGGGTCTCGTACATCGACCTGCAGGGCAACTACCACGACGGCAGCCTGGTCGTGCACCGCGACGTCGTCACCCGGGTCCAGAAGATCTTCTTCACCCTGTTCCGCTGGCGCTACCGGATCATGGCAATGGCCCCGATGTCGGTGAACATGCCCGGCGAGACGAACATGGGCATCGTGACGGCCGGCTACAACTGCCGGCCGGTGGGCGGCACGTCGGTCTGGTCCGAGCACGCGTACGGCACCGCGATCGACATCAACCCCCTGCAGAACCCGATGATCCGCGGCGGCTCGGTGTCTCCGGCCGGCGGCAGTTCCTACCTGAACCGGCGCAGCTACAAGATCGGCATGATCCACCCCGAGGGCGCGGCGCGGGCCTTCACCGCCAACGGCTACTTCTGGGGCGGCGGCTGGCGAAGCCTGAAGGACTACATGCACTTCAGCGTCACCAACCGCTGACGACCGGGGCCGGTGGCCGGTGCTCTTCGGGGGAGCGCCGGCCACCGGTGTCTCGGTAGATCAGTGGTGATGGCCGGCCTTGACCACGTCGAACTGGCCCATCAGGCCGAAGTCCTCGTGTTCGAGCATGTGGCAGTGGAACATGAACATGCCGGTGTGATCGGTGAACGTGGTCTTCACCGTGAGTCCCTCGCGCGGCGGCAACACGAACACCTCCTTCAGGCCCTGCTCGTAGGCCGGTATGGCGAGCGGATCACCTCGGACCGGGGTGCCGTCGCCGGCCACGGTCACCCCGAAGCGTTCGGTCAGCAGCCAGTCGACGTCGTGCAGGTGGATGGCGTGCGGCTGGGTGGTGGGGTTGAGGAAGGTCCAGCTCTCGGTGCTGCCCAGCACCGGATCGGCGTCCATCCGCGCGGGGTCGAAGCTCTTGCCGTTGAAGGTCCACGCGGTCGGGCTGCCGGTGCTGTCGGTGACGGCGCCGATGACGAACTGGCGGGTCTGGGACGGCTCGGGGAACGCCGGCAGCGGCCGCAGCTTCGCGGGCACGTAGCTGCGGTCCACGGCCGGCCGCTTCACCCGGAACTGCATGGTCTCGGGGGCGATGTCGTTGACCGTGTTCAGGTTCATCAGCGTGATGTTCTCGCCGAGGTGCGCCGCGAAGTCGACGACCACCTCGACCCGTTCGCCGGGCATCAGGTTGATCTGGGTGCGCTCGATCGGCGCGGGCAGCAGGCCGCCGTCGGTGGCGATCTGGGTGAAGCTCTGACCGTTGCCCAGGGTGAAGATGTAGGGGCGGCGGTTGGACGCGTTGAGCAGGCGGAACCGGTATTTGTGCGCGGCCACGTCGAGGTACGGCAGGTAGGTGCCGTTGACCAGGACGTTGATGCCGAGCAGGCCGACCGCGGCCGGGCCCTGAGCGGCCGGCTCGTACGGGATCTGGTTGTTCTCGTCGAAGGTGCGGTCGGTGATCATGAGGGGTACGTCGTACTCGCCCTTCGGCAACGGCAGGGCCGAGTCGACCGCGTCGTCGAGGATGAACATGCCGGCCAGCCCGTTCCACACGTTGCGGCCGGTCACCCCCATCCGGTGGTCGTGGTACCACTGGGTGGCGGACCGTTCCGGCTTGCCGTCCTCACGCATCCCGTAGGTGTAGGTGCGCTTGCCACCGGGCGGGATCAGCTCGCTGTCGGCCTGTCCGTCCTCGGTGGTCAGCGAGTGGCCGCCGTGGTTGTGCAGGGTCGCGTCGCCGAACTCCGGGCCGAGGTTGTTGCGCACGGTCACCCGGGTGGGCACGCCCGTGGGCCGGCGGATGGTGGGCCCGGGGAACACCCCGTTGTAGGTCCACATGTGGGTGGCGGGGCCGTCCGCCGCCAGCTGGACGTCCGCCTCCTTCATGGTCAGGTTGATGTTCGAGCCGGTCAGGACCGGGGGGATGCGCAGCGGCTGGGCGAACTCGACGCCCTCCGCCTGCGCGGACGTGTTGAGGTGGATGATCGCGGCCACGGGTACGGCCAGGGCGATCGCGGCGGCCAGGATCCGGCGGCCGGCGGGCAGATAGCGCATAGGAAGATCTCCGATTCAGGTCGTGAAACGGTGCTCACCCACCGGTGGGCACCGCGTCGCGGGCGCTGGTGCCGCTCCATGCCGTCAGACGCATCTCCTCCTCCCGGGTGCACTCGACGTGCCGCATCGCGACGCGCAGCAGCGGTGGCGCCATCACCGACGTGACGACGGCCAGCAGGACGACGATCGTGTAGCCGGCCGCGTCGAGGATGCCGAGCCGGAGCCCCACCGTCGCGACCACGATCTCGATGACCCCGCGGGCATTCAGGCCGGCGCCCAGGGCGAGCGCCTCCCAGCGGTTGAGCCGGCTCAACCGGGCGCCGAGATAGGCGCCGGAGAACTTGCCCAGGACGGCCACGGCGATCACCAGCACCGCCGCCAGCAGCACCGCGGGCCGGCCCAGCGCGCGCAGGTCGATGCGCAGTCCGGCGGTGGCGAAGAAGACCGGCGCCAGGAACGAGAGCACGACCACCCGCAACGAGGACGTACGGACGCCGGTCGCCCGGGCCGCCGAGCCGATCACGACGCCGCACACGAACGCGCCGAACACCGGTTCCAGGCCGAGCGCCTGGGTGCCGGCCGCAGCGAGCAGGATCATGGCGACGGCCACCGCCACCGTGCGTTCCTCGCTGTCCTTGCTGCGCCGGAGCGCCCACTTGGCGATCGGCCGGCCGGGCCACCAGGCGAGCTTGACGACCAGCGCCAGGCTCGCCAGCGCCATGAGCGCCACGGCCGGGGTCAGGCCCTCGATCGCGGTGGCCGAGACGATGGACAGCATGAACCACCCGAACGCGTCGTCCAGCACGCCGACCCCGAGCGCGAGCTGGCCGATGTCCCGGTGCATGAGGTTCATGTCCATCAAGATCTTGGCCATCACCGGGATGGCCGTGACGCACAGCGCCACCCCGAGGAACATCGCGAACACGTGGGTGTCCGCGCCGGGACCGCGCAGCAGCGCCGCCGCCGGGTAGCCCAGCGCGATGCCGAGGCCGAGCGGGATGATCAGGCCGGCGAGGCCGACCCGCAGCAGGGTGCCCCGCCGGCGGCGCAGGAGCGACGGGTCCATCTCCATGCCGGTCAGCCCGACCAGGAGCACGACCGCGATCTGACCGATTGCGTCGAGCAGATGCGCCTGCTCGGGCCGCGCCGGCGTCAGCCACTGCGCCACGCCGGGCGCGGCCCAGCCGAGCAGCGACGGGCCGAGCACCACGCCGGCGGTCAGCTCGCCGACGATGGCCGGCAGGCCGAAGCGTGCCGCCAGCCGGCCCAGCAGGATGACTAGCACCAGCAGCAGGCCGAGCTGCAGCAGCAGCAGCATCGACTGGTGCGCCGCGAGCGGGGCCGGCATCAGTAGCTCGCCACCACGCTGAGCCCGTACGTGCACCCCTTCGACCCGCAGACCTGGCGCTCGCCGGCCGACGCCATGGCCGGCCGCTTCTATTCCTGGCAGGCGGAGCGATGACCCTCGTGGCGCAACGCGCGCCGGTGTCCTGGACCCGGTGCCCCACCTGCGCGAATCTGATCTACCAACCGCGGCTGGAGCGCGGGCACCGGGTCTGCCCCGAGTGCGGCCACCACCACCGGCTCAGCGCCCCCGAGCGCATCGAGCAACTGCTCGACCGGGGATCGTTCCGGTCCGCGCCGGGCATCGCCGGCGGCGATCCGCTCGGCTTCACCGACATCAAGCCGTACGCGCAGCGCCTCGCCGACGCGCGGACCCGCACCGGCCTGGACGACGCGGTCTGCTGCGGCCGCGGCGAGATCGCCGGCACGCCGGTCGCCATCGCGGTGATGGACTTCCGCTTCCTCGGCGGGAGCATGGGCTCGGCGCTCGGCGAGGCGGTGACCCGCACCGCCGAGGAGGCGCTGCGGCACCGCATCCCGCTGGTGCTGGTGACCGCCTCGGGTGGCGCCCGCATGCAGGAGGGCGCGCTCTCCCTGATGCAGATGGCCAAGACCGGCCAGGCTTTGCAGGACCTGCGCCGGGCCGGCGTGCTCAGCGTCGCCGTGCTGACCGACCCGACCTTCGGCGGCGTCACCGCGTCCTTCGCCACGCTGGCCGACGTGCTGGTCGCGGAGTCCGGCGCGCTGATCGGCTTCGCCGGGCCGCGGGTGATCGCGAACGCCACCCGGGCCGGTCTGCCGGAGGGCTTCCAGACCGCGGAGTACCTGTTCCGGCGCGGGCTGCTCGACCGGGCCGAGTCGCGCGCCGACCTGCGGGCGGTCCTGGGTCAGCTGGCCCGCCTGGCCCGCCCGGCCACGCCGCCACCCGTGGACGATGATTTCCCGGCGCGGACCGGCGGCGCCGCGGTGCCCGGGGGAGCCGCCGCGACCGTCCGGGTGGCCCGGGCGATCGACCGGCCGACCACATTGGACTATCTGTCCCGGATCAGCGACGAGTTCCTGGAGCTGCACGGCGATCGCGCCCACGGCGACGACGCGGCGATCGTCGGCGCCTTGGCCCGCGTCGACGGCGTACGGATGATGGTGATCGGGCACCAGAAGGGGCACGACACCCGTGAGCTGGTGACCCGGAACTTCGGCATGCCGCAGCCGGAGGGTTATCGCAAGGCGCTGCGCCTGATGCGCCTGGCCGAGCGGCTCGGCCTGCAGGTGCTGACGCTGGTCGACACGCAGGGCGCGGCGCCCGGGGTCGGCGCCGAGGAGCGTGGCCAGGCCTGGGCCATCGCCGAATGCATCGCCGGGATGTCCGAGCTGGCGGTGCCGGTGGTCAGCGTGGTCATCGGCGAGGGCGGCAGCGGGGGCGCGCTGGCCCTGGCCGTCGCCGACCGCGTGCTGATGCTCGAGAACGCCGTCTACTCGGTGATCAGCCCGGAGAGTTGCTCCACGATTCTCTACGGCGAGCCGTCGCACGCCGCCGAGATGGCCGAGGCGCTGCGGATCACCGCGCCCGAGCTGCTCCGGCTCGGCGTCGTCGACGGCATCGTGCCGGAGCCGGCAGGCGGGGCCCAGGCCGACCATGCGAGCGCCGCCGCGGCGCTGAAGGGCGTGGTCCTGGCCGAGTTCGGCCGGCTCGGCGCCCGGAGCGTCACCGACCTGCTCGCCGCCCGTCACGAACGGTTCCGCCGGCAGGGAAGGGTGAGCTGAGCCGTGGAGGAGGCCTTGCAGGCAATCCGCCGACTCCGCGAGGAGGTGGCAAGTGTTGCCAAGACCATTCCCGGCACCGTGTCCCGGGTTTCGCTGCGTGTGGGTGACTGCGCGCTGGAGATCACCTGGGAGCCGCCGGCCGGTGTGGAGCGTTCCCCCGTCGCCGCACCGGCCGGCCACGTCGAGCCGGCGCTCCCGGCCGAGCCGGTCCGGGCGCCGGCCGATGACGCGCTGCGCACCGTGGCGGCGCCGCTGGTCGGCACGTTCTACACGGCGCCCGCGCCGGGGGCGGAGTCGTTCGTCGCCCCCGGCGCCCGGATCGAGCCGGGACAGCCGATCGGCATCGTCGAGGCGATGAAGCTGATGAACGAGGTCGCCAGCGACTGGTCCGGCGAGGTGGTGGAGGTCCTGGTCGGCGACGGCGAGCCGGTCGAGTTCGGGCAGGACCTCGTGCTGATCAGGGTGGCCGACCGATGATCCGGAAGATTCTGATCGCCAACCGTGGCGAGATCGCGCTGCGCATCGGTGCTGCCGGGCAGCGACGGGCCGGTCGGCGGCGCCGCGGAGGCCGAGCAGGTCGCCCGGGCCATCGGCTTCCCGCTGGTCATCAAGGCCAGCGCGGGCGGTGGCGGCCGCGGCATCACCGTGGTGGAGCGAGCCGCCGACTTCGTGCCCGCCCTGCAGCAGACCAGCCACCAGGCCCGCATGGTGTTCGGCAACGGCGAGGTCTATCTGGAGCGTTACCTGCCGGCCGCCCGCCACGTCGAGGTGCAGATCCTCGCCGACACGCACGGCAACGTGGTGCACCTGGGCGAGCGTGACTGCTCGCTGCAGCGCCGCAACCAGAAACTGGTGGAGGAGTCGCCGTCTCCAGGCCTGGACCGGGCGCTGGCCGATCGGCTCGGTGAGCTGGCGGTGACCGGAGCCCGATCGCTGGCCTACAGCGGCGTCGGCACCATGGAGTTCCTGGTGGGACCGGACGGCACCGCCACCTTCATGGAGCTGAACGCGCGGATCCAGGTGGAGCACCCGGTCACCGAGATGGTCACCGGGATCGACCTGATCCGCGAGCAGATCCTGGTCGCCGCGGGCGAGCCGCTGAGGTTCACCCAGGACGACATCCGGCCGTCCGGCGTGGCCATCGAGTGCCGGTCAACGCCGAGGACCCGGACGCGGGATTCCGCCCGGCACTGGGTCTGCTGAAGGCCTTCCGGCCGCCGGGTGGTCCGTTCACCCGGGTGGACTCCGGCTTCGACGAGGGCGACCAGGTGTCCGCGTTCTACGACTCGCTGCTGGCCAAGCTCATCGTCTGGGCCCCCGACCGGGAACAGGCGATCGCCCGGGCCCAGCGGGCGCTCGCCGAGTTCGTGGTGGACGGGCCGGGGGTGCACACCACCATCCCGGTGCTGCGGCGCCTGCTGGCCGAGCCCGCGTTCGTCGAGGGCCGGCACACCACCAGATTCGTGGAGGGCCTGTTGCCGTGAGCGTGGCGCTGGTGGTGCGCCGGCCCGACGAGCCGGCGGTGCGGTGCGCGGCCCGGCTGGCCGCGAGCGCGAACACCCGGCTCACCGTCATCGTGGTGGCCCGCCGGCTGTCGACGCTGTGCTACGACATGCAGGCGGCGCTGACCCTCGACCTGCGCGATGTCGAGCTCGACTACCTGATGTGGCTCAGCCGGGTGCTGGGCGGCGAGGGCGTCGATTGGGAGCTGGTGCGGGTCGATTCCGGCGGCGAGGCGGAGGCCGAGGTGCGGCTGCGGGGCCCGGCCTGGGTGCTGCTCGGCCGGCGGTACGGGCGGGGTCCCGCCCGGATCCGGCTCGGATGAGCCGGATCCGATCCGGTTCCCGGGTGTCCCACCTTGGCCCGGCGCTCACCCCCCGGTGGGAGGCCGGCGGTCATCACGGCGGTGGAAGACCCGGCCCGGCGACCGCACCTATCGTCGGCCGCATGACGACAAAGCTCGAGGTCATCGGCGCCGGGTTCGGCCGCACCGGCACCACCTCCCTCAAGGAGGCGCTGGACGTGGTCGGCCTCGGGCCCTGCCACCACATGTTCGATCTGATGCAGGACCCGGCGCTGATCGGGCCCTGGCTGGACGCGGCCGAGGGCCGCCCGGCCGACTGGGACGCCGCCTTCGCCGGTTACCGCAGCGCCCTGGACTTCCCGACCGCCGCGTTCTGGCGTGAGCTGGTCGACCGCTACCCGGGCGCCAAGGTGATCCTCACGGTGCGCGACCCGGAACAGTGGTACGACAGCGCCATCGAGACCATCTTCGCCAAGGCGATGGCGAACGAGCGGCGGCGGCAACACCCGATCGGCCGGCTCGGCTACCGGTTCATCACCTCGGTGAGCCCGGAGCTGGGCGCGTTCGCCCGGATGACCGACGAGGCGGTGATGCGACGGGTCTTCGACGGCCGGTTGTCCGACCGGCGGCACGCCGTCGAGGTCTTCCGCCGGCACAACGCGGAGGTGCAGGCGACCGTGCCGGCCGACCGGCTGCTGACGTACCGGGTCACCGAGGGGTGGGAGCCGCTGTGCGACTTCCTCGGCGTGCCGGTGCCGGACCGGCCGTTCCCGCGCGGCAACGACCGTGACACGTTCCACCGCGAGGAGCGGGACCGGATCCGGCGGATGATCCGCGGGTCGGTCGCCCGGCGCCTGGGGCGCGCGACGTGAGCGGTGTGCGGGTCTTTGATCCGGGCAACCCCCGCGAATTCCGTACGGTCCTGGCCCGCTTCGCCACCGGTGTGGCCGTGGTGACCGCGGCCACCGACGACGGCCAGGCGGTGGGCATGACGGTGAACTCCTTCTCCGCCGTGTCACTGGACCCGCCGCTCGTGCTGTTCTGTGTCAACCGCGCCTCCCAGCTGCACCCCGTGTTCGCCGGCGCGCAGGCGTTCGCGGTGCACATCCTCGCGCAGGCCCGGCTGCCACTGTCCCGCCGTTTCGCCCGGCCCGGCCTCGACCGTTTCGGGGGCGTGCGGGTCGGCGCGGGCCGGCAGGGCGTGCCGCTGCTCGACGAAGGGGTGCTCGCCGTGCTGGAGTGCCTCGGCGAGCGCACCGTCCCGGCCGGCGACCACGACATCGTGCTGGGCCGGGTCGAGCGGGCGGTGCTGAGCCCGTACGCGGACGCTGATCCGCTCATCTACTACGGCGGCGCCTACCGCTCGCTGGTGCCCGGCGCCGACGACTGGGCGACCGCGGTCCAGTGACCGCCTTTCGGGGTTCTTTCGGTTGCCGGTGACGGAGGCGTCGGCTTTCCCGGCGATGGTGAAGACCCGCCCTCTACCGAACGGACTGACATGCGGAAACGTCCTGCCATCCTGGCCGCGGCCGGCCTGCTCCTGGCGCTCGCCGGGTGCGCGAACGACACCCCGGCCGTCGCGCCGACCCAGCCCCTGGCCACTCACTCGCACGACCTCGGCGCGGTCCCGTCGGCCGGTGCCACCCCGAGCGGCGGAGGCCGAGGGGCGCCGAACTTCGCGTCGATGATGCCGGCCCTGCAGGCGTACGCGAAATGCATGCGCGAGCACGGCTTCCCGATGCCCGACCCGAGCACCGACGCCGACGGCTTCTCCTTCGGCGGCAAGGTGAACCGCGACGATCCGAAGTGGAAGCCGGCGGACGACGCGTGCGAGGACCTGATGCCCGCGGGCGGCCCGGGCGGGAACCGCTGACTGTCCTCCGCCGGTAGGAGAGCCTCCTCATCGCGGCGGAAGACCGCGGCTCGCCGGAAACCTAATCTGGCGCGGTGACTGACGAAAGTACGGGACTCAGCCGGCGGACCGTCATGAAGGCGGCCGCTGTCACCGGCGCCGGCGTCGTGCTCGGCGGGCCGCTCGCGCGGCCCGCCGCGGCCACCGCCGGCGCCGCCGAACCGCCCATCGACCCGATTCTGGTCCTCACCAAGTTCGCGCAGCGGCTGCCGATCCCCCCGGTGCTCCGGGCGAGAGGCGCCCGGCCGGAGCTGACCGTGCGGATGCGGGTGGTCCGGCGCCGGCTGCATCCGCAGCTGCCGCCGACCACGCTGTGGACGTACGAGGGCGCCTTCCCGGGGCCCACCATCGAGGTGGAGCGCAACCAGCCGATCCGGGTGAGCTGGGAGAACGAACTGCACGGCATGATGCCGGTGGTCGCCATGAGCTATCAGGAGACCGACCCCGGCCGGGCCGTCGACCCGCGCACCAACTATCCCGGCCGGGACGGCGTCCCACCCGACGAGATGGTGGCGATGCTGCCGCCGTGGACCGCGGTCCACCTGCACGGCGGGTTCAACGGCGGCGGCACCGACGGGCGGATGGAGGACGTGATCGCGCCCGGTCGGACGCAGCTCACCCCGTTCGTCAACCCGCAACGGGCCACCGCGCTCTGGTACCACGACCACGCGATGCACCTGACCCGATGGACGATGATGGCCGGCCTGGCCGGCATGTACCTGATCCGCGATCCGGAGGAGCGGGCCCTGCGGCTGCCGTCGGGCGAGTACGAGATCCCGCTGGTGCTGACCGACCGCAACCTGGACACCGACGCCGCTGGCGCGCTGACCGGGCAGATGCTGCACAAGATCGAGCTGGTCAGCCCGAAGAAGGTGGCCCGCCCGTTCGCCGGCCCGTACAGCCTGGTGAACGGCGTGATCTGGCCGTACCTCACGGTCGAGCCACGCTGGTACCGCTTCCGCATGCTGAACTCCTGCAACGGCCGGGCGTACCGGCTGATGGTGCTGGACGACGCGGGCCAGGTCGTGCCGGGGATGCTCAAGGTGATCGGCACCGACCAGGGCCTGTTCGACAAGCCGATGCCGGCCGACGCCGACGGGGCGATCACGCTGTCCCCGGCCGAACGGGTGGATGTGCTGGTCGACTTCAAGGCCTTCGCCGGGCGCACGCTGAAGCTGATCAACACCCGGCCCGAGGTCGCGCCCGGTCAGCAGGACAAGGAGAACGACCTGCTGGAGCCGGACATCATGCAGTTCCGGGTGGCGAGCGCGGGCGGCACCGACCGGTTCGCGCTGCCCGGCAAACTGGCCGCCAGCTTCACCCGGCTGACCGCGGCCGACGTGCCGGCCGGCGCCACCACGCGATGGATCGTGCTCACCACGCCCACCGCGCCGAAGGACCCGGAGCTGTGGGAGATGGTGGAGGTCGACCCGGCCACCGTCACCGTCGCCGACCAGGGCACCGACGGCATCATCCAGCTGACCGACAAGAGCGGCCGGGCGATCACCCTCAAGCGGGTGGCCTATCGGGAGTACGACGGCACCACGATCGTCATCCCCAAGGGCGACATGGAGGTCTGGCGCTTCCTCAACATCAGCGGCCCGCCACACCCGATGCACATTCACATGTGCCGCTTCCAGGTGCTGGGCCGCGAGTACTTCCGGGTGGACGGCTGGAACCGGCCGACCCGCGGCACCCGCAAGGGCCAGCCGCTCTACTACACCTCGGACGCGGCCGTCGAGCCGCACGAGAACGGCTGGAAGGACGTGGTGCGGGTGGCCGGGCACATCGTCAGCCCGCCGATGGGCGAGATGGTCACGGTGGCCGCCGAGTTCGACACGGTCGGCGCCTCCGTCTATCACTGTCACGCGCTGGAACACGAGCCGCACATGATCCGCCCGTTCGTGGTCCTGCCCACCGAAATGATGCACATCATGGACGAGGGACACGGCTGAGCGGTCGGCCGACGGTCAGATTCAGGTCAGCTTCCGGTCAGCGTCGAGTGACAGACTGGCCGAAAGCTGTCTTTCGGGGGTACAAAGTGGCCGAAGCCCGACTTCTGGTGGTGGAGGACGAGCCCAACATCCGCGAGTTGCTGGCCGGAAGCCTGCGATACGCGGGCTTCGACGTGGTCAGCGTCGAACGCGGGCAACTGGCCGTGCAGGCGGCGCTGCGCCAGCCGCCCGACCTGGTGGTGCTCGACGTGATGCTGCCCGACATGGACGGCTTCGAGGTCGTGTCCCGGTTGCGCTCCGGCGGCAGCCGCATCCCGGTGCTGTTCCTGACCGCGCGCGACGGTGTGGAGGACCGCATCCGCGGGCTCACGATCGGCGGCGACGACTACGTCACCAAGCCGTTCAACCTCGACGAGGTGGTCGCCCGCATCCGGGCGGTGCTGCGCCGCATGCACAACGGTGCGGGCGGCGCACCCACCCGGCTCCAGGTCGCCGACATCGAGCTCGACGAGGACGCCCAGGAAGTGCGCCGGGCGGGCCGGCTGATCGAGTTGTCGCCCACCGAGTTCCGGCTGCTGCGCTACTTCATGACCAATGTCGGCCGGGTGCTCTCCAAGTCGCAGATCCTCGACCACGTCTGGCAGTACGACTTCCGTGGCGACTCGGGCATCGTGGAGAAGTACGTGGCGGCCCTGCGCCGCAAGGTCGACACCGCCCAGCCGCCGTTGATCCACACCCGGCGCGGCGTCGGCTACCTTCTCCGGCTGCCCGGATGACGCTGCGCACCCGGCTCGTGCTGGCGGTGCTCGCGCTGGTCACGGCCGGGCTCACCTCGGCCGGCGCGGCCGGGGTCTACGCGCTGCGCGACTATCTGGTCGACCGCACCGACGACCAGCTCCACAAGATGGCCACCGGCCTGCGCGCGGATGTCGCCGCGGGCCAGCCGTTCGACCCCGGGAAGATGGGCCAGCGCATACCGCGCGACGTGCTGTTCCAGATCTATCAGAGCGACGGCACGATGACCGAGTCCTTCCCGGACGACGCCACCGCCCGGCCCAGTTTCCCGGTGCTCGGCCGCAGCCTGGACCGGCCGTTCACGGCCGGCTCCTGGCGGGTGATCCTGCTGCCGGTCGGCGGCGGCCGCACGCTCGCGGTGGGCCAGAGCCTCGCCGACGTGAACGGCATCGTCCGGCGGCTGGGCGCCGCCGATCTCGTCATCGGCGCGGTGGTGCTGCTGATCCTGACCGTGGCGGGCGTGGTCATCGTCCGGCGGAGCCTGCAGCCGCTGGTGCGCATCGAGGAGACGGCCGAGGCGATCGCGGCCGGCCGGCTGTCCGAACGCGTGCCCGACCGCAACCCGCGCACCGAGGTCGGCCGCCTCGCGGCCGCGCTCAACGGGATGCTCACCCAGATCGAGGCGGCGTTCCGGGTGCGGACCGCCTCCGAGGCGAACATGCGCCGGTTCGTGGCCGACGCGGGTCACGAGCTGCGCACCCCGCTGACCGCGATCCGCGGCTTCGCCCAGTTCGCCGGGCAGGGGGAGCGGGAGAAGGCCGAGCTGACCGAGGTGATCGGCCGCATCGACGGGGTGGCCGGCCGGATGAGCGTGCTGGTCGACGACCTGCTCCTGCTGGCCCGGCTCGACCAGCCACGGCCACTGGAACGCAAGGTCGTCGACCTGCTCGACCTGGTGGCCGACGCGGTCACCGAGGCGCGCGTGCTGGCCCCGGACCGGGAGATCGCCCTCGAGGTGCGGGCCGACGCGGCGTACCACGTGACCGGCGACCCGGGCCGGCTGCGCCAGGTCATCGGCAACCTGCTGACCAACGCGGTGACGCACACCCCGGCCGGCACCCCGGTCACCGTGCTGCTCTCGGCGACCGGCGGCTCGGCCGTGGTCGAGGTGGCCGACAAAGGGCCGGGACTGAGCGAGGAGCAGGCGGACCGGGCGTTCGAGCGGTTCTACCGGGCCGACCCGGCACGCTCCCGCGACAGCGGCGGCAGCGGCCTCGGCCTGGCCATCGTGGCGGCCCTGGTGGCCGCGCACGGCGGCACCGTGCGGCTGCACACCGCGCCGGGCGCCGGCTGCACGTTCCGGATCGAGCTGCCGCTGGCCGCCTGACGGTGGGCGGACTTTCGGCCGGTGGGCGGCGTACCGGTCAGCTTCCGGAGCCAGGCTTCCCGGCATGACGAAACTACGCATCGCGGCGGGAGTGCTGGCACTGTTCGTATTGGCCGGCTGTTCCTCGTCGAAGGACTCGGACGACGGGGTGGCGAGCGCGGGGGGCCAGGAGAACAGCAGCGCCGCCCCGTCCGTGGCGCCCAGCCGTGATCTGGCCAAGTGGGCCGAATGCATGCGCGGCGAGGGCCTGCAGGTCAGCGATCCGAACACCGACGGGCAGGCGCTGTCCACCGACGGTTCCGCGGTCTCCCAGGAAAAGCTCCAGGCCGCGTTGAAGAAGTGCCAGCCGTACGTGACCGGCACGACCGGCAAGGCCACCGACTCCGACAAGCTCGAGGCGTTCCTCAAGCTGGCCAAGTGTATGCGGGACAACGGCTACCCGATGCCCGACCCGCAGATCGACGAGAGCGGCGAGATCAGCTTCCCCACCAAGATCGACCGGAACGCGCCGAACTTCAAGACCGCTCAGGACGCCTGCCGCGATGTCGGCCCGAAGGGTGGCCCGGGGAGCGGGTCGTGAGGCGCTGGATCGTGGTTTCCGGCGTCACGGTGCTGGTGCTGGCCGGCGCGGGCACGGCGGCCTGGTTCGTCGTGGACGACTCGGCCTCGGCGTCCGGACAGGAGACCCCGCGGATCCCGGCCACCGCCGACGTCGAGCGCGGCGACCTGGTGGACACCAAGACCGTTTCCGGCACGCTGGGCTACGCCGGCGAGCGCACTCTGGTCTCCGGGCTCAGCGGCACGCTGACCTGGGCGCCGGCGCCCGGTGCGACGCTGACGCAGGGCAAGGCGCTCTATGCCGTCGACCGCAAGCCGGTCACCTTGATGTACGGCAACACCCCGATGTACCGGACGCTGGACACCTCCGCCGCCGACGGCCCGGACGTGCGCCAGTTGGAGGCCGACCTGGCGAAGCTCGGCTACACCGGTTTCACCGTGGACGACGACTACACCTCGGCCACCGCCGACGCGGTGAGCCGGTGGCAGGCCGACCACGGGCTGGACCAGACCGGCGCGGTCGACTCCGCGCAGATCCTGTTCCGGCCCGGCCAGTTGCGGGTGCGCGAGGTGAAGGCGGCCGTCGGCGACAAGGTCGCGGCGGGCAAGGCCATCCTGGACGTCAACGACCAGAGCCGGCTGGTGACCGTTCCGCTGGACGTCGTCGACCAGGAGATCGCCCGGACCGGCGCCGCGGTGAGCATCGAACTGCCGGACAACTCGATGACCAAGGGCAAGATCTCCAAGGTGGGTACGGTCGCCACCGCGCCCGCCTCCAGCGGCAACAGCACCTCCACGGCGACACCCACGATCACGGTCGAGGTGACCCTCGACGACCCGAAGAAGGTGGGCAGCCTCGACCAGGCGCCGGTGAGCGTCACCATGCAGAGCGAGACACACAAGAACGTGCTGTCCGTGCCGATCGAGGCGCTGCTCGCGCTGAAGGAGGGCGGCTACGGCCTGCAGGTCGTCGAGGGTGCCGCCACCCGGATCATCGCGGTCGAGGTCGGCATGTTCGCCGGCGGCCGGGTGGAGGTCAGCGGCGGCGGCGTCGCCGCGGGCATGAAGGTCGGGGTGCCGCGGACATGAGAGCCGTCGAGGTGACCGGCGAGCGGCTCGCGCCGGTGGTCGACCTGGCCGCCGAAGCCGTGGTGGACCTGCACGAGGTGACCAAGGTCTATCCCGGAGGGGTGCGCGCGTTGCGCGAGATCGACCTGCGCATCCGGCGCGGCGAGCTGGCTTCGATCATCGGGCCGTCCGGCTCGGGCAAGACGACGATGCTGCACATCGTCGGCACGCTTGATCGGCCCACCTCGGGGGAGGTGCGCATTGCCGGGTACGACGTGAGCACGCTGAAGGACCGGGAGTTGTCGGCGCTGCGGGCACACCGGATCGGGTTCGTCTTCCAGCAGTTCCACCTGTCGTTCGGCATCCCGGCGGTGGACAACGTCGCGGACGGCCTGCTCTACACCGGCCTGCCGGCGCGCCGGCGACGGGAACGGGCGGTGGCCGCGCTCGAACGGGTCGGTCTCGGCCACCGCCTCGGCCACCGTCCACATCAGATGTCCGGCGGCGAGCAGCAGCGGGTCGCGGTGGCGCGGGCGGTGGTGGGCGACCCGCCCCTGGTCCTCGCGGACGAGCCGACCGGCAACCTGGACAGCTCGTCCGGCGCCGAGGTGCTGCGGCTGCTGCGTGACCTGAACGCCGAGGGCACCACGGTCGTGATCATCACGCACGACATGGAGGTGGCGGCCGCGACCGATCGCCAGGTCCGGATGCGGGACGGGCAGATCGTCGAGGACGTGCGCACCGGAGGAAGCTCATGAGCCGGCACTCGAGTGTCGCGGACCGGCCGCCGGGTCTTCCCGAGCTGCCACCGTCCCGGCTCGCCGCCGCCGACGTGGCCCGGGTCGGCGCCGTCGGGCTGCGGGCCCGCCCGGTCCGGGTGCTGCTGTCGTCGCTCGGCATCGCCATCGGCATCGCCACGATGATCGCCGTGGTGGGCATCTCGTCGTCCAGCCAGGCCGACCTGCTGGCCCAGCTCGACCGCCTCGGCACCAACATGCTGACGGTCACGCCGGGGCAGACCCTGTTCGGCTCGAACGCCAAGCTGCCGGTGGAGTCGGTCGACATGGTGCGCCGGATCGGCCCGGTGACGGCGGTCAGCGCCACCGGCATCGTCCCCGGCACGGTACGGCGCACCGACCGGATCCCGGCCACCCAGACCGGCGGTATCTCGCTGCGGGCCACCAGTCTCGACCTGCTCGACACGTTGCAGGGCAGGGTGGTAAGCGGCGCCTGGCTGAGCGCCGCCAATGAGGGCTTCCCCGCCGTCGTGCTGGGCTCCACGGCGGCCGACCGGCTGGGCCTGCTGACCGCGAGCAACCAGGTGTGGCTGGGCGACCGCTGGTTCACCGTGGTCGGGGTGCTCGACCCGGTGCCGCTCGCGCCCGAGATCGACCGGTCGGTGCTGATCGGCTGGCCGGCCGCCGAGAAGTACCTGGACTTCGACGGACACCCGACCACCATCTACGAGCGGTCCGAAACGGATGCGGTCGAGGACGTCCGGGCGGTGCTCGCCCGCACCGCCAACCCGGCGAACCCGCAGGAGGTCGCGGTCAGCCGGCCCTCCGACGCGCTCGCGGCACGGGCGGCGGCGGCCGGCGCGTTCACCAGCCTGCTGCTCGGCCTCGGCGGGGTGGCGCTGCTGGTGGGCGGCGTCGGCGTGGCGAACACCATGGTCATCTCGGTGCTGGAACGGCGCCGGGAGATCGGGCTGCGCCGCTCGCTCGGCGCCACCCGGGGCCAGGTGCGCATCCAGTTCCTCACCGAGGCACTGCTGCTGTCGGGTCTCGGCGGGGTGGCCGGCGCGCTGATCGGCACGCTGGTGACGGTCGGGTACGCGTACACCCGCGGTTTTCCGGCCGTCGTGCCGGCCTGGGCCTTCGGCGGGGGATTCGGCGCCACCCTGCTGATCGGGGTTCTCGCCGGGCTCTACCCGGCGATCCGGGCGGCCCGGTTGTCCCCGACGGTGGCGCTCACCGCGACCTGATTCCTCCCCCGGGCGCCCGGGGGCTCCTCCTGCCGGGGGAGCCCCCGGGCGCGTCCGCGGGTGGAAGACCGCGCGCTCGCACGCACCTAGCGTGCGGGCATGGACGATTACGACGTCATCATCCTCGGCGCGGGGATCGCGGGCTCGATGCTCGGCACGATCCTCGCCCGCAACGGGGCGAATGTGCTGCTGGCCGACGCGGGCGTGCATCCGCGCTTCGCGGTCGGCGAGTCCACCACGCCGCACACGCTGAACATCTTCCGGGTGCTCGCCGACCGCTACCAGGTGCCCGAGATCGAGGCCCTGGTGAACTACGACCGGTGCCTCGCCGAGGTGGGCCCGACCGCGGGCACCAAGAAGCACTTCGGCTTCATGCTTCATCACGAGGGCCGCGAGCCCGACCCGCTGGAGGCCAACCAGTACGGGACCTCGATTCCGCACCTGCAGACCAGCCACCTGTTCCGGCAGGACAGCGACGCGTTCCTGTTCCACACCGCGATCCGGTACGGCTGCGTGGCCCGGCAGGGCTTCGCCGTCACCGAGGTGGAGCTCGGCGACGATCAGGTGGCGGTCCGCGGCGCCGGTGGCGAGCGCATCACCGCCCGGTACCTGGTGGACGGCAGTGGTTTCCGCTCGCCGGTCGCCCGGGAACTGGGTCTGCGGCCCGAGCCGAACCCGCTCAAGCATCACGCGCGCTCGCTGTTCACCCACATGCTCGACGTGAAGCCCACCGACGACTGCCTCAAGGACCCCGGTTCCGCGCACGTGCCGTGGGCCGACGGCACCATGCACCACCTCATCGAGCGCGGCTGGTTCTGGATCATCCCGTTCAACAACGATCCACGCTCGATCAACCCGCTCGTCAGCGTCGGCCTGACGTTCGACGAGCGGCGGTATCCCAAGTCCGACGACATGACTCCGGAGGCGGAGTTCATGGAGCACGTGGCCCGGTACCCGCTGCTCGAGCGGATCTTCGGGGACGCCCGGACGGTTCGCCCGTGGGTGTCGACCGGCCGGCTGCAGTACACCTCGACCAAGACGGTCGGGCATCGGTGGTGCCTCATGTCGCATGCCGCCGGCTTCATCGACCCGCTGTACTCGCGGGGCCTGACCAACACCGGGGAGTTGATCAACGCGCTGGCCTGGCGCCTGCTGGCCTCGCTCGAGGACGACGACTTCGCCGAGGAGCGGTTCACCTTCGTCGAGGAGCTGCAGCAGGGGCTGCTGCGGCACAACGACGAGATCGTCAACGCCTCCTACATTCGCCGACCGAGAAACTGTTGGACGCGGTGCGCGCCGCCGCGACCGGTAATGCATTGCTTTCCCCGTCGATCAACCGGCGGCTTATCGAGGAATTCGCCCGCCGCCCGCCGCCCGGCACGACTTCGACGCCGCAGTTGTCCCGTCTCACGGATCGGGAACGCGACGTGTTCAACCTGTTGGTGCGCGGTTACCGCAACGACGACATCGCGCGCTCGCTCGTGCTCGGCGAGAGCACGGTGAAACCGCACGTCCAGCACCTCTACCAGAAGCTCGGGGTGCGCGACCGGGTGCAGGTGGTCATCTACGCGTACGAGAACGGGCTGGTCTGACTCATCACGCAGACGGGCGCCGGTTCATCACGCGGGCGGAAGACCGGCGCACCGGCCGTCGGTAACGTCCCCGGACGAGAGCCGACAGCTTAATGTGGAGGTAGACCCGTGGCAGCCGATGTGTTCACCGACGAGGACGTGCGGGCTCTGCTGGCCGCAGTGGGGGCCGACCAGGCCCTCGGCGCGGCGGAGTACTCCCGCTCCTTCGAAGACCTCGATCTCGACTCGCTCGCCCGCGTCGAGATCGCCAGCCGCGTGAAGACGCGGTTCGGCATCGACATCGGGGACGACCTGGTGGCGGAGCTCTCGCCGGCCGGGATGAAACACCTCGTCAACAACCGGCTCGGCGCCGTGGTGCGCCCCGGGAGCCCGTTGTGATCGGGCACACCGACAACACCGTCGAGATCGACGCTCCGGTCGACTTCGTGTGGCGGCAGACCAACGACGTACGCACCTGGCCCGGTCTCTTCACCGAGTACGCCGCTGTCGACGTGCTCGAGGAGGCGTCCGACTCGGTCACCTTCCGGCTGACCATGCACCCGGACGACAACGGCGACGTCTGGTCGTGGGTCTCCACCCGCACGTGGGACGAGCAGGCCCGGCTGGTGCGGGCCCGCCGGGTCGAGACCGGCCCGTTCGAGTTCATGAACATCACCTGGACGTACGCGGCGATCGAGCCGGACCGCACCGTCCTTCGCTGGGTGCAGGACTTCCGGATGAAGCCCGCCGCCCCGGTGGACACCGCGGCGATGACCGAGCGGATCACCCGGAACTCCCGGATCCAGATGGACATCATCAAGAACAAGCTGGAGCAGCGCCGGCGACGCGTGATCGGCTTCCACGAGGTGCCGTCCAACGGCCGCCGCGGCGGTGACCTGCACCGGGCGGTAACGCCGGCCCTGCTGGACTGGCCCCTCACCGCGAGAGAGGGAGACCCGGTGTCCGATGTGACAGAGCAAGGCCCGGTCAGCCGCCGTACGGTGCTGGGGGGACTGGTGCTCCTCGGCGCCGGCGGCGTGGCGGGCGCCTGCCAGTCGACTACCCCCACCGCCAAGAGCTCGCAGCCGGTGCCGCGCTTCGCGATGCCACTGCCGATCCCGCTGGTGCTGCGGCCGGTGCGGTCGACGGCGACGACCGACTACTACGAGATCACCCAGCGGCCGGGCCAGGCCGAGATCCAGCCCGGCACGCGGACCGCCATCCTCGGGTACGACGGGGTGTTTCCCGGCCCCACGATTCGTGTCCGCAGCGGACGGGAAACCGTGGTCCGGCACACCAACCAACTCGGCGGTCCGCACTCGGTGGTGCATCTGCACGGCGGGGTCACGGCACCGGAAAGCGATGGATACCCGACCGACATGGTCCTGCCGGGGCAGTCGCGGGACTACGTCTATCCCAACCGGCAGCGGGCGGCCACCCTCTGGTACCACGACCACTCCATGGACGGCACCGCCGACAACGTCTACCAGGGCCTCGCCGGCATGTACATCATCGATGACGACCGGAGCGCCGGGCTACCGCTGCCGCGCGACGAGTACGACGTGCCCCTGGCGCTGGCGACGAGGGTGCTGGACGCGGCCGGGCAACTGCAGTTCAGCACCGACAACGACGCCACCCTCACCGGGATCGTGCTGGTCAACGGCGCGCCGTGGCCGGTGCTGGAGGTGGCCCGGCGGCGTTACCGGTTTCGCCTGCTGAACGCGGCGAACGCGCACCACTTCCGGCTGGCGCTCTCCACCGCAACCCTGTTCACCGCGATCGCCACCGACGGCGGGCTGCTCGCCGCGCCGGTGCGGGCCCCCGAGATCATCCTCGGCGAGGGGGAGCGGGTCGAGGTGGTGCTCGACTTCGCGGCCTTTCCGCCGGGCGCTACCGTGACGCTGCTCGACCGCAACGCCGCCGGCATCCAGGGCGAGGTGATGCGCTTCGTGGTGGCCCGGCAGGCAACCGACGACAGTACGGTGCCGGCCAGGCTGGGCGAGGCGCCGCCGCCCCCGCCCGCCGGGGCGCCCACCCGCCGGATCCCGTTCTTCAGCAAGACCATCGACGGCCAGAAGTTCGACCCCGGGCACGCGCTCTACACCGTCGATCTGGACCGCACCGAGGTCTGGACCCTGCACGGGAGCGAGAAGCACACCGTGCACACCCACCTGGCGCAGTTCCAGGTGCTGGATCGGGGCGGCAAACCGCCGCCGGCCTACGAGCGAGGATGGAAGGACACGGTGCGGCTCGGCGAGGACGTACGCGTGGCGGTGCGTTTCTCAGGTTTTCGCGGGCGGTACCTGCTGCACTGCCACAACCTGCAGCACGAGGACACCGGCATGATGGCCCGCATCGACGTGCGGTGAAGCATCGGCCCGACCCGGAAGGCGGCGCACCGTGCGGGTGCTCGTGGTGGAGGACGAACGGGTGGTCGCGAGCGCGATCGCCGAGTGGTTGCGCCGGGAGTCGTTCGCGGTCGACGTGTGTCACGACGGCGATCAGGCGCTGGAGCGGCTCGCCGTCAACGACTACGACGTCGTGGTGCTCGACCGCGACCTGCCCGGCACCGGCGGGGACGAGGTGTGCCGTGGCCTGGCCGGCGCCGAGCGCAGCACCCGCATTCTCATGCTCACCGCCGCGGCCGAGGTGCACGACCGGGTCGCGGGTCTGGCCCTCGGGGCGGACGACTACCTTCCCAAGCCGTTCGCGTTCGTCGAGATGGTCGCCCGGGTGCACGCGCTGGGCCGCCGCACCCGCCCGGCGCTGCCTCCGGTGCTTGCGCGGGCCGGCATCCGGATGGACCCGGCCCGGCGCGAGGTCTATCGCGACGGCCGCTACATCCCGCTGACGCCCAAGGAGTTCGCGGTCCTGCTGGAGCTGATGCGGGCCGGCGGCGCCGCACTGTCCAGTGAGGATCTGCTCGATCGGGCCTGGGACGAGAACATCGACCCGTTCACCGGCGTGGTCCGCGTGATCATGCGCAAGCTGCGCCGCAAGCTCGGCGAGCCCAACCCGATCGAGACCGTCCCGGGCGGGAGGTACCGCATCCCATGAACCGCTTGTGGCCCCGGAGCTGGACCGTCCGGCTACGCCTGACCGTGCTGTACGCCGTGCTGTTCGTGTTCGCCGGCGCGCTCCTGCTCGGCCTCACCTACCTGCTGGTGCGGCACAATCTCAACCGCAGCCCGTGGGCCGACGGCGGGAATCTGATCCGGGTCGACACCGACGCCGGCCCGGTGCTGAGCCCGAGCGGTGACGCCGCCCAGGGCCCGCAGCGGATCCAGGACGAGCTGCGCCGGGCCGGCCTGAACTACGCGGCCCGCGACCGCGACTACCGGGAGACGCTGCTGCGCTCGATCGTCAACCGCGGCGCCGTCTCGCTCGGCGTGGTCGGCGTGCTCGCGTTCGGCCTGGGCTGGATCGTCTCCGGCCGGGTGCTGCGCCCCCTCGACCGGATCACCGCCACCGCCGGGCGCATCGCCGCCACCCCGACGGCCGACCGGGGCCTGCACGAGCGGATCGCCCTGGCCGGTCCGGCCGACGAGATCAAGCGATTGGCCGATACGTTCGACACCATGCTCGAGCGGCTCGACCAGGCCTTCGAGGGGCAGCGGCGGTTCATCGCGAACGCGGCGCACGAGCTGCGCACCCCGCTGGTGGTCAACCGCTCGCTGCTGGAGACCGCGATGACCCGGCCCGCGGCGCCGCCCGCCGTGCACGAGCTCGGCCGGCAACTGCTCGACTCGGCCGGCCGGCAGGAGCGCCTGATCGAGTGCCTGCTGACCCTGGCCCGCTCGGAGAACGGCGTCGCCGCGGCGGTGCCGGTCGACATCGGCGGCATCGCCGAATACGCGGCCGACATGACCGAGCCGGCCGCGACCGCGGCCGGTGTGTCGATCATCTGCGAGCCGTCGCCGGCCCTGAGCGCCGGGGATCCGGTGCTGCTCGAGCAATTGGCGCTCAACCTGGTCGGCAACGGCGTGCACCACAACCTGGCCGAGGGCGGCACGGTGTGGGTGACCACCCGCCGCCGCCCGGACGGCCGGGCCGAACTGACGGTCGGCAACACCGGCCCGCAAGTGGCCGCCGAAGCGGTCGAGCGCATCTTCGAGCCGTTCCGCCGGCTGGGCCGCGACCGCACCGGCGCGCACGGCGGCGTCGGGCTGGGCCTTTCGATCGTGCGGGCGGTGGCCCGCGCCCACGGTGGCACGGTCGAGGCCCGTCCCCGCCCCGGTGGCGGCCTCACCGTCGCGGTGACCCTGCCGCCGCCGGAGGCAGAGCCGGCAACCTGAAACAGGTTTCAGGATCGTGCGGGCCGGTGCTGTCAGGATGACCTGGTGCGGCTGCTGATTGTGGAAGACGAGCGTGAACTGGCCGAGTCCCTGCGTCGCGGCCTGACCGCGGAGGGTTACACCGTCGATGTGACTCACGACGGCCACACCGGGCTCGAGCACGCCCTGAGTGAGGGCTACCAGGCGGTGATCCTCGACCTGATGCTGCCGCGGATGAACGGCTACCAGGTGTGCGCCCGGCTGCGGGAGCTGGGAGTGGGCACACCGGTGCTGATGCTCACCGCCAAGGACGGCGAGTACGACGAGGCGGAGGCCCTGGACACCGGGGCGGACGACTACCTGACGAAGCCGTTCTCGTACGTCGTCCTGCTGGCTCGCGTGCGAGCCCTCCTGCGCCGCGGCGGTGAGCCGCGGCCGGTGCGGCTGACGGTCGGTGATCTGGTCGTCGACCAGGCGCGGCGGGCCTGTTCGCGCGGGCCGACCCCGATCACGCTGACCGCCAAGCAGTTCTCGGTCCTGGCCTGCCTGGCCCGCCGGGCGAATGCGGTGGTGAGCAAGGCGGAGATCCTGGACGAGGTGTGGGACGCCGCCTACGAGGGCGACCTGAACATCGTCGAGGTCTACATCCGGGCGTTGCGCCGCAGCATCGACGTGCCGTTCGGCGTGCGGAGCATCGAGACGATCCGCGGCGCCGGTTACCGGCTGGTCGACGCCCGTGCCTAGGCCGCAGCTGCCGGTTCGGGTCCGGGCGGCGGCCGCGGCGGCGCTGGCGGCCGCGTTGTGCCTCGGCGGCGGGGCGCTCTGGCTGCGCCAGGTGATCTACGAGAACAGCGTGGCGGGGTCGATCGCGACCGCGCGGTCGCAGGCCCTCGCCATCGCCTCGACCTACGACACGACTGCGGCCAGGGTCAACGCCGACGGGGGCACGCTGGCCCGCGGCCCGGTGGACTGCGACATCGAGAGCGACCCTGCGCACTGTATGTACGACAAGTGGTACGAGTTCCCCTACTACGGCATGGGGATCAGTTTCGCGGTGGTCGACAACCAGGGCAAAGTGCTGCTGGCCCAGAACCAACTGGCCTATTACGTACGGGAGAGTGGGCTGACTTTTCCCGCCACGTCACCACACTTCCTCTTCGACCGCGTCGACGTCCTCCTGCGACCCGCCCGCAGTGGCGCGGAAGGGCAGCTCGACGGTCGCGAGGTCACTCTGGTGAGCTATGTCGGTCCGTCGAGTACCGAGGACCTCAGGACGACCGTGTACATGCTCATCTCTCCGCTCGACGCGGAGGCCGCCGTGGCCCCGGTCGACCACTGGCTCCGCCGCGGTCTCCCCGCCGCCGTGCTGTTCGTCGCCGCGGTCGCCTGGTGGGCCGCCCGGCGCGCGCTGCGCCCGGTCGAGCGGATGCGGGCCGAACTGGCGCGCATCACCGCCGCCGACATGAGCAGCCGGGTGCCCCAGCCACGCACCGGCGACGAGATCGCCCGGCTGGCCGCCACCATGAACGCGACCCTCGACCGGCTCGCCGACGCGGCCGAGCGGCAGCGCCGGTTCGTCGCCGACGCGGCGCACGAGCTGCGCAGCCCCCTCGCCGGCCTGCGCAACACCATCGAGGTCGCGGCCACGCACGGTGGCGCCGTCGACCCGGAGGTGCTGCGCACCGGCACCGAGCGGCTGCAGCTGCTCACCGAGGACCTGCTGCTGCTCGCCCGCCTGGAACGCACGGCGCCGGCAACCGGGAAGCCGGTCGACGTCGCCGCGGTCGCCGAGGAACTGGCCGGCGAACGGCGCTACCGGGTGCCGCCGGACGAGCGCTTCACCGTGGTGGCGCCGGATCCCGCACTGGTGCTCGGGCGCGAGGAGGAACTGGCCCGGCTGCTGCGGAACCTCCTCGACAACGCTTCCCGGTTCGCGCAGGAGCGTGTCGTCGTGACGGTCACGAAGCCGGCGCCGGACGTCGTACGGGCGGAGGTCCGCGACGACGGCCCCGGCATTCCGGCCGCCGACCGGGAACGGATCTTCGAACGGTTCGCGCGCATCGGCGAGGCCCGCGACCGGGGCCACGGCGGCGCCGGACTCGGCCTGGCCATCGCCCGCGACATCGCGGAACGCCACGGCGGCCGCCTCCACGTGGCCGACTCGACCGGCGGCGCCTGCTTCGTGGCCGAGCTGCCGGCAATCTGAAGCTTCTTCAGCTCGCTTCAGTGGCGGTTCAGCCGCGGCCCCCGAATCTCGCCGCATGTCCGCAACCGCTGTCCGTTCCCCCGTCACGCCCGCGCGGGTCACCGCCCCGGCGCCGTACCTGCTGGCCGCCGTGCTGTTCGTCCTTTACGCGGCATGGTCGATACGCCGGCATCTGCGCCTGCAGACCAGCGGTTACGACCTCGGCATCTTCGAGCAGGCGGTACGCGGCTACGCCCACCTCGGCGCGCCCGAGTCGACGATCAAAGCGCCCGGCTTCAACCTGCTCGGCGACCACTTCCACCCGATCCTCGCGCTGCTCGCCCCGCTCTACCGGCTGTTTGCCAGCCCCATCACGCTGCTCGTCGCCCAAGCCGCGCTGATCGCGGTGTCATCGATACCGATCAGCCGCCTCGCCACGCGAATCGTGGGCACCGGCGCCGCGGCGAGTGCTGCAACGGCGTACGGGATGTCCTGGGGTCTGCAGTCGGCCGTTGGCTTTGATTTTCACGAGGTGGCCTTCGCCGTGCCGCTGCTGGCGTTCGGGCTGACCGCGCTCGTGGAACGTCGCTGGACCGCGGCCGCCGCGTGGACGCTGCCGCTGATCGCGGTGAAGGAGGACCTCCCGGCCACGGTCGCGGTCATCGGCCTGCTGATCGCACTGCGCGGCCGGCGCCGCCTGGGGGCCGCGATGATCGCCGTGGCCGTCTGCTCGGGCCTCGTCATCGTCGGCCTGATCCTGCCGGCCCTCAACCCCACACACATTTATGCGTACGCCGCGAGCGCGGCCCCCGACACGCAGGGCCCGCTGCACCGCCTCCTCCTGCCCGGCGTCAAGCTGCACACCCTAGCGTGGCTGCTCGCCCCGACGCTGTTTCTCGCGCTGCGATCCCCGCTGCTGCTCGTCGCGGCGCCGACGCTGGCCTGGCGGTTCTGGTCGACGAACCCCTTCTACTGGGGCATGGGCTACCAATACAGCGCCGTCCTGATGCCCATCGTGTTCGTGGCGTTCCTCGACGCGCTCGGCCCGGTCCGTCCGGCGCGGGCGGTGGTCCACGTGGCGTGCGTGTTCGCCCTGGCCGCGACGTTGCTGAAGCCGCTGCCGCTGCGCGGCCTCCTCGACCCGGACAACTGGGGCGCGAACGCCCCGGCCAGGCCGGAGCTCACCCACATCCCGGACAACGCCCGCGTCGCCGCCGACAACCGGCTGGCGCCGCAACTGACCTCTCGCTGCACCGTCTACCTGTTTCCCGGCTATCCGCAGGCCGGCGTCCGTCCCGAGTGGGTCGCCGTCAGCAACCCGCCGGACACCAGCATGGCCGCCTCGGTCACGATGGCCGCCGCCCTCGACCGGCTGCCGGCCTACGGATACCAGCTCACTCTCCGCACCGAAAGTCTGCTGCTCTACCACCGTCAGTGACGGATGTCAGCGCTCTCGAGCCGTGACCCGCCGCCTGGCTGGCCTTGCGGCAGATGGCGAACGTTCGCAGGCGAGTGCCGGGCACCATGGACCAGATGAAGGAAACGGCGAGTCAGGCACCCACACTCTTCTTGATGGTGGGCCTTCCCGCGTCCGGGAAGACCAGGCGGGCGCGGGAGCTGGCGGCGGAGCGCCGAGCCCTGCGGCTCACCCCCGACGACTGGGCGCTCTCCCTCTTCGGCCAGGAAGACCGTCACCAGGAGCGGCCCGACGGCAAGCGGTGGCTCCTGGAAGGCCGGCTCGTCGTACTGGCCATCGAGGCCCTGCGACTTGGGGTCAGCGTCGTGCTCGACTTCGGACTCTGGTCGCGCGATGAGCGCTCCGCCCTGCGCTGGATGGCCGCTTCGGTAGGAGCGTCATGTGAGGTCGTGTACCTGCCGGTGGAACGCGAGGTGCAGTGGAGCCGGATTCAGCACCGCTGGAAACACACGCCGGAGCAGACGTTCCCCATGGCCGAGGCGGAGCTCGACCCCTGGCGAGACATGTTCGAGGTCCCCGACGCGAACGAGCTGTCCGGTTCGTTTCTGCCCTCCCCACCGCCCGCCGACGAGACCTGGTTCGACTGGGCTCAGCGATTCTGGCCGTCCCTCGTTCAGGGCTTGAATGATGCCGGTCCGAACCACGCCCGACGGCAGGCCGCGTTGCGTGTATGCGAGGCTGGCTCGGTGCCCTGGGAAGCCGTCACTCCGCCCCGCCCGCAGTCCGAGCCGGTCGCCCTCGTCGCCGTCGACCGCACCCGTCGCGCGGTGCTCGGCAACCTCGGGCAGCTCTACCGGTACGACCTGTCCGAGGCATACGGTCATCTGCCCAACGATGACGGCTCGTTCAACGACCGGCAGTTGGACCGGTTCCTGGCCGGCGCCGACCCGCAGCACCGCGCCTGGCTGATCACCGCGGCCGGGCGGACCGCCGGCTTCGTGATGACGATTCCCGACCCCGACGGTGGCACCTCGATCAGCGCGTTCTTCGTCGTCCGGGCGCTGCGGCGCACCGGTGTCGGGCGGGCGGCCGCGGCGCTGGCCATCGCGACGGCGCCCGGCCGGTGGAGCATCGCGTTTCAGCGCTACAACCCGGGCGTCGAGAAGTTCTGGTCGCGGGTGGCGGCCGACGCGGCCGGGGATCGGTGGGACATGCGCGACGGGCCGGTGCCGGAGAGCCGGCCGCCGGACACCTGGATCACCTTCACCACCGCGCCCGGTTAGCGGACCGCGACCGCCTGGCGGGCGAAACCCTCGGTCTCGCGGCTGATCGATCCCCGCATCATGCCGCCGAACAGCGCCGACACCACCCCCGCGGCCGGGCCGGCGGTTTCCAGGGCGAGCGTCAGCCGGGTGCCCGCGCCGGCCGTGTCGAGCAGGTGGCTGCCGATCAGGCGCAGGCCGGCCCGGCCGGTCTCCCAGGTGAACTCGCGCAGCGGGTCGAGGCGCGTCACGGTCCAGACCGCGCTGAGCTGGCCGGGCTGCTTGATCCGGGCGCTGCTGCCGACCCGCAGCTCGCCCTCGTCGAGCCGCCGCAGCCAGTGCACGGTCGGCAGGAAGGCCGGCCAGTCGTCGATCTCGGTGGTCAGGCGCCAGATCAGCTCGACCGGCGCGTCGATGTCGGTGCTCACCTCGTATCGCATGCGGTGAATGTACCATGTGGTACATGTCTGATTCCCGTGACGAGCTTCTCACCCGCGTCCTCGGCTTCGCGGCCAGTGACGGGCTGGCCGACCGCAGCCTGCGTGAGATCGCGACCGGCGCCGGCACCAGTCACCGGATGCTGCTCTACCACTTCGGCTCCCGGGAGGGCCTGCTCACGGCCGTGGTCGGCGCGATGGAGGCGCAGCAGCGGGCCGCGATGACCGCGCTGGCCGAGACCGCGGCCACGCCCGCCGAGCTGATGACCGGTGTGTGGCGGGCCGTCTCCGGCCCCGAGGTCCGGCCGTTCGTGCGGGCCTTCTTCGAGGTCTTCGCGCTCGCCACCCGGGGGGCCGCGCCGGTGCCGGGGCTCACCGCGAGTTGGCTGGACGACGCCGAGCGGGCGGGGGAGCGGCTCGGCATCACCACCGACCGGGCGATGGCGCGGCTGGGTGTCGCGGTCTCCCGGGGCCTGCTGATGGACCTGCTGGCCGGCGAGGACCCGGCCGAGGTGGACGCGGCCCACGACCTGTTCGTCCGACTTGCCGGCTAGGGCACGTGCCGGCGGTCCGTAGCGATGGCCACCGTGACGGAAGCGGCCAACACCACCGCGCCGGCCACCCAGAGCAACGGGAGCCACTTCAGGAGCGCCGCGAACGTCACTATCGTCAGGTGCAGCCGGGTGACGGCCATCATGATCAGCGCCAGCGGCAGGAAGGTGCACAGCACGCTGATCCGGCTGTATCCGAAGCGGATGAACAGCGGGAACTGGACCGCGATGCTGATCACGAAGATCTCCCACGACAACGTCAGCGAGGTCAGCAGCGTGTGCCCGCCGAACGGCACGGAGCGGACCCGCGCGATGACGAGCGACAGCGCCGTACCCACCGTGACGGTGGCGGCGAAGCACGTCAGGGCCCAGCCGTAGTGCCCGGCGAGCACCGCGCGGCGGGGGAGCGGCAGCACGGCGTAGAGGGTCTCCAGCCGGGCCTTGTCGGCGATCACGAACGGATAGGCGGAAACCACCGACGTGAGCAGCAGAACGAGGGCCGGCACGACCACGGCGGGATTGTTGCCGGACAAGACCGCAACACAAACGGCGAAGACCACAAGACCCTGGATCTTGTACGGCGCGACAGTGCGCGCATCCAGCAGGACCATCCGGGCGACGGCGCTCATGCCATCTCTCGATTCCGGCGGGGAGCACGTGCTCCGATGTGGACGGCGATCTCCTCGAGGGTCGGCGCCTCGATGAGCACGTGGCCGCCGATCAAGTCGGCCTCCTCGGTGCGGACCAGGGCCTGCGCGCCGATCGAGTTCTGCCGGACGCCGATCAGCTCGACCCCGATCAGGCCGGTCAGCTCATCCGGGCCGGCCCGCACGATCCGGTACGCCTCCAGCAGCTCGTCCCTGGTGCCGGTGCGGACGATCCGGCCGCCGTGCACGAGCGTCACGTAGTCGCCGATCCGGTCCAGGTCGGCGGTGATGTGGGTGGAGAACAGCACACTGTGCCCCTCGTCGACGAGGTAGTCGCCGATGATGCCGAGCAACTCGTCGCGGGCGACCGGGTCGAGGCCGCTGGTCGGCTCGTCGAACACGAGCAGCCGGGCCCGGTGCGACAGCGCCACCGCGATCATGAGTTTCACCGCCATGCCCCGGGACAGGTCCTTGACCCTGGCCCGCAGATCGAGCCCGAACTCGTCGAGCAGCCGGCGGTAGCGCGCGCCGTCCCAGCGGTCGTAGAACGGCCGGAGCGTCCGCTCGACCCCGGACAGCCGCCAGTCGCCGACCAGGGACGTGTGGTCGAGGACCACGCCGACGTCCTGGCGCAGCGCGACCGGGCCGGGCACCGGGCGGCCGAGCAGCTCGATCTCGCCGGCGTCGAACCGCCGCATGCCCAGCAGGCACCGGAGGATCGTCGTCTTGCCCGCCCCGTTGGCGCCGATCAGGCCCATGACGTACCCCGTCGGCAGCTCGAAGCTCACGTCCCGCAGAGCGAAAGCGCCGCTGACCGCCGCGCCCACCCCGCGCAGCGCGAATGCCTTGTCAGTGCTCACTGAAAGCTCCGATCAGACCGTCGAGGATCTGCACGACGTCGTCGCGCTGGAGGCCGGCCCGGCGGGCGGCGTCCAGCGCGGTCTGCAAACCGTCCTCGACCTGGCGCAGCAACTGCTCCCGCACCAGCTCCGAATCCAGCGGCCGGACGTAGGCGCCCTTGCCCGGCACCGTCGCGATGAAGCCCTCGGCGGCCAGCTCGGAGTAGGCCCGGGTGGTGGTGATGACGCTGATCCGCAGGTCACGAGCGAGCACGCGGACCGAGGGCAGGGCGCTGCCCTCGGCCAGCTCACCGGAGAGGATGGCGGCGCCGACCTGCTCCTTGATCTGCTGGTAGATCGGCACACCAGCGCTGTTGGACAACACCACACGCATCGACGACCCCCGTATCTGCCCGACTGTATATGCACACTATATACAGACGTGACGGTAGATCACCGCCCGATGCGGCCGTCGATCCGCTCGCGTAGCAGGTCGGAACCACTGGCGCTCGACGTCGCGCGGCGAGCGCCTCGACCAGCGTCTCCCGCTCGTCGCCCTGGTGCAGCCCGTCGTCGCGTGGATCGGCCTCGCCGCCCGTGTCGAACAGATTCGCCCGCTTACCCCGTTTCACCATGGGGTGATGATGCCCGGCGGTGCGGTGGCTTGGCGTGCGGCCTCGATGGGTAGCGTGGGCGGGTGATCGTGATCTTCGACCTCGAGTTCACCACCTGGGTCGGCGCGCAGGAGCGCGGATGGAGCAAACCGGACGAGTTCCGCGAGATCGTGCAGATCGGCGCCCTGCGGGTCGACCCCGGGACGCTGGCCGTGGACGGCGAGTTCGAGGTGCTGGTGCGGCCGGTGCGCAACCCGCGGCTCTCCGGCTTCTTCCAGCAGCTCACCGGCATCACCGAACAGGCTGTGGCGGAGCGGGGCGTCAGCTTCGCCGAGGCGCTCGACGGCTTCCTGAAGTTCTGCGACGACGCCTACACCCTGTCGTACGGCAACGACATGGTCATCCTCGGCGAGAACCTCATCCTCCAGCTCCCACCGGACGGCGAGCCGGCCGGCCCGCTGCCGCCGTTCCTGAACATCCGGCAGTACCTCAACCAGGCCCTGCCGGAAACCACGGGCCTGCCGTCGGGAGGCTTGGCCGCCGCGCTCGGCCGCCCCGGCCCGGCCGAGTCCACCCACGACGCCCTGGACGACTGCCGCTCGATCCTCGAAGCGCTACGCCACCTGCGCACCCAGGGCCGCCCGATCTTCGCCCTCGGATAGGGACTTCGCCCCGAAGGACCGGAGAACCGTGGCGTCGAAGCGGGTCAGGGCGCTGATTCGGGGGCCGCGCAGGGTCAGCACGTAAAGGCCGGCCGGGGCGCCGGAATCGTGCAGGCGGGCGACGTACGCCGGCTGGCCGTTGGCTTGTGAAGGGGTCAGGTCGAAGCGGCGGCCGGCGGCGAACAGGGCGGCGCAGAAGCGGGCGACCAGGTCGCGGCCCACGTATTCGAACGGGATCGGCGGCATCGTGATGAACACGTCGTCGGTCAGCAGTTCGACCAGCGCGGCGATGTCGGCGGCCTCCCAGGCGCGGACGAATCGTGCCAGGATCTCGGCCTCGGCCGGGGAAGCGGCGGCCGGCTCGGAAGAGAGGTGCGACAGGCCGGCTCGGGCGCGTTTCAGGGCGCTCTTGACCGAGTCGGTGGTGGTGTCGAGCATCGCGGCCACCTCGCCGGCGGGGAAGTCGAGCACGTCGCGCAGGAGCAGCACCGCGACCTGGCGGGGTGGGAGTGCCTGCAGCGCGGTGACGAAGGCCAGCGAGATGTCCTCGCGCCGCTCGTAGCCGTCCTCGGGGGTGGTGGGGAACGGGGTGAGCCAGGTGATCTCGCCGAGGCGGGTGGGCGGGATCGGGTCGACGGCCGGCACGTCCCACGCGGCGGGTGGGCGGCGGGCGGCCGAGCGGCGCAGGTTGAGGCAGCGGTTCGTGGCGATGCGGTAGAGCCAGGTGCGCACCGACGAGCGTTCCTCGAAGCCGTCGAGGCCCTGCCACGCGGCCAGCAGCGTCTCCTGCAGCGCGTCCTCCGCGTCCGGCAGCGAGCCGAGCATGCGGTAGCAGTGCGCGCGCAGCTCGCGATGGTACGGCTCGACGAGTTCCCGGAAGTCCATCCGACCCCTTTTCCGCCCCCGCGGTGTCTCCATGTCTGACATGCATAGCACCGTGAACGGAGAGACCACGATGGCAAGAATCATCGTCAGCGAAAACATCAACCTGGAGGACGCCGGGTCGGATCCGGATTCCTGGTTCGGCCGCATCAGTGACCCGGACCGGGCGGGGTGGGCGGAGGCCGGCCGCGCGGAGGCGGTTCGCAGTGCCGCGATGCTGATGGGGCGGCGCACCTACGAGTGGCTCGCCCCGCGCTGGCCGGGCCGCACCGGTGAATGGGCGGACCGGCTGAACAGCATGCCCAAGTTTGTCGTGTCGTCCACTCTCGAGTCGCCGGCCTGGTCCGGCACCACCGTCCTGAGCGGTGACGTGGCCTCGGTGGTGGGGAAGCTGAAGGCGGAGATCGACGGCGACATCGTCGTCCCGGGCAGCGCCCAGCTCGTCCGGACGCTGCTGGAGCACGACCTGGTGGACGAGTTGCAGGTGTTCGTCTTCCCGTTCCTGGCCGGCAACTGGCGGCGGACCGGCGCGGAGAAGATCGGCGACGGGGTGACGCTGCTGAGCTTCCAGAAGTGATGACGCCGCGCCGGCCATCGGATGGCCGGCGCGGCAACACCTCAGTACTTGAACGCGGCGACCAGCATGCGCAGGTCCTCGGCGGTGCGGGCCACCTCGGCCGAGGCCTGGCGGGTCTGCTCGACGCCCTCGCGGGACGTCGCCGAGGCGGTGGCCACGTCGTTGATGTTGGTGGCGATGCGGGCGGATCCGCTGGAGACCTCGCCGATGCTGCGGCTCATCTCGCCGGTGGTGGCGGTCTGCTCCTCGACGGCGCTGGCGATGGTCGTCTGGAAGTCGTTGATCTGGGCGATGACCTCGGAGATGCGGGTGATGACCTCGACCGCCCCGTCGGTGTCCTGCTGGATGGCGTTGACCCGGGCGCCGATGTCGTCGGTCGCCTTGGCGGTTTCCTGGGCGAGGTCCTTGACCTCGGAGGCGACGACCGCGAAGCCCTTGCCCATCTCGCCGGCGCGGGCCGCCTCGATGGTGGCGTTCAGGGCCAGCAGGTTGGTCTGCTCGGCGATCGAGGTGATCAGCTTGATGACGTTGCCGATCTCGGCGGACGACTCGCCGAGCTGACGGATGACCTCGCCGGCGCGGGCGGCCTCGGCCACCGCGACCGCGGCGACCTGGGCGGACTCGCTGGTGTTCTGGGCGATCTCGCGGATCGCCAGGCCCATCTCCTCCGAGCCGGCCGCGACCGACTGCACGTTGCGGGAGATCTCCTCGGCCTCGGCGGCGGCCGACGCGGTCTGCGCGTTGGTGTTGCCGGCCGCGTCGGCGATGGTGCTGGACACGGCGGAGAGCTCGGAGGACGCGCTGGCCAGCATGTCGGCGTCGGCGGCGATGGTGCTCATCGAGCCGCGCAGGGAGTCGAGGGTGCGGTCGAGGTCGGCGGCCATCGTGCCCAGCTCGTCGCGGCTGGTGATCCCGCTGCGGATGGTGAGGTCGCCGGCGGCGACCGCGTCGATGACGACGCCGAGGCGGCGGACCGGCTTGAGGATCGAGCGGACCAGCGGGATCGCCAGGGCAATCATCAGGATCAACCCCACCAGGGCAACGACCATGGCAAGCGTACGGGTGAAGCCCACCGTGTCGTCCATGCTCTTCTGTTCGGTGAGCGCTGAGGCAGTTGCGGCGTCGGTGAGGGCACCCAGCTCGTCGTCGGTGACGTGGTTGCGCTCGGCGATCTCGTCGATGTTCTTGACGGCGGCGGCCCGATTCGTCAGTGCCCCACTGGTGAACTCGGTGATGAACGCGCTGAAGTCGACGAAGTCCGGACGGATCTTGGTGAACGTGGCCAGTTGGTCGGCGGTGAGGCCGGAGGCGGCGACCGCGTCGGCGGCCTCGACGGAGGACTGGACGTCGTCCTTGACGTCCTGGGTGACGTCCTGGCCGAGCAGCGAGCGGTAGGCGTCGACCTTCAGCTCGCTCTGCCGGGTGTCCAGGTGGTGCAGCGCGGCCAGGCCGGCCTGCAGCCCGGTGATGGTGCGGCTCTGGGCGGCCAGGTTGTTCTGGCTGACCAGGTTGATGCCGGCCAGCGCGGCGAGGAGCACGGCACCGATGGCGACGATGAGCCCAAGGCGCTTGGCGACACCGATGTTGTGCAGACTCCGCATGTGCTGCCCCTTGCTGATATGCCGCCGCGTCATCGCGGTGGTCAGGTGTCAGCAGGATCGGCCCGTGACTGGCATCACTGAGACCGGCAACCGCAAAGCAACAGACTTGCTCAGGTACGGGACAGCGCCTTGTCCTCGTACATCGCGGTGTCCGCGTCACGCGTGAGGTCGTCCAGGGTGCGGGACGAGCCGGCCGGGCGGCAGGCGATGCCGATGCTGGTGCCGACCGCGACCTCGTCGCCGTCGATGACCACCGGGCGGCGGATGTCGTCGCGCAGACGGTCGGCCAGCTCGGCGGCCGTGTGCTCGTCGGCGCCCGGCATCAGCACGATGAACTCGTCGCCGCCGATCCGGCCGGCCAGGTCGCCCTCGCGCAGGCCGGTGGCCAGGCGGTGGCTCACCTCCTGCAGGAGGCGGTCGCCGACGGCGTGGCCGCGGACGTCGTTGACCAGCTTGAAGCCGTTGAGGTCGAGCACGAGCACGGCCAGGGAGCGGCCGCGCTGGGCCGCGGCGTACGCGTCGACCTGCTCGCGGTTGGGCAGGCCGGTGAGCCCGTCGTGGTGGGCCTGGTGCTGCATCGCCCGCCGGGCCAGTTCGAGCTCCCGCACCTGCCGGGCGAAGGCCTCGCCCTGGATGCCGCTGAGCACCGCCACGATCAGGCCGACCATCAGGCACATCGGCAGCTCGCCGGTGCGCAGGGCCGGGGACGGGATGACGTTCATGGCGACGACGAAACCGGCCGAGGTGACCGACCAGACGACCAGTGATCCGGCGAGCCGGTGCCGGTAGGCGCCGACCACGATCGCGATCATCAGCAGCGGCCACGCGGTCTGCCCGCTGTAGCCCTGGGCCCAGACCACGATGCCCATCACGGTGCTGGTGTCGATGCCGACCTGGATGGCGCTGTAGGCGGAGTACCGTGGGCCGGTCGGCCGCCGGAAGTTGATCGCCGCGACCACGTTGCCGCAGACCATCAGGAACACCCCGAGGATGCACGAGGTGCGCAGCGTCGGCGGCACGTGCTCACTGGCCGGGCCGAGCGCTCCGGCCAGGAAGATCAGCGTGCAGACCAGGCCCAGACCGCGCGCCACGAAGGCGGCGCCCTCGAGGGTGCGCCGCTTTCGCATTACGGAAGGTTCCATGCTCGCGCTCATCCCCGGAGATTTCGGCGTCCGGGGCCCGCGCCTGAGGAGTTACCAGGTTGCAAGGACCTCGTCGACGGTGGTCTCGGCCAACGGTGCTGGTATCGGAGGCGGGGTGCGGCCGAAACGGGGGGCCGGCACCGGCTGGACGACGCCGCCGATCTCGGCGAACGAGCCGCGGGCACGATTGTGCGGGTGGTCCGGCGCTTCGAAGGGGGTCAGGACCGGCGCGACGCAGGCGTCGGTGCCGGCGAAGACGGCCGCCCACTCGTCCCGGGTCTTCGTGGCGAAGACCGAGGAGAACCGATCCCGGAGTACGGGCCAGCCGTCCCGGTCGTACTGGGCGGGCAGATCCTCGCCGGAAAGGCCCAGCCCGGCGAGCAGGGCGGCGTAGAACGGCGGTTCGAGGGCGCCGACCGCGACGTAACCGCCGTCCGCCGCCGGGTAGGTGTCGTAGAACGGCGAGCCGCCGTCGAGCAGATTCTCGCCGCGCGGGAACGGCCACATACCGGCCGCCTCCATGCCGTGGATGAACGTCATGAGCAGCGCCGACCCGTCGACCATGGCGGCGTCGACGACCTGGCCCCGGCCGGAGCGCTCCCGTTCGAGCAGGGCGGCGAGGATGCCGAGGGCCATCAGCATGCCGCCGCCGGCGAAGTCGCCGATCAGGTTGAGCGGCGCGTGCGGCCGGACACCGGCTCGCCCGATCGGTTCGAGCGCGCCGGCGATCGCGATGTAGTCGATGTCGTGCCCGGCGCGTGGAGCAAGGGGCCCGTCCTGACCCCAGCCGGTCATCCGCGCGTACACCAGCCTGGGGTTGATCTTCTCGGTTTGCTCGGGTCCGACGCCGAGGCGCTCGGTGACGCCCGGGCGGAAGCCTTCGACGAAGACGTCGGCCTTCGCGATCAGGCGGGACAGCTCGGAGATGCCGGCCTGGGTCTTGAGATCGAGCGTGACCGCCCGGCGGCCGCGCTGCAGCGGGCCGGGCGGCGGCGCGATGCCGTTGCCGCCGGGCCGGTCGACCAGCACGACGTCGGCGCCGAGGTCGGCGAGGATCATGCAGCCGAACGGGGCGGGCGCGAGGCCGGCGAGCTCGACGACCCGAATGCCGGAAAGTGGCCCGCTCATGCGGTTGCGAACCGGTCGCCGTAGCGCTTGGCCAGCTGGGCGGCGCGCCCGTCGAAATCGTCGTGCTGCTTGGCGAAGCGCAGCACGCCGCCGGTCCAGGCCGGGTAGCCGATGCCGAGGATCGAGCCGACGTTGCCGTCCTCCTCGGTGCGCAGGACGCCTTCGGCGAGACAGCGCTGCGCGTCCAGGGCCTCGGCGAACAGGAACCGGTCGCGGAGATCATCGAACGGAACCCCGCGGCCTTCGGGGGTGGCGAGCTGGGCGAGGCCGTCCCAGAGGCCGGTCCGCCTGCCTTGTGGGGTGTACGCGTAGAAGCCACGCCCGCCGGCCCGCCCGGGGCGGTCGTGCTCGTCGACCATCCGGTCGACCAGGTCGTGCGAGGGCTGCCGCTCGAAGGCGTCGCCGGCCGCCGCCTCGAACTGCCGCCGGATCCGCTGGACCAGGGTGAGGCTGACCTCGTCGGCCAGGGCGAGCGGCCCGGTCGGATAGCCGGCCTGCAGCGCGGCCTGCTCGATCGACGGCGCCGGGACCCCCTCGGCGAGCATCCCGATTGCCTCGTCGATGAACTTGCCGATGACCCGGCTGGTGAAGAAGCCGCGGCCGTCGTTGACCACGATCGGCGTCTTGCCGATGCGCCGGCCGAGGTCGAACCCGCGGGCCACCGCCTCGTCCCGGGTCTTCTCGCCGGCCACGATCTCCAGCAGCGGCATCTTGCCGACGGGGGAGAAGAAGTGCATGCCGATGAAGTCGGCGGGCCGGCTGACCGAGCCGGCCAGCCCGGTGATCGGCAGGGTGGACGTGTTGGAGGCGAGCAGGGCGCCGGGCGCGAGGACCGGTTCGACCTCGGCGAACACCGCGGCCTTGAGCGCCGGGTCCTCGAAGACGGCCTCGATGACGACGTCGCAGCCGCGCAGGTCGCCGACGTCGGCGGTGGTGACGATGCCCGGTCCGGCCGCGCGGGCGGCGAGCTCGGGGGTCACGTCCTTGACGACCACTTCCAGGCCGGCCCGGGCGCACGCCGCGGCGATCCCGGCGCCCATCATCCCGGCGCCGAGCACCGCCACCTTGGTGGCCGGCAGGGTCGTCACCTGCGGACGGGCCAGCCCGCCGTTCACCGCGCGCAGGTCGAAGAAGAGAGCGCCCATCATGTTCTTGGCGATCTGGCCGGTGAGCAGGCGGATCAGGCCGCGCGTCTCGATCAGCTGGGCGGTCTCGAAGTCGACCTGGGCGCCCTCGACCGCGGTGGCCAGGATCGCCTCGGGCGCCGGCAGCCGGTTGCCCTTGAGCTGTTTGCGCAGCGTGGCCGGGAAGGCGGGCAACTGGGCGGCGAGCTTCGGGTTCGCCGGGGTGCCGCCCGGCATCCGGTAACCCGGCCGGTCCCACGGCTGGGCGGCGTCCGGGTTCGTGATGATCCACTCCCGGGCCAGGGTGATCAGCTCGGCCTCGGTCGACGCGATCTGGTCGACCAGGCCGTTCTCCTTCGCGTCGGCCGGTTTGAACCGCCGGCCGGTGAGCAGCCAGGTCATCAGGGCCGGGGCGATGCCCAGGAGGCGGACCGTGCGGGTCACCCCGCCCGCGCCCGGCAGCAGGCCGAGCGTGACTTCCGGGAATCCCAGGCGGGTGCCCTTCGCGTCGAGCGCGATCCGGTGGTGGCACGCGAGGGCCACCTCCAGGCCACCGCCGAGCGCCGCCCCGTTGATCGCCGCCACGACCGGCCGGCCATAGGTCTCGAGCCGCCGGAAGTCCCGCTTGATCGTGGTGAGCAGCGCGAAGAGCTCCGGCACGTCGGCGTCGGTGATCCGGCTCATCATCGGCACGTCGCCGCCCGCGAAGAACGTCGTCTTCGCGCTGGTCACGATCACGCCGGTGACGTCGTCCCGCTCGGCCTCGAGGCGGTCCAGCGTCGCGGTCATCGCGGCCGCGTAGGCGAGGTTCATCGTGTTCGCGGACTGGTCCGGGTCGTCGATGGTGAGGGTGACGATCCCGTCCGCCGCACGCTCGTAACGGATCATGAAAGCCTCTCGATCACGGTGGCGACGCCCATGCCGCCGCCGATGCACAGGGTGATCACGGCGCGGCGCTGGTCGCGCCGTTCGAGCTCGTCCAGGGCGGTGCCCAGCAGCATCGCGCCGGTCGCGCCGAGCGGGTGGCCGAGGGCGATCGCGCCGCCGTTGACGTTGACCTTCTCCGGGTCGAGGCCGAGGTCCCGCTCGTACTTCAGCACGACCGCCGCGAACGCCTCGTTGATCTCGAAGAGGTCGATGTCGCTGATCTGGAGCTTCGCGACCGCGAGTGCCTTTTGCGTTGCCGGGATGGGTCCGGTCAGCATGATCGTCGGGTCGGCGCCGGTGACCGCCGCTGCGACAATTCGGGCTCGGGGGGTCAGCCCAGTCCTTTCGCCGTATTCCGCGCTGCCGATCGCGACCAGTGCCGCACCGTCCACGATTCCCGACGAATTGCCGGCGTGGTGGACGTGGTTGATCTTCTCGACCCAGTGGTATTTCTGCAGCGCCACGGCGTCGAAGCCGGCCGCCTCGCCGATCGCCGCGAACGAGGCCTTGAGCTTGGCCAGGCCCTCCCGGGAGGTGTCCGGGCGGGGGTGCTCGTCCGCGGCCAGGACGGTCAGGCCGTTCGCGTCGGTCACCGGGATCAGCGAGCGGGCGAAATGGCCGCCGGCTGCGGCTTTCGCCGCCCGGTCCTGCGAGCGCAGCGCGTAACCGTCGACGTCGTCGCGGCCGAAGCCCTCGACCGTGGCGATCAGGTCGGCGCTGATGCCCTGCGGGACGAACCCGGTCGCGAGGCTGGTCTCCGGGTCGAGGAACCAGGCGCCGCCGTCCGAGCCCATCGGGTTGCGTGACATCGACTCGACGCCGCCGGCCAGGATCAGGTGCTCCCAGCCGCTCTTCACTCGCGCCGCGGCCTGGTTGACCGCCTCCAGGCCGGAGCCGCAGAAGCGGTTGAGCTGCACGCCGGCCACGGTGTCCGGCAGACCGGCCAGGAGCGCGGCGGCCCGGGGAAGATCGCCGCCCTGTTCCCCGATCGGCGAGACGATGCCGAGCACGAGGTCGTCGATCGCTGCGGGGTCGAGCCCGGGGTTGCGTTCCCGCAGCGCGTCGATCAGACCCGTGACCAGGGAGATCGGCTTGACCCCGTGCAGCGCGCCGTTGTCTTTGCCGCGGCCACGCGGGGTGCGCACCGCGTCGTACACGAAAGCCTCAGAGGACACGCGCGATCAGCTCCTTCATGATCTCGTTGGTGCCGCCGTAGATCTTCTGGACGCGCGCGTCGGCGTACATCTTGGCGATCGGGTACTCGGTGGTGTAGCCGTACCCGCCGAAGATCTGCAGGCATTTGTCGACCACCTCGCACTGACCCTCGGTGAGCCACAGCTTCGCCATCGCGGCGGTCGGCACGTCCAGCTCACCGCGGGCGTGCCGGGTGATGCAGTCGTCCAGGAAGATCCGCGACGCGCGGGTGCGGGTGGCGCAGTCGGCGAGGACCATCCGGGTGTTCTGGTGGGCGAACACGGTCTTGCCGAAGGCGGTGCGCTCCTTCGCGTACGCCACCGCCAGCTCGACCGCCCGCTGCATCGCCGCGACCGCGCCGACCCCGATGACCAGGCGCTCCTGCGGCAGCTGCTGCATCATCTGGAAGAACCCGCCGCCCTCGGCCCCGAGCAGGTTGGTCGCCGGCACCCGGAAGTCGTCGAAGAACAACTCGGCGGTGTCGTTGGAGTGCAGGCCGATCTTCTCGAGCAGCCGGCCGCGGCGGAACCCGGGCGGGTCGTTCTTGATCTCGGCCACCACCAGGCTGATGCCGGCCGCGCCCTGGCTCGTGTCGGTCTTGAGGGCCAGGATGACCAGGTCGGCGACGCCGCCGTTGGTGATGAACGTCTTCGACCCGGTGATGACGTAGTCGTCGCCGTCGCGCACCGCCTTCGTGCGGATCGCCTGCAGGTCGGAGCCGCCGCCGGGCTCGGTCATCGCGATCGCGCCGACCAGCTCGCCGCTGCAGAGCCCCGGCAGCCAGCGCCGCTTCTGCTCCTCGGTGCCGTACTCCACGACGTAGCCGGTCACGATGCCGCTGTGCACGGCCAGACCCAGGCTGCCCTCGCCGACGTGCTGCTGCTCGTGCAGCAGCACCGCCTCGTGGGTGAAGTCGCCGCCCCCGCCGCCGAACTCCTCCGGCACCGACAGGCCGAGCAGGCCGAGCTCACCGGCCTTCAGATAGTGCTCGCGGTCGGGATGGCCCTGCCGTTCCAGGCGCTCGGCGTGCGGCAGCACCTCCTTGGCGAAGAAGTCGCGCGCGAGCTCGGCGAGGTCGTCGTGCTCCGGCTTGTGCCACGACGGGATATACCCGTCCAGTCCGGGAGTGGGCATGGCATCACTCTTACGACTTGTTGGCAGAGTGTCAACAAGCGCCGTGCCGTAAGGTCCACTTCGTGACTGTGGACGTGGGCCAGCGCCGCCGGCTGGAGCCGGACGCCCGGCGCGAGCAGATCCTTCTCGTCGCGGTGCGACTGTTCGGCGAGCGCGGCTGGGCCGACGTCTCGACCGGCGACGTCGCGCGCGGCGCGGGCGTCGCCCGAGGCCTGGTGAACCACTATTTCGGTACGAAGAAAGAGCTGTACCTGGAGGTGATCCGGGTGATGCTGACCGTCCCGCCGTCGGCCCTGGCTCGCGTGCCACCGGGCGACCTGCCCACCCGCGCCGACTCCATCGTCTCCTGGTTCCTCGACGTGGTGTCCCGGCACTCCACCTCCTGGCTCGGCGCGATCACGGCCGGCGGGATGGCCGCCGACGCCGACGTCGACCGGGTCATCTCCGAGGCCATCGACGTCGCCGCCGACCAGGTGCTCACCGCCGTCGGCCGGCCCGGCGGCAACAGTGCCCTGCACGCGATGGCCCGCTCCTATGTCGGCCTCGCGACATCGACCGCCCGGGAGTGGCTCCAGCGTGGCGACCTCACCCGCGCCCAGGTGCACAAACTCCTCACCGCCACGCTGCTGACGATGGTGGACCAGGTGTTCCCCGACGCGTGACCGTTCGGGTGACGGTGTTCTTTGTCCAGGCTCGACACGATGGGTATCTGCGCAACCCCATCCGGCCACCTCATGGGTGACCGACGTAGACGCCCAGCCTGGAGGCGGACGACATGCGCAACGACTTCTACAGCAACGACACCCTCACGTTGGCCACGGCCGACCACAAGGAGGTCGAGCGGCTCAACGACCTTCTCGAGGAGAACGATCTCGGCCGGCCCCTCGGTCAGCCGATCGAGGCGCCCCACCCGCGCCTGATCGTGCCGGTGACCACCGCCGGGGTGACCGCGAGCCAGGTCCAGGCCAAGCTGGAGGAGCTCGGCTCCGCCGGCGAGGTGCGGCTGGACCCGACGATGGTGGCCGGCACCCGATTCCTGAACCCGCCCGGCGAGCACTTCCTCGACCCGGCCGGGCGGGACATCCCGCACGGGTTTCTCTACTCCCTGCACCCCACCGCCGCGCAGAAACCGTTGCCGTGGGAGCCGGTCCCCGGCGCGCTGCGCCGCCCGGTCGTCGCGCTGCTCGACAGCGGCGTCCAGCCGCACCCGTGGTTCCCGGCGCACGACCCGGACGACCCGTTCCTGCTGGATGCGGGGGAGCTGCCCGACCCGTGGCTCTCGCCGCTCGAGGAGCTCGGCCGGGTCGCCCGCAGCCACGGCCGCGACATCCCGCACGGTCGTGACATCCCGCACGGTCGTGACATCCCGCACGGTCCGGGTGGGGCCGACTTCGGTGAGGACCTCGGTCACGACGACGCCGAGTCCGGGCACGCCACCTTCATCGCCGGGATCATCCGGGCCGCCGCGCCCAGCGCCCGCATCCTGTCGATCAAGGTGATGAGCCCCGACGGCAAGGTCAACGAGTCCACCGTGACCAGCGCGCTGCACTGGCTGGTCCGCCACGTCGACGCGAACAATCCGCTCGACGTGATCTGCATGGCGTTCGGCCGGGAACCCGGCGACCACAGTGACCAGCAGGCCCTCACCGACATGCGGGGCCCGCTGCAACTGCTCGCCGACCGCGGGGTCGCGCTGGTCGCGTCGGCCGGCAACGACCACGTCGGCGAGGAGATCTTCCCGGCGGCGTTCCCCATGGTCACCGCGGTCGGCACCGGGTTCGGGCGGTACCACGCCGCGTTCAGCAACTACGGCGACTGGGTCGACCGCTACCGCGACGGCGTCGAGATGGTCAGCACCCTGCCGCCGGACCAGTGGGCGCACTGGAGCGGCACGTCGTTCTCCGCCGCCGCGTACGCGGGCGACCTGGCCCGCCCGCATGTGGTCTGACGCCGAGCTCGGCACCCTGCTCGAACGGGCTCGCGACGGCGACCGGGAGTCGCTGCGCGAGCTCGTCCGAGCCCTCAACCCGGTGCTGTGGCGGGTCGCCCGGGGTCAGGGGCTGGGCACCGAGGACGCTGCCGACGTGGTGCAGACCTCCTGGCTGGAACTGCTGCGGCGGCTGCACGAGATCCGTACGCCCCGGGCCGTCACCGCCTGGCTGATCACCACCACCCGCCGCGAGGCGTGGCACCGGCAGCAGCGGGCCCGGCGCGACGTTCCCGACGGCGGCATCGCCGTCGAGGCGGCGGTCGACACCGAGCCGGCGCCGGACGAGCGGCTGATGACCGACGAGCGTGACCGGGTGCTGTGGCGGCACTTCCAGGTGCTGTCCCAGCGCTGCCGGGACCTGCTGCGGGTGGTCGCCCAGGTGGACCGGCCGGACTACACGGTGATCGCCGAGGCGTTCGGCATGCCACACGGCAGCATCGGCCCGACCCGGTCCCGCTGCCTGGCCAAGCTCCGCGCCGCCCTGCTCGCCGACCCGGTCTGGGGCGCGTCATGACCGACCCGCTCGACGACCTCGACCGCGACATCCTCCATCGGATCGCCCGCTACGACCCGCCACCGCCCGACCTGGACGAACGGGTCCTGTTCGCGCTCGCCCTCACCGGCCTCGAGGACGAGGTGGCCCGGCTGGCCGAGTCGGCCGCCCCGGCCGCCCGCGCCGGCGAACGAGCCCGGACCATCACCTTCGACGCCACCAGCCGCACCGTGATGATTACCGTCCTGGAGCGACCCGACGGCCTCGTCCGCCTCGACGGCTGGCTGGCCCCGGTCGCCGCTCTGACGGTGGAGCTGCGGCTGCCGTCCCCGGCTCCGGCCCGCACCGTCACCGCCGACGAGAGCGGCCGTTTCGTCCTCGACGGCGTCCCGCACGGCCTGGCCCAGTTGGTCATCCACGGCACGCCCCGGGTGGTGACGCCATCGCTCCTGCTGTGACCGCGCCGGCCGGGCTCCCGGCCCGGCCGACCGTCACCGTGCCGCCCGGGCTTCCGGCCCGGGCCGGCCGGCTGTACGCCGCCGGCCACGCGGCCAACCAGGACGGCCGGCCGACGCTGGCGGTGCGCCGGCTGCGGGCGGCCCTGCGGCTGGCGGCGGATGCCGAACCGGGGGTACGCGGCCTGCTGCTGATCAGCCTCGCCTGGGCCGAGTCCGAGCGGGGCCGGGTCGACCTCGGCTTCCGCCTCCTCGACGAGGCCGAGCCGCTGCTCCCGCCGTCCGGCCGGGCGGTGGTGCACGGCCAGCGGGCGGTGATGTTGCGCCGCAACGGCCGTAACGACCTGGCCCTGCCCGAGTTCGACCGGGCGATCGCCGGCCTGGCCGAGCCGCTCGACCTGGTGAAGGCGCTCAACAATCGCAGCCTGCTCCATCTTGATGCCGGCCGGGTGGGTGCGGCCCGCGATGACCTGGACCGGGCGCTCCGGATCGCCCTGCGGCACGGCTTCGACCCGGTCACCCCGCTGCTGCGCGTGAACGTCGGTTGCCTCGAGGTCGTGGCCGGCAACCTGCCGGCGGCGCTGGGCGCGTTCGCGGCGGCCCGCCCCGACTACGAGCGCTTCATCCCCGGCCGCCTGTCCGGCCTCTACCTGGAGACGGCCCGCGCCCTGGTGGCGGCCGGCCTGTTCGCCGAGGCCGACCGCGAACTCGCCGACTCGGTCGCCCTGGCCACCGAACTTCGCCAGGACCACACCCGGGCCGAGGCCCTGCAGGGGAGGGCCGAGGCGGCCCTGCTGGCCGGCCGGCCCGAGGCCGCACTGGAGTGGGCGGCAGCCGCACGAGCCGATTTCGCCCGCCGCAAGAACCGTCGCCGCGCGGCCTTGGCCGACCTCCTGGCCCTGCGCGCAACTCTGGAGACCCTGACCCCCGAAAACCCCCAACCCTCAACCTCGACTTCACCTCCAGGTACGCCTCTGAGCAGCGAAAACGACCGCGCGAGGGCAGCGGCCGCTGCGGTATGGCAAACCTCAACATCAACCTCGACCTCACCTTCACCCAAGGTCAGCACGCCCACCGAGACGGCAGGGATTGGTGGGGCGGCGGCCGGGCGGGCCGTGGTTGCGGGTCGGGCGCGGCGGCTTGCGCGGGAACTGCGGCGGCTGGGGCTGGTCGAGGATGCGCTTGTTGCCACCCTCGTCGCGGCTCGGGCGACGGTTGCCGACCGGCCGCAGGTGGCGGCTCGGATGATGGCTCGGGCGGGGGTGCCGGGGCGCAGCGACCGGTTGGACACCCGGCTGCTGTGGCGGCTGGCCCGGGCCGAGGTCGAGGGGGCCGCCGGGCACGCCGGCGCGGCCTCGCGGGAGCTGGCGGCCGGGATGGCGACGCTGCACCGGTACCGGGGGCGGTTCGGGAGTCTCGATCTGCAGACCGGGGCCTCGGCGCTCGGACGCGACCTGGCCCGGGCGGGACTGGCCGGCGCCGTCGCCGACGGGCGGCCGGGTGTGGTCTTCCGGTGGTCGGAGCGGGTGCGGGCGCAGGCGCTGCGGTTGTCACCGGTACGGCCGCCGGCGGATCCGGAGTTCGCGTCGGCGCTGGAGGACCTGCGGCAGACCCGGCAGGCCATCCGGGCGGCGGAGCTCGACGGGCAGCCGGTCGGCGGGCTGCGCGGGCGGGCGGGCGCGCTGCAGCGGCGGATCCGGCAGCGCGCCTGGTCGGTTCGCGGCGGAGCGGGCGGGGCCACCGTCGTGCCGCTGGGGGCGGTGCGGGCGGCGCTGGGTGAGACGGTGCTGGTGTCGTACATCTGCGGGGGTGAAACTCTGCACGCGCTGGTAGTGGACCGCTCCGCCGTCACCCTGCATGCTCTCGGGCCGATGGCCCGGGCCGAGGAGGCCGTTCTGCGGCTTCGCGCCGACCTCGACACCGGCGCCGGACGGGCGATGCCGGAGCGGCTTGCCGCGGCCCTCGCCGCCGCCACCCGCCGGGATGCGGCGGCGTTGCAGGCGGCTGTGCTGGATCCGATTCGCGCGCTGATCGGCGACCGCGCCCTGGTAGTGGTGCCGACGGGACTGCTGATGACGGCGCCGTGGGGAATGCTGCCATCCTGCGCCGGCCGGCCGGTAACGGTCGCACCGTCGGCCACGGCCTGGCTGGCGGCCCGGGAACGCACCGCCGCACGGAGCCAGACGCGGCCGGGCCTCATGCCGCTGGGCCGGACGGCGCTGGGCCAGACGGCGCTGGGCCAGACGGCGCTGGGCCGGACGCTGCGGGGCCAGACGGTTCTGGTGGCCGGCCCGGAGATCGCGCGTGGCGCGGAGGAGGTCGAGGCGATCGCGCGGGTCCGGGTCGGCGCGACGGTGCTCACGGGCGAGGCGGCCACACCCGCGGCGACGCTGGCCGCCCTGGACGGGGCCGGGCTGGCGCACCTGGCCGCGCACGGCCGGCACGAGGTGGAGAACCCGCTGTTCTCGGCGCTGGATCTGGCGGGCGGTCCGCTGCTCGGCTACGACCTGCCCCGGCTGGCGCACGCGCCCGGCGTGGTCGTGCTGGCCAGTTGCGAGCTGGGGCTGACCGAGGTGCGGCCGGGGGACGAGACGTTCGGCATGGCGTCGGCGCTGCTCGCCGCCGGCACCGCCACCGTGGTGGCAAGCGTCGCCCGGGTGGCGGACGAGGCCGCCACCGACGCGATGATCGCTTTCCACCGGGCCCTGGCGGCCGGCCAGGCTCCGGCCGAGGCCCTGGCCGGCACGGCCGGCGGCACCGGATTCGTCTGCCTCGGCGCCTGAACGGCAAACCGGGCCCGAAATCCTGGATATCGGGGCCTCGTCGGCATCACCAGACCCCAGTCTCAAGGAAAAACGGCCTCTAGGCGGTCTCGAAGGCTCGGTTTATGTGGGCCTCGATCTGGCGGTGGGCCTCCGGGCCGACGTCGGTCAGTTCCATGCCCAGTTCGATGTCGTCGCCGCGCTCGCGGCGGCGGGCCACCCGGCCGGTCACGGTGACCGGGGTGCCGTTGATCTCGGTGGCGATCTGGACGGCGTCGCCGACCGCGATTGGGGTGCGGGCCGGCAGTGTGCAGCCCAGGCCGCCCTCGCTCAGGTCGGTCAGGCGGCCGGCGACCGGCTCCGGGCGGGACGGCACGCGCACCCGGACGATGCCGGTGGCGGCCAGGCGGTCGGCGCGGCGGCGTTCCAGGCGTTCGGCCACCTCGGAGAGGTCCTGGATCTGCAGCATCGTGGCGTCGACGGTGGTGTTCAGGCGTTCGACGATCTGGTGCTGGTCGTCGGCGATGCCGTCGAGCAGGCCCATCGCCTGCTCGATCACGTCGACGTCGGAGACGATCGCGGTCAGCGTGCCGCCCATCGCGGCCACGTCGGCTTCGAGGGCGGCGATCGTCGCGGCGATCTTGTCGGTGGAGTCGGCGGTGGTGTCGGCGAGGTTCTTCACCTCGGCGGCGACGACCGCGAAGCCCTTGCCGGCCGCGCCGGCCCGGGCCGCCTCGATGGTGGCGTTCAGGGCGAGCATCCGGGTCTGGGTGGCGATCTCGCTGATCACGCCGGCGATGCCGGCGACCTGGTGCAGGGAGTCGTTGAGCGCGGTCGCGGCCTCGTCGGCGCTGCGGGCCCGGCGCACCATGGTGGCCGCGGCGGCGCTGGTGGTGGACACCCGCTCGTGGGTGGCGTTGGCCGCCTGGCGGGCCGCGCCGACCTGCTCGACGACGTCGCGGAGGCGTTCGCCGATGACCGCGCCGGTGTCGTCGATGGCTTCCTTGGCGCGGCGGCGCAGCCGGCCGTTGAGCTGGCGCTGCTCCTGCTCGGTGGCGCGGGCCCGGGACTCCCGGTCGGCCCTCATCTGCTCGACCTCGGCCTGCCGCTCGGCCAGCGTCGCTCCGAGGGCGCTCAGGTCGAAGGTGGGCGTGCCGGCGACCCCGGGCGCCACAAGAGCGAGCGAGGTTTCGAAGGCGTGCAGGTCGCGGCCGCGCTGGCGGTGGGCGCCGACGACGTACGCGCCGACCACGAGGACTACCGCGAGACCGGCCCAGAGCCAGGTCACGCCGTGGATCCAGGGGTGATGACGACGGTGTGCACGGCTCTCCGTTCCGGGGGGCGAACGACTACGCCGTACTCATCGGCGGCGCGGAAGCCCGCTTTAGAGGTCGCCCGGCCGCCGCGGAGGCCAGCAGAGCGAGCTTGTCGGCGCTCTCGCTGCCCGGTTCGGCGTGGTAGACGGCCAGCAGCTGGCCGGGCGCCTCGCCGATGGTCAGCTTCTCCCGGCGCAGGCTGAGCTCGCCGACCTGCGGGTGCTCGAGGCGGGTGGGCCGGCCGTCGCGGGTCTGCACGTCGTGCCGCGCCCACAGTTGGCGGAACTGTTCGCTGGACAGTGACAGCTCCCCGACGAGCTGCACGAACCGTGGGTCGTCGGTGTCGGTGCCGACCGATTCCCGGAAGCCGGCGACCAGCACCGCGGTGTCGCGCTCCCAGTCCGGGTAGAGCGCGCGTTCCTGCGGGTCGAGGAAGACCGACAGCATCCGGTTGCGGCCGGGCTGCAGGTTCGATGACAGCGCGGTCGCGAGCGGGTTGGCGGCGAGCACGTCGAAGTAGCGGCCCTCGACGAACGCGGGCAGAGCGAGCGCGTCCAGCAACTGTCGGATGCCGGCCGGCACGGTTTCCCGGCGCGGCCGGCGGGCCCGGCGGGGTTTCGGCGTGGCCAGGCCGATCAGGTAGTCGGTGGCAGCCTCGTCGAGCTGCAGCACCCGGGCGATCGCCTCCAGGACTCCCAGCGACGGGTTGCGGTCGCGGCCCTGCTCGAGCCGCAGGTAGTAGTCGCCGCTGATGCCGGCGAGCATGGCCACCTCCTCGCGGCGCAGCCCGGCGACCCGGCGCACCCCGGTGACCCGCACGCCGGCGTCCTCGGGCCGCACCAGCGCGCGGCGGGCCCGCAGGAACTCGCCGATGGTGTTGTCGCTCATGAGGGCCACGGTAATGCGATCGACGGTGGCGATCCTGGTCCTGTCACCCCCAGGATCGGCGGAGCACTGCCTGTTCTGCCACGGAGGGAAGAAGCTGGACCCATGACAGAGAAGAACATGACCACGGCCAACCGGATGGGGTACGGCGCGATGCAGCTCGCGGGTCCGGGCGTCTTCGGGCCCCCGGCCGACCGCGACGAGGCGATCGCGGTGCTGCGGACGGCGGTCGAGCTGGGTGTGGACCACATCGACACCGCCGACTTCTACGGCCCGCACGTGACGAACCAACTGATCCGGGAGGCTCTGGCCCCGTACACACAAGATCTCTTGATCGTCACCAAGGTCGGTGCGGTGCGTGACGACCAGGGTGGGTGGGTGCATGCGCGGGAGCCGGAGCAGCTCAAGGCGCAGGTGCACGACAATCTCCGCAATCTCGGCGTCGACGTGCTCGACGTGGTGAACCTGCGGGTCGGCGGCGGCAGCGACGGGCACACGCCGGTGCCCGGGTCGGTCGCCGACAAGTTCGCCGCCCTCGCCGAGCTGCGCGACCAGGGCCTGATCCGGCACCTGGGGCTGAGCGTCGTCAGCGCCGAGCAGGTCGCCGAGGCGCAGACCATCGCGCCGGTCGTCACCGTGCAGAACTGGTACAACGTGGCGCACCGCGGCGACGAGCAGTTGATCGCGTCGCTGGCCGCGCAGGACATCACGTACGTCCCGTTCTGGCCGCTGGGCGGCTTCAACCCGCTGCAGTCCGGCACGCTCGACGCGGTGGCCGCCCGGCTGGAGACGACCGCCAAGGCGGTGGCGCTGGCCTGGCTGTTGCACCAGTCGCCGAACATCCTGCTCATCCCGGGCACGTCGAAGGTCGCCCACCTGCGGGAGAACATGGCCGCGGCGTCGCTGAAACTGCCGGCCGACGCGCTCGACGAGCTGGACACGATTGCCGGTACAGGCTTGGACCGCGGATAGCGCCGGCCGCGGTTACGGTCCGGGCATGACTCCACGACTCACCGCAGACCCGAGCATCGGCGAACGCATCCAGGCCCGCCGCCTGCTGCGCGGCTGGAGCATCCGGCATGCCGCCAGCCGCGCCGGCATCTCCCACGCCACCTGGAGCCGGATCGAACGGGGGCGGCAGGCGGCGGACAACCGCTTCATGCTGGCCGACATCGCCGCCGCCCTCGAATGCTCCGCCAACCTTCATCGCCTCCTCGTTGCTGCGCAACCTCGGCCACCCCGCCGACGCCTGGCTGGGCGCCGAGCGCTGCCGGGACGCGGCCGAGGCAGCCGGCGATCCACTGCTGCGGGGGTACGCGGCTTTCGCGCGCGCCGGCGCAGCCATGGCCTGCGACTCCTTCGACCGTGCGCTCGCCCTCGCCGGCCGGGCGATCGACGACCTGCACGGCCGGGCCGGGAGCGCCGAGGTGGTGGGCACGTTGCAACTGCTCTGCGCGTACGCGAGCCGTGGCCGCCGCAACCTCGACGACAGCCGCACCTGGGCCGCCGCGGCCACCGAACTGGCCGCCCGCACCGGCGAGACCGCCACCATGGGCCTCTACTTCGGGCCGACCAACGTCGGCATCTGGCGGATCGGCATCGAGGTCGACGGCGACGAGCCCGGCCGCGCCGCCGAGGTGGCCCGCGGCACCGAGCCCGCCGCCATCGCGGCCGGCTTCCGGCAGGTCTTCTACTACGCCGACACCGCCCGCGCCCTGGCCCGGCTGCGCAAGGACCGGGAGGCGATCCGCTTCCTGCTCACCGCGGAACGCATCGCGCCGCAGCACGTGCACACCTCGGCGGTGGCCCAGGAAACCACCCGGGCGCTGCTGGAACGGGCCCAGCGGCAGGCCGGCGGCTCCGAGCTGCGGGGCCTCTGCGAGCGGATGCAGGTGGCCTGAGCCGGGCATGTCAGGATGCGGGGCATGCTGCTGACCGCTCTGCTCGATCCCGAAGATCTCGCCGATGCCCTGGTCACCCCGGACGGCCGGTTCGCGCGACACGACCTGCTCGGCTGGGCGGCCTCGATCGCCGAACAGATCGCGGGGGCGCCGATCGTCGCGGTCGACGCCACCCCGGGAGCGGCCACCATTGCGGCGATCACCGGGGCGCTGCTGGCCGGGGTGCCGGTGGTGCCGATCCCGCCGGACGCGGGCGTGCTCGAACGCGAGCACATCCTCAGCGACTCCGGGGCCACGCTGCTGCTGTCCGACGGGCCGGGTGGCATGCCGATCACCCGTACGGCGCGGTCCTCCACCGTTCCGGTCGAGCCGGCCCCGGCGAGCCCGGCGCTCGTCCTCTACACCAGCGGCACCACCGGCAAACCCAAGGGCGTGGTCATCTCCCGGGCCGCCATCGCCGCCGACCTCGACGCGCTCGCCGCGGCGTGGGAGTGGACCCCCGCCGACACCCTGGTGCACGGCTTGCCGCTCTATCACGTGCACGGCCTGGTCCTCGGCGCCCTCGGCCCGCTCCGGATCGGCGGGCGGCTCACGCACACCGGGCGGCCGACCCCTTCGGCGTACGCGTCAAGCAGCGGAACCATGTATTTCGGCGTGCCCACCGTCTGGTCCCGGGTCGCTGCGGAGCCGGCGGCCGCCCGCGCTCTCGCCCCGGCGCGCCTGCTCGTCTCCGGCAGCGCGCCGCTGCCCGCGCCGGTCTTCCACGAGCTGGCGGCCCTGACCGGACAGGCCCCGATCGAGCGGTATGGCATGACCGAGACCCTGATCACGATCAGCGCCCGGGCCGGCGGCGAACGCCGGCCCGGCCAGGTGGGTCTGCCGCTGGACGGCATCGCGTCGCGCCTGGTGGACGAGTCGGGAGCGGTGCTCCTCGCCGACGGGAGCACCATCGGGCAGCTGCAGGTCCGCGGAGCCACCATGTTCGACGGTTACCTGCGCCACGGTCCCGCCCCGTTGACGGATGGCTGGTTCACCACCGGCGACGTCGCCACGATCGCCCCTGACGGCTGGCACCGCATCGTCGGCCGCGCCTCCACCGACCTGATCAAGACCGGCGGGTACCGGGTCGGCGCCGGCGAGGTCGAGGACGCCCTGCTGCTGCACCCGGCCGTGCGCGAGGCCGCCGTGATCGGCCTGCCCGACCCGGACCTGGGCGAACGCATCACCGCGTTCGTGGTGCCGGAGGCCGGCCCGATCGCCGAGGCCGACCTGATCGCCTTCGTGGCCGCGCGCCTGGCCGCCCACAAACGACCACGCACGGTCCGGCTGGTCGACGCCCTGCCCCGCAACGCGATGGGCAAGGTCCAGAAAACCCGCCTGCGCGACGCCTGACGGAGCCGCCGGGCGATCGACACGACGCTGGTTCTCACCCGCCGCCGACAGGTGCGGGACTCGCTTCTTTTTTCGAAGCGCCGATGCTACCGTGCCGCCATGCTTCGGAATCCGAATCAGTCGAGGGTGCCGCTGGTCGAGCCGCCGTACGACGCCGCCCTCACCGCCCTCGGCCCGCCGATCTCGCTGTTCCGCGCGTTCGCGCACCGCCCGGACCGGGCCCGCGGCATCCAGGGATGGGGCAGCTACTACCTGTCCCGGCGGTGCGCCCTGTCGCTGCGCCACCGCGAGCTGGTCATCGACCGGACGACCGCGCTGTGCGGCGCCGAGTACGAGTGGGGCATCCACATCGCGCTGTTCGCCGCCAAGGCGGCCCTGACCGGCGATCAGGTCCGGTCGCTGACCGCCGGGTCCCCGGCCGACGCCTGCTGGACCGATCCGGGCGACCGCGCGGTGCTCGCCGCGGTCGACGCCTTGCACGCCCGCAACGATCTGACCGACGAGGAGTGGGCCGCCGTGACGGAGGCAGTCGGTGCGGACGGCGCCGTCGACCTCATGCTGATCTGCGGCTGGTACCACGCGATCTCCTACGTCGCGCGGGCAGCCCGCCTCACCCCGGAACCGGGCTCACCGACCTTCGAGGCGATCAGCCGTCAGCCCGGCGGCGCTGCCCTTCCGGGGTGAAGGAGAACGCCTCCGGGAACGGGCCGGGTTTGTGGCGCACGGCGAGCACGACCGGTTCGGGGTGCTCGCCACCGCCGCCGTCCGCGAACCGGTTCCACAGGTGGACGCAGATCAGGCTCTCGTCCGAGGCGTACACCAGTGTCTTGGGGTAGTTGGGGTTGGTGGAGCCGATCGGCAGCGACGGCGGCCCGAAGGCGCCGGTCACTTCGGCGAGCGTCCGGTCCTGGGCGACCCACTCGCCGATGTCGGCGGCCAGTCGCCGATGGTCCGGCTCGAGCAGGATGCGGTCGAGGTCGAGCCACCCGCACCGATGAGCGATCTCGGCGTAGACCGACGCCACCGCGTAGCGCCGCGCGTTCGCCGGCAGGATCTCGCGGTAGGCGCCGTGAACCCCGGTCGAGGTGAAGGCCGGGCTCGCCCGGAGCGCCGCATACTCCGCCTCCCACCGGTCGAGCTTGTCGTCGACCGCGGCCATCGCCTCCAGCAGGAGAACCTCGGCCGTCTCGTCCCGGCCGAACAGTCCGGGCCGCCGCAGCGCGTCGTTGAGCCGGTCACGGTGGTGCCGCCGCGCACGCTCCAGCACGGCCTCGGCATCCACGCCGTCGATTATGGCGGCCGGATGGCCTGCCGCATAACCGCATTGGTCCCTGAACGCCCGTGATCCCGACGGTCGAGGCCATGGTCAGGCGCGTTGCAGGACCGCGGTGGCCCGGTGTGACTCCTCGCCGCTGGTGAAGGTCAGCGTCGCCGTCGGTTCCGCCCCGCTGGTGTCCAGGGTGCCGCCGACGGTTGTCGTGAGGTCTCCCGATCGGCGTTGGCCGGCCAGCACGTAGACCGGACCGGCTCCGGTCACGCCGCCGGTGACCGGGAACAGGTCGCTGCGCGCGTCCGGTGGGTCGTACATGAACTTTCCGCCGCTCGTGTCGACGATGAGCACTGCCCCGGCGAATCGGGCCCGCGCTCGGTCCGTCCACGCGGCGCTGCCGGACAAGCGGGTGAAGTCGATGACGGTCTTGACGGTATAGCGGGTTCCCGGGAAGTGCCGCTGTGGTGTGCTGTCGTCGGAGACCCAGGGCACCGGCTGGATGGGCGAGGAGATCAGCGCGTCCGGATCCTCGCTGACCCGGGCGGCGGCGAACGTGGCGGTCATCGTTCCGCGGCCGCTGTCGCCGAAGGCGCTCAGCCCGAGCAGGCCGATCGTGCCGGTCAGCGTGGACTCCTGCACCCGGAACCGGAGTTCACCCCGATCCGGCACGTACGCGGTGGCCAGCAGCCCGGTCGTCGCGGTGAAGGCGTTGGCGTTCTCGCCCGCCGGGCGGGCCGGCTCGAGGGGAACGAGGGACGTCTCCGTCCCGGAGGTGCGGATCTCGACCAGCGGGTCGGAGGTGCCCGCGCCGAAGCACGTGCCGTGGCTCCCGAACCAGATCATTCCCGGCGCGGGGGCGCCCCACGGATTTCCCACCTTCAGGCACCACTTGTACGGCAGCTTGGCGGCGCCCTTGCGGATGCGCAGCTCACCCTGGAGGTCGAAGGCCGCTCCGCCGATGGCGCTTCCGCGCACGGTGACCGTGTACGCGCCGAACTGCACCGCCGGCCGATCCGGCGCACGGTTCGCCGAGATCACCACGGCGACGACCGCGACGCTGGCCAGCAACCCGGCGGTGACGGCGGCCCAGATCGCATGCCGCTGCCTCCGGGAAACGGTGGTGGCATGGACGTCCACCTTGTTGTCGTTCCCCGTGACCACCGCGCCGACGACGTTCCCACCGACCTGCACATGCCGATCGGCGGCCGGCTCACCGTTGGTGGTCGCCACGAGTCCGCACCTCGTTGTGATCGCCGGTGACCACCGCGCCGTTCAGGTCCCGGCCGATGTGGACGCCGCCGTCCCGCCGGGCCGGCGTGGCCGCGGTCTCGCGACGTGCGGAACGGATGCCGGCCGCCGCCAGCCCGATCGACAGGATGCCGGCGACGAGCGCCACGACCGCACTGAGAACGCTGGACCAGCTGTCCATGTCGCTGAGGCTGCGCCCGGCGAGAAACCAGGACCAGGCGCCGGCCGCCACCAGGGCGACCACGCCGGAAACCACGAGGAGCGTCCGATTGCTCACCCCGCGATTGTTGAGCACACGGCGGAATGATCGCCTCCGTCAAGCGGCCCCACTCCGGGATCCGCTCCGCGCAAATGTGGCGGCGACCAGCGGAGGTTCATGGACGGTCGCCCCGCAGGCGATCTGGTAGACCAGCCCGGCCTAACGGAATGCGCCGGCGTTGTCGGCGACGAAAGCGCGCAGGTCCCGCGGAGTGCTGCCGGTGATTGACTTGACGTCGTCGGAGAGCCAAGCGGCGTCGCCCTCGGCGATCAGGGCGAAGGCCTGGGCGTTGGAGGTCGCTACCGGCTCCGGGACGCCGGCCTTGATCATCGCGGTGCGGTGCTCGGCGGGGCTGATCCGGCGGTACTCGATCGGGTGCCCGAGCGTGGCGGTCAGCTCGGCCGCCACGTCGGTGTAGGTGATCAGGGCGGGGCCGGTCAACCAGTAGGTGCGCCCGGCGTGCGGCGCCGGAGCGGTGACGATCGCGGCGGCGGTGGCCGCGACGTCGCGGGCGTCGATCATGCCGACCTGGCCGTCGCCGGCCGACATCAGAGGGCGGTTTGTGAGGTTTCCGTAGTTCGTCATCGCTCGATGTCGTGACCTTCGGGCTGCGCCGATGTCTGATCGGCGGGTGTGCTGGTTGAG
>NZ_JBEZYA010000022.1:0-177884 GCF_040638295.1 Actinoplanes sp. NPDC026619
TGAGGACAACCCCTCTATAGCGGGAGTTCCGCTGTTCCATACGCATCGACACACCCGCTTGACACCCCGCCACCACCGCTAACTACGCGGCATTGGCGTTAGCGTGGGGCATAGAGGACCTCTCGGGTGAAACGGAACTCTCGACAAGCTCCACTTCACCCGGAGGTCCTCACCCATTTCCGGACTTCCGCAGCGTTACCAACGTCCGTGGACAGAACACCTAGGGCCCGGTGGTGCTGGCGTTCAAAGTGTCGCCCGAGGTTCCCTTGAGGTACGCGGACTGCATGCGCATCTTCAGGTTCGTCGGGTGCGTGCCAACCGCCGAGATCGCGGATTTGCCCGTGCTGGACAGCCGGAAGTATTGGCTCCCGTCGGTGTGCCACTAGCCGTTGTAGTAATACTGCAGCGTGAAGAGCTGAGAACGCCCGACGCCGCGGTCATAGGGATACAAACCGGCACGACGCCGGACTTGCGCGCCGACTCGCCGTCCGATCTAGTGCATTGGTCGGCCGGACCAGCAGAAACGCAGCTGGACTCAAGTGGACGTGGCGCCCTCAAATTGGTACGGCAATTTATTTTGAGCCCTCGTAACTGAGTGGAGTGACCATCTGACTACGTCAGCACACGGCGAACTCCCGGAAGACCATGGGCATGGGCTTCCGGTCGAGACCTGGCGCGCGACTCTGGTGACTCTCGGCGGAGTGATCGACAAACTCCCGCGCCGAGCCGCGATCGCCGCTCTCGGGCATCACATCGACTTGCCCACGCTGAATCGGCCGCTCACGGCGACGTTGTAGTTCTGCCGGCACCCGTCGTCTTGGCGTGACGAGAGATCGGCACGCAGCCGCGAAAGAAGCTCTACTTCCCACTCACGGCCCTGGGACGGAGGCTGGCCGCTCTCGGCGTCGGGCCACTCCCAGGACATGCGTTCAGCGTAGGCGGCCGCGTCCACGATCACTATGGACACCGGGTCGCTGCCGGCCCGGCAGGATCAGCGGCAGCTCCGCTGGGCCCCCTACGCGCGCCCCCAAGATCGTATGCTCAAGCATCGATCGACGGGTGAGGGCGATGAGAGCAGCGAAGTGGACAACCTTTATCGGCGCCGCGGTCATGACCGCGACTCTGACCATGCCCTCCGTGGCGCTCGCCGATGGTCCGACGATCGTCGACGTCGGCCTCACCGCAGGGCAGATCGTCAACGGCACGGTGAAGGTGCAGCCGGCGTTCGCCGATGAGAGCCTGATCAGCCGAGTCGAACTGAAGGTCAACCACTACCCGGCCGGGAGCAGCGTCAAGGCACCCTTCGCGCTGTCCTGGGACTCGCGCAGCCTCTACGACGCCGACGCCTGGGTGGAGATCGTCGCCTACGACCGCGACGGCAACGAGACCACCTCGCCGGTCGTGGTCGTGCACGTCGACAACAACGCACCGTTTATCTACTTCCCGTGGATTCTCAGCGACGCCAACCCGCAGATGCCGAACATGAGCTTCACCGGGGTGGTGCCGGTCGACTTCGCCAAGAACGGCGTCGACGACGACACCGCCGGCATCCAGCTGTCGATCGGCTCGCAGACGATCGGCGTGGTCAACGAAGCGCCGTGGACCATCAACTGGGACACGACCGGCTATAACGGGCGGACGACGCTCACCGCGCGCGCCTGGGACCGTTTCAACAATTCGCACTCGACCAGCAGCACGGTTTGGGCCGACCACACCGGTCCTACGGTTGCCGTCGACTACGACATGTCACCGGGCTATGTCCGGGCCGGTGGCCGCATCTCCGCCACGATCGCGGACGGTGCCGGCATCGGGCCGGCCGACCTGCTGGTGAACGGAGTTTCCGTCGGCACCTATCCCGGCGGCGACGGGTTGGCGGCATTCACCTGGCCGCGCACCGTTCCGAGCGGCCCGGCCACCATGACGGTCCGGGCGCGCGACCTGCTCGGGAACGTCACGGACCTCAGCCGTACGGTAATTGTGGACAACGACCGCCCGGTCGTGACCGCCTCCCCGGCCACAACGCTGCTGCGCGGCAACGTCACCTCCGCCGTGACCGTTCGCGACTCATCCGGCGTCTACTCCTTCGGCACCGGCTTCGACCACGTGCAGACCGTCACCATGAAGTCACCGCTTCGCATCACGCTGAACAGCAACGCGATCCGAACCGGCAAGCACACGCTGATCTGGCAGGTCAGCGACCGGGCCGGCAACCTCACGGTGGTCACGCGCACGGTGACCGTCGACAACGCCAAGCCCTCGCTCCGCGTCACGGCGGCTCCGGCGAGCAACAGCAAGCTGCGCAAGCCCACAACGATCAAGGCCACGGCCACCGACACGTACGGCGTGAGCCGCGTCGAACTGCTGATCAACGGCAAGATCGCCGCCGTGGACCAGAAAGCCGCCTACCGGTTCACCGTGAACCCCAAGAAGTACGGCAAGAAGTTCACCTTCCAGCTCCGCGCCTACGACAAGGCCGGCAACGTCACCTACAGCCCGAAGCGCACCTACCGCCGCTGACCCGGGACCAGTCAGCCGGAAATTTTCGGCGATGAGCAAGCAGACTGGGCAGGTCACGACCCTTTTCCAGTCTCATTGACGCGCTGTTCGTCAGGTGAAATTTGGCTGAACGGACGGTACGGTTGCGTCGCGTCGTATTGGAAGATCACTTGCCCCGGCTGGTGCCTCGCCGGGTCGTTGATCCTCTCTCGTGACTGGGACTTTCATGACTTCTGTGCGCCACCGCGCCCTTGCTGTTCTGCTCGCTGTCGCGCCGGCTGCCGGTCTGCTGATGGCCGCCGCGCCGGCTCAGGCCGCGCCCTCCACCGCCTTGCCGACGGTCAAGTCGGTGTCGACGAGCAAGACGAGCTTCGTGCTCGGCTCGAAGGCGGGCTGCAGCAAGATCACCTTCACGGCGGTGCTCAGCGCGACCATGCCGTCCACCGACTACCTGTTCTCGGCCGTCGGCGTCGACCTGTTCGCGCCCGGCGCCTCCGGCGACGACAGCTACGACGGCACCGCGCTCAAGCAGGTCGGCACCAGCGCCACCTACTCCGGCTCGCTCAACTTCTGCGGCAAGTACACCGCGGGCAACTGGCGCGCCGAGGTCTATGGCGCGGCCGTCCCGAGCGACGCCGATGACGAGAGCGACGTCCAGATCACCAACGTCGTCAAGGTCGGCATCTCGCTCAAGCGGCCGTCGACGCTGTCCTTCAACGCGTCGCCGGAGCCAGTCAAGAAGGGCAAGAAGCTCACCGCCGCCGGCACCCTCAAGGTCGACGGCAAGGTGCTCTCCAAGGCCACGGTGCAGATCTACTTCAAGGCCACCGGCGCCAAGACCTACTCGCTCAAGGGCAGCACCACCACCAGCAGCAAGGGCGCCTTCACCAAGAAGTTCACCGCCACCAAGAGCGGAACCTGGAAGGCCGTGTACGCCGGCAGCAGCACCAAGAACACCGTCAGCGCCGCCGACGCGGTCAAGGTCAAGTAAGGCATCGCGGCCGCCCCGGTTTCCCGGGGCGGCCGCACACGCCTACTTCTGGATGGTGACCGGCGCGCTCGTTGCCCGGCCGTCGGTGTAGCCCGGCTTCACCGAGACCACCGTGACGGTGATCTTCTGGCCGGCCATCGCGGCGGTCAGGTCGAGCGACGCCGAGGTGGTGCTGAGGATCTTGCCGTTCGCCCGCCATTCGTAGCGGAACGAGTCGGCGGCCGGCTTCCACGTGCCGGTAGTGGCCTGGACCGTCTCGCCCGCCTTGGCCTTACCGGTGATCTTCGGCAGCGCGCCGACTACCGGGGCCGGGCCCTTGACGACCGCGGCCGTTGCGGTCGACGTCGCGGCAGCCGAGGTGTAGCCGGGCTTGACCGCGGTCACCGAAACCGACAGCTTCTTGCCGAGATCAGCGGCCTGCACGCGGTAGGTCGCGCTGGTCGCCTCGCTGATGGGCGTGCCACCCGCCGCCCACTGGTAGGTGAAGGTGGTCCCCTTCGGGCTCCACGTGCCGGTCGAGGCCTTCAGCCGGGAACCGACCGCCGCCACTCCGGTGATGGCCGGCTTGGCGACGATGCTGAGTGCCGGCGGGGCGACGATCGTGAAGGCGTTGCTGAGCCGGACCGCCGAGTTGTAGCCGTCCGGCTGGACGCCCACCGCGGCCGGACCGGTCGCGGCCCCGGTCAGGTCGACAGTGACCGTGAGGGTCCGGCGGTCGGCGGAGACACCGGTGATCGTGCCGTTCGCGTAGCCGCCGTCAGACATGTACACGTAGACGTAATTACCCGTGTTGAAGCCCGAGCCGGTGATGGTGAGCGTGCGCTCGCCGCCGGCCTCGACCGCGCCGGGCGCCACCGAGGTGACGGTCACCGGGTCGGCCTCGATGTAGAAGCGGTAGTACGTCTCGGACGAGCGGACGCCGTCCGCGGTCTTGCTCGTCGCGTGCAGGCTGAAGTAGCCCGAGATCGTCGGCGTCCACGCCACGCTGGCCGTGCCGTCGGAACCGACCGGAACCTCGACGTTGTAGAGGTCGGTGCCGTCGATCGAGTAGACGAACTTGGTCGCCCCGGGCTGCTGCGCCTTGAAGGTGAACGTGCCGGGTGCGATGTGGCCGGAGCCGCTCGTCGGGAAGTCGGCCGACGTGATCGCCGGCCCGTTGACCACCGACCAGGAGGTGCTGCCCTGGTCGGTGTGGACGCCGGCGGCGTTGCGCGCGATCACGCTGACCGAGGTGTACTGCGCCTTGGTCACCGGGAACTGGAACGTCGCGGTGCCGTCCGCGGCCGCCGGGACGATCTGCTTCGTCGTGGCGTCGTTGTTCAGGACCGCCTCGTATTCCGTGGGGTTCACCATCTCGGTGCGCGCCTTGATCGTGGCGGTCGTGCCGGCCACGTCACCGCCGGTGCGGGTGAGCGTCGGGGCGGCGCCCCAATGACTGATCGACAGCCAGCGCGCCTCGGAGAGCGTGCCGTCGGCGCTGCGAGCCTGCACTCGGACGCCGATCGTGCGCTCGTTGGTGTTGTCGGCCGTCCAGGTCAGATCGGCCGACCCGTCGGCGCCGGCCGGGATCGTGGTCTTGGCGGACTCGGACGAGTCGCCGGCGACATTCCAGTAGACGTACGCCGTCACGTCGCTGGTCCGCGGCGCGAGGTGGAAGTGGAGCGAGGACCCGCGAATCACGCCGCGGTCCACGTCGCCGGTGACCCGGGGTGCATTGTCGACGTAGAACTCGTACGCCTGCTCCGGATGTGTCGCCCCGTCACGGGTGATGGAGCGTACGTAAAGGGTCTGGTGTCCGGCTTTGGTCGGCGCGATCATCGCGCTGGCCTTGCCGTCGGAGTCCGCGTCGACGCTGCCGGAGGGGCCGTCCTGGTCGATGTGCCAGGCGAACGACGACGTGTCCGCGACGGTCGACGAGAAGTCGAACTGGCCCAGCACGCCGACGTTGTAGTTCAGATCGCCGTAGCCCTCGGAGTTCTGATAGGCGGCCGAGAAGACGCTGGGCCGGGTCTCGCGCACGGTGAACGTGTAGTACTGCTGCTCCGAGTAGTTGCCGGCGCGATCGATCCCATACACCGTCAAGGACGTGTTGCCCGAGGTCCGCGGCTTCCAACTGATCGTGGCCGGGCCGCCGAGGCTGGTGGCCGGGACGGTCTGGTCGCCGGTGCTGGAACCGGAGTCGACGCTGTCCCAGAACGAGTATTTGTAGCTGACCGTGTCGTCGGCGGCCGGGGTGAAGGTGAACGAGCCGGCGGTGCCGATCTCGCCGCTGGGGTCGTAGCCGGCGGGGTAATCGGTCGAGGAGACGGCCGGCGCCGAGCCGCCGCTGCGGTCGACCGCGTAGTAGCAGGTGTCGCTCCACGGCGAGGCGTCGGAGTCGTTGGCCACCCGGACCTTCCACGCGTACGTGACTCCGTCGAGCTGGCGTGCCGGGTCCTCGAGCTGGACGAGAACGTTGCCGTCCGACGCTCCGGCCCGGTCGCTCCAGTCCTGCGGCTGATCGGGGTGGGCGGTGTCCCACACCTGGAAGTCGGCGGTCGGTTCGGCGCCCCAGACCGCGGTGTCGTAGTTGCCACGCAGCACGACCGCCTGGGCGTCGTTGAGCCGCGTGGGGCTCAGATAGGGCCCGGGCGACGTGGTGGCGCAGGCCTGGCCCGCGGTGGTGAGCCCGGTCGGGCCGCGGTCGGCGGCGAAGGCCGGCGCGCTGTTGAGGCCGATGGCCCCGAACCCGAGTGTGGAAGCGACGATGAGTGAACACACACGCCTGTGCATGCGTTTCCCCCGTGCAGATCGATGGGCCTCAGACGGGCCCGAATGAGGAGAGCATCGCATAGGCGTATGACAGTTTTTGGATGTCTTGAAGGGTCGATACGATAACGTTGCGACGATCCTGGATCGGCCTGATCAAGAACTCGGGCGGATGAACTCCGGCGAACAGCGCGAACATTCCCCGAGCATGATCGTTACCGTGCAGAAGTGACTACAGCGAGGGATCGTAAAGCAACCCACAGTGACTCTCCGGTGAGTGGCCACCTGCGACGCGCTGGCTGGGCCGTCGCCGTGGCCATGATCGGACTACTGGCGCCCGCCGGCGTCGCGCACGCCAGCCCCCACCCCACGGCAGCCCACGCCGTCGGTGAGGCCGCCGGCGCCCGCCCGCGTAACGTCGTGCCCGGTTCGGGCGGCATCATCGCCGTACGCCCGGACGGGAAAGTGTTCGCCACCGTCAGCCACGGGACCGTGCGGCTGTGGAACACGGCGACCGGGCGCCGGGCCGGAGCAGCATTCGCCGGCGGCATCGGCCTCATCCGCGCCATCGGGTTCAGCCCCGACGGCAAGCTGCTGGCCGTCGCCGCCGACAACGAGGTCTCGCTGTGGGACACCACCACCGGCGAGCGGTCCGGATCGCCCCTGACGGGACACGTCGGGCCGGTCCGTTCGGTCGCTTTCAGCTCGAGCGGGCAACTGCTGGCCAGCGCCGGTGACGACGCCACGGTTCGGCTGTGGGACCCCACCACCGGAACTTTGGTACGCACCATCACCGGTCACGCCGGCGCGGTGGGTTCGGTCGTATTCAGCCCGGACGGCCGAAGCCTCGCGACCGCCGGCATCGACCACACCGTACGGCTGTGGCAGACCAGCACCGGCCAGTCGATCGGGGCGGCCATTTCGGCAAACCCCGGCCCGGTGTACGCGATGAGCTTCAGCCCGGACGGCAGCCTCCTGGCCACCTCAGACGGCGGCAGTGACGTACGGCTGTGGAACCCGGCCACCGGCGAGCCCGCGGGCGCACCGCTGACCGGCAGCACCGGCCCGGTGTTCGCCCTCACGTTCAGCCTCGACGGAACACTGCTGGCCACGTCCTCCGGCGGCGACAACACCGTACGGCTGTGGAACGTGGCAACCCGCCAGCCGGCCGCCGAACCGCTCGCCGGTCATACCGCCCCGGTTCGCGCCATCCGGTTCAGCCCGAACGGAAAGCTGCTGGCCACCGGTAGCGACGACGGGACCGTGCGGCTGTGGAACACCGCGACCGGAAGCGCCGTCGGCTCGCCGCTGACCGGTCACGAGGGGCCGGTCTGGGCACTGCGGATCAGCCCGGACGGCAAGCGCCTGATCACCGCCGGCAAGGACGAGAAGGTCCGGCTGTGGCGCCTGCCCAAGAACCCCGCCTGACCCCTTATTGATGGGACCGGCCCGAGCTGCGCAAACGCGGCTCGGGCCGGTTTTTGTGACGACCGCCATAAATTAGGTAAGGCATGCCTAACTATGATCGTGGTTCCACGTCTTCGACCGAATGAGGAACGCGACCATGGAACGCCCGCTGCGGGTTGCCGTCATCGGAACCGGCCCGGCCGGTGTCTACGCCGCCGACCACCTGATCAAGGCCACCGAGGCGGTGACGGTCGACATCTTCGATCGGCTGCCGACACCGTACGGCCTGATCCGGTACGGCGTGGCACCGGACCACTCGCGGATCAAAGAGGTCGTCAACGCCCTGTACCGGGTGCTGAACAACCCGCGCATCCGGTTCATCGGCAACGTCGAGTACGGCGTGGACGTCAAGCAGGAGGAACTGCGGCGCTACTACGACGCCACGGTCATCGCCACCGGCGCCGAGAAGGACCGGCCGCTGGACATTCCCGGCATCGACCTGCCCGGCAGTTTCGGGGCCGCGGACTTCGCCTCCTGGTACAACGGGCACCCGGACGTGCCCCGGGACTGGCCGCTGGAGGCTCGCGAGATCGCGGTGATCGGCGCCGGCAACGTAGCCGTCGACGTGGCCCGGATCCTCGCCAAGACCGCCGACGAGCTCCTCACCACGGAGATCCCGGACAACGTCTACCAGGCGCTGAAGGCCAGCCCGGCCACCGACGTGCACATGTTCTCCCGGCGCGGCCCGGCGCAGGTGAAGTTCACGCCGCAGGAGTTGCGCGAGCTCGACGCCTCACCGAACGTCGAAGTGATCGTGCATCCGGAGGGCATCGAGTTCGACGAGGGCAGCCTCGCCGCCATGCGCGAGACCCGGCACGTCAAGATGTGCGTCGACATCCTCCAGAACTGGGCCGTCCGCGACCCGCGGGACCGCCCGCGCCGCCTGCACCTGCACTTCCTGCAGTCCCCGGCCGCGGTCCTCGGCGACGGACGGGTCGAGGGCCTGCGCACCGAGACCCAGGAACTGACCGGCGACGGCTCGGTGCGCGGCACCGGCGAGTTCACCGACTGGCCGGTGCAGGCGGTCTACCGGGCCGTCGGCTACCTCAGCCAGGCGCTGCCGGAGCTGCCGTTCGACAACGGCAGCGGAACCATCCCGCACACGGCCGGACGCATCCTCGACCTCGACGGCGAGCACATCCCGGGCATGTACGTCACCGGCTGGATCAAGCGCGGCCCGGTCGGCCTGATCGGCCACACCAAGGGCGACGCCGGCGAGACGATCGCCCACCTGCTGGCGGACGCGCCCGGACTGCCGGCCGCACCGGACCGCGACCCGGACGCCGTCCTGGCCCACCTGGCCGGCCGAGGCCTGCGCTACACGACGTGGGCCGGCTGGCAGCGCCTGGACGACCACGAGATCGCCCTCGGCGCCCCGCACAGCCGCAAACGGATCAAGGTCGTCCCCCGAGCCGACATGCTGGACATCTGCGCCCCTCTCATTTGATGAACGAGAAGTACTGGTACGCCGTCCACGTGGTGGTGTTCAGGCTGTCGCCGGCGCTGCCCTTGACGTACGCCGCCCGGACCCGCAGCTTCGCCCCGGTCAGACCGGCGCCGCTCAGATAGAGCGTGTCGGAGGCATCGAAGTAGCGGCTGTCCATGGCCTTCCACTTGCCACCGGAGTAGCGCTCGAGCCGGACGAAGACCTTCCGCGAGGCGCCACTGGTCATCGGCGTGGTGAAGATCGCCTTCTTGCCGGCGTGGTAGTAGCGGTACGTCGTACCGCTGATCTTTGCGGTCTTGTAGTAACTGGCCAGCTTGAGCGAGAGGCTGACCTTCGTGCCGACCGTCGCCGTCACGCTCCGCGGCGCGGTCCGCGCGTCGCCGGTGAAGACCGCGCTCACCGCGGCGTTGCGGGTCAGCTTGAAGCCGGCCGCCAGGTTGCCGCTGCTGTTCACCGTGCCCCGCTTGAGCAGGCGCTTGACCTGGTCGTTGCCGCTCGGGTCGGCCCAGATCTCGACGGTCCGGTTCTGGTAGGTCGCCCCGAGGTGCGCGGTGAAAGTCACCGTCTGGCCGTAGTTGTAGACCTTGCCGTTGTTGGTCAGCGTCAGGCTCGGCGTGACCCGGGAGACCGCGACCGACCGGGTCGCCGACGCCGGCGTGTGCGTGCCGTCGCCGGCGTAGGAAACCCGGTAGGTCACCGTGCCGCCGGCCGTCGGGGTGTCGGTGAAGGAGATCGAGCCGTTGGCGCCGACCGGCTTGACGCCCAGCGACAGGCCAGCCGGGTGTTCCAGGTCGGTCCGGGTGACCGACACCGTGGTGCCGCCGGCCAGCGGTGACGGCGACGCGAGCGTGCCGGTGATGGTGAGCGGCTTGGCCCGGGTCGCCGAGACCGGCCCGGCCAGCGTCAGGGTGGACGCGGTCCGGGAGACCACGACCGACGCGGTCGCGGTGGACGGCAGGTGGGTGTCGTCACCGGCGTACGCGACCGCGTAGGTGACCGTGCCGGCAGCCGGCGGGGTGTCGGTGACCGCGAACGAGCCGTCCGCCCCGACCGTGGCGGACACCGGCGCGGCGCCGCCCCGGGAAACCGCGACCGTGACGCCGGCGGGCAGCGAGAGGGCCGACGTCAGCGTGCCGGTGAGGGTGATCACTGCCCCCGGGACCGCCGTCGACGGACCGGACAGGGTCACCGCCGACGCGACCCGGGCGATGCCGACCCAGATGGTGGCGGTCGACGGCGAGTGGTTGCGGTCGCCGGCGTACGAGACCTGGTAGCTCGCGGTGTCGGCGACCGGCGGAGTGTCGGTGAAGGAGAACGAGCCGCCCGCCCCGACCGTGGCGGGCGCCAGCGCGGTGCCGGCCCGGGAAACCGAGACCGTGGTGCCGGCGGGCAGCGACACCGAGGAGGCCAACGTGCCGGTGATGGTGATCGCCGCGCCCGGAACCGACGTCGACGGCGGGCCGGACAGGGTCAGCGTCGACGACGCATGCTTCACGTCCGCGTAGCTGCGCAGCGTGTAGGCCGGACCGTTCGACGAGACGGTGAACAGCCGGCTGCCGTCCGGCTCCCACGCCACGCCGTGCGGATCGATCTGCCCGAGGTCCGGCAGGTTGAACCGCTGGATCATCTCGCCGGCGGCGGTGAAGACGTACCCGTCCCAGGCGTCGTAGTAGGCGGAGTTGCCGCTGGCGATGGTGCCGTCGGTCGCAATGTCCACGGCCACCGGGTACGGATCGGTCGCCAGCTGCTGCGTGGCCGCCAGGTTGTCGGCGTCGCGAAGAGTGACTCGTTCGTCGCCCGGGTAGACGGTGGCGATCTGATTGCCGTCCGGAGAGAGCGCCGCGTCGGCGACGTCCTGGTTGGTCAGGACGGACCCCACCACCGTGACCGTGTCGCCGGACACGTCGAGGATGGCGGTCTTGCCGAGGGACGCCACGCCCAGCCGGTTCGGCGCGGCCGAGGCGGTGGCGAGCTCGGCGACACCGGTCCAGCCGGTCTCGAACCGGTCCAGTACGACCGTCGGGGTCGCGGTGGACGGGTCGATCGTGCCGAGGTTGCCGGGGATGCCGTTCGCGTACGAGAACCAGATCCTGCCGCCGGCGATCGCCACGTCCTTGGGCGCGACGGTGCCGGTCGAGTATTTCGCCGTCTGAGCCAGCGTGGTGGGGTCCAGAGCGAAGACCGCGAGCCCGTTCGGCGAGGTCACGTACAGCTCGGACGAGTCGGCGGAGAGAGCCAGATTCGTCGCGTTGTTCACCGGCGCGCTGCCGAGCTGGTTTCCGCTGTAATCGGTCGCGACGACCTTGCCGCTGGTCGGGTCGCTGACGAAGACACGCTGGTGCGCGCCATCGACGAGCAGGTCGCCGACCGAATTGATGGCAATCACCGCGCCGGGGCTGGAGTCGGCCAGCGCCGACTTCGTGATGCCGAACGTCAGCCCGGTGGCGCCGACCACCACGGCAACGGTGGCCGCGCCGATCCTTTTGCTACCCATGTTTCCCCCGTGCTCGAGTTTCCGGGCGTGACGTTATATCGAAGATCACCAACGGCGGATCATGCGAAAGGACGAGCCGGACCAGGATCGTCGTAACGGTCTAGTAACGACGGTGCCGCCGTGTGAGGATGAGGCGTGCGAACGCTGCCATTGACCGTGGACGAGTTCGACAGCCTGGCGGCCGGTCACGGGTCGGATTCGGCGCTCGCCCACCTGGTCGCCGGGCAGCTGGCCAAGCGGCGGCTGCTGCTCTGGGGCGCCGTCCGGGACGCCCGCCGGCTCGGCATTCCGGTCGACGAGCCGGTCGCTCTGCTGCTGCGCGTGCTCGAGCGGTCCCCCGCAGCCTTCGACGAGGTGATCGCGCATCCGCAGGTCGACGCGTGGGCGGCCGGCTTTCCGGAAAAAATCGACATCAATTATCTGTACGGGCTGGCCGCGGCCGCCGCGATGCGTGCTCGGATGCCGTTCGCTTTGGACACCGCCGCGTCGCTGCCCGGGTTGGGGCTCGTAACCGGCAAGGAATTGACCTTCGACGGAACTCGGGTCACGACCGGCGAGCTGCAGTCCCTCCTGCTGCTCGATCTAACCGATGTGGACGGACCGGTGATCGCGGTCGACCATCTCGACCAATACCGCGACCGGTACGGCGAAACGGTGGCCGCCCAGTTACCCGACCCCGACCGGTTCGCCGCCCGCTGGCGAGAAGCCTGGGAGCTGCTGGCCGCCGACCATCCGGCACACGCTCGAGCCGTACGAGCAATGCTTCGGTCCTTCGTTCCGCTTGAACCGACCACCGACGGGATGGAACGCAGCGGCGTCAGCAGCCGGGCAAACGGCTCGATCGCCATCGCGCTGCCGGCAACCGCGGCGGCGATGGCCCGGCTGGTGCTGCACGAGACGCAGCACCTGAAGCTCGACGCACTTCTCGACCTCGTCGACCTAACCCAGGGCGACGGCCGGCCACGCCACTATGCCCCGTGGCGAGGCGATCCCCGACCCGCAAGATCACTACTGCAGGGCACGTACGCCCACCTGGGCGTCGCCGAGTTCTGGCGCGGCCGGGACGCCCGGCAGTTCGCATACTGGCACGGGCAGACCGCCCGGGCGGCGATCACGCTGGCCGCGTCCGGCGAGCTCACCGCGGACGGCGAACGCTTCGTCGCCGGCATGCGAGCCACCCTCGACGACTGGGCGGACGACCCGGTGCCGGCCGCCGACCGGCACGCGGCGGACGTGTGCGCGAAAGTCAGCGAACTGGTGTGGCGCCTAGGTCATCGAGCCCTGTCCGGGGACGCCCTCGTCGCAGCTTGGAGGGCGGGCACACCGGCGCCCGCGGATCTAGAGGGCGAGGCCCAGCAGGGCCGGTCCGGTGGAGCTCGGATCCTTTCCGCGATCCACGGCGGACGCCTCTCGGACGGCGATCGTGAGCTGCTCGCCGGCGACGACCACGCCGCCGCCCAGCACTACGTCCAACGGATCACGGCGGGCGACGCGACGAACGACGACTGGGCCGGCCTAGCGGTGGCGACGGCGGCCACGGCGAGGCCGGAGGTGGCACGGGACGTCTACGCCGCGGTGCGACCGGCCGACCCGCGAGATCTGCTCCGCTGGTCGGCCGGATGATCGATCAGGTCCGCAACTCGATGTCGACGTCGATCCGGCGGGCCTCGGTGGCGGCCAGCGTGTATGGATGCGAGGCCCCCAAAATGTCGACGGAGCGCTCCTGAACCCGAGGCAGTTCGGCGCGAGCCTGTGGCCCGTCGCGGCGCTCCCTGGCACTCAAGGCGAGGTTGACCTCGGCCGCCAGCGTGGTCGGGTGCCGCTCACCCAGCCTCTCGGTCAGTCGGCGCAGGATCTCGACATCCAGGTCGTACGCGTCCTCGAAGCCGCCGCCCTTGAACCGGCTGGTGGCAACGCTCATCTGCGCGATCAGCGTGTGCGGGTGAGCCGGGCCCAGCACAGCCTTCAGCCCGGTGGCCGCTTCCTCGGCTCGTGTGCGGGCTCCGACCAGGTCCCCGTTGGCCCGCTCGATCATGGCGAGATTGGCCAGGGCGACGAACCGGTACGGGTGGCGCGAGCTGTACCGATCACGGAAGTAGTCGTGCACCCGCTGGGCGTGCTTGCGGCCCTCGCCCGGCCGACCCGACCACCACATCGCACAGGCCAACTCCAGCTCGGCCGTGATCGTGTCGGGGTACTGCGGGCCGCCCAGCGTGACCAGTCGGTCGTAGGCCTCATCGACCAGCGCATAACCGCGCAGCGACTCGCCCACCGACCGGAGAACCCCGGCCAGGTTGGCGGCAATTCGCCAGGTCAGGATTGCATCCTCGGCCCTCGAACGCTGATTCCCGAAAAGTTGCTCGAGAACCTCCAACGCTTCGCGCTGCCGACCGGTGGCGCGCAGGAGGCCGGCGATGTTGTCCTGGTAAGTGACGATGCGGTAGTCGTTCGACGCCAACGCTTGCCGCGGGTGACTCGCGATTACCTCCTCCTGGCCTTGGAGCGCAGCGGCGAAGTCACCCGTGAGCCTGATCGACTGCGCCAGGTTGTTCTGCTGAATGATCGTCCGCTCGTGACTGGGGCCGAATGTCTCCCGAGTGCGAGGCGCGTTCTTCTCGTCCAGTTCACGCGCCCGCGTGAACTCGCCGAGACCCCGCATCGACGCGGCCAGACCGGTGGTGGCCATGAGCGTGTAGGCGTGCGCCTCGCCGAGGCCGGACGCCTTGGTCATTCTCTCGACGACGTCGAGGTCGATTTCGTAGGCGCGCCTGACCCGCCCGGCCTCCCGAAGGATGTTGCCGAGCTCGGATTGCAGTCGGAGGGTGAGCGTGTCGTCCTTGCCGTGCAGCTCCGCCCAGCGGTCGTAGACCCGGGTGGCGAGATCCTCGGCGCCGATGAAGTCGTTGCGGTTGCGTAGGTAGCTGGCGAGGTCCAAGAACAGCCGCCGTACGTCGTCGCGCGACGCCTCGACCGCACCGGACGCCTCCAAGTGGGCGCGGAGTTCCTCGTAGACCGGCCAGTTGTCGCGGTCCTCGCGTGGGCCGCGCCGGACGCCGGCCAGGATGCGCCAGAGTTCCTCCCGCGTGCTTGTCTGCTCTTCAGCACTCAACTCGTCGCGAATGATGCGCTGGGTGAGCCGGTGAACAACCGCGCCACCACCGGTGGACGTGTTGACCCGGGCGAGGGCATAGCGGCCGATGACGCTGATCAACGTGCGCTGCAGCAGCGGGTCATGCATCGTCGGGTCGATCTCGGCCAGGTATTCCGAGAGTCGCTCGCTCTCCAGCAGCCGGAACGGGATCGCCTCGGGCGCCAGGAACGCGAACAGCCGTAGCAGGCGCGCGGCCGCCGGACTCTCCATGCTCAGCCGCTCGTAGGACAGCCGGACGCTCGCCGTGGTCGACGGCTGGTTGGGCGGCGCCTGCTGGTCGAGCACCTGGGCCGTGCGGATGGCCAGCTCGGCCAGGTAGTCGGCCGGGGTCGAGCCGGTCAGCGCGAGCCAGGCGGCCGCCTGCTCGAGCGCCAGCGGCAGGTCACCGAGAGCGTCGGCGATCCGGTCCGCGTCGTCGGCCTTCAACCCGCGCACCCGCCGCTGGAGAAGCTCCACGCTCTCGCCGCGGGCGAAGACCTCAACGTCCAGCCGCGGCACGTGGTACTTCTCGGACCAGTGCGGATTGCGCGAAGTGATGATCACGTGTCCCGTTCCAGCTGGAATGAAGTCGTGTAGTTCCTCGGGCGAGTCGGCGTTGTCCAGCACGATCAACCAGCGTGACGAGGGCTCGCCCTGCCGGAGCATCTCGCGGACCGCGAGGAGCCGCTCCTCAGCATTGCCCGGAATCCCGAGGCGTTCGGCGAGTTCGGCGAGACTGGTGCGGACGCGGTCGGTCTGCTCGGCCGAGATCCACCACACGATGTCGTAGGTCGCCGCGAAGCGGTGAGCGTATTCGAGCGCTATCTGAGTCTTGCCGACACCGTTGATGCCCTCGAGCGCGATCCGGCCGCCCTCGGCCGGGTCGGCCGCCGCCAGTTGATCGCGAAGAGCCTCCAGCAGTCGGTGCCGCCCCGAGAAGCTCGCGTTGCGGACCAACTGGAGGTTCCAGTGTTTGGCCTGCAGGCGCGGATAGCGGATGTTCTCGTCGGAGTCCTCCAACGAGGCATGGCTCGGGTCGGCCTGGATTTTCAGCGCGTCGAGCACGACGTCGAGCGCACGGTCATTGCCGATCCTGGTCAGGTCCACGCTCGGATAACGCCGCAACGCGGCTGGGAGTGGCACGGCGGCCGTCTGAACCGACAACGCGAAGTCGTCGTCGATCCCGGCGCCCCGGCGCTGCAGGGCGTCGGCCAGCTGATCGTTCTCCGGGAAAGTTTCGTAATCACGCGAGATAAGCGTGATCGCCCGATCGAATTCGTCGAGGTCCGGCGTCGCTGCCCCGGCAAAGTGCAGCTGCGGGGTATGACCGTTGCGCAGCAGCTGCTCCCTCAACCACTCGGCGTAAACCCGGTCCAGCGGCACATAGTTGATCAAAATACGGCTCGGCTCAATGGGATCGGAACGTTCGAACATGCGCAGGTAGCGCTGTCGCACGCTTTCCTCGATCGCCAGGGCCGAGACCGGCAGTCCGGCGATTCGCCGGGCCAGGCGTAGATAGGGTGCCAGCAGCGAATTCTCGAGATTCGGCAGGTCACCGAAGGTGGCGAGGATCTCCTCGTACGCGTAATAGGACCGATAGGGCAGCTCGATCGAGCCCCAGTAGTCCTCGAGGTCGCCGATGCCGGTCTGAACGAGCAACGGCGAGAACATGCGGTGTGCGTACGCCCGTCCACGCTCCAGCCGGCGTTGCTCGCCGTCCTCGACCCGGGTCGGCACCGGCAGGATCCTGGGCACCGGTCCGCCCCGCGCCTCACGTGCGCGCACGATCGACTTCGCCACCGCGGCCGAGCCCTCGATGCTCTGCGTGTTGAGCGTGAAACAAGCAACGACCATGTCCGGCATCTCGACGGTGCAGATGCCGGCCGTGTCGCTGAGCCCGGTGCGACTGTCGATCAGGACGAAGTCGTATTCCGCGAGCATCTGCCGTCGCAGCTCCGGAAAGAACTCGTTGCCCCGGGCACGCCAGAACGCGTCCCAGCCGAAGGTACTGACGATCTTCGAGTACGGCGGTCCCTGACGGCCGGCGCCGAGGAAGTCCAAGCGGCCGGTGCCGAAGTCCCACTCCAGCGACACCGTGTATTCACGGAAGTCAGTGATCTCGATGGGATCTTCGTCGTCACCCATCGCCGCATCGGAGAACCGGCGGATCATTTCGATCACGCCGTCGGTCTCACGCAGGTTCTTGTCGCGCAGGAATGGGTGGAAGTATCGATGCAATCCCGGCGACTCAAGATCCCAGTCGACCGTGAGCACGCGATAGCCGTTGGCCGCCAATATCCACGCGATATTGGCGAGCGCCATCGTCCGCCCGGTGCCACCCTTGTACGAGTAGAACGTGACGATCTGCCCGGCTGTGCGGTTATCGGGTGCGGTCACGCCTAACTCCTCGTCATCCGTGACGTCATCAGAGTCGGTGCACCGATCGCACCGATCCCAGCCTAGGACGAAAGCGCCACCGTCGAGCGTTAGCCACTCGGCGGCGGCCCGAACATCACGTTCAAGGACCCCTGAGGATCGGCCGTTCGACCGCACCGGTGCCGGACGAGGGGTCCGGCGGATGACCGCTGCGATAGAGCCGGTTCTGGCCCTCCTCGAGCGCCTCGACCAGCTGATTGCCGAAGCTTTCCGGCGTGGGCAGCCGCCCGAGGTAGAGCGCGTCCGACTGTCCAAGGAACCGGGCCAGCGTCTGCCGGACGTCGAACAGCAACTCGTCGCGGCTGAGGTCGCTCTCCGGATCGGCGCTGTTGACCGGGACCAGCACGGCGGCGTCGACCAGGCCCGAGTGGTCGGCCTCGGTCAGTTGCCGCCGGCTGTCCGGAAGCCGGGTCGACCACGGATCCAGCAACAGAACGACCAGGTCATTGGCTTCTTTGGCCTGGTCCAGCGTCTGCCGCAGGTCCTTGAGGTCGGCCACCTCGGAGCCGAACAACCGCCCGGCCGCAACGGCCTGAGCCTGGTCGATCAGTGGCTGTGGCTGCACCGGCCGATAGGGGGCCCACTCGGTCGAGTCCTTGCCGTAGTAGTCGACCTGGGCCCGGATCCGCTCCATGTCGTCGCGCGATCCGGCCGCGACCACGAAACGCACGTTCCGCGTGCCTCGCACGAGCGGGCCGTCGACCCCGGACTCGGACGGCGCGAATGCGTTGGGCGTGCGCGACGGCGTCGGGAGCGGCCAATAGTCATGCAGCGGGTGCAGCCGAGCGGTCTTCACGACCCGCTCGGCCAGCTCGCGCACGAAGGCGCGGTACTGCGACCGCATCGCCCGCAGACGCACGAACTGCCGCAACGGCCGGCGCGGGTCGGCCGGGTCGACGGCGACGAATTCGGGAAAGCCGCTCGGCAGATCGGGAACGGCCGACCAGCGCAGCGGTAGCAGCGACGGCGCCTCGCGGCCGGTCTCGTCGCGGAACCGCCGCAGCCGCTCTCGAAAGATCCACCACTGCCGGCCGGCGCTGGTGTTGAGCAGCAGGCGGGGCGAGCAAAGGGGCAACAGCACCTGGCAGGCGGCCAGCGCGGGGGCATCGGAGGCCGGCCAGGCGTCGACGCCGGGGTCGAGATCGGCGGCCAGCACTCCGGCGTCCGCTCGGCGGCTCAGCCCGGTGAGTGCGGCCACCTCACGGCCGAGGTCACGAAAGAACTCCTCAACGTACGTGTCGTCATCGCCACGGACGTAGCTGACCAAGAAGTAGGGCACGTGCTCCTCCGGAGCCAGCGCCGCATCCACCGCGTGGCCACGCATCAGACTGTCGCCGACTCAGCCATGTCAGAAAACTCGACGGTCGTGTCCCGGAGGACAATAGAGGCAGGGCGCGTCACGACCCGAGCCATTACCTTGTCGCAATTCCGACAGAAAGCCGATCCGCAGCCTGCGGCCGGGCACGGCCCAGTTCGGCGGCCGGACGCGCCAGACGTTCCGCGCCGGTCGGCCAGAGCGGGATGACCGGAACGCCCGCTCGGCGCGCCAGCGCGACCGCATGCGCGGTCGATCCGGGGCGGTCATCGGCCATGCCGTCCCAGACCGCGATCAGCTCCCGGCATCGTTCCACCAGCCGGTTGTTGGCCAGCGCGTAGGCGGCCGGATGATCGTGGGCGAACTCGGTCGGCACGACCTCGGCGGCCCCCGCGAGCAGCTCGTCGAAGTGACGGCGGCCACGGGGTCGAATCACCCGATCGCGGTAGTCGCGGGCCGGCAGAATCACGTCATACGTGCCGCCCAGCTCGCGAATCAGCTCGATGAACGTCTGATCGGGCCCGGGCGCCAGACAGCTGACGCCGTGCAGCGGTTTGGGCGACGCTCGAAGGAGATCGGCCAAGGCCTGGCGAACCAGCCGCGTCGTGGTGCGCCGGAGGTGGATGTGACCGGTGATGCCAACACCGAGCACCGCGTCCACCTCCTCCCGGAAGTACCGGCTCAGCAGCGACGCCCCGCTCCGACTCGTTACTGGAAGGTCGGCGAGAACCTCTACCCTAGTCGGTCAATCGTCGCTCTGACTGTCAAGTCGGGAACTTAGCGACCACTGATTAATTTGGCCATGGGTTGATCCAATCGACATCCATTCGACACCTGTCTATAGGCTAACGTCGTATGGCTCTGGACGATCGGGTGGTCGCCGAGTCAGACTCATGGCTGGGAGCCGTCCAGCGGGGAGTGGATATTCATGCGCAGCGATGACGATCTCATGGTGCGAACTGCCCTGCCGGACATCAGCAGCGAGTTCGCGGCACTGCTCGCCGGAACCGACAAGATCGAATTGCGGCCCCCGACAGCGCTGGATGCATCTTTGGCACGAATCCGGCGAGGCGACCACAATTCCGAGTTCGTGAGCGCCGCGCCCGACGACACGTCGGGCAGCGAGACCGGGTGACCAAGTTCCGCCCTGTCCGGAACGCCTCATTCGATGATCCGGCAGACATGTTGAGTGACTGAATCCGTGCCGATCAGACCGTTCAGCGAGGTCGTGGTCAAAGTCCACGGGCGGTGCAATCTCGCCTGTGACTACTGCTACGTCTATCAACATCAAGATCAAAGCTGGCGGCGCAAACCGGCCGCGATGACCCGGCCGACACTCGATGTCCTGGCCCGGCGGCTGGGTGAGCACGCCCGTGCCCACGATCTCCAAGACCTCCGGGTGGTCCTGCACGGCGGCGAGCCGCTCCTGGCCGGCCTCGACTTCCTGACCTACGCCGTGCACACCATCCGGGCGGCCGTCCCGCCCGGAACCACCGCGCGGTTCATCATCCAGACCAACGGCGTGCTGCTCGACGAGAAGACCCTCCGCACCCTGGCCGACGAGGACGTCCGCGTCGGGGTCAGCCTGGATGGCTCGCGAGCGACCAACGACCGTCATCGTCGCTTCGCCGGCGGTCGCAGCAGCCATCCCGCTGTCGCCAAGGCGCTCGACCTCCTGCGGGGCGACCGATTCCGGCACCTCTATGCCGGCATCCTGTGCACGATCGACGTCCACAGCGACCCCATCGAGACCTACGAGCACCTCATCTCGTACGAGCCGCCCGCTCTTGATCTGCTCCTGCCGCACGGGAACCGGGTCAGCCCGCCGCCCTCGCGCCCAGTCGACGAGCGAGGCTCGGCCTACGGATCCTGGCTGACCGCGGTGTTCGACCGCTGGTACGGCGCCCCGAAGCTAGAGACCCGGATCCGGCTGTTCGAGAGCCTGCTCGACCTCCTGCTCGGCGGGCACAGCGGCACCGAGGCGCTCGGCCTCGATCCGATCGACATCGTCACCGTGGAGACGGACGGCTCGATCGAGCAGAGCGACATCCTCAAGACCGCCGCCGAGGGCGCCGCAGCGACCGGACTACACCTGTTCTCCGCCTCGTTCGACCAGGCCGCGGCCCATCCGGGCATCCGTGCGCGGCGGGCCGGGCTGGCCGGTCTGGGCCCGGAGTGCCGCGCCTGCCCGGTGGTCCGCATCTGCGGTGGCGGCCTTTATGCCCACCGCTTCGACGGCGCCGGCTTCGGCAGCCGCAGCGTCTACTGCCCCGATCTGTACGGCCTGATCGCCCACGCGCACGAACGGCTGACCGCCGACCTCAAGCGCCGCCGCCGCCTCGGTTTCGCGTGAACCACTTCCCGGCGTAGGCCACCGCGTCCGGGATGGCGAACAGCCGGCAGTCCGCCTGCCCCACCGGCCCGGCCGTGACGGCGTCGGTCTCCTGTTCGAAGTCACGGCCGAGGTCGCCGAAGTCGTGGTCGTCGAGCACCACGTCCTCGTATTCCATCCATCGCCGGCCGCCCGCGGGCGTCCGGACCGCGCACGCATAGTTACGGCGCGGCGGATCCGGCTGCCGATATTCGGCCAGATGGAACACGGTGGTCCGGTGGAAGCTGACGCCGAGCAGCAGCGTGGCCCCATTGACCGCGTCGAGTGCCGCGAGCGGCGACGCCTCGCCGAGGTGACAGTCGGTGTCGTGCCGGCTCATCAGGTCGGCCGCCTGGGCCCCGACGGCCGCGAACGACGTCTGCGGATGGGCGCTGCGAACCGCTCCCGGCCAGGTGCGCACCTGCTCGGTGATCACCCCCACGCGCACGCTCGGGCTTCGGTCTGGATCGAAAGCCGGCAGCGAGTCGCGAATGGCCGGCCACCAGGCTTCCGGCGGACGAGGCATCCACGTCGACGGATCCCGGTTGTCGGCGGTCTGGCTGGGCACGACGAGCGTGCCGGACGGACCAAGAACATCAAGCATCGCGTGTACGACGGTGAGCGCCCCGCCGCTGACCCAGCCGAGCGAGCTCAGCGACGAGTGCACCAGCAGGACGCTGCCGGCCCGGACCCCGAGGTCGGTCAGATCGGCCGCGATCGATTCACGCGTCTGCGGCGCCGGCCCGGCATAGTCGATCAGCACCAGTGGATTGTGGCATCAAGATTGTCGTAAAGTAATCCTCCCATCGCTGTACGTTGATCAGTCAAGGCACGGGGGTGGCTTTTGGCGGCGTCCGACGAGCGGCGGAGTTGGTCACGCGCCGTCAATATCGTCTGGTGGTTGCTGTTTCCGGCCATCGCGATCACCGCGGCCCTGCTCGGCTACTTCGGAATGTCCGCGTTGCTGGCCGGCCAGACCGAGTACGCCAACGATCTGTGGGACCGGCTCTACTACACCGCCCAACTGTTCGTGCTCGGCTCGCCGCCGCTCGACAACGGCGGCAGCATGCCGCCGTTTCTGCAGGTCGCCCGCTTCCTGGCGCCCGCCGTGACGATCTACGCGGTGATCGAGGCGGTCCGCCTGCTGTTCGCGGCCGAGCTGGTCCGGCTGCGGGCCCGCCGCTCGCACGACCACGTGATCGTCAGCGGCGACGGCCCGGTGGCCGACGCGTTGACCGCCCGGCTGGCCGACCAGGGGCGCCGAGTGGTCCGGGTGGTGCGCCCCGAGGAACGCGCGGCTGGCCGGCGCCGCCAGTTGCTGGTGCCGGGCGATTCGAGCCGAAGTGACCTGCTGCGCGGGACCGGGATCAAGCGGGCCGAGACGCTCTATGTCTGTTCCGACGACACCGCGCGCAACCTCTCCGTGGTGCTGGCCGTCACGGAGCTGCCCCGACGCGTACCGCTGCGGGTGCATGTCCAGATCGACGATCCGGAGCTCTGCCTGGCGCTTCAGGCACGCCGGCTCGGGCGGCGCGAGCAGGACCGGCTCAACGTCAACTTCTTCAACTGGCACGAGCAGGCCGCGCACGCGCTGCTCACCGCCCGGCGCCCGCCGATTCATCCGGATCGCTCGACCCGGGTGATGGTGGTCGGCATGTCGTGGTTCGCTCGCGCCCTGATCGTCGAGCTTTCCCGCGCCTGGCGGCTGCACCATCCCGCGGCCGCGCTCGAGGTGATCCTGGTGGACGCGGGCGCGACGGCGGCGATCCGCCGCCTGCGCCGGCTCTATCCCTTCATCGACGAGGTCTGCCGCTTCACCGCCCGCGACCAGGACGTGCCGATGCTGCTCGACGGAGACCTGCCCGACGCGCCGCCCGACCGGGTCTACATCTGCTGCGACGACGAGGAAGTCGGGCTCAAGCTCGCGCTGACCATGGACCACTTCTGGCGGGCCGGGCCGCAATCGGTGATCGTCCGGCTCGGACGGTTGGGCCGGCTGCGGCAGGCCTTCCACGGCCCTGGCGAGCGTCTGCTCGACCCGGTCTCCGGCACGCTGGACATGTTCGACGCGCTGCGCGCCGGCACCGACGTCGGCCTGGCCGAGGACAGCCTCAACGAGCGGCTGGCCAAGGCCATCCACGACCGCTACCTGCTCCAGCAGGTGCGATCGGGCGTCGCCTTCGGCGCCGCGCCGGCCATGCGCGAGTGGGGCGAGCTCACCGAACCGCTGCGCGCCGGCAACCGGGCCCAGGCCACCGACATCGGACCGAAGCTGTACGAGGTGGGCTGCGCACTCGCGCCCAATCCGGTCTGGGGTGAGCCGCTGACCCTGACCGACGGAATGATCGAGCAGCTGGCGCGGCGCGAGCACCAGCGCTGGTGCGCCTTCATGTGCGAGGCCGGCTGGAACGGGGCGGGTGCGCGCGACGAGATCGCGAAAGAACACCCAGACTTGATCGATTGGGATCAATTGCCTGAGTCAACCCGCGAGAAAGATCGAGATACCGTCCGACAGTTGCCGGAATTGCTGGCAGACGCGGGCTTCCGGATAGTCCGAGTACGCCACGTCGTCGAGGACGGAAATCCGACAGTCGACTTCTAGACCTCGGCGCTATCCACCAATGGTGCTGATCAATATACTGTCCGTTACGCGGCACCGTCCGCCGCCGGGGTTCCAACCTTTGCCGGAGAACGCGTGCTGTATTTCTTCCTCAGTTACGCTCGCGGGAGCGACGACATCTACGTGCGCAAATTCTTCGACGATCTTTGTGTCGAGGTGCGCCTGATCGCCGGCCTGCAGCAGGACGCCGAGGTCGGCTTTCTCGACAACGAGAGCATCGAGGCGGGCGACGTCTGGGCAGCTGCGCTGATCGAGGCACTTTCCCGATGCCGCTCGTTCCTGCCACTTTGTTCCCCGCGCTTTTTCCAGAGCGAGCCGTGCGGCCGGGAGTGGGCGATCTTCGAAGAACGGATCCGGCGCCACGAGGAGATCCACCGGAACCGGCCGTCCACCTTGATCCCGCTGCGGTGGCTCCCCTTGAGAAACGCGCCGTCGTTCGTCACGCGATTGCAGTACTTCGTCGAGCCGCAACTGAACGGCCAGCAGGCCAACTCCGGTGTCCGCCAGCTGATGCGGCTCACCCGCAACCAGGACGATTACCTGGTGTTCGTCACCCAGTTGGCGAACCGCATCGTCGACGCGGCGCACGACGATCCCATGCAGGACGCCTCCGATGAGCTCGACTGGCACAGCGTGCCCAGCATGTTCCCGCTACCGGCCGAGCTGACGGTTCCGCCCAGGGTCAACGCACACCCGGTCGCCAGCAGCGCCAACCGGGTGCACTTCGTCGTCTCCGCGCCGACCGCCGGGATCGCCGGCCGGGCCCCCGTCGGGCGCAGCGACATCTCCTACTACGGCGCCGACCCCACCGACTGGGCGCCCTACCGGCCGCAGTCACGGGAGCCGATCGCCGAGTACGCCGCGCAGGTCGCCATCCAGGCCAACCTCGAGTCTCAGGTGATCTCCGTCGACCACCTCGACGAGACACTGGCCGAGGCACGCGTCAACAACCAGGTCGTGGTGATCCTGGTCGACGCCTGGAGCACCCGGATACCGGCAAATCGCGAGATCCTGCAGCGCTACGACGATCGGGGCGAGCGCCCGGCGGCGATCATGATTCCGGTCAACAGCACGGACGACGAGAGCCACCAGAACGATCAGGCACTGACCGAGTCCGTCCGAGCGACCTTCCCCAACAACTGGGCTCAGCAGGAGAACTCGCGTTTTCACCGGCGCGTCCTCGACCTGACGAACTTCGAGCCGGAGCTGCAGATGGTTCTCGCCGAATCACAGAACCGGATCTTCGCCGATCCGGTGATCCGCCGCCCCCTGCCGCCGGTCACCGCCGAGCGACCGATCCTCGAAGGCCCCTAGGAGGCAACGATGAGCAACGGGCACATCGTGACGTTCTACTCCTACAAGGGGGGCACCGGGCGGACCATGGCGGTGGCCAATACGGCCTGGTTGCTGGCCAGCAACGGCCTGCGCGTCCTGGTCGTCGACTGGGACCTGGAATCGCCCGGCCTGCACCGCTACCTGCATCCGTTCCTGGTCGACAAGGACCTGACCGCCTCGCCCGGCGTGATCGACATGGTCCGCGACTACGCGGCCGCCGCGGTCGAACCGGGCCACGGTGAGGGCGAGGGCTGGATCGCCGAGCGCGCCGCCGTCCTCGACTACGCGGTGTCGCTGACCTGGTCCGGGTTCCCGGACGGCGCCGGCATCGACCTGCTGCCGGCCGGCCAGCAGGACCGTTCGTACGCCCGCCGGGTCAGCACGTTCGACTGGGCCAGCTTCTGGGAGCGGCTGGGCGGCGGCGCGTTCATCGACGCGCTGGCCCAGAACATGCGGCGGCATTACGACTACATCCTGATCGACAGCCGCACCGGCCTCAGCGACAGCGCCGGCATCTGCACCGTGCAACTGCCCGACACGGTGGTCAACTGCTTCACGCTGAGCACGCAGAGCATCGACGGCGCGGTCTCGGTGGCCCAGTCGATCAACGCCCAGCGCGATCGCAATCCGGTGCGCATCCTGCCCGTCCCGATGCGGGTGGAGGACGCCGAACAGCTCAAACTCGACGCCGGCCGCGACTACGCCCGCAGCGAGTTCCGGCCGTTCCTCTCCGCGGTCGGCGACGCGGCCGACCGCTACTGGGGCGACGTCGAAATTCCCTACAAGACCTTCTTCGCGTACGAGGAGACCCTCGCCCCCTTCGCCGACCGCCCCATGCTCGAAAATTCGCTGCTCGCGGCGTACGAGCGACTGGCCGGCTGGATCACCATGGGCCAGATCCGCAAGCTCGCGCCGATGGACGACAAGCTCCGCCGCGACTGGCTGGCCCAGTTCGAGCGCCGCCGCCCGTCCGTGACCTCAGAGGTGCTGATCTGCTACGCCCCACCGGACCGCATGTGGGCAGAGTGGATCTCGGCCGAACTGACCGCGGTCGGCTTGCGCCCGATGCTGTCCGACGCGGAGTTCGCCGGCAGCAGCGACTTCGAGGCCGAGCTCGACCGAGGCCTCTCCGGCGCCCGGCACGCGATGTTCCTGCTGTCGAGAGACATGGTCAACTCACCGCAGGCGCTGTCGGTGTGGCGCCAGATCATCCGTCGCGAAACCGGGAGCCGAAAGCTGCTCACCCCGATCCGGATCGACGGCACACGTCTGGAGCCGCCTTACAACGGCCGCATCGCCACCGACCTGACCGGCACGTCAGCCGAGCGGGCGCGCGAGTTGCTGGCCGGCGCGGTCGGCACCACCCCGGCCCCCACGCACGGGGCACGGACCGGCCCGCGTTTCCCCGGCACGCTCCCTCCGGTGTGGAACGTCCCGCAGCGCAACACCGACTTCACCGGCCGCGGCGTGGTGCTGGAACAACTGCGCGACCGCCTGTCGGCCAGCGTGACGGCGGTGGTCCCGCAGGCCCTGTTCGGCCTCGGCGGCGTCGGCAAGACCCAGCTGGCGATCGAGTACGCCCACCGCTTCGCCGCCAACTACGACATGGTCTGGTGGATCTCCGCCGAACAGCCGCACCTGGCCCGCTCGTCCCTGGCCGACCTGGGCCAGGAGCTGCACCTGGAACGAGGCGAAAACCTCGACGAGTCGGTCCGCATCGTCGGCGAGGCCCTGCGACAGGGCCGCCCGCACCAGCGCTGGCTCCTGATCTTCGACAACGTCGACCAGCCCGAGACGATCCGCGACATCATCCCCCAGGGCGCCGGCCACATCCTGCTGACCTCCCGCAACCAGGCCTGGAACCAGGAAGCACGAGCGGTCCAGCTGGGCGTCTTCGACCGCGCCGAATCGATAGCTCTGCTGACCCGGCGAGTGCGCAACCTGGACCGAGGCGACGCGGAACAGGTTGCCGATCGCCTGGGCGACCTGCCCCTGGCCATCGAGCAGGCCGCATCCTGGCTGAACACCACCGCGATGGACGTGCCGCAATACCTGGAACTCCTGGACACCCAGCTGCTGCGAATGCTGGACGAGAACCCCCCGCTGGGCTACGAGAAGACCACGGCGGCAACGTGGTTGCTGTCCCTGGAGCGCCTGCGAGAGCGCACCCCCGCGGCGGCCAAGCTGCTCGAGGTGTGCGCCTTCTTCGCCCCCGAGCCGATCTCGACGAAGCTCATCTACAGCAGCCGAATGACCCAGGTCCTGCTGCCGTTCGACCCGACGCTGCGAGACCCGATCCTGCAGGGCCGCCTGATCCGCGAAATCGGCCGCTACGCCCTGGCGACAACCAACACCGCCCAGACCAGCATCCAGATCCACCGCCTGGTCCAGGCCGTGGTCAGCAACAGCCTCGACCCGGAAACCCGCGCTCAAGACCGCACCGACGTCCAACTGGTGCTGGCGTCCTACGACCGCGGCGACCCCGACCTGCAGGCCAACCACCCGGCGTACGCAACGCTGTGGCCACACCTTCGGCATTGCGGCGCTCTGGAGTCGGACGACCCCGCCGTGCGCCAACTGGTCGTCGAGATTGCCCGATACCTTTACCAGTCGGGCGACTTCTCCAGCAGCCAGACGCTGGCCGAGGATGCGCTCGCAAGCTGGCAGGACCGATTCGGCAACGACTCGACGACACTGCTGATGAACTTCACCCTGGCCAACGTCTTGCGTTTGCAGGCTCGCTACGAGGATGCCTACGCACTGGACAATCAGGCGTTCGAGCTCCTCGGCCAACTGGTCGGACCGGACCATCCATACACCGTGATGGTGGCCGGAAGCCTGGGAGCCGATCTCCGCGCGCTGGGCCGCTACCAGGAAGCCCTCATGCGGTCCGAGGAGAATTCGAGAATGGCCGTCGAGGTCTTCGGCGAGGACAACACGCGCACGTTGATGGCTGCCAACAACCTCGGGGTCTCGTTGCGGCTGGTGGGGGACTTCAATCAAGCCCTCGACAACGACGAGGAGAACTACACCAGAGGCCGGCGGATCGACGGCCCCGCGCACCGCAACACTTTGAGCTTCGCTGACAACTATGCGCATGACCTGCGCGCTGTAGGTCGTTTCCGGGAGGCCCGAGAGCTCCTGGAAATAACCCTCAATACGTCCCGTGAAGCACTGGGCGAGAGCAGCGTCCTGTCGCTTCGTTTCGCTCGGAGCCTGGCGACCACGCTGCGCAAGCTGGGCGAGTTCGTAGCGGCTCGAGCCCTGACCGACGACACGTTGCGCCGGTATCGGGAGACTCTCGGCCTGGACCACCCGGATGCGCTGTCATGCCTGATGAACCGCGCGTGTGAGGAGTCGGCGCTTGGTCACTACGCGGAGGCCCGCCGAACCGCGGAGCAGGCGGCCGCGGGCCTGCGCCGCGCGTACCCGGACAATCACCCGTTCGTCCTGGCCGGTTTGAACAACGTAGCGGTCTTCACGCGCCAGTCCGGCGAGGTGACCGAGTCACGCAAATTGACCGAGCAAGTCCTCGACAGTTTCCGCAGCACGGTCGGGCCGGAGCACCCCTACACGCTTTCGGCCCAGGTGAATCGGGCCAACGAGCTGTTCGAGGCCGGGGAGTACGCAGCGGCGCTGGAACTCGACGAGCAGACATGGCACGCGATGACCAACGTGCTCGGTGCCAACAACCCCGACACCCTCGCGGCCGCCAACAATGTCGCGATCAGCCGACGGGTCGCCGGCGACGAGCGAGGAGCCAGCGATCTTCGGACAGAAGTTGTTAACCGCACCACCGAGGTGCTCGGCCGAGAGCATCCCAACGTTGTCGCGATGCGCGAGAGGCGGCGCCTCAACTGCGACATCACGCCACCGTCGATCTAGCGATGCCTGATCGAGCAAAGCCTTGTCATGGGACAAGGTGGCGTGAGACTATGTCCGTACGGCGATATCAATCGATCAAGCCACATTGCACGCATTTATCGGTTTTTATCACATGTTGAAAATCACAGTCTAGCTAACCGCACGTTCGCGGGATGGCGAAACTGATCATGTGGTTTACTTTGGCAGCGCATTTATGTCCAGACGAGCCCCGGGCAAGCTGGACCGTTCCGGGAACAGCGAGGCTCGACCATGCGGTTGATGAGCGACGGCGGGCGCGAGGTCAGATCTGATGTCATCGATCTGGCAGGCGTACCTCTAGAGGCTGTGCTCAACGAGAGCTTGCCGCCCGCGCTCCGGGGGGTTATCGACCGATTTCGCGCCCCATTTACCGTTTCGCGGTTCACGTCGTATATCGACGAGCCCTCCGAGCACGTCTACGCTCTTTAGCCGCCCTGGCAGGTCAGCGCGCGCATCCAGGTAGCGACTGCCACCGAGTCGGTCGACGGCGGCAGCTTGCGGACCACGGCCTGCAGCAAGTCCGGTCGCTGATGGGCGAGACCGCCGGTGGCCAGCGCGAAGCCCACCCACGCATCGTCTTGATCCTTGTTGCGTAACCGGTCGGCGTAGAGGCGCATCGCGCGCACGTCGTCACCCTCGATGTACGCCAGGTCCGCCTCGTCGGTGGGCCGGCGACCGGCCAGCGCTCCGCGAATCTGCCCCACGATGCCGGGGATGCTGGACGCCTCTCCCTGGCTCTCGCCACGGAGCACGCCGGTCAGGTCGACCGGCTCCGGACGCTCGCCGCGTTGCCACGCGCGAGCAAGCATCGTGACCTCGGAGTCGCTCGGATCCCAGTTCCGCAGCCGCCACCGGATCGTCTGGGCCAGCACCATGGTCTCGACCCCCCGTCGTACGTCGTCCGGGACGTGCTCCTGCTGCCAGGACTCCAGCGTCTGCCGCAGCCCGGCGACGAACCGGTCGCCGAGCTGGGTCAGTTCGCCCGACTGCGCCAGCGCCTCGATCGCGAGCCGATTTTGCTGCCGCCAGTACGCGAACTCGACGTCAGCCACCGCCGGCGCGTCGGCGGTGAGACGCCGCTTCCGCCAATAGTCGGTCACGCCGGCGTGGGCGTAAATGCCCTGAAAGAGGGGACCGACCGGGCGGGGATCCATCCGCCACGGCGCCAGGAAGAGGCCCTTCGCCTGAACGTGGTGCAGGTCGACCAGATCACGCAGCGCATCCAGCTTCATGTGCATGAACTCGTGCAGCATGAGCAGGCTCAATTCTTCCGCGGTCCGCGGGATCATGACCGCGATCGAACCGGACGCCTGTCGCGACGCCGCGCTCACGTTGCCGCCGCCGGCCGGCTTCGCCAGGGGCACGATCATCCGGAGCAGCACGCGCATCGCGTCCGCGTGCCGCGGATGCCGGTCCACCAGGATGGACCAGGCGTCACGCAGGAGGCCGGCGAACCGTGCGGCCGCGTCGTCGTCCAGGCGGGGTTCGGGCCGCCACTGATACACGTCTCGGAACGGCTCCTGGTCCTCGACGAGGATCTCGAAGGCCGGTTCCAGCTCCACCACGTGCGTGGCAGTCCAGCCCGGGCCGCCTATTCGCACCGGACCGACGGTGCCGTCGCCGCGCACGACGGTTTCCTCGCCGGGCACGGCCGCGGCACCCAATCCGGGCAGATAGACCTGTCCATCGGTCACCGGAACCGCGATCTCGAAGTCCAGACCGGCTTGGAGGGCAGCGGACGCGGCGACAAGACCGAGATATCCGAGATCTTCGTCCGTGCGCAGCGCCTGGGTGGCCCAGCCGTCGAGGTGTGGATGGCGCAGGACGTCGCCGACGACCGCCGGGGCCGCCGCTTCGGCCCGCAACAGCAGGTCTACGGCCAGGCCGTGGCCGTGCTTCTCGATCAGTGTGGCCAGCAGGAGTTTGCGCTTGGTCAGCTGCCCGTCGCGCAGGATCCCCAGTGCGTCGGGAGTGCCGTAGCCGGCGGACAGGCCGTCGAACTGATCGCCGCTGAGCACCAGATTGGTCGTCACCGGAGCACCGCCAGGTCCGCCGTGACTCGTCGCCGGATGTGGCTGATCACCGCGTAGAGATCCGCGCAGTACGCCGACGGGTGATCGAAGGTGCCGTCCCGGTACCGATGCGCGCGCAGGCCACCGCCGCACACCGTGAAAACCGGGCAGGCGAGGCACTCGGCGGCGGGCTCTGCGGGCTGGTCCAACCACGCCATCACGTCGTCGAGGGAGTCGGTCGCCACGCCCATGCCGGTCGCCGCGGCGCCGTCCGCCGTTGTCTTCAGCGAATCGGTCTGCTCGTAGGTTCCGTCGGTCTCGATCACCACGATGCCGGGCTGGTCTCCGCCGATCGCCTCGGTGTCGCTCTGCCCGCCGAGCAGACGCATCATCATCGACTCGAACAGGCGGATTCGCGTGCGTGCGACGGGCGCGCCGTACCAGGCGTCGAAGATCGCGATCAGCCAGTCCGCATAGGACATGGCGCCGGGCGGCCGGGGCGGTGGTGTCGTCCAATTCCCGTGCGGCAGCAACAGATCGATCGCCGGCGGATCAAACGAAATCAGATCCTCGTAAACCGCAACCGGATCATTTCGTACGTCGATGGTGCAGAGAATGCCGCTGTAGATGTCGCGATGTTCCGGCCGAGCGAGGCGACGAAGTCCGGCGGCCATCCGGTCATACGATCCTCGGCCGCTCACATAGATTCGGTGGCGGTCATTGGCCTCGGCGCCACCGTCGAGACTGACACCGACGCGGACCCCGAATTCGTGAAAGATCTCGAGAAATCGATCGTCGATCAGGATGCCGTTGGTCTGCACCCCGAAACGCAACCGAGTGCCGTCCGGGACCGACTTCTTGAGCACGGCCAGCGTCGCGGCCACCGCGTCGTGCCCGGCCAGCAGCGGCTCTCCGCCGTGCAGGACGACGGACAGATCAGACGGCCGGTGGAGTTCGACGTGCTCGGCGATCCGCTCCGCAACCCGCATTCGGGTCATATCACTCATCGTGACCGGCTGTCGCATCCAGCCCTGGTCCAGGCTGTGGTAGACGTAACAGTACGTACACGAAAGGTTGCACCGGCTGTGCAGCTTTAACACGACCTGACGGACCGTAACGGACACCCGGGCATCATTCCAGTCCGCACGGCTTTCGCCCAGCCATTCCCTGATTTGGTGCCTGAGGTTCACCCGGCGATGACCGCGGACAGTATCAGAACGATCACGATCCGGCACTAAATGCAGTTTCGGCCCGACAGATCCGTTTTGTGGTTTACTCGGTTCCGCCCGCTCTTCTCGGCGGGCCGGACAGTTCGCTTGCTCTGCCTTTTCACCTCAAACTTGCGCTGCGAGGTTCGATCATGACTGACGCCACAGATGACGAATCAGAGGTCAGATCGGACCTGCCTGACTTGTCGGGCCTGGATATGAGAGCGCTTCAACTCAGCCCCATTCTGCGCGGCGTGCTCGCCCAGCGCTTCCTGGACGCCGGCCCCACCTCCTATTCGTTTCAGTCCTACCTTGACGGAGAACCCGAACCGACCAATTGACGGGCCTTCACGGCTGCGTGATAAACGTCTGGGTGTCGGCCATGGATCGGGTGAAGGCCTGCCGGTCCAGATCTCGGGCGCGCAGGATGTCGGTCTCGGTGATGGCCTCGTCGGTGCCGGTGGCGACTTCGCGTAGGCGGCGGACCAGGCGTTCGAACTCGGCCAGGTGGCGTTCGCGTGACGCCAGCACGTCCATCGGAGCCTGGGTGATGACTTCGATCTCGCCGATCAGCCGCTCGGCTCGGGCGTTCATCAGCGCCAGCGCCTCCTCCGTCGGGCCGATCGTGTTGCGGCGGGCCAGTTGGGTGGCGACCGCCCTTTCCAGGCGGGTGTCGCGGACCTGTTCGTACTCGGCGGTCGGCGTCGTGATCTTCATGACCAGGGGGAGGATGTCGACGAAGACGAAGAAAACGATCAGGAACAGTTCGACGATCAGGACCTGTGGGCTGTTCTTCTCCAGTTGGGTCAGGGCCGACACGCGGGCCAGGTAGTCGTGGCTGAAGTGGGCCTCGATGTCGGCGATGTCGGCGGCCGCCCGGCTGCGGATCACGGCCACACGGCTCTGGTAGCGGGCGTTCGCCGTCGCGTCGATCGGGGCGGCCGCGGCGATCTGGCGGTCCAGAGCGGCGATCTCGCCCTGCACCGCGGTGATCTGCCGCTGCAGGTCCTGGCAGCGTGGCCCGCATTCGGGCTCGCCCGAGCTGATGCCGCAGGGCAGCGCCTTCTGGACGTTGCTCTGCTCGTACGTCTTGAGCCGGCGCAGACAGTCCTGTTCGCTCAGCCGGGCCGCTCGGCGCTGGATGAGCGCGGTGCTGGACACGGCCGGCTCGGGCTCGGCCGCGACGTCGCGTTCGGCCTGCTGCTGACGTGCCTGCACGGCGTCGCGGCGGTTCTCGGCGATGGTTTGGGTGAGGCTGTCGTTGAACCACAGGAGCACCAGCGGGTGGGCGACCGCGATGCCGACCAGCACCGCGAACAGCAGGCGGGCGATGATCGGGACGGTTCGGCCGTGTCCGGGCAGCGCCGACTTGTGCAGCGTCGCGACCAGGTAGCGGTCGATCGCCAGCACGATGCAACCCCAGACCAGCCCGGCCGGCACGAAGATCAACGGCCGAGCGGTCAAGGTCGAGATTGCGTACGTCATAGCGAAGCACCCGAGCACAGCCGGCACCACCGTGAGCGCGCCGAGGCCGGCGAACCGGATCGTCTCGGTGCGCCGCAGCGGGCCGCAGTCGTCGAGGATCACCGGGTCGGCCCCGGACAGCCAGAGAAACACGCGGCGCACCGGACTTCTCCTGCCGGTCAGTGCTGCTGGACCGCGTTGACGCGGTTGTGCAGAGACTGGTTGAAGCCGTCCAGCAGGGCGGCGTTGTGATTGAAGTAGACGTCGATCTGGTGCAGCAGGGACTGGTAGGCCGGCTTGTAGATCTCCGGACGCTGCTGGAACCGCTCGACCATGTCGAACTGCGGGGCGATCTCGGACAGGAAACGCTCGCGGGCCACGTTGATCGTCGAGTTGAGATCCTGGATCTTCTCGGCCGCGAAACGAGCGAGTTGGGCCTGCAGGTGCATGCCCTGGGTGGCGATCAGCGCGTCGGCCTGCTTGCGGGCGATCTCGATCTGCGTACGGGTGAAGACGTCGAGCAGGTCCCGCTTGGCCTCGCTCATCTGCCGCAGCGTCTGGACGCCGATCCGCTGGCGCTCCTTCTCGTACTGGCTGGGGAACAGCCGCTGCATGACTCCGCGGCGGTTCATCGACTCGAGGGCCGCCTCGCGGGATTCGGCGGTCGCGGCTCGCATGTACTCCTGCATGCCGGTGGAGACCTGCTCCAACTCGTCGAGACTGGTGTTCGGCAGGTGGGTGATCGGTTGGAGGGACATCGTCGACCTTCCTCTGGACAAGGGCGTTCATGCTGGTGGTAGGGGGCCATGGCGGAGACCTTCGGCACTGAGGAAAAGCATGGCGATTGACGCGGGAGTCCGGGCTCCACGCCGGACGCAGAGCTGGTCCGGACGACATCGAGGCAGGTCAACGCCCGATCGTCCGGTCCGGCGGCCGGACTTCGACCGGCCATGACAGAGGTACGAGCGTTCTGTCACCGGCTGGATCAACTGCGTCTCGAGAGCGGCGCCAAGATCCCCGACCTGACTCAGGACCCGGCCATCGGGCGCCGGCGATCGCAGCTCTACGCGATCCTGCGCGGTGAGATCGGGTCACCGCCGCCGTGGGAGTTCATCGACGCGTTCGTGCGGCATTGCGTGCGGGCCGCCCGGGCGAACGGCAAGAGGCTCTCGATCTCGACCGACCCGGAGTATTGGAAGCACGAGCTCGCGCTGGTCGTCGACCTGGCCGAGCGGCCGGAGCGGCCACGCGCGGAGCGCCCGAAGGTGTTGACCGCGCAGCAGAAGACCATCCGGGAGCTGCCGCCGTCGACCGACGGAAAGATCCGCCGGCTCGGCCTCATCACCGGCGACATCCGGCAGGTCCACGGCATCGACGCCTGGGTGAACTCGGAGAACACCGACATGGTGATGGCCCGCGTCCAGGACCGTTCGATCTCCGCGGTCATCCGGTACGAGGGCGCCGAGCGGGACGGCGCCGGCCGGGTCGTCGTGGACCACGTGGCCGACGAGCTGGCGGCCACGGTGGCCGGACTGCAGCCGCCGCTCGTCCCGGGCCAGGTGATCACGACCGACGCCGGCGAGCTGACCGGCAACAACGGCGTGCGGGCGATCATCCATGCGGCCACCGTCCACGGCGCGCCGGGCGCGGGCTTCACGCCGGTCCGCGAGCTCGGGCGGTGCGTGGCGAATGCGCTTGTCGCGGCGGAGATGCCGTACTGGAGCCCGCCGTTGTCCTCGGTCTTGTTTCCGCTTTTGGGCTGTGGTGAGGCCGGTGGCGATCCGGAGCTGATCGTGCCCGAGCTGATCGAGACGGCGGCCAACCGGCTGGTCGTCGCGGCCCGGCACGTCGAGACCGTGTGGTTCCTGGCTCGGACCGGCGCCGACCTGCGCGTCTGCGAGCGCGCGCTCGATCGGGCGAACCGGCCGGGCCGATCTACCGGTAGCTGACCCCGGTCAGCTGTTCGGCGGCGGCCCACAGTCGCTTTCCGATGGCCGGGTCGGTGGCGTCGCGGCTGGCCCGGGCCTCGGTGACCCGGCCGCGCGTCTCCCACAGGCTGGCCGGGCCGAAGAACTGGCCGCCGTGCACGCCGGGGTCGGTTGCGGCGTACAACTGCGGCTTTGTGCCCTGCTCCACCGATTGGGTGGCCAGCAGGCCGATCCGGGCGATGACCCGGCCGAGCCGGCCGCGATGTTCCCAGGCGCGCGGGGTGAGGTTGGTGCGGGTGAGGCCGGGGTGGGCCAGTGCGCTGAGGATCGGCGATCCGGCGGCGCGCAGGCGGCGGTCGAGTTCGAAGCCGAAGATCGTGGTAGCAAGCTTGGATCGGCCGTAGGCGGCGTTGGGCCGGTAGTCGCGCTCGAGCATCAAGTCGTCGAAGTCCAGGTGCGCCGGCTTGTGGGTGATCGAGCTCAGGCTGACCACTCGCGGGGCCGGCGCGGCGACCAGGTTGTCGAGCAGCAGGCCGGTCAGCGCGAAGTGGCCGAGAAAGTTGGTGCCGAGGTGCAGTTCGAAGCCGTCGGCAGTGGTGCGGCGCGGGCCGAGCAGCACCACACCGGCGTTGTTGATCAGCAGGTCGATCGCCGGATGGTCGGCGGCCAGCCTTTCCGCGAAGGCCCGCACCGAGGCGAGGGAGGCCAGGTCCAGCTCGCGCACCTCGACGTCGCCGCCGATCCGGCGGGCCGCCTCCTGCCCGGCGGCGACGTTGCGGACGGCCAGCACGACGTGGGCGCCGTGGCGGGCCAGCTCGGTGGCGGTGACCAGGCCGAGGCCCGAGTTCGCGCCGGTCACGACGGCGGTCCGGCCGTGCTGGTCGGGAAGGTTGCTCATCTGCTGCTCCCTGAGGTGTCGGTGCGCTCGACCGATGACGTTAGGAGCAGTTCGGGCCGGTTCGGTCGTTCTGCCAGACCTACCTTGGGGCGCGGACCGGGCGGCATCATGGGGGCATGACCCATCCGTACGCTCAAGAGTTGGGTGATTTTCTGCGTGCCCGGCGCAGCCGGCTGCGTCCGCGCGACGTCGGCCTGGAGCCGGGCGGCCGGCGCAAGGTCACCGGTTTGCGGCGCGAGGAGCTGGCCCTGCTGGCCGGGTTGAGCACCGACTATTACCAGCGGATGGAGCAGGGCCGGGAGGTGCGCCCGTCCGACGACGTCCTGGACTCGCTGGCTAGCGCGCTCGGCCTCGACGACGAGGAGCGCCGGCACCTGTTCACCCTGGCCCGCGCCGCTCGCCGGCCGATGCCGGCGCGGGTGGATCGCGAGCCGGAGCGGGTGCCGGACAGCACCCGGCGGCTGTTGCGGGTGATGAGCACCCCGGCGGTGGTGCTCGGCCGGCATCTGGACCTGCTCGCCTGGAACCCGATGGCGGAGGCGCTGCTGGGCGACCCGGACGGTTACCCGCCGGACCGGCTCAACATGCTCCTGCTGATGTTCGACGACACGCTGACCCGCCAGCGGAGCTGCTCGGACTGGGAGCGGCAGGCGCTCGACTACATCGGCATGATGCGCGCCGCCGTCGCCACTGACCCGACTCACCCGCGGGCCACCGCGATCGTCGGCGAACTGAGCATCCGCAGCGCCGACTTCCGGCGGTTGTGGGCCCGGCACGACGTGCGCGAGTCGGTGAGCGGCACCAAGATCTTCCGGATCCCCGAGGTCGGCGACATCGTTCTGGACTGGGACAGCTACCCGCTGCCCGGCAGCCCGGGCCCGGTCATGCTGGTCTGGACGGCCGATCCAGGCAGCGCCGACGCGGACCGGTTGCAACTTCTGGCGTCCTTGCACGCAACCCGATCCGCGTCCGCGGTTGATCAGTAACGGGTTCCGGCCGGCGTGGGCAGAGCGTCCAATTCGGCCAGATCGGCGGCGCCGAGGGTCAGGTCGGCGGCGCCGGCGTTGTCGGCCAGGTATTTCGGCGTCTTGGTGCCGGGGATCGGGATCACGTAATCGCCCTGCGCCAGCACCCAGGCCAGCGCCACCTGCGCCGGGGTGGCGCCGAGTCGGTCGGCGATGGCCCGCACCCGTTCCACGATCGCCTGGTTCGCCGCAATCGTCTCCTGCTGGAAACGCGGCAGCCCGCGACGGAAGTCGTCCTCGGGCAGGTCGTCGACCGACGCGAATCGGCCGGCCAGGAAACCGCGGCCGAGCGGCGAGAACGGCAGGAACGCGATCCCCTGCTGCTCGCAGTACGGCACCACCTCGGCGAGCGCGTCCCTGGTCCAGAGCGACAGCTCGGACTGCACCGAGGCCACCGGGTGCACCGCCTGGGCGCGCTTGATCTCGTCGACGGAAACCTCGGACAGCCCGATCCGGGCCGCCTTGCCGGACGCGACCGCCTCGGCCATCGCACCCCAGGACTCCTCGATCGGCACCTCGTCGTCGATCCGGTGCAGCTGGTAGAGGTCGACGTGGTCGGTCTGCAGCCGCCGCAGGCTGCCGTCGATCGAGGTGCGGATGTATTCCGGCCGGCCGTTCCGGACCAGGCCGTTCGTGCCGGCACTGACCAGCCCGACCTTGGTCGCCAGCACCGCCCTCTCCCGGTAACCGCCGACGGCCAGCGCCTGCCCGACCAGTTGCTCGTTGGTGTGCGGCCCGTAGACGTCAGCCGTGTCGATCAGCGTCATCCCGCGGTCGACGGCGTCATGGATGACGGCGATCGAGGTGGTGTCGTCCCGCTCGGCGGCCAAGTCGTAGGCGTGCGTCATGCCCATGCAGCCCAGCCCGATGACACCCACCTCGGGTCCGCCGCCACCCAGAGTGGTCTTGCGCATGCCGCTCTCCTCCCACAGTCGTTTGGACCAACCCTGCCTCGTACTCGATCTTTTTACCTAAAGTCCCGGTATGGGGTTCGGGTGGCGAGAAAGTGCTGTGACGGTCTCCGGCCTGCTGGTCCTGGCGAGCGCCTTCCTGCCCTGGTGGGCGGTCGACGTGCGGGTCGGCGGCGCGAGCGGCATCCACGTCGAGACGTACTCCGGCTCGGCCTGGCAGATGTCGACCCGCTGGACCGCCGCCGTGCTGATCGCGGTCGGCGCGACCGTCGCCTGGCTGATCCGGCGCTCGATCCGCGGCCCCGTCGCCTGGCCGGCCTGGGTCGGCGTCCTGGCCGCCGTCGTGGTCTCGCCGGTCCCGAGGGAACCGGCGGCCTCAGTCAATATCGGGGCCGGTGAGAACCGCGTTCGGGTCGTCGACCAGCTTGCGCACGTCCCAGATCCAGGCGCCGCCGGTCCAGGTGGGCTCGAAGCCCAGCAGCTCGGACATGGCGCGCAGCATCTCGGAGTCGCGGACCTGCGGGGTCAGCATGACCACGGCGGCCTTCCAGTAGCGGAGGTCGGCGAGGGTCATCTCCCGGCGGATGTCGGTGATCTCGGGGATCGGGTTGCCCTGCTTGACCGAGATGATCAGCCCGTTGGTGGGCCGCCACGGCGGCGAGAAGATCGCGGTGCGGTCGGTCGGGTTCAGCGGGTTCTGGTTGGGCAGCAAGGCGTACGCGCCGGCGATCCGCATCTCCTGCCCGGTCAGCGCGCTCCACCGGATCGCGTCGGGGTTGCCGGAGTCGGGCAGCGGGAGGCTGACCACGGTGTGGTTGTCGTCGACGTACTGCTTCCAGGTGCCGGAGGTCACAAACTCGGGCGTGGGCACCATCTTCTTGGTGGCCAGCGGGGTCGGCACGAGCGGCACCAGAGCCATCGCCACCGCAGTGATCATCGCCACGCGAACCGGGCCGCGGGCCGACGGCTGCGCCTTGACGAGCGCGATGGCCCGTTGCACGCCGAGGGCAAGCAGAATGCCGACGGCCGGGGCGATCGCCATCGCCCAACGGGTCGGAACGGCCGAGTTGAGCACCGGAACGCTGTGCAGGACGGCCCAGATGCCAGGAACGCCAGTGTTGATCCCATTGAGGAAAATTCGCGGTCCGAGCGACATCGCGGCAAAAAGAAGCGCAACACCACCAAGAACCAGGACCGCTGCCGTACGCCGCATCCAGACGATCAAGCCGAAGAACAGAATGACCAGTCCCCAGCCGAAGAATGCGTTCTCCTCCTGCGGATTCTGGGCGAGACGCTCGGCCAGCACGGAGTTTCCGGCGACCGACCGACTGGAATAAGCCGTGAACGAACCCAGATCCGAACCGAAGTTACGAACGAACTGCGGCAGGCCCTGATAGCTCTGCGGACCGAAGAACTGAACCGACAGCGGATAGGCCAGCACCGCCAGCGAGACCGACCCGGCCACCAGCAGGCCGCGCATGAATCCGCGCGCCTCCCCGGGGAACCTCTTGCGCCTGACCAGGCCCATGATCGCGCAGAAGAAGCCCAGACCGACCGCGGTCATGAACAGGATCTCGAGGTTGATGAAGGCCTGCCAGATCAGCAGCCCACCGAGAATGAGCCCGTTACGCAGCGCCCGGCCGGCCTCGCGCAGTCGTAGCGTCCGCCAAATGATCAGCGGGACCAGGAATTGCGAAACAATGTTCGGATGGCCACCGGCATGCGCCACCATGCTCGGCGCGAATGTGCAGAAGAGCGCACCCACCCAAGCGGCCAGCCGGGAACTCACGAACTGGCGGGAGAGAACGAAGTACCATGAAATGCCGGTGAAAGCCAAGGCGAGAGTGAGAAATACGTTGTACGCCACATGTGGGCCGAACAGAAGGGTCACCGGCGCCAGCGGCAAGGAAACGGCCAACACCGAGGTGTTGGCCATCATGTTCACCCCATCGGGGTAATTCATACGATCCGAGAAGAACGGATAGACGCCGTCGGTGAACACCCGCGCACCATGCGCCAACATCCACTCGAAGAATGCCTGATCCTGCGGATCGTCGAGTGACTCATGATCAAGATTGAGCCACAGCGGTGAGGTCAGGTAGAGCGCTACAGCGATGAACGTCGCTATCGCAAGGACGTCCCGCCAGTTGAGCCAGCGCCACCGGCGAGCGGGCTCGACGAGCTCCCGCTCCTGCTCAGGGGCGGCTTTGACCGCGGGAACGACGGAGACCGGTGCGGTCGTCGCGACGTCCGTGTCCAGTGCAAGTAGCTCCGCGTCCAGGTCCTCGGTGTCGGTCGATTGTCGAGGCGGCAGAACGTTCCCGCCGGCCGACTGGCCTGTCGAGTCAATACCCGTAATCGTCATAGCATCGGCGAGCCTAACCGAGGTTGGTAACAGTGTTGTGTCGAGCAGCCCATGCGTGATCGACCCGATATGAAGGTTGTATTCCGGGCATCGGCAGCTTGCGGGACAGGTAGACCGGCGAACCCCAGTACCCGACCCCGCTATGTCTCAATCAGGCAAATAATGGGTGGCTGGGGGCCGCTCAACTTTCGGTTCAGCGCGCCGGATGGTTAACTCGTTCGGTCCCGCTGTCAGCTTCGATCGGCAAGACGAGGGAACCACACTTATGGCAGACATCACTGGAGACCAGCGGATCCAGTCCGAAGTGCTCGAAGGCCTCGCCACGGCGGTCAACCACCGGCGATGGTTCGTCGAGCTCGCGCTCCCGTACCTGGGAGACAACCCGATCGAGATCGGTAGCGGTCTCGGCGACTACGCGATCGAATGGGCTGAGCACCTTCCGCGGTTCACGGCGACTGAAGCCGACCCCGACCGGCTGGTGCAGCTCAAAGAGCGCATGGCCGACCACCCGAACATCGACGTCCGGCAGATGCTGTTGCCGAGCGCCGAGGCGAACGGTGAGTACAGCGCCGCGGTGTCGTACAACGTCCTGGAACACATCGAGGACCATGTCGGCGCTCTGCGCAGCATGGCCGAGCTGGTCCGCCCCGGCGGCCGGATCATCCTGATCGTGCCGGCCTTCATGTTCGCGATGAGCCAGGTCGACATCGCGACCGGGCACATCCGGCGCTACACCAAGAAGTCGATGCGGGCGGCCATGACCGAGGCCGGCCTGACCATCGAGAAGCTGCACTACGCCAACGCGCTGGGCCTGATCGGCTACTACGGCGCGACCAGCATCTTCAAGCTGGCGCCGAAGGAAGGCCCGATGGTCAAGGTGTACGACTCGCTCGTGCTGCCGGTGACCAAGGCCGCCGAGTCGATCGTCAAGCCGCCGTTCGGCCAGTCGGTCTTCGTGGTGGCGCGCACCCCGGCGTAACCAAACTTCGCGGGACACAAAAGCCGCCGGGTTTCCACCCGGCGGCTTTTTGCGTGCGGTGTCAGCCCGGCCGGGTCAGCCGCGGACCTGGAAGGTCGGGCGGATGGTCGCGCGGGCCAGCGTGTGGAAGGCGAGGTTGAAGCCGACGTACGCCGGCGTGGCCTCCGGGCCGACCTCGAGCTTGTCGACGTCGATCGCGTGCACCGCGAACACGTAACGGTGGACCCGGTCGCCGGGCGGCGGCGCCGCACCACCGTAGTTGTTCTCCCCGTAGTCGTTGCGGACACAGAACGCGCCGTCCGGCAGCTGTTCGATGCCGCGCTCCAGCTCGGTCACCGTCGCCGGGAGGTTGACCAGCACCCAGTGCCAGAAGCCACTGCCGGTCGGCGCGTCCGGGTCGAAGCAGGTGACCACGAAGCCCCGCGTCTCGGCCGGGAAATCCGACCAGGCGAGCTGCGGTGACAGGTTCTTGCCGCCCACGCTGGTGTGCGCGAACAGATCGTCCAGCGGCTGCCCGTCCGTCACGTCCGTGCTGGTCACCGTGAAGGACGGGACCGAGGGCAGGATGTCGTACGGATCCGGGGCCGCGGCGCGGTCGAGACTCATGGCGATGTCCTCCGGCGAGATGGTGAAAACCTTCTCTGCATTCCCACTCCGAGCGAGACTAACCGCCCGAGATGACGCCGAGCTTGCCGCCCTATTGCGGCGCCCCGTCACCCGAGCGGGGAAACGCACAGGTGGTGCGGTCCGGTAATAGGGGACGGGTTCATGCTTCTGTCTGACATCCGATCGGGTGCGTGCGGCAGAGATCCCCGCGCCCGGTGGAGATTGCCAGCAAGTCGGCACTCGCCTGCGGGCGGGTGCCGACTGCTGTATCCGGAACCCATCGTGACGTGCCGCCCGGAATGAGAGCATTTGAGGGTGGAAGCCCCTGTGCCCGTCGATGAACCGGCCCGGCTTGCGGCGCTGCACGACGCCGGGGTCCTCGACACCGGGCCGGAAGAGGACTTCGACGACATCGCGCTGCTCGCCGCGGAGATCTGCGGCACACCGATGGGCCTGGTCAGCCTGGTCGACACCGATCGGCAGTGGTTCAAGGCCAAGGTCGGCCTGGACCTGACCCAGGTGCCCCGGGAGCTCTCCTTCTGCACACACGCCATCAATAGCCACGAGCTGCTCGAGGTGCCGGACGCGGTCGCGGACATCCGGTTCGCCGACAACCCGTACGTCAAGGGTGGCATTCGCTTCTACGCCGGCGCCCCGGTAGTGCTGGACGGCACGTACGCCGTCGGCACGGTCTGTGTGGTAGATCACGAGCCCCGCGAGCTCACCGACGCCCAGCGGCGCGCCCTGCGCAGCCTCGCCCGGCACGCCTCGGTGCAACTGGAGCTGCGCCGTTATGCCCGGCACGCGGGCGACATCGCCGACCGGATGCGCCAGCTCGACCGGATGAAGGACTCGTTCCTGGCCACCGTGAGTCACGAGCTGCGCACACCGCTGTCGACCATTCGCGGCTACCTGGAGATGCTGCTCGAGGGCGACTTCGACGGCGAGACGTCGCGCCGGTTCCTCTCCGTGATGTCACGCAACTCCGACCGGCTGCTGCGGCTCATCGACGAGCTGCTGCTGGTGGCCCGCCTCACCGACGAGGCGATGGAGCTCGACGTCACCGAGCTGGACCTGGCCGACCTGACCCATCAGGTGACCACCGGCTGCCGGGTGCTGGCCGAGCACAAGCAGGTCACCCTGCGTGACCGTACCCAGGGCCCGGTGCCGGCCCGGGGCGACGCGAAGCGCCTCACTCAGGCCCTCAACCACCTGGTCGTGAACGCCATCAAGTTCACCGCCGAGGGCGGCGAGATCATCGTGGACGCGACCGCCGACGGCGAGCCGGAAATGACGATCACGGACAACGGGGTCGGCATTCCCAGCGAGGACCTGCCGCACGTGTTCGACCGGTTCTACCGCTGCGCGTCAGCCGACGTGATGGCGGTGCAGGGTCCCGGTCTGGGCCTCGCGATTGTCAAGTCGATCATCGAGGCGCACCACGGCAGCGTGCACCTCGCCAGCGAGGCCGGGGTCGGCACGACGGTGCGCCTGACGCTGTCTAGCCGATGAACATCTCTCGGCAGGAGGCCAGGCCCTCGATCTCGACCGGGATGCGGCGGGCCGCCTCCCAGGACGGCCGGTCCAGGCGAAGACGACGACCGGTGATGGGTACGCCGCGGATGACGTGCCGTTCGATGCCGTCGTCGGCGTAACCGAGCTTGCGTGACACCGCGTACGAGGCGTGGTTGTCGGCGAACGCCTCCGACGTCGCGAACTGAGCGCCCAACCCGTTGAAGGCCAGCTCGAGCACGGCCGCGCGCATCTCGGTGCCGTAACCCTTGCCGTGGTCGGCGCGACCGATCCAGGAGCCGGTGCCGACCTCGCGCCGCACGGCGAACCGGGTCGCGTCGGTGCTCTGAATGCCCACCACCCGACCGTCGGCCAGCGCCACCAGACCGAGCGACCAGTTGTCCGGCTGCCACGACGCCCAGGTGCCCCAATGCCACTGGAGCACACTGCCGGCGACCTTCTCCGGCGGCTGGTCGGTCCATTCCGCGGTGAACGGCTGCACCGCCGGATCGTGCACGCCGGCGGCGGCGATCTCGCCCAGCTCGGCGAGCTGGGCGAGATCGGGCAACCGTAATTCGAGCCGTGGCGTGCGGAGCACGAGACCGAACAGCGGCCAATTGTCGACAATCATGATTGCGATTGTCGCCGCCGCAAACAATCAAGTGAACCGATTTTTACAGGCGCTCGACCGCCAGCCCCGAATAGAGCTTGCGATACACCACGCCGGTCCGGTGGTTACCGGCGTCGATCATCATCCCGTTGCCCATGTAGATACCCACGTGGCCGGGTCCGACGACCAGGTCGCCGGGGCGGGCCTGACTACGCGAGATTCGGCGGGCCCGGGCGGCCTGCGCGCCGGAGGAATGCGGCAGGCGGATTCCGGCGCGGGCGTACGCCTGCTGGGTGAGGCCGGAGCAGTCGAAACCACTCGCTCCCTCGCCCCCGCTGACGTAGCGCCGGCCGACTTGCTCCCTGGCGTACGCGATGACGGCGGTCATGTTGCCCAGCCGCATCACCCGCTGGTGCCTCCGCGGCGCCGCCGCGTGCCGGGTGACGACGGTCCGGACCCGGCTGACCGGCCGCCGCGCCGAGCGCACCCGGACGCTGCGCGTGACGTCTGCGCTCCTCCGAGGTTCGGCGGCCCGGGGCTCGGGACGCGCGTGGCGGGTGGGACGTGCGGGGCGGCGAGATGCTGGTGTGACACGGGGTCGTACCGTCGTCGGGCGCAGTGCCGCCCGACGGATCGTGGCGCGCGAGGCGCGCCGGGCAACGACCGCCCGTGCGGCGAAAGCGGACTCGGGGTCGAGACGGACCGTTTCCGGGCGGTTCCGGTCGTCACTGACCGGGGCTGCCGGAGGCGCCGCTTGGACAGCGACGGCACGCTCGACGGGCTCTAGGGCCGGGGTGACCGCGGCCAGCGCAATAGCGCCGGCGGTCAGAACCCGACTCGCGGACGGACGGTGCAGCGTTGCCTCCGAAATCGGCCCGGGGCACTCGCGCGAATCCCATAGGTACGGCTATAACGTCTAGCCGCAACCGTACCGCCCGTCGATGGACGGCAATGGGAACCCGGACAACTCGTCATTTCCGTCGACCATGCCAACACAGATCGGTATTCCGTTGGGGCCGAATTCGCACAATCACCCTCGCCCAATCGAGGAAAAGAATGGTTTTTGAGCTGTCGATCGCCGTGTTTCGATTTCCGGAATTGTCGCCCGTCCCGGGCGTGTCCGAACCTCAGGAGAGGGAGATTCGTGCCCCGCGGGCCTCCGCGGACCCATGTATCAACAGGGCGGAAAGCCTCGTTCCGGCCGGAACGTCAAAAGCCAGAACACCGCGTACGGTGGTCGCCGCCGGCACCTCGTCGAGCAGCTGTTCGTTGAGGAACGCGGCGGCGCGATCGTCGACCGCGTAGGCTCGCCCATGACGGTCAACGGCACGCTGAGCGCTGCCGTCGAAGAGCCGCGGCTCCCGACCGGCGTTCTCGACGACCACGCTGACCAGGCAGAACTCGCCTTTCGGCCGCTGACTGAGTTCGGCCGGCCCGATTGCCGGCACGCCGCACCGCAACCTGGTGACGGTGACGATGAAGGCGCCGTCCGCGCCGGTGCGGCTCAGAAGCACGCCGCCCTCGGCACGCGGGGAAACAGCGGACGGGGACGACCCGGCGGACGCCGGCGCCACGGCCCGGTCATCGCCGTCGCGGGTCGCCGCGAAGGCCCCCGAGCCCACGGCGATCGCACCGGCCACCGCGGCGGCGATCCAGGGCCACCGGCGTCGCCGGCGCGCGGCGGGGACGACGACTTGACGGTGCAGCGTGGTGGTCACGGCGGCTCCCCGAACCGGGGCTCGGCGACAAAATGCGCGACCTCAGCCCCCGGCTCACCGCCCAGAGTCGCGGCCACCATGCTGAGCACTGACTGACCGCAGGGCGTGTCGACTCGCCGTATATCGGACTTATCCGGCCATAAACTCCATAAAATGCACTCGAAAGTGCTACGTTCCCCTACGGCAACAGCAGAATCTTGCCGAGGTGATCGCCGGCCTCCATGAGGTCGTGCGCCTCGGCCGCCGCGGCCAGCGGCTTCGTCGTGTCGATGATCGGCTTGATGGCGCCGGCCTCGACCAGCGGCCACACCTCGCGCTGCACGCCGGCGACGATGCGGGCCTTGTCGGCGATGGGCCGGGCGCGCAGCGACGTGGACGAGATCGAGCCACGCTTGGACATCAGCTGGGTCAGGTCGAGCTCGGCCTTGCGCCCGCTCTGGAAGCCGATCACCGTGATCCGGCCGTTCGGCGCGAGCACGTCGATGTTGCGGGAGAGGTATTTCGCACCCACGATGTCGAGCACCACGTCGGCGCCGGCGCCGGCGGTGAAGTCCTTTGTGGCCGCCACGAAGTCGTCGGTGGTGTAGTCGATGACCAGGTCGGCCCCGAGGGCGCGCAGTCTCTCGTGCTTGCTTTCCCGAGCCGTGGTCACCACGGTGGCGCCCAGCGCCTTGCCGAGCTGCACCGCGAACGTGCCGATGCCGCTGCCGCCGCCGTGCACCAGGAGCGTCTCGCCCTTGCGCAGGCGGTCGCGGTCGACGACGTTGGACCAGACGGTGCACGCGACCTCGGGCAGCGCCGCCGCCTCCTGCAGCGAGAGGCCGGTCGGCACCGGCAGCAGCTGACCGGCCGGGATCGCCACCTTTTCCGCATAGCCACCGCCGGCCAGCAGGGCGGACACCCGCTCGCCCACGTGCCGGCCGGTGACGCCGGGACCAACCGCGCTGATCACACCGGCGCACTCGAGCCCCGGATAGGCCGAGGCGCCGGGCGGCGGCGGATAGAAGCCCTGCCGCTGGGACACGTCGGCCCGGTTGACGCCGGCCGCGGTGACGTCGACGACCACCTCGCCCTCGCCGGCCACCGGGTCGGGCACCTCGCGCAGGACCAGCCGCTTGTCTTCGATCACGATCGCGTGCATGGCCTTAGCTTGCCCGAGGCGTGCGACAAAAAACCGGAGGGGCCCGCGAGCAGCGCCCACCGCTGCTCGCGAGCCCCCGTTCTCCCGGTCAGCCCTTGTAGGCGCCGATGATCTTCGTGAACTGGTAGGCCGACTGGGACACGCCACTGCACGTGTCGTCGTTCGGATACCCGCCCGAGCACTGCCGGTCCCGGTTCAGCGACCAGAACGTCAGGCGGGCAATCGTGTGCTGCTGGGCGTACGCCGTGATGGTCTGCATGTCCGCGAGGGTGACCACCGCGTTCTCGTCGGTGATGCCGTTCATCGACGAGATGCCGACGTGCTTGTAGGCCTCCGCGTCCGACCAGCCGTACGCCGTCTTGAGCCGGTTCTTCAGCCCGTCCGCCGCCTGGATGGTGAGGGCGCCCTGGTTGTTGCCGGTGCTGCCCCAGTCGAACGTCATGATGCCCCAGCCGTCGACCACCAGACCGGCCGCGGCCGCCCGGTTGATCAGCGAGGCGTCCGGCCCGGTGGTGTAGCTGCCGAGCGTGATGTAGGTGGTGATGCCGGGGTTGTTGGCCTTGATGGTCTTCAGCGCGTCGACCGTCTTCTGCTGGTCGGCCGCGGTGTTGTACGGCGTACCTTCGATGTCGATGTCGATGGCCTTGAGACCGTACGCGTTGATGACCTTCTGGTAGGCCGCGGCCAGCGCCGACGCACTCGAGCAGGTGTGCTCGAGCCACGGTCCGGCAGCGCCGCCGAACGAGATGACGACGTCACCCCCGTTGGCCCGGATCGTGTTGATCGCGGTCTGGTCCGCACCGCCGGTCAGCGCCCGGCTGCCGTCCCACTTCGGGTCGCAGGTGCCGCTGTTCAGCATGAACGCCATCGTGAACCACTTGACCCCCGTTGCGCTCGTGACCGTGGTCAGGTTCGGCGGGTTGCCCCACCCGGTGTAGTAGTAGGGCGCGACCGCCTTGATCCCGGGACCACCGGTCGTCGGCGGCGTGGTGGTGGGAGGCGTGGTGGTCGGCGGAGTCGTACTTCCGCCGAATGTCCACGTCTGGTTCGACGTAGCCGTACACGACCAGATTTGAAGCTTTGCGCCGTTGGCGGTGTTCTTGTCCTTGACGTCCAGGCACTTGCCCGACGCCGTGTTGATCAGAGTGCCGTTCGACAACGTCCACTTCTGGCTGGCCACCGTGTCGTAGCAGTCCCAGAGGTGCACGACCCCGCCGTCCGCGGTCGAGTTGTTCGCGACGTCCAGGCACTTGCCCTTGCCCTGCACCGAGCCGTTGTCGGCGAGCGTCCACTGCTGATTGGAGCTGCCGGCCACGCAGTCCCACAGCTGCGGCTGATTGCCATTGGCCGTCGAACCCTCGGTGACGTCGAGACACTTGCTGTTCAGCCCGCTGACCAGGGTGCCGGCGCTGGCCGCCGAGGCGGTGGTGATGCCGATGATGCCCATCGTCGCGACCACTGCCGCGCCGCCGATGATTGCTAGGAGCCGTTTCATGCCGGAACCTGCCACTTCTGGTTGGCGGCGCCGGTGCAGCTCCAGATCTGCATTTTGGCCCCGTTGGTGGTCGAGTTGTCCTTCACGTCGAGGCACTTGCCCGACGCGGAGTTGATCAGCGTTCCGCCGGAGGCGGTCCACTTCTGCGAAGCGACGGTCGAGTAGCAGTCCCACAGGTGCACGGCGGCACCGTCCGAGGTGGAGTTGTTCGCCACGTCGAGGCACTTGCCGAGGCCCTTGACCGAGCCGTCAGCGCCGACCGTCCACTGCTGGTTGGCGCTGCCCGAGACGCAGTCCCAGAGCTGAGGCTGGTTGCCGTTGGTGGTCGACCCGCCGGTGACGTCGAGGCACTTGCCGCCGAGCCCGGTGATCGCGCCCGTTTTGTCGGTCGGGGTCGTGGTGGCGCCGCTCCACGTGAAGGTGGCCGACGTCTTGGTGGGCAGTGAATACGTGAAGGACTGCCCGCCCCAGTTGACCTTGATCGACTGGGTGCTGCCGCTCGTGTTGTACGCGATCAGCGCCTTCGACCCGTCGCTGTTCTTGAAGGCGACGTTGGGGACGGTCGAGTTGGCCGACGAGTCGATCCGCACCGCGCCCGGCTTCACGAACTTGGTGAGGTGACCCATCGTGTAGTACTCGACGGTGTAGTCGACCTGACCGCTACGGCTGTCGTTGCGGTGCACGGTCACCAGCCCGGTACACGTTCCGCAACCACCGTTGTGCGGACCCATCGCCTCATCGACGGCGAGCGACCACTTGGTCCAGCTACGACCCCAGTTGCGGAAGTAGTCGATCAGGTCGCCCATGTCGTCGGCCTGCTGGTTGCCGACCCAGGTGCCGCCCGAGTGCTCGGTCATGTAGGCATTGACCGACGGGTACTGGTTGTGGACGGTGGTGGCCGTCGACGGCGACCCGGCGTAGTCGTGCCACGCGATACCACCGAAGTTCGGGTGGTTACGGATCGCGGTGTCGGCGAGCAGCGGCGCCACCCACGTGTCGTACGTGTCGAAGTTCCAGTCGCCGACCAGCAGTTTGGTGCTCAGTCCGGCGGCCTGCAGCGCGGGCAGCAGGTTCGTCTTGGCGAAGTACTGCAGCCCCGAGGTGGTCCACTGCATCGACGGATAGCCGGCGCAGCAGCCGGGCTCGTTCTGCTCGGTGACGTACCGGATCGGCACGCCCTGAGCCTGATAACCCTGGATGTACTTGACGAAGTACTGCGCGTAGGCCGAGTAGTACTGCGACTGCAGATACCCCTGGCTGTACGCGTTGTTGTCCTTCATCCACGTCGGAGCCGACCAGGGCGAACCCATGACGAACATCGAAGGATTGAGGCCGTACGCCTGCTTCGTCAGCGCCATGATGTCGGCGTCCCGCGAGAGCGAGAAGTCGTTCACGTCGCAGCAGGTGGTGTCGTACGAGTAGCTGTTCTGCGCCAGGTCGGACGACCCGATGACGTTACGCAGAGCACTGACGCCGATGCCGCTGCTCGGACTGAACAACTTGGTCATGACGTCGCTCTGGGTAGCCGCGGAAAGCGCTCCTGAGCCCTTGATGTCGAAAGCGGCGGTGTCGGTCATCGACGCGCCGGCGCCCTCGAACGGCTGGTAGGTGGTGCCCTCGTTGACGGTGATCGTCTGGTTGGCGCTGCCGCTGCTGCTCGCGAACGAGGTGGGGGTCTGTTGCTGCAGCCCGCGGGTGACGGTGCGACCGCCACTGTCACTGGTAGTGGTCAGGTAGACATTGACCGCCTCGTTCGCCGCGAAGGCCTGCGGCGCCGCGACCACGATGGCCGCCGCAAGCACACTCGCGGACGCCGCAACGATCAGCGTCCTTCTTCGGGGAATGGGGATGGACATGGTTGGGGACTCCCTTGCCGTTGGTGGGGGCCGTGGCCGGGATTGGTAAGGCAAGTGAACAATAAACACCTGGGTCGATGCCTTGTCAACCAGCAAGCACCTCGAAAAACGCAGGGTTTTGCCAGCTCAGACCCCTGTTAAGACTCTTAATACAAGTTTCGCTTAAGAGGGCCCGGCCGACGGCGCAAGCCGATCTGGCAGACTGGGAGCGCAGCACCGGGAGGGCTCGCCTAGTGGCCGATGGCGCCGGTCTTGAAAACCGGTATGGGGAAACTCATCGTGGGTTCGAATCCCACGCCCTCCGCTCGATCACGAGCAGCAAAACCCCCGCCGACCTGCACCAGTGCAGGATGACGGGGGTTTCTGCGTCTTACCGCTAAGTCTCACCCGATCCATCGCGACCCAGTCGATCTCGCTCCGCGCGACAAATACGCGACAACACTTGTTATCAGGCGAGGCCCATCGACCAGCGGAAACGCTAACTACCGGTCGGCGGCTTCCGGCGCACTTTCACGGTCCAGAGGAGGTTGCCGGCACAGACCACGGTGCAGGCACCGAACAAAACCGGCGTCCACCAGGGGCCGCCCGGCGTCCACCACGACGCCAGAGCGAGCCAAGCACAAACAATCAGGAGTCCAGTCCAACCAGAAACCACGGCACACGCTGACCGGCCACGCGCATCCTCGATCCGTCAGGTCATCGATAGCTTTGAGTGAAAGGTATCGGACTTTCTGTAACCACTCCGTGTCAGGAATCGACGGAAAGAGTGCCGCACCGAACCGGCGACGGGCTGCCTCGTCCTTGCCTTCGATGCACTTCGCGTAGACCTTCGGCAAGGCGTGCACGCCATGCCCCGCCCACTCCGCGACCTGGGTTGCCGGAACGCCTTCGTTCAGACAGAGCGAGACTGCGGCGTGTCGCAGGTCGTAAGGACGCCAGGCCAGCGGCGAGCGCTGCTGGGCCGACGAGAAGGCCAGCCGGCGTGCGGCCCGCCAGACACGCGAGTACGTCTCCTTCGACACGGAGCCGTGGACCGCTCTGCGCGGCCGAGCTGGGCGCCGTCGAGAGCGCCGCGCCGCCCTCGTACAGCAGTAGCAGTCATCGCGTACCTGGTGGCATATCCCGTCACCGGCTACGCCGCCCCGATCGTCGTCCCCGCATCCGCCGATCCGGCACGGATGAAGCCGAACCCCGAACCGTTCCTGCAAGCAGTCCGAGACCTGGGTGTTCAGCCGGGCAGGTCCGTCCTCATCGGAGATTCTTTCGCCGACATCGAGGCCGGCCGCGCCGTCACCCCGATCATGGTGGCGATCATCGACAAGTTGTGACCTTCGCAGGTTGCCTCCAAGGCCCGGCCGGAGGCAACCTGCGGCCGATCGACTCAACCGCTGTCTGCTCCCTGCCGGAACACGGTGCCGGCGAAGCCTTCCGCGTGCTCAGCGGCCGTTCGGAGGACGGAAAGCTGTCCACGTGTAGGAGTCCGTCAAGATCAACATTTAGTTGATCATGGGACCTCGTACTGGAACTCAGACGGGGAAATTGTTTTGAACAAGAAGTGGTCCATGTTCCTGGTTGTGCCCCTGGCCGCCATGGCGCTGGCATGTGGAGCCGGTAACAGCGACGACAAGGGCGAAGCCGTCGCCGGCGCCAGCGCCGAGGCCGCCGTCGACAGCGCGGCCAAAGACACTGACGAGCCGGCCGACGGGGTCTACAAGTTCGGTCAGACGGTGAAGTTCAAGGACGGCAGCACCCTGACCGTCAGCAAGCCGCAGACCTTCAAGCGCGACAAATACGCCGCCGGGGGCGAGAAGTCGAAAATCTTCGTCAAGTTCAAGTCGACCTTCAAGAACAACACCAAGGAGGTCTTCGACCCGGCGCTGACCACCGGCTCCGTGTCGGCGGGTGGCGAGGAAGGCGACGACATCTACCAGGACGGATTCGATACGCCGCAGAACAAGCTGCTGCCCGGCAAGTCGGTCACCTGGTGGATGGGTTACGGCGTGAACACGAAGGACGATCTGCAGCTCGAGGTGAGCATCGGCTTCCTTGATTACGGCACCGTCTTATTCACCGACTGAGCCGGTCGCGGCCGAGCGCCCGGGAATCCGCTTCGAAACCCGGGCGCGGCCGTCGGCGGGGATAGCCTCTGGCGATGCTGACCTTCGAGATCACCCCGATAGGTACGGTTCGTAACGAGCGGACGGATGTTCAGCACACGGACAACTGGGGCGCGGTGCGCAGCACGATCGTCGTGGACGAACGTTTTGGTGATGCGTGCCTCCATGGGCTGGAGGGCTTCTCCCACGTGGAGGTCCTCTTCATCTTCGACCAGCTGGCGGAGCTCGACGATTACCGTGAGCCCGCCCCTTATCGCGGCCGGCCCGATCTTCCGCCGATGGGAGTGTTCGCCGGCCGCGGCCCCCGCCGGCCGAACCGCATCGGGGTGACGTGCTGTGCCATCGAGTCCGTTCGCGGCCGCGAATTGACGGTGGTCGGCCTCGATGCGGTCTCCGGCACTCCGGTCATCGACCTGAAGCCGGCGATGGTGGAGTTCAGCCCGCCGGACATCAAGCAGCCGGAGTGGGTCAGCCGGATGATGTCGGAGTACTTCCAGCCCTAGGCGTGGCTGATAGCGTCGAAGCCGTGGATCTTGAGCTTGGCGGGCACGTTGTCCTGGTGGTGGGTGGCACGGGGCTGATCGGGCGGGCGGTCGTCGAGTGGCTTCGTGAGGAAGGCGCCACGGTTGTCGTGGCCTCGCGGAATGCCGTCGACGGGCTGACTCTCGATGCGCGGGACCCGGACTCGGTGACCGCGGCGATGGACACGGTGCTGACGCGGCACGGGAAGCTCGACGCGCTCGTGGTCGCGGCGGCGCCGAGCGCGCGGACCCTCGACGCGTCCCGCCATGCCGATCCGGAGCAGGTCCTGGATGCGATCGACGCGAAGGCGATGTCGTTCCTGCGACTGGCCAACGCGGCGTTGCCGGTCATGACCCGGGCCGGCTACGGGCGGATCGTCGGTGTCAGCGGCCAGAACGCCTTCCTCACCGGCAACGTGACCGGTTCGGTGCGTAACGCCGCTCTGATCATTGCGGCGAAGAACCTCGCCGACGTGGTCGCCGGGTCCGGCGTCACCGTCAACACGGTCAGTCCGGGGATTGTGTCCGAGACTCCGGCGACCGAGGTGGAGGCCGGCCGCGGTGGGGAGTCGAGTCCGGCGCAGATCGCCGACCTCGTCGCATTCTTGGTCTCGCCGCGCGCGGCCGCGATCTCCGGTGAGTCCATCGCGGTCGGTCACCGCGTCCGTGGTGTGACCGCGATGTAAGTGTCGTACCCCACACCTAGGGTTTCCGCATGGAGATGGGGTGGCGGGAAGCGTGCGGGCGGCGGTTGCGACGGCATGGGCTGGCCGCGCCCCTGGCCGGGCCTGCTGCCGCCGCGGCGGCGATGTGCGGCACCCATGCGCAGGTGATGTCGGCCGCCGAGGTCTCGATCGGGCTCCGGCTGGCCGACGGGACGTGTGCGGGAGGCGTTGTCGGCCGACCACAGCCTGATCAAGACGTTCGGGCCGCGCGGCACGGTTCACCTGCTGCCGGCGGCCGACCTGGCCATGTGGTGCGGGGCGCTCGGCGGAGTGTCTCCGGCCGGTCAGCAGGCCTCCGGCGTGCGGCTCACGGCCGAGCAGACCGACGAGCTCGTGGCCGCTCTCGGCGTCGTCCTGGCCGGCGCCGAGCTGACCGTGGACGAGATCACCGCGGCGCTCGCCGACACGGTCGGCGCCTGGGCGGTCGAGCCGGTGATGCCCGCCTTCCAGACCAGGTGGCCGCGCTGGCGGCAGATGGTGAGCGTCGCCGCGTTCCGCGGAGTGCTCTGCTTCGGCGCGACGCGGGGCCGCAAGGTCACTTACACGAACCCGGCGCGCTGGCTGCCGGGCTTCACCCCCGCGCCGCACGACGAGGCGATCAGCTGGCTGCTGAGTCGCAATCTGCATGCGTAGGGGCCGGCTGCCCCGCGGCATTTCGCGCGCTGGCTGGCGTCGCGGCCGGGCTGGGCCGCCACGCTGTTCGGCGCCGCCGACCTCACCGAGGTCGGGCTGGAGGGCGGCCGTGCGTGGGTGGCTGCCGGCGATATCGATCCGAGCGAGCAGCTGGGTGACCAAGTGCAGCGGGTCGGCGCCGTCCTCGGCGTGCGACCGAGCCTCACCGTCGGCACGATCGCTGTCGGTGCGCACGCATAACGTCAGCCGCGCAGGGCCGCCCGGGCCGAGAAGACCACGCTGGCGGCCAGGAAGGCCGCGTTCACCAGGGTGAACAGGCCGATGAACCAGACCGTCCACTGTGGGGCGATGATCAGGACCAGGCCGGCCAGGGCGATCACGGCGCCGTAATCGCGGACCAGCTTCACCAGGCGGACCGGCAGGGAGCGGCTCGTCACCATGCTTGACGCCTGGTCGCCGCCCTGCATCACCGACGTGACCAGGTTGACCATCCAGGTGCCGGCGAAAGCGGCCAGCAGCCACGCGGGAGTGTCGGACACCTGCGCCTTGGCCGTCGCGGCCAGGGCCGAGACCAGGGAGATCTGCACGGCCACGTCGCAGAGCACGTCCAGGCGACCGCCGGCGATGCTCGTCTGGCGGGTCACTCGGGCCAGTTGGCCGTCGGAGCAGTCGAAGGCGTACGCCAGCTGCCAGCCGACCAGTGCGAGCAGGCCGATCGGCCAGGCCCACACCCGGCCGTCGGCCACCGGGCCGGCCGCCGCGATGACCACGAACGAGACCAGGCAACCCAGGCCGAGATTGAAGACGGTGAGCACTGACGGCGCCAGGCCGCGCTTCTGTGCACCGACCGCGATGCGAGCGCCGATGTGCTGGCTCACGGCCTCGCTGAAGAGCCCGCCTCCGCGATTCACGGCGTAGTAGTCGGCCGCGGAGGGGGCGGAGGATGCGGAGGGTGCGGCCGGGGCCGGTCCGTCGGAAGGCATTTCAGTGGTCCGCGACTGCGTCGACATACTGGGCCAGCTTTCGGCTTATCTCGTCCGGGCTCATGGCCAGGTGCTCCAGGATGGTGTAGCGGTCGGGGCGGGTGCGCGGAGCGAACGCGACCGCCTCGACGAACTGGTCGGCGTCGAGATCGACGTCGGCGGGCACCCGAGGCAGCCGGTGCCGGGCCAGGCATTGGGCCATCTGCGCGAAGCGGCGTTCGTCGCCGCGCAGGAACGTGCAGAACAGCGCGCCCAGCCCGGCCAGTTCGCCGTGCGAGGCGGTGCCGGGGAAGAGCGAGTCGACGGCGTGCATGATCTCGTGGCAACCGCCGGAGGCCGGCCGGCTGCTGCCGCAGACCGCCATGGCCAGGCCGCTGGAGATCAGGGCCTCGGCGAGCACCGTGACGAACGCGTCGTCGGTCATGTCGCCGGGCATCGTCAGGATGGCCTCGGCGCCCATCCGGGCCAGCGACGACGCCAGGCCGTCGACCGGCTCGCCGCGCACCTCACGGGCCAGTTCCCAGTCGGCCAGCGCGGAGATGTTGCTGATCACATCGCCGATGCCGCCGCGGTTGGCCCGTTCCGACCCATTTTCCACAAAATCCAAATCGACGATCACACCAAACGGGATGTGTACGCCGTACGAGCCCTTGATCCCGTCGTGGATGAGGCTGGCCACCGGGGAGGCGATGCCGTCGTTGGCGAGGCTGGTGGCCACCGAGATCATCGGCAGGCCCCAGCGGTTGGCCGCGTACTTCGCGGTGTCGACCGTGGTGCCGCCGCCGATGCCGACCACCGCGTCGTAGCTCCGGGCGCGCAGTTTGCCGGAGAGCTCGAGCGCGGCGTCCAGGGTGCCGCCGGAGGTGGTGTAGACGTCCGCCGCGCCGAGTGTCGGACGGATCAGGTTAACCACCCGTTCACCCAGACCGGGGCCGACCACCACCGCGACGTCGCCGCCGGCCGAGATCCGGCCGTCGGCCAGGATCCGACCGAGGTCGGCCACCGCACCTCGGCGTACGTCGATGTGCAGTGGCGTCTGGATGCTCCGGGCTAGTAGCGGCATGCAATCTCCCGGGCCTTGGTGAGGTCGTCGTGATTGTCGACCTCGACCCAGCTGACCTCGCCGATCGTGGCCGCGCGCACCTGGCCGCCGCGGTTCGCGTACTCCTGGAAGCCGTCCTCGTAGTAAAGGTTCGGGTCCCGTTCGAAGGTCGTCTTGAGCGCGTCGGCGAGATCGGCGGCGGCCGAGGCTTCGATGATGTTGGCGCCGATGTACTCGCCGAACGCGTCGGCCGGATCCATCAGCTTCGTGATTTTGGCGAGCTGTCCATCTTCCCGGAAGACGGTCTTCATCTCCTCGTCAGCCAGCTTCTTCACATTGTCGATGGCGAGCAGGATGCTCGGGCCACGATTCGCGAGGAGGGTCTGCTCGACGCTCACGGGATGCACGGTGTCGCCATTGACCATCAACGCGCCCTGCGCGAAGTGGTCACGGGCGAGCCAGAGAGAGTAGGCGTTGTTCCACTCCTCAGCCTTGTCGTTGTGCACGAGGCTGATCTTGACGCCGTACTTCTCCTGGAACGCGGACACCCGCTCCTCGACAGCGCCGGCGCAGTAGCCGACGACGATCGTGACGTCCGTCAGTCCGGCTGCGGCCAGATTGGCCAACGAGATATCCATGATCGTGGTGTCGCCGTCCACCGGAACGAGCGCCTTCGGCAGTGTGTCGGTGTACGGGCGAAGCCGACGTCCGGCACCTGCCGCGAGAATGAGTCCGATCATGGGTTTTTCCATACTTCCTGTCGGGGGCACGCGTGTGGCCCCGCGAGGATAACCGTCGGTGTCTCAGACCGCGGACCAGACGAGGCAGAGAAAAATCCTATAGAGGCTGCTCGTAAGCTGGAAAGTATGACCGCTGAGCAGCTGATCTCCTTTGCCCGTGGCGCTCCGTCGCTGGACATCATCGACGTAGAGGGCCTGAAGGCCGCCGCCATCCGCGCCTTCGACGCCGACCCCGCCGGTATGACCGCTTACGGCACGTCCGTCGGCTATGTCCCGCTTCGCAAGTGGATCGCGGCGAAGCACGGCGTCTCGGCCGACCAGGTCATCGTGACGAACGGCTCACTGCAGGCGGATGCGTTCCTCTTCAACCACCTGGTCCAGCCGGGCGACACCGTGATCGTGGAGAAGCCGACCTACGACCGCACCCTGCTCAGCCTGCAGCAGCTCGGCGCCACCGTGCACCAGGTCACGCTGCGCGAGGACGGCATCGACGTCGACGAGCTGCGTGCGCTGCTCGAGTCGGGCGTCCGCCCCAAGCTCGCCCACATCATCCCGAACTACCAGAACCCGGCCGGCCTCACGCTGTCCGAGGAGAAGCGGCGCGCCCTGGTCGCCCTGGCCGTCGAGTTCGAGTTCATCATCTTCGAGGACGACCCGTACGTCGACATCCGGTTCCGCGGCGAGGCGCTGCCCTCGATGTTGTCGATCGACACTGACAACGTCGTCGTGCACGCCTCCAGCTTCACCAAGACGGTGTGCCCCGGCGTCCGCGTCGGTTACCTGGTCGGCCCGGCCGCGCTGATCGACGCGATCGCAAAGAAGGCCACCAACCTCTACATCTCGCCCGGCATGGTGTCCGAGGCGATCGTGCACCAGTTCTGCATCTCCGGCGACATCGAGCGCTCGGTCCAGACGGTCAGCACCGCGCTCGCCGAGCGGTCCTCGCTGCTCGCCGACTCGCTGCGCAAGCACATCCCCGGCGCGGTCTTCACCGAGCCCGACGGCGGCTACTTCCTCTGGGTCGACCTGCCCGCCGACGTGGACGTGGACAAGCTCTTCCCGGCCGCGATGAAGAAGGGTGTGGCTATCGTCAAGGGAACGGACTTCCTACTCGAAGGCGGGAAGAACTCGGTGCGCCTGGCGTTCTCGGCGGTCACCGTCGACCAGATCGACGAGGGGGTCCGCCGCCTGGCCGAGGCCATCGACGAGGTCCGCGCCTGACGATTCTCGGCACGCCGGGCGGGTAATCCGATCCCGTCCGGCGTGCACCTTTCGGTGAGCTAGCCTGCTCCCCGTCGTGCGGTGAGTGGGGAGGTCATCATGAGCGAGCGTGAGTCCGGCACATGGAGCCGGAGCAAGCCGCTGTCCCGGGCCCTCGCCGCTCCGGTGCGGGCGATGAACCGGTTCCTGGGCACGGCCGACGGCCACGCCGACGGCGCCGGGCCGCGCAACACCGGCAACGCGGTGGTCGACTGCGGGGTCTACGCGGCCGGCGTCCGCCTGCCCGGCCATTTCACCCCCGACGAAGCGCTGCAGCTGGCCTGCTCCCGCGACGACGCCTTCGTCTGGCTGGGCCTGCACGAGCCCGGCGAGGAGGAGATGACCGCCATCGCGAAGACCTACGGCCTGCACGAACTGGCCGTGGAGGACGCGGTGAAGGCCGAGCAGCGCCCCAAGCTGGAGAACTTCGGCTCGGTGCACTTCTTGGCCATGCGCACGGCCAAATATGTGCCCCACGGCGAGCTGACCGAGACCTCGCAGGTGGTCGAGACCGGCCAGATGATGATCTTCATCGGCGAGCAGTTCGTGATCACCGTTCGGCACGGCGACGCCTCCGAGCTGGGCACGGTCCGGGCCGACCTGGAGAACGAGCGGGCCGTGCTGCTGGAGCAGGGTCCGTGGGCGGTGGCCTACGCGGTGACCGACCGGGTCGTCGACCACTATCTGGTCGTCGCCGACCAGGTCGAGGCCGACCTCGACATCATCGAGGAGGGCGTCTTCACCCGCGGCGCGGGCAGCCCGATTCAGGCCATCTACCAGATGAAGCGGGAACTGGTGGAGTTCCGCCGGGCCGTGGTGCCGCTTCAGCGCCCGCTCGCCACGATCGTCGCCATCGTGCCGAAGCGGATCGGGAAATACTTCCGAGACGTTCAAGACCATCTGACGCGTACGGTCGAGCAGGTCTCGTCTTTTGATGATCTTTTGAATTCGATCCTGCAGGCCCGGCTCGCCCAGGTCACGGTCGACCAGAACAACGACATGCGGAAGATCGCCGCGTGGGCGGCCATCGCCACGGTGTGGACGGCCGGCGCCGGCGTCTACGGCATGAATTTCCGGCACATGCCGGAATTGGACTGGCTCTACAGCTACCCGGCGTGGTGGGCGATCATCCTCGGCGTCTCGGTCCTGCTCTACCGGGCGCTGCGCCGTAACGGCTGGCTGTGAGGGCCTGCCCCCTGGATATCGACGCGCACCCCTAAAGTGATGGGGTGCCGTCGCGTCAGGATCAGCTGCATTCGTACCAGTACTCGCTCCAGCGGGTGGTGGCCGCGCTGGTCACGCATGACCCCGACCCGTCCAAGTCGCCCTTGCGCCGGGCCGGCACGACGGCTCTGGTCAGTCTGCTGATCGCGAGTCTCGCCGTGCTCGGCGCCACGATCTACGGCGTCCTCACCGGACACAGCAATGTGGAGCCCAACGATCCGAGCGTGGTGTTCCAGGAGAAGGGCTCCGGCGCTCGCTACGTCTATCTCGAGTCCGACGCCAAGCTGCACCCGGTGCTCAACTACACGTCCGGCCTGCTGCTTTCCAGCAGCGAGGAGCCGAAGCTCAAGAGCATCGCGGCCGACAAACTGGCCAAGATCCCGCTGGGCCCCCCGCTCGGCATCCCCGACGCCCCCGACTCGTTGCCGGGCACGGACGACCTGATCGAGCAGCGCTGGTCGGTCTGCACCGACAACAAGGGCGACCAGGGTGAGGCGCGCAGCACGCTGCTGGTCGGCGACAAGCTCACCGACGGCACGGTCGCGATGGGCGCCGGCGAGGCGCTGCTCGTCAAGGACGAGTGGGAGACCGACCTGGTTTATGAAAACCGCCGTTTCGTCATACCGCGTGACCGTCTGCTCGCGACCGCGCGCGCCTTCGACTGGGCCGGGCAGGACCCGTGGCCGGTCTCGACCGCCTGGCTCAACGCGATTCCGCGCGGCCCCGATTTCGTGGCGCCCGCGATCAAGGAGCTGGACACCGAGTCGCCGGTCGGCGATCTCAAGGTGGGCCAGTTGGTGACCGGCCCGAGCAAGGCGGTCTCGGTCCTCCTGCCGGACGGCTCGGCCGACCTCAGCCCGATGCTGACCAAGCTCATGCAGGCCGCCGGCCGCGGCACCCCGCTCGACATCGGCGACGAATACCTGACGATGAAGGCGTCGAAGACCAAGCTGATCGACTCGAACGCGCTGCCGTCCGCGGTGCCGACCCTGCACACCGGCACCCCGGGCGTCGCCTGCATGACGCTGCCGGTCGACAGCAAATCGGGCGATGGCCTGCGGATCGACCCGACCGTGCCGGCGGGTGAGGCGGTCGACACCACCGGCGCCGAGCCGAACCGGATGCTGGCTGACTTCGCGCACATCGCGCGTGGCCGGGGCGTGGTGGCCGAGGTCGCGGCCACACCGAGCGCGCCGGCCGGCACCGGGACGGTCATCATCGTGACCGACACCGGGCGCACCTATTCGCTCGCCGGCCGCGACCTGCTCAAGAAGCTGGGTTACGCCGATGCCAAGGTGCAGCGGATCCCGTCGGCGCTGATCTCGTTGCTCCCGGCGGGGCCGGCCCTCGACCCGGCGCGTGCCCGGGAGAGTGAAGCCAAGAAGCAGTGAGCGCACGACTCAGGGCGGGTCGCCAGATCGGCGCCCGCCCGAGTCGAAAAGTTGCGTTACCGGGGGCTTTGCTTGGCCGGATCCGGCACAGTGCCGTTCGGCGTGGTGTAGGTCGTCGTCGGCTCGACCGGCTCGAAGGCCGCGTCATCGGCCCCGCCAACCTGCGCGGCCGGGTCGTACTCGTCCCACTGGGCGGCCTTGCGGCGCTTGGCCACGTACGCGGCGCCGACACCGACTGCGGTGCCGAGCAGCGCGAATCCCAGCAGACGCGAACCGCGATGGCCCTGCTTGCGGCCGATCGCCTTGTTCGCCCGCTTCTGCAGCTTCTGCGCATTGCGCTTGTTCTGCTTGGCGGACTTCTTGGCCTGCCGCTTGCTCACCTTGCCGGCCTGCCGCACGTTGTCGCTCGCGGCCGCGACCAGCGGCGTGATCGTGGCGACAGCGCTGTCCCAGCCGCTCGACGCCTTGTCCTTTGCCTTGGCAGCGGCCGGCTGAACCCGGTCGACCGCCGCGGCGAGGGTCGGGCCCACGGTCGCGCTGGTCTCCTGAGCCGCGAGCGTGGCCGCACGCTTGAAGTGATCAACGCTCTGGCCGAGCTCGGTCTTCATCTGCCGGCTACGGCGCTTGCGGCGCATCGTTGCGAACACCAGTGCCCACCTCCCTGTGGTTCTCTCCCACGTCATGGTGCCCTCTATGGGTACCCCGGCGCTGCCGGATCAAGCACATGGGGGAGGATCCGAAATGCAAGAGAACTGTCCCATCGCCCCTTAGAGGTACCCGAGGGACGACCGCGACAACGACAGGAGTACCCGTGGCTGAGACTCTTTACGCCACCCTGCACACCAACCACGGCCCGATCCGGCTCCAGCTGTTCCCGGACCACGCCCCGGCGACCGTGCGCAACTTCGTGGAGCTCGCGGAGGGCACCAAGGACTACGAGGACCCGCGCACCGGCCAGAAGGGCAGCGGACCGTACTACGACGGCACGATCTCGCACCGGGTCATCGCCGGCTTCATGATCCAGCTGGGCGACCCGACCGGCACCGGCCGCGGCGGCCCGGGCTTCAAGTTCGCCGACGAGTTCCACCCGGCGCTGAGCTTCGACCGGCCCTACCTGCTGGCCATGGCGAACGCGGGCCCGGGCACCAACGGCTCGCAGTTCTTCATCACGGTGGCGCCGACCCCGCACCTCAACCGTCGGCACACCATCTTCGGCCAGGTCGCCGACGAGGCTTCGGCGAAGGTCGTCGACTCGATCGCGACCACCAAGACCGGCGCGGGCGACCGCCCGGTCGAGGACGTCGTCATCGAGCGCGTGGAAATCGAGCGCGTGCAGGACTGACGTACCTTTGTACGCATGAGTGAGGCTCCCTCGACGGCACCGGTCTGCTATCGCCACCCGTCGCGGGAGACCTACATTCGGTGCACCCGCTGTGACCGGCCGATCTGCCCGGACTGCATGAACGAGGCGTCGGTCGGCCACCAGTGCCCGGAGTGCGTGGCCGACGGCCGCAAGACCCAGCGGTCGGCGCGGACCGCCTTTGGCGGCAGCCGCGCCGGCCAGGCGGGTTATGCAACCCGGGCCCTGATCGGCATCAATGTCGCCGTGATGATCGTCTCGGCGCTAGCCGGGGGCGCCAAGGCGATCGCCGGCTCCGGTGGCTGGTTCGGCCTGCTCGGCTCCGCGACCTCGGTGACCCGCTGGGGCGAGGTGCTCGGTTACGCGCCGTACACCCTCGGTGGTGAGGTGCACGGTGTCGCGGCCGGCGAGTGGTGGCGGCTGGTCACCGCTATGTTCCTGCACTACGGCGTGTTGCACCTGCTGCTCAACATGATGCTGCTCTGGCAGTTGGGCCGCTATCTCGAGGCTCAGCTCGGCCCGGTTCGGTTCGCCGCGCTCTACCTCCTCGCCGGTCTCGGCGGCAACGTCGCGGCGTACGTGTTCACTCCGCAGAACCAGCCGGCCGCCGGCGCCTCCACCGCGGTCTTCGGTCTGGTCGCGGCCATGTTCGTGGTCAACCGGCGGCTCAAGCTCGACGTCACCGCGCTGATCCCGCTGCTGGTGGTGAACCTGCTCTTCACGTTCACCATCTCGAACATCTCGGTGGCCGGGCACCTCGGCGGTCTCGTCGCCGGCGCCATCGTGGCCGCCGTGCTCGCCTATGCGCCGGCTGCCCGCCGCACCCCGGTGCAGGCGATCGGCTGTGCCGCGTTCTTCCTGGTGTTGCTGGTCGCGGCGGTGGTCCGCACCCAGGCGTTGCTGGCCTAGGCTGGGGTCGCCCGAAGGTCAGCCAGGGCAGTGGCAACTTCATCCGGCAGAGCGCCCAGATCGTTCGCGCTGAAAACGTAGATCGCGTCGCCGGCGTCCAGTTCGAGCGTCTCGCTGCGCAGACCGCGGTGGGTGCGGCTGTCCACGCGTACCCTCTCGATGGCTGACCAGGGCAGATGCCGGCGGCGAGCGAATCCCGCCACCACCGTCACTCCGGACGGGTCCGCCGCCAGGCGGACCGGCGCCAGCAGGTCCCGCAGCGTCCAGACGAGAAGCCCGGCCGCGGCGACCGCGGCGATTCCCCAGCGGACCGGGTCGACGCCACCGAAAGCGGCGGCCAGCACCACGACCGCGACCGCACCCATCAGCTTGGTGACCGGCAGGACCGGCTTGATGCGCCACTGCATGCGACCACTATCCCAGTCGCAACCATGGAATGGCTTACGCAAAGATCGTCAAAATTCTGTAATTCGACATTCATCGGATAGGGGCCGCTGCTTCACTGCCGGAACCACCGTTGGGAACTATATGGACGTCTTCTCCCGTACGTTCCTCCCCGCGGCCGCCGAAGCCGGTGTGACCATCCCCACCGTCAGCCGGCACCTGCCGATCATCCGCCGCTGCATCGACCCGGACGACACAACCGTGCTGGTCAGCCGGTGTTACCGGCCGGAAGCACCGATGGCCGGCGAATTCATGATGGTGCTCACCCACCGGCGGCTCGTCGTGACCCAGGAAACGAAGGTCTTCCATCGGTTGCGGCTGCACCTCAACGCCCATCTCCGGCACCTGAGCAACGTCACCTGGAACCCGGATGTGAACCACTCCGCCGTCGAGGTGACAGCGACGGCGGTGGACGGGGTCCGTGAGCGTTTCCGGCTGCGGCTCGCCGAGCCGGCCGCGGTGCCGCACTGCGCCGAACTGTTGCAGCACGTGTTCCGGCCGGCCCGGGCAACCGTGGCCATCGCCGCCTGACCCTCACCACAGGAACTCGGCGATCCGCGCGCGGAGGCCGGCCGCATCCAGGCCGTGCGCCCGCGCATGGTCCTGCCACGTGCCGTAGCGGTGGATCTCGGTGCGGCCGACACCCAGGTGCAGCGCCCGGTGCGGCACGTCGCTGAGCGCCTCGGCCACCTGCCGGGCCGACGTGCCGGCCAGGTACGGCTCGACCATGACCAGCTCGCCCTCGGCGAGCAGGCGCAGTCCTTCGGCGTCCAGCGGGCGTGGCGTGTTCGTGTACGCCACCGTCACGTCCAATCCCTCGGTCGCCGCCAGCACCGGGTCGAGCATCGGCCCCACCGCCACGACCAGCGGCCCGCCCCGCCGGATCACCTGAAGCCGGCCACCGTCCGGGTGGGCCTGGCCGTTCTCCTGCTCGCTGAGCCGCACGTAGACCCGGTCGTCGTGCCGGGCCGCCGCCCGCAGCAGCGCCGGAACCTCGTCGTGGTGGCCGGGCACGTGCACGGTCCAGCCCTCGAGCGTGTCCAGCAGCTCCACGTCACCCGGCGACTGGTGGGTGTATCCCGCGGCCGAGGCGTCGAACGACGCGCCGATGCTGACCAGCACCGCGCCCGAGCCCTGATGCCCCAGATCGAGCTTGATCTGCTCGTACGCGCGGTCGATCAGGAACGGGGCGTACGAGTGCACGAACGGCCGCATCCCGGTCAGCGCGAGCCCACCGGCCACGCCGGTCATCAGCTGCTCGCGGATCCCGACGTTCAGCACCCGATCGGGGTGCCGGCGCATCGCGGGGGCGAAGGCGTCGGAGGAGATGTCGGCGAGCACCACCGCGGTCCGTGGATCCGCGGCCAGCAATTCAAGAGTTGTCTCGACGAACGTCTCGCGCATCATCAGTTGCTCCACTTCGGTTCGACGGCGGCCACGATCAGGTTGGGCCGGTCGTGGCGGCGGGACAGGGCGTCCTCGATCTGCTGGTGATCCCGCCCGTCGATCACGGACGTGATCCAGCCGGGGAATCGGGCGGCGATCCCGCCGGGCCAGCCGTGCGTGGCCGACTGGTTGTCGATCACGATGGCGGTCAGCGGCAGCTGGATGGCCCCGGCGTACGCGATCGCCTCATGGTTGGCGCCCTCGTCCAGCTCGGCGTCGCCGAGCAGCACGAACGTGCGGGTGTCGAGGAAGCCCTGGGCGCGCAGGCCGAGCGCGGTGCCGACGGCGAGACCGAGGCCGTGGCCGAGTGATCCGCTGCCGATCTCGACGCCCGGGATCCGGGTGCGGTCCGGGTGGTGGCCGAGCGGGCTGTCCCAGCCGCCGAGGTCGTCGAGCCACTCGGCCGGGATGAAACCCTTCGCGGCGAGTACGGCGTAGTAGGCGGCCGGCCCGTGCCCCTTGGAGAGCAGGAACCGGTCGCGGTCCGGCGCGTCGGCGGTGGCCGGGGTGTTCCGCAGCACACGGTCGTAGAGCACCCAGAGCACATCGAGCGTGGAGTACGAGCTCGGCGAGTGCTTTTCGTCACCGGCCAGCCGGCGGATCAGTGGCCGGAGCGAGTCGGCGGGCAGAGCGGTAAGAGTCATGGGGATAGGCTGCAACTTAAAGTTCACTTGAACTCAAGGGCCTTCGTTCTGGAGCACAGCATGGAGACTCTCGCCATCGGCGACTTCGCGGCGCGCAGCGGTGTGGCGCCGTCGGCCCTGCGCTATTACGAGCGCGAGGGCCTGATCAGTTCCACCCGAACCGGCGGCAACCAGCGGCGATACCAGCGCTCGGAGCTGCGGCGGGTGGCCTTCATCAAGATCGCGCAGCAGGTCGGCGTGTCCCTTGAGGAGATTCGCGAGGCCCTCGCCGAGCTGCCCGAGGGCCGCACGCCGACGAAGGCGGACTGGGCGCGGCTGTCGGCGCACTGGCGCGGCAAGCTCCAGGAGCGGATCACCATGATGGAGCGGCTGCGCGACCAGCTGACCGGCTGCATCGGCTGCGGCTGCCTCTCGCTGCAACGATGCAACCTGATCAACCCAGCCGACCGCTTGGCGGCGCGCGGCGCCGGCCCGCAGATGATCGTGAATCCGCCGTAGTCCATTCGGATGATCAACTTTTCGCCCGCCGACTCTAGGATTCCGACGTGCTGAAACGGGGATTGCTGATTGCCGCGGTCGTGCTCGGTGGAACGGCGGTAGTGCCGGCCGCGATGGCGTCGGCCGCCGTGACCCTGCACGGCTCGATCATGGTCGAGTCGAACCCGGTCCTGCCGGGCTCCACCTACGAGGTCATGGTCGGCTTCTCGACCGTCGAGGCGATCGGCCGCCCGGTGCAGATCGTCCGCTCGGACGGACTGCAGGTCGGGCCGACGACGATCCCCGACGGTGTCTTCGAGTTCCCCGACACGGCGCCCACGACCGAGGGATCGCTGACCTACACCCTGTCCATTCCGGCGGACGCGGACGTCGACGCCTTCACCAGCTCGATCACGGTGCAGGTGCAGGGCGCGCAGCCGACCACGCTGACGCTGAACCACAACGGCGCCTTCTACAACTACGGCACGACCGTCTCCTTCACGGCGCAGCTGGGCCGGGGCGCCTTCGCCCCGGTCGCGATCTATGCGGACCCGGCCGGCACGGACCCGAGGCGGCTGCTGGCGAGCCGCAACGTCGACGGCAACCGCAGCGTCACCACCTCGCTCAAGCTGACCCGCAACACGCTGGTCACCGCGGTGTTCGCGGGCGACAGCTACAGCAAGCCGGCGACGGCCTCGGTCATGGTCTACACCCGAGCGAGCGTGTCGACGGCGGTTTCGAAGCACTACAAGACCAAGGGCGCCTATTACGTTTTTCACAAGAAGGCCAACCCGGTTTTCGGTACGACGATGACCGCCTACCCGAAGCGCAAGCAGTACCTGGTGGTCGAGTCCTACTCGGGCGGCAAGTGGCGAGCGGTCAAGACCGGCTACTACGCGCTGACCGGTGCCGGAAAGTCGACGGTCACGTTCACGAACAGCCGCAAGACCGGCGTCCACTACCGGGTCCGGGCCGCCTACCTCAACGTCAAGTCCGGGGACACGGTCAACGCCACGACGTACGGCGCTTACCGCTACTTCACCTTTACGAAGTAGCCGACATTCCCGACTGGTCCGACGGGGCGACATGGCACCCGGGACGCGACTATCGTGCTTCCCTGTTGATCATCAACGGGGGAGCACGTATTCCATGAGATCTCAACTACGCCTGCTCGGCGCCGCCCTCCTGGCCGCCGGCCCGCTGTCCGACCCCAACGCCGACCCGGTCCGCTGCCGCAACCGCGCCGCCGAGGGCGCCCAGCCACCGAGACTCCAGCCGCGCTCGAACCGCCCCATCGGCGGGCCGGCCTGCCGGTAACCGCAATCCATGAAGGCCCCGCCATCAGGCGGGGCCTTTGCTTTGCGCGAAACCGCCCGCTCGGGCGGATGAGCTGCGGAGGGCGTGGGATTCGAACCCACGATGAGTTTCCAGTACCGGCCCACACGCATCCTTGATGTCGGTGCCTCCATTGCCACCTGAGACACCGACATCAAGGAAAAGGGAAACCGGCCTGACCCGCAGTGCCGACGGGCGGGAGCGATCATCGGGCCTGACTGCTAGACGCGGACTGGGATTGCTGAGGAGGCGCCCAGCAGCTTTCCCGAGGCGTCCAGGGCCTCGGCCACGACGTACTCGGGCGTGCCGTTGACTGTGATTGTTGTTTCGAAGCCGGACCGGGCCGCCTCGAGGTTGGTCGTCAGGGCTCCCGGCTGGGTGCCTGAGCGGGCTCGCCACTTGCTCACCTTGGTGGCGCCGTTCCAGCTGGCGCTGACCACCACGTTGCTGCCTACGACGGTCAGGCCCAGGGCCGGCTGGTCCAGCGGCGCGCCGGTCCAGTCCACCTTGTATGCGCGGTAGGACTGGTTGTCCAAGGGGATGTGGCCGGCCAGGCGGACGGTGCCGTCGGCATTGTGTTCGGTGAAGTACGGCATCTGGCCCCAGCCGATGAACGAGCCGCCGTCGGCCAGCTCGCGGAAGTTGCCCTGGGTCGGGGCGGAGATCTTGTCGGGGTGCAGGTATTCGGCCACGAACTTCGCCGTCTTCGCTGCCTCGTCCAAGCGGAGGACCAGGCCCCGGGAGTAGTCGCGGACCTTGGTCACGCCGGCGCCGTTGTCGAAGACGCTGTATGTGCCGTCCCGCCGCTGGCGGAAGTCGTGCTGCCAGGCGAAACTTGCCTTCTCCTCGATGGTGAAGTCGGTCTTCTTGCCGCCCAGCCGCCAGATCACCGCGCCGGTCGTTTTGTCCAATTTGTACGTGGTCCACGTGTGCCGGGACGAGATGATGATGTTGCCGTCGGCGGCTACCCCGACCGAGTTGGCGTGGAAGTAGTCGTAGGGCAGGTGCGCCGAGTTGCCCACCGGCAGGGGTGCGTAGGACTCGTCGAGGCCGACGTGGTCGCTGGCCCGCCACTCGAACAGCTTCTTGCCGGTGGCGATGTCGATCTCCTGGATCACGCCGTCGTGCAGGACGCCGTCGGTTGGGCCGCCTACCGGGCTCAGGTCGTACGGAATCGGGTCGTACACCCAGAACAGGGCCGAGTTCCGCGCCGTAATGACGAAGTCGTGCTGGTCGGCCTGTTCGGTGCCGGCCGCGCGCACCCGGGTGATCTCCCGGTACGAACTGTCGGCGAGCACGAACTCGCCCTGGCCGACGCCCTGCCCGCCGGTGCCGCCGATGGTCCCTTCCCACCAGGTCAGCACCGGCTGGTTGCGGTACTGCTGCACCTTGAAGTCGATCGCCACGGTCGCCGGGTCGGGCACCTTCTTGAACCAGATCGGCGAGCCGTTCTCGTCCACCATCAGCGGGCCCCACAGCCCGGTGCCGGAGGCCGGCGAAAGGCAGATGTAGCCACCCACGGTCCCGTTGGCCGGCGTCGTGATCGTGACGTCCGGCATGGTCCGCAGATCGGGCCGGGAACGGTACTTGGCGGGTGCGGCCGTCGTGGGGGCCGGCTCAGCCGAGGATTGGGGGGAGCGGATCGCGTAGCCCACCCCGCCGCCGGCGACCCCGACGAGGGCCGCACCACCCACGCCGAGCAGCAGATTTCTACGGTTCACTCGATTCAGCATTCCCCGGCGGCGGGCTTTCTACCTGTGCGTGCGCTCAGAGTTCGCTGTGACTTCCCGGTATATCTCGACCAGCCGGGCGGTCAGCACATCCGGATGGAATTCGCGCAGGTAGCGGCTCCGGGCAACCTTCGCGAGACCGGCTGCCTCGTCGCGGGCGACCGGCAGGGCGGCGGCCAGGGCCGCCGCATCGGGAGACACCAGCCAGCCGGCGCTCTCGCCCTCGTCCCCACCGATCAGGTACGGGATCCCGCCCACCGCCGTGCCGAGGACCGGCCGTCCGTCGGCCATCGCCTCCAGGATCACCGTGGGCAGCACGTCGTTCCAGGTCGGCACGGCCAGCACGACCGCCGCCGCACGGCGGGCCGTGGTCATCTGCGAACGGTCCAGGATCCCGGCGTAGGTGACGTCGGCACGCTCCGCGGCGGCCTGCTCGGCCAGCGGCCGCAGTTCGCCGTCCCCGGCGATCAGCAGCGGGCCCAGCGAGCCGTCCGGGTGCCGCCGCCACGCGTCGAGCAGCAGGCCGAGGCCTTTTTCCGGGGAGAGGCGGCCGCCGTACAGAAAGCCTTCGCCCGGCGCGGTCGGCTCGCCCGGGTCGGGGTACGCGTTCGGCTTCACCACGATGTGCTCGTCCGTGATGCCGTAGTCGCGCAGGTGGGCCGCGATCCGATCGGTGAGCGCAATGTACTTCTCCACCGACCGCCAGGTCGGCCGGTGCACGGCCAGGGTGGTGGCCATCAGCGCGCTCTGCGCGGCCGAGCCCCGGTAGCAGCGGTGCTTCACGGCCGGCCAGCCCAGCAGCTTGCCCCGGCAGTCCTGACAGTTGTGGCCGTCCCGGAAATACAGCCCGGAGGAGCACACCTGACGGTAGTTGTGCACGGTCTGGATCACCGGCACGCCGTGCGCATGAGCCGTGCGGATCACCCAGGGCGAGAGCAGGGGGTACGGGTTGTGCAGGTGCAGCACGTCCGGGCGCTGTTCGGCTAGCAACCGGGCCAGGTCACGCTGGGCCGGGCCGCCGTAGATCGGGGAGATCGGCAGCAGCGCCTTCTGCACGGCCGGCAGCTCACCGATCGAGTCCGAACTGCGCAGGAATGGCAGCACTTCGACACCGGCCGCCCGCAACTGGGCGATCTCGGTGTCCACGATGACGTTCTCGCCGGAGGGGATAGCTTCGCGATACCGGTTGTGCGCAACCACGACCTTCACGCGTAGAGACGCTACCGTTGATGCCGTGCCGGAACTTCCCGAGGTCGAGGCGCTCGCGGCCTACCTGCGCGAGCGGGCTGTCGGCCACACTGTCGAGCGCCTCGAGGTGTCCTCGTTCAGCGCGCTGAAGACCTATGACCCGCCTGCCTCCGCCGTCGCCGGGATGAAGGTCCGCGACGCCGGTCGGCACGGCAAATTCCTCGACCTCGGCCTCGGCGACGACCTGCACCTCGTGGTGCACCTCGCGCGGGCCGGCTGGCTGCACTACCGCGACGCGTTCAAGTCGCCGGCGCCGCTCAAGCCGGGCAGCGGGCCGATCGCGCTGCGGTTGCGGCTCGACGACGGTTCCGGGTTCGATCTGACCGAGGCCGGCACTCAGAAGTCGCTCGCCGCCTACCTGGTGCGCGACCCGGCCGAGGTGCCCGGCGTGTCCCGGCTCGGGCCCGACGCGCTGGCGGTCTCCGAGGGCGAGTTCGCCGAGCGGATCCGGTCGCGCAACGGCCAGATCAAGGGCGTGCTGGTCGACCAGGAGGTGCTGGCCGGCATCGGAAACGCGTACTCGGACGAGATCCTGCATGTCGCCAAGCTGTCGCCGTTCGCGCTCACCGGCAAGATCACCGACGAGCAGATGACCGTTCTCTATCAGGCGATGCGCGAGGTCGAGACGGACGCGGTGGCCCGCTCGGTCGGGCAGAAGGCGGCCACGCTCAAGGGCGAGAAGCGCGCCGGGATGCGAGTGCACGCCCGCACCGGCCTGCCGTGCCCGGTTTGCGGAGACACCGTGCGGGAAGTTTCCTTCGCCGACAAGAGCCTGCAGTACTGCGCTACGTGTCAGACCGGCGGAAAACCGCTGGCCGACCGCCGCCTGTCCAAGCTGATTCGATAGCGGTCTTTCGTAACGCTTTGTAATCGATTGACTCGGTGCGGTACTGCCTGCGCGACGCACGCTCCCTAACACACGTTCCATCGGTATAGTGGCCCGGTCCCAGGCAACCCGCGAGGGTCGACCGGGTCGTGGCCGAGGAGGCCGGGGCCCGACAGCTCGTGGCAGTGCGTAATCTTTTCCGGATGCGGGAGGACGTAGGCGAAGTGACTACCAGCCTGCATCGCCCGGTTACCGACAGCAGCCGGAGCAAACCCGTGCCGTACGACAGCTTCGAGTGGCAGCAGGAACAGCCGCCGAGCAACGGCGTACCCCGATCGGCCTGGAATCGGACGCACAAGCGCCTTTCTCGCTGGCACCGGCCGTACACCTTGGCCCTGGTCATTCTTGATCTTCTCGCCGTTCTGCTGGCGAGCTATCTCGCATCGACCCTGCTGGAGAAGTCGAAGTCCGGTTTCGACAACCGCAGCCTCGGCTTCCTGCACGGCGCCGATCTGTTCTCCTTCTTCGCGTACCTGGTGCTGCCGCTCGGCTGGCTGATCCTGCTCTGGGCGAACGGCACCTACGACCGCCGCTACCTGGGTCTGGGCAGCGAGGAGTTCAAGCGGATCGTGCGCACGTCGGTCACCGTGGTGGCCTGCGTCTCGCTGCTCGCGTTCGCCACCAAGACCGGCCTGTCCCGTGGCACGGTCGCGATGGCCTCGGTGAGCGCTCTCTTCTTCCTGCTGACCGATCGGGTCGCAGCCCGGCAGGTGCTGCACCTGGCCCGCCGCCGCTACGGCCACGGCGCGCACCGGATGATCCTGGTCGGCACGCTGCCCGAGGCGCTCGAGGTCTACACGGCCGTCACGCGCTCGCCGGCGGCCGGCCTGATTCCGGTCGCCATCCACCTGACCGACGGCTACGCGGCGGCCCGCGGCCTGGAGACCCCGGTCCCGGTCTATGCGACCCGTGACGTGATGTCGCTGGTGCGCGAGGTCGGCGCGGACACCATCGCGGTGTGCGGCTCGGCCAGCGCCGAGCCGGGCGAGCTGCGCCGGCTGGCCTGGCAGCTCGAGGGCACCGGCGTCGACCTGGTGGTCGCGCCGCAGCTCACCGACATCGCCGGCCCGCGCGTGCACATCCGCCCGATCGAGGGCCTGCCGCTGCTGCACGTGGAGGAGCCGACCCTCTCCGGCCCCGGCTGGCTCGCGAAGAACCTGCTGGACCGGGTGGCGGCCGGCCTCGGCCTGCTCGTGCTCAGCCCGTTCCTGGCGTTCATCGCGCTCGGCATCAAGCTCTCCGACCGCGGCCCGGTCTTCTTCCGGCAGCCCCGGGTCGGCCACGAGGGCCGTACGTTCCGGGTCTGGAAGTTCCGGACGATGTATGTCGATGCCGAGGAGCGCAAGGCCACGCTCGAGGAGCTCAACGAGTCCGACGGCATGATGTTCAAGATGAAGGAGGATCCGCGGATCTTCTCCTTCGGGCAGAAGCTGCGGGCCACCTCGATGGACGAGCTGCCCCAGCTGATCAACGTGCTCAAGGGCGAGATGTCGCTGGTCGGGCCGCGCCCGCTGCCCGCCGACGACGGTGACTACCTGGGCGACGTGCGCCGCCGGCTGCTCGTGCGCCCCGGCATGACCGGCCTGTGGCAGGTCTCCGGCCGCTCCGACCTGAGCTGGGACGAAGCGGTCCGCCTCGACCTCTACTACGTCGACAACTGGTCCCTGACGTACGACCTAGGCATTCTCTGGCGCACGATCTGGGTCGTCCTGAAGCGCAAGGGCGCTTACTGACCACAGGCGGGCGGCTTTCGCCGGGTCGAGGGCGTAACTCGCGACCCCACGGCGCACACCCGGGGTGTACGCCTCGGCCACCTGGCAATCCTCGAAATAGCGACCGGTCACCCCTTCGACCAAAGGCGAAGCAGCCAGCAGTACGGACGTGGCCGCACCCTGTTCGATGTTCTTGATCGACACACCGCTCGAGCCGGCCGGGTCGAAGGTGGCGGGCGGCGCGGCCAGGTGCCGGCCGAGGTTGGTCGAAGCGATCCGGCCCGGGTTGAGCGCGTTGACCGCGATGTGGTCGGCCGCCCAGCGCTTGGCCGCCTCGACCGCGAACAGGATGTTGGCCGTCTTGGACTGGCTGTAGGCGGCCCACGGGTCGTAGGGGTGCCGCTCGAAGTTGATGTCGTCGAACAGCACTTCGCCGTTGACGTGCCCGACCGAACTGACCGAGACCACCCGCGCGCCATGCGCCGCGGCGAGCGCGTCGTGCAGCCCGGTCGCGAGCGCGAAATGACCCAGGTGGTTCGTGCCGAACTGCAGCTCCCAGCCCTGCGCGGTGCGCATCTCGGGCGTCGCCATGACGCCGGCGTTGTTGACCAGGATGTGCAGCGGACCGGCCCACTCGTCGACGAACCGGCGCACCGAGGTCAGATCCGCGAGATCGAGGGTCAGCGCGCGCCCGCCGATCTCCGCGGCGACACGGCGGCCCGCATCGAGGTCGCGAACCGCCAGGGTGACCTCGGCGCCCACGCCGGCCAGGGCTCGCGCGGTCGCCACGCCGATCCCGGACGATCCGCCGGTGACGATCGCCCGGCGGCCGCGCAGGTCGACGCCGGCGATGACGTCCGCGGCGGTGGAGGTGGCGTTGAAAGGCGTCATGCTCCCACTCCCTTGCTATCGTTTAACCGGACCGAGGTCCGCTTAGCCCCGAGCTTAAGCGGACCCCGGTCCGTTTACCAGGGAGTGGCATGAGAGCTGACGCACAGGAAAACCACGAGCGAGTGCTGGAGGTGGCCGCCCGCGCCTTCGAGCGGGACGGAACCGGCGCGTCGCTGAAGGCGATCGCCCGGGAGGCCGGCGTCGGGATCGGGACGGTCTACCGGCGCTTCCCGACCCGCGAGGCGCTGGTCGAGGCCGTCTACCGGCAGGAGGTCGACCAGCTCTGCGCCGCGGCCGATGAGCTGACCCTGCGCGCATGGATGGAGCGGTTCATCGACTTCATGGCCACCAAGCGCGGCCTCGGCGAGACACTCCGGGCGGCGCTGACCTCGGAGGAGGATCGTCAGGACACGCGTGATCGGCTGCGCGCGGCGATCGCGACGCTGCTGACGAGCGACGACAGCGTGCGGCCCGGGGTGGATGCGAACGATCTGTTGATGTCCCTCGGCGGCATCACCTTGATCGCCGCCGAGGAACACCAGCGAGACCTAGCTTCCCGATTGCTCGACCTGCTTACTCACGGCTTGCGCCGTCAGCTGTAGTTACACGTGCTCTTGTAGGACGAAATCGTGGTGTCGGTCGGGTTCGGGCACAGGAACTGGTCGTAGCGGGTGTCGTTGTCGATGAACCGCTTGAACCAGGAAATGCTGTACTTCGCGATCGTCGTGTTCGCCGACGTGGGCGCGCTGTGGGTGGCGCCTTTCAGTTCCATGTAGGCCTTGTCGAGGGTGCTCGGCAGGCTGTTGTAGAACGCCAGACCGTGCGACGACGGCGGCGCGGTGGTGTCGTTCTGCCCGGTGACGATCAGGGTCGGCGTCTTGACCGTCGTCCAGGTCTTGGTGCTGTGGTAGGGCGCCATCGGCACGCTCGCCTTGATGGACGTGCGGGTCTTGGTGGCCGACAGGGCGCCACCGCCACCCATCGAGTAACCCATCACGCCGAGCCGGGTCGCGTCGATCCGGCTCTTCACCGTGCTGGTCGTGGTCAGGTAGTCCAGGGCCGCCAGCAGCTGCGTGCCACGCGAGTCGGGCGAGTCGTAAACGCTGTTCGTGTCGATGATGAACACGACGAAGCCCTGCGACGCGACGCGCGGGCCGAGCCACGCCACCGCCGACTGCACGTTGGTGAAGCCGGGCACGAGGGCGATCGCGCCGAACGTGCCGACGGTGGTGCTGGTCGGGTAGTAGATGGTGCCGCCGCCGAAGCCGCTGACGCTGGACTTGGCGACCGTGACCTTGGCGGTCGCGAACGAGCCCGTGGTGGCTTCGATGCTCGCCTTGGTCGGAGCGGGGCCGCGCTCGTACGGGTTGGCGGCCAGAACGGGTGCGGTGGGCGCCGCCACGAACGCGAGGATCATGGCGAACACCGCGATCAGGGCGTTACGGACGGCACCCCTTTTTCGCCGGGTCGGTGTGAACATCTAGCTCTCCCCAGGTTGTGGGCCATGCTGTGAGGAATCCACCGAGGCTTCTGGCCTCGCTGGATCGATGTTTCTCGATGCTGTTAAAGATTGTTACCACCTGGTAATCCCAATTGGCTCCCTGCCAACAAGTTATGGCTGTGTTTCGGGGCCATATCCTCTGGCGCATGGCGGGACAGGCAGGGAGCGCTCTCGCGGTCGTCGCGGTCATCGCCGCGCTGGCCGCCGCCGTCGTGGCCGTCGTGCGGCTGCGAGCCCGGCGCGGCATCGCCACCGCCATGCAGCGGGCCACCTACGACGTGCTGCACACCGCCGCCCTCGCCGCCGAGCCGTTGCGCGGCGGGCTCACCACCGCGACCGCCGGCAAGGCGGCCCGGCACCTGCGGGCGCTGGTCGGCGCGGTCGGCCTGGCCGTCGACGACGGCGAGCGCTGCCTGGCCTTCGACGGGCGTGGCAGCCACCACCGCGAGCAGTTCACCGCCGCCGCTCAGCGCGCCCTGACCACCCACCGCTCGGTCGTGCTCGCCGCCGCCGACCTGCCCTGCGACCGGGTCGACTGCGTGGTGCGCGGCGCCGTGGTGGCGCCGCTGTCCGGGCCGGACGGCCGGGCCACCGGCGCCCTGGTCGCGGTCGCCGACGACCACCCTGCGCCGGGGTTGGTGCAGGCCACCGCGGAGGCCGCCCGCTGGGCCGGTTCGCAGATCGCGCTGGCCGAGCTCGACTCGTCCCGCGAGCGGCTGGCCCGGGCCGAGGTGCGGGCGCTGCGGGCGCAGATCAGCCCGCACTTCATCTACAACGCGCTCACCGCGATCGCCTCGTTCGTGCGCACCGACCCGGAACGCGCCCGCGAGCTGATCCTCGAGTTCGCCGAGTTCACCCGCTATTCGTTCCGGGCGCACGGCGACTTCACCACGCTCGCCGAGGAGCTGCGGTCGATCGACCGCTATCTCACCATCGAACGGGCCCGCTTCGGCGACCGTCTCCAGGTGCGGTTGCAGATCGCGCCCGAGGTGCTGCCGGTCGGCCTGCCCTTCCTCTGCCTCCAGCCGCTGGTGGAGAACGCCGTGCGGCACGGCCTGTCCCGCAAGCCGGGCGTCGGTATGGTGAGCATCGAAGCTCGTGACGCGGGCGCCGAGTGCCACATCACGGTCGAGGACGACGGTGTCGGGATGGATCCGGCGGTGTTCGCCCCCGGCATCCCGGACACCGACGACGGGCAGCACGTCGGCCTCACCAATGTGGACGAGCGCCTGCGGTCGGTCTTCGGTGATCGCTTCGGGCTGGTGGTCGAGACCGCGCCCGGCGCGGGGACGAAGGTGAGCATGCGAGTGCCCAAATTCCATCCGGGGGTCCGAGCTTGAGCCTTGTCGTCCTGGCCGTCGATGACGAGCCGCCCGCCCTCGACGAGCTGGCCTATCTGCTCAACGCGGATGGGAGGGTGGCGCACGTGCACCGGGCCGGCGACGCCACCGAGGCGCTGCGGGTGCTGCGCGACACCGAGGTGGACGCGGTCTTCCTGGACATCCGGATGCCCGGCCTGGACGGCATGGAACTGGCCCGCATCCTGCGCCGCTTCGCCCGGCCGCCGGCGATCGTCTTCGTGACCGCCTACGACGACGGCGCGGTCGACGCCTTCGACCTCGGGGTGACCGACTACGTCCGCAAGCCGGTGCGCGCCGAGCGGCTGGGCGAATCCCTGCGCCGGGTGGCCGGACTGCGCCTGGCGCCCACCCCGGCCCCGGCGCCACCGTCGGACGAACCGGCCATCCCGGTCGAGCTGGCCGGCACCACCCGGATGCTGCCCCGCTCGTCGGTGCGCTGGGTGGAAGCCCAGGGCGACTACGCCCGCCTGCACACCTCGGACGCCTCCCACCTGGTCCGGGTCTCCCTGGCCACACTGGCCGAGCGCTGGGCGGACGCCGGTTTCGTCCGCATCCACCGCTCCTACCTGGTGCAGATCCGCCTGATCTCCGAGCTGCGCCTGACCGGCTCGGGCTACGTGGTGGCGGTCGACGGCATCGAGCTCCCGGTGAGCCGCCGGCACACCCGCGAACTCAAGGACAAGCTGATCAGGGCGGCCAAGCACGACTGGACCCGCTGATTTCCACCGCCAATCCACACCGTTGTCCACAGGCCCACCGGGTTCTCCACAGAGTTATCCACAGGCTGGAACTGACTGACACCACGACCCACGCGGAGTTGATACCGTCATCGCCATGACTCGGCCGGGTGCAGAACGGGACGTGCGATTCACCGCACCCCTTCTCACGGCGCACGCCGCCGGCATCCATATGGGCATCCCCGACAGCACTATCCGGCAGTGGGCCGGGCGCCGAGACCCGATCGTGCATGCCGTGCCCGCCGAGCGGAACGCGCCCACATTGCCTTTCATCGCGCTTGCCGAAGTTCAGATTCTCCGTGAGCTGCGGCGGGCTGGCCTGAGCATGGCTCACATCCGCGACAGCGTTGACAGCCTCCGCCGGATGACCAACGAAGATTTTGTACTGGCCAGAAACACGATCGCCACGGACGGCGGGGACCTGCTTTACAACGCAGCCAGTCGGGCCGCCCCGGAATGGGTGCGAGCCAAGGACCATCAGGGTGCCCTACGTGAGGTCGCCGAGCGGCTGATCACGTTCATTTCCTACGCCGACGACGGCTTTGCCCAGCGGCTGCGCCTACGTCCGTACGGTGAAGCCGACGTCATCATCGACTCGAGGTTCGGGTGGGGGCAGCCTGTGCTCGCCCACTCCAAGGTTCCGGTGGAAGCTATCGCGGACCTCTTCTACGGCGGTGAGTCGATCGGCGACATCGCCGAGGAGTACGGCATAACCACCCCGGAGGTCGAGGCGATCATCCGGGTGACGGCACGGCGTGCTGCCTGACTTTCTCGTTGACCGAAGCATCGGCCGAAGAGTCGTTGATCTTCTGCGAGAAGAAGGGTTGACCATCCACACTCTTGCTGACGTCTTCGGGGAAGAACGCGCTCAAGCCATGTTCGACCCAGAGTGGATCATGCACGCCGGCAAGCACGGGATGCTGGCCTTGACCAAAGACAAACACATCCGTCACCGCACCATTGAGCGTGATTCGGTAGCTGCTGCTCACGTTCATCTCTTCGCTCTGGCCGCTGGCAACCTAGGCTTTCAGGCCACGGCGGACGCGTTCATAGCCGCCGCTCCGAGGATGCAAGCCGAGGCCGCTACAGTGCAGGGCGGCGTTATCTGGGTTGTCCATCGCGATGGAAACATCTTCCGGCAATGGCCATGAGGGCCTCGGCAGACTTGCTGGCCGTTGCCACAACACCCCCTGGTTGGTCCCAACCGGTATAGCCATCGGCAAGAAACGCTCGTACCTCCACAGGTTGTTCACAAACTCACCTCCGGGTCTGCACGGGTGATCAATAAGCTCCCCCTCGCAAGTTCGGCCGGTCGGGGACGGGGGCTGACCGGCCGGGCTTGCGCATACTCGGTTAGATCGCAGGCAGGGTGGAGGTGGCATCGGTGGAAAAGAGGGTGCTCGTCGTCGAGGACGAGCGGACCATCGCCGACGCCGTCGCGGCCCGGCTGCGGGCCGAGGGCTTCGTCGTCGAGGTTGCCGGGGACGGGCCGGGCGCCGTCGCCGCGGCCCGGCGTACGCCGCCCGACGTGATCGTGCTCGACGTGATGCTGCCCGGCTTCGACGGTCTCGAGGTGTGCCGGCGGATCCAGGCCGAGCGGCCGGTGCCGATTCTCATGCTCACCGCCCGCGACGACGAGACTGATTTGCTGGTCGGGCTGGCGGTGGGCGCCGACGACTACATGGTCAAGCCGTTCTCGATGCGCGAGCTGGCCGCCCGGGTGCACGCGCTGCTGCGCCGGGCCGCGAAGGGCGCCGCGGTGCCGGCCGGGCCGCCGACGCTGCGGTTCGGCGATCTGGAGATCAACCAGGCCGAGCGGCGGGTGCTGCGCGCCGGGGTCGAGGCGCACCTCACGCCGACCGAGTTCGACCTGCTGGTGCACCTGGCCGGCAATCCGCGCACGGTGCTGCCCCGGGAACGCCTGCTCGCCGACGTGTGGGGCTGGGCCGACGCGTCCGGCACCCGCACGGTGGACAGCCACATCAAAGGGCTTCGCCGCAAACTCGGTCCGGACCTCATCCGTACCGTGCATGGGGTCGGTTATGCCCTTGAGGTCGAGCGATGAGGAGCCTGCCGCGGCCGCTCGACCCGGTTCAGTCCATCAAGATCAAGATCGGGATGATCCTGATCGGCGCGGGGGCGGCCGGGATGATCTGGTTCTGGCTGTGGCTCGGCTGGTTCCCGATCTGGACGTCGGTCACCGCGATGATCGTCGCGCTGACCACGCTGCAGTTCCTCGCGCACGGCATGACGTCGCCGCTGCGCGAGATGACCGCGGCGGCCCGGCGGATGGCGCAGGGCGACTACACCCGGCGGATCCGGGCCACCTCGCGGGACGAGGTGGGCCAGTTGGCCACCACCTTCAACCAGATGGCCGCCGACCTCGCGGCGGCGGACCAGCAGCGGCGAGAGCTGATCGCGAACGTCTCGCACGAATTGCGTACGCCGATCACCGCGCTCCACGGCCTCCTCGAGAACATCGTCGACGGCGTCGCCGAGGCCGAACCGGCGATGATGCAGACCGCCCTGGCCCAGACCGAGCGACTCGGCCGCCTGGTCACCGAGCTGCTCGATCTGTCCCGGGTGGAGGCCGGCGTGATTCCGCTGGTCCGCGCCCCGATCAACGTGCCCGACTTCCTCGACGACGTGGTTGCCGAGGCCCGGGTGAACGCGGCCGGCGCCGGCCGGGACGTGCGCTTCGAGATCGCCGCCCCGCGCGTGGTCGTGCCCGGCGACCGTGAGCGACTTCATCAGGTCTTCGCCAACCTGCTCGACAACGCGGTGCGGCACAGCCCGCCCGGCGGCACTGTGCTGGTGCGCGCCGAACGCCATGACGACCACCTGCTGATCGCGGTCGCCGATCAGGGCGAAGGCATCCCGGCGGCCGAGCGCGACCGGGTCTTCGAGCGCTTCACCCGCGGGGAGCGGCCGGCCGGCGGCGGCACCGGACTCGGCCTGGCCATCGCCCGCTGGGTGGTCCAGATGCACCAGGGGACGATCGCCGTGGTCGACCCCGAACGTGATCTTCGCGGTTGTCACATCCACGTGAAACTCCCGCTGCAACCCGTCTGATCTGCCTCTTCACCGAAGCCCGGGGGCTCCCCGGGCCATCCGACGCTGCCCTCCGGAGGTTCCGCCATGCCCGAAAACACCCCGCCGCTCGAAAACACCCCGCCGCTCGAAAACACCCCGCCGCTCGAAAACGTCCCGCCGCTCGAAAACGTCCCGCTGCCGAGGAACCAACCGCCCGGGAGCCAACCGCCCGGGAGCCAACCGCCCGGGAGCCAACCGCCCGGGAGCCAGCCGCCGAGGAATCCGCTGCAGGGGCGGCCGGCCGCCGACCCGGCCTGGTTCAACGCGCCGGTCGCCACCGCCACCAGGACCGCGCCGCCGCGGGCCGTCGGGCTGCCGCCAGGGGTCCCGCTCGCGCCGCACGGCCCCTGGCCGTCCGAGACGCTCTGGGCGCGGCAGTTGCCCGGCCCGGCGCGGACGGCGCCGGCCGCCACCATCGCCGCGGTCGTAGCGGCCGCCGTGATCGCCGCGATCAGCCTGCCCCTCGACCGGGCCGGTGTCGGGTGGCTGGTCACCGCCGTGTTCGGCGTCGCGGCGCTGATCGTCAGCGCGATCCTGCCGGGCCGGTCGGCCATCGGGCCACTCCCGCTGGTAATCCGGCCAAGCCCGAAACGGCCGCTGGACGCGTACGGCTGGGCGGCCGCGACCGTCGCCCTGGTCGCCGTCGGGACGTTCCGCTCGGCCGACTGGCTGTTCCAGCTGTGCCTGGTCACGGCCACGCTGACCGGGGCGCTCGCGCTGACCGGCGGCCGATCCATGCGCAGCATCGCGGCCGGTTACACGATGCCGGCGATCGCGATGATCCGGGCGCTGCCGTGGCTGAAGCAGGGCGCGACCCGGCTGCGCGGGCGGGTCGGCGGCGCCGCCAACGTGCGGGTCGCGGCCACCATCGCGGTCTCGATCGCGCTGCTCACCGTGTTCGGCGCGCTGTTCGCGTCGGCCGACGCCGCGTTCGCCCGAGCACTCTCCCACCTCGCCCCGGACGTCAGCGGGCCGTCGGTGTTCCGCTGGATCTTCGTGCTGGCCGTGGCGATCCCGCTGTTCGGCGGGGCCGCGTTCCTGCGGACCGCGCCGCCCGACCTGACCGGTCTCGACGGCACCGAAGGCCGCAAGGTCGCCCGATTCGAGTGGGCGGTGCCGCTGGGCCTGCTCGTGCTGCTGTTCGCCGGCTTCGTCGCGGTGCAGCTCACCGTCCTGTTCGGCGGCAACCGGCACGTGCTGGAGACCGACGGGCTCACCTACGCCCAATACGCCCGCGGCGGCTTCTGGCAGCTCTCCTTCGTCACCGGGCTGACCCTGGTGGTGCTCGCCGGCGCGGCCCGCTGGGCGCCGCGCGACAAGGCCGCCGACCGCCTGCTGCTGCGGATCCTGATGGGCGTCCTCGCCGGGCTCACCCTGGTCATCGTCGGGTCGGCACTGCACCGGATGAACGTGTACGCCGACACCTACGGCCTCACCCGGCTGCGGCTGCTGGTCGCCTGCTGCGAGGCCTGGTTCGGCCTGGTCCTGCTGTTGGTGCTGGTCGCCGGCCTGCGCATCCGGGCGCCCTGGCTGCCGCGGGTCGCGCTCGCGGCCGGCGTGCTGGCCCTGCTCGGCCTGGCCGCGGCCAACCCGGACCGGGTCATCGCCGAGCACAACGTCCGCCAGGCCCGCACCGTCGACCTCGTCTACCTGGGCCGGCTGTCGCCCGATGCGGTGCCCGGGTTGGCCGAGCTCGCCCCGCCGCTGCGCGACTGCGTGCTCCGGGCGATCAACCTGGATCTGCAATATCGGCCGGACGACTGGCGCGGCTGGAACCTCGGCCGCGAGCAGGCGCGCAACATCATCGCGCGCGATCTATCCCCGGTGGCCGGCGACTGCTCTTGACATCCAGGTCAGGACCGCAAGACTCCGGTCATGGACGGCGAGCAGGCTCCACGGCGTACCCGGGTGGTCCTGGGTGAGGTCGCCGCCCGTCGCCGCCCCACCGACCGCACCCACGCCGATCTCGCGGAGCAGACGCCGGTGGGTGAGGCGCTGGTGAAGGGCCTGGTCCGCGCTCAGCTCGCGCTCGCCCTCCGCCTCGCGCTGGTGGTGGTGACCGGGCTGGGCGCGCTGCCGTTGCTGTTCGCGGCGGCGCCCGGCCTCGGCACGGTGAAGGTGCTCGGGATCAACCTGCCGTGGCTGCTGCTCGGCGCGCTGTCGTTCCCATTCCTGGTCGGCGTGGGCTGGGCTTATGTTCGCTGGGCGGAACGCAACGAGCAGGACTTCATCGCGCTGATCCGAAAGCCGGAGCAGTGAACCCGTACACCATCCCGGGTTTGATCGTGGTGGTCCTGGTGACCGTCGGCATCGGCGCCTACGGGCTGCGGTTCGCCCGCACCACCTCGGATTTCCTGGTCGCCTCGCGCTCGGTGAGCCCGTCCTGGAACGCGGCGGCGATCAGTGGCGAATACCTCTCCGCGGCCTCCTTCCTCGGGGTGGCCGGGCTGGTCTTGCGGTACGGCGTGGACGTGCTGTGGTACCCGGTCGGATTCGCGGCCGGCTATCTGGCGCTGCTGATGTTCGTGGCGGCGCCGCTGCGGCGGTCGGGGGCGTTCACCCTGCCGGACTTCTGCGAGGTGCGGCTGCGGTCGGCCCCGTTGCGGCGGCTGGCCAGCGTGTTCGTGGTGTTCATCGGCTGCCTCTACCTGGTGCCGCAGCTGCAGGGGGCGGGGCTGACGTTCACGACCGTGACCGGCGGCTCCTACGTCTGGGGCGCGCTGCTCGTCGGGGTGGTGGTGACCGCGAACGTGGCCCTCGGCGGGATGCGGGCGATCACCTTCGTGCAGGCCTTTCAGTACTGGCTGAAGTTGACCGCCCTGGCCGTGCCGGTCATTTTCCTGATCCTGCAGTGGCAGTCGGACGGGCGGCCGCAGATCGATCCGCCGGCCGGGCCGACGTTTTCGGCCGCCACGTCGGTGGTCGTCTCGGACGACGCGGTGATCGACGGGCGGGTCGTCCACAAGGGAGATGAGCTGCACTTCGAGGCCGGCGCGCCGGTGCCGCGGGTGAGCACGGTCGACGCGACGTTCGGGCCGGACTGGCTGCTGCCCGGGGGCGACACCTCGCTCTTCGCCACCTATTCGCTGATCCTGGCGACGTTTCTCGGCACGATGGGGCTGCCGCACGTGCTCGTTCGGTTCTATACGAACCCGGACGGCGCGTCGGCCCGGCGGACCACTCTCGTCGTGCTCGGGCTGGTCGGGCTGTTCTACCTGCTGCCGACGCTGTACGGGGTGCTGGGGCGGGTCTATACGCCGCAGTTGCTGATGACCGGGCGGACCGACGCGGTCGTGCTGACCCTGCCCGAGGCGATGCTGGGTGGCGGGCATCTCGGGCGGCTGCTCGGGGCGCTGGTCACGGCGGGTGCGCTGGCCGCGTTCCTGTCCACCTCGTCGGGGCTGCTGACCAGCGTGGCCGGGGTGGTCTTCACCGACGTGCTGCACGCCGGGCGCACCGGGTCGGTGCGGGATTTCCGGGTGGCGACGATGCTGGCGGCGATCGTACCCATCACTTTGTCGCTTTATGTCTCTAATATGGATGTATCGCGGGTGGTGGGTTTGGCGTTCGCGGTGGCCGCCTCCAGCTTCTGCCCGCTGCTGGTGCTGGGCATCTGGTGGCGGGGGCTGACCGATTTCGGGGCGGCCGCCGGGGTGCTGATCGGCGGCGGGGCCGCGATGGCCGCCGTGCTGATCACCGTGCTGGGACCGCCGCTGAGCGGATGGCCGGCGCAACTCATCGAGCAACCGGCTGCGTGGACCGTGCCGCTCGCGTTCCTCGTGATGATCATCGGATCACTCGTGACCAGCCGCCGGATCCCGGCCGACGTCGGCGCCACCATGCTGCGGCTGCACGCTCCGGAGTCGCTGCGCATTTAAGGATGTTTAAGGTAAGACCCCCCATCCCCCGTTCGGGACGCTGCGTATTTCCCGGCAGCCACCGAGCAGAGGAGCGGGTCGATGAGGCGTTACCGGCGTAGCGGGAAGATCACCGGACGGACCCGGAAGCTGATGATCGGCGGGGTTGCCCTGGCGATCGCGGGCGGGGCGTTCGCGATCAGCACCGGGGTGAGCAGCGCCGGTGAGAACTGCGTCGGCCTCGACCAGGCGCTCCGGCAGAACCTGCAGTTCATCGCGGCTCAGCGGGCCACTCCGGATGCGCTGTCCGACGCCCGGATCGCCAACCGGCAGGCCGTCGTCGACCTGATCAATCAGCGTCGCCAGGTGGCCGGGTGCACCGCCAACGTGGCGGGTGAAGTGCCCGGCGCGGCAGCTCCCATCAAGACGACAAAGCCGGCGAAGCCAGCGAAGCCGACCAAGCGGCCCGCGACCACCGCGCCCGCGGCTCCGGCGACCACCGCCCCCGCAGCGCCGCCGGCCGCAGGGACCGGCACCGGCACCGACGAGGTCGTCTGCAAGGGCTCCACCGTCACGCTCTCCGGCGAGGGCGGCGCGCCCTTCGCATCGAGCGGAACCTTCCCCCTCGGCACCGTGCTCAAGGTGACGAACCTGGACAACAACCAGAGCATCACCGTCAAGGTCGAAACCACTTCGGGCAGCTGCGTGCTGCTCAACAACGCGGCGTTCGAGCAGGTCCGCGAGCCCGGCAAGTTCCTAATCCGGCGGGCGATCATCGAACGGGTGGGGTGATCCGGCGGCCCGGATCTCGCCACTCGACGGGGGTGGTCCGGGCTGGCCGCCTACCGCTACCGTCAGGCCCATGACGGTGCCGAGGCAACGCACGGATGACCAGGTCGCGGCCATGTCGCTGCACGGTTTGGTGAAGCACTTCGACACCAAGCTCGCGGTCGCCGGCGTCAGCCTCGAAGTCCCCGCCGGGTCCTTCTACGGCTTGCTCGGCCCCAACGGGGCCGGCAAGACCACCACGTTGTCCATGGCCGTCGGCCTCTTGCGCCCCGATCAGGGTCAGGCTTTCCTGCTGGGGTACGACGTCTGGGCCGACCCGGCGGCGGCGAAAGCACGGCTCGGAGTGCTCCCTGATGGCGTACGCCTTTTCGACCGTCTCACCGGCCCGGAACTCCTCGCCTACCACGGTCTGCTGCGCGGCATGGACGCCGCCACCGTCGACACGCGCGCCCGTGAGCTGCTCGAAGTCCTCGAGCTCGGGGCCGGCAACCGCACCCTGGTGGTCGACTACTCGGCCGGCATGAAGAAGAAGATCGGCCTGGCCTGCGCGCTCCTGCACGCGCCCCGGCTGCTGGTGCTTGACGAGCCGTTCGAGGCGGTCGACCCGGTCTCGGCCGCCACCATCCGCGACATCCTCCAGCGGTACGTGGCCGGCGGCGGCACGGTCGTCTTCTCCAGCCACGTCATGGAAGTCGTCGAACGCCTCTGCGACCACGTCGCGATCATGTCGTCGGGCGTCCTGCGCATGCACGGCACGCTTGCCCAGGTGCGCGGCGACCGTTCCCTGGAGGAGGTCTTCGTCCAGGTGGTCGGCGGCCGGGTGGCCACCGGCTCCGAGCTGGCGTGGCTGTGAGAGCCGGGTTTGCGAGCCCCGCAGCGCGAACGAAAGGCCGCGCTGTGAGCGCGAGGAGAGAGCCGGGTTTGCGAGCCCCGCAGCGCGAACGAAAGGCCGCGCTATGAAGCACCTCGGCGTCTGGCCGTTCGTGCGCCTCAAGCTCCGGCTGACCGCCAACGGCCTGCGCGGTCGCCCGACCCGGATCGTGTTGTTCGTGCTCGGCGCGCTGATGGCCGGCTTCTTCGCGATAGCCGGGTATTCGTCGTTCGCCGTGCCGGGCGTGCTCGACAGCGCCCGCTCCGCCGGCATGGCCCTGCCCCTGGGCGGCGCCGGCCTGATCCTGGGCTGGGTGTTCCTCCCGCTGGTCTTCTTCGGTGTGGACGAGTCACTGGACCCGGCCCGCTTCGCCCTGCTCCCGCTGACCCGCCGCACCCTGATCACCGGCCTGTTCACCGCGGCCCTGGTCGGCCTGCCGGCGCTGGCCACCCTGGCCGCGACGGCCGGGATGGTGGACACCGCAGCCCGGCTGGGCGGCCCGGTCGCCGCTTTCACGCAAGCGGTCGGCGTGCTCCTCGGCCTGCTCGTGTGCGTGGCCGTGAGCCGCGCCGTGACCAGCGCTTTCGCCACCGCGCTGAGGTCGCGCCGCTCCCGCGATCTGGCCGCCATCATGCTGGCCCTGCTCGCGGCGGCGATCGGCCCACTACAACTGGCCGCGTTGGCCGGCGCCCAGCGAGCCGACTGGGACACGGTCGGTTCGGTCGCGCACGTGGTGGCCTGGACACCGATGGGTGCGCCGTACTCCATCGGTCTTGATGTTGCCGAAGGCCGCGCGTGGCCGGTCCCGCTCAAGCTGCTGATCGTCCTGACGACGATCGTCGCCCTGCTGTGGTGGTGGAGCACCACGGTGGAGAGCGCGATGGTGGGCAGCGCATCCACGGGCGGCCGCCGGGTCACCGACACCACCCGTTCCCCGGTCGACCTGCTGCTGCTCCGGCGCCTGCCCCGCACCCGGTTCGGCGCCCTGGTGTCCCGCGAGATCCGCTACTGGTGGCGCGAGACGAAACGCCGGGCCAACCTGATCATCTTCGCGATGGCGGCCCTGTTCCTGCCGGTCTCGCTGGCCGTGAGCACCAGCTCGCCGGGCGGCATGACCATCTTCGTGGGCGCCCTGGCCTCGCTGGCCCTGGCCAACCAGTTCGGCTTCGACGGCACCGCCTACGCCGCCAACATCACCACCGGCGTCCCCGGCCGAGTCGAGATCAACTCCCGCGCCACCGCCCACGCGGTCTTCACGATCCCGGTGCTGATCGCCGCGGCCGTGCTGATCGGCCTGCTGTCCGCCGATCCCGCACGAATCCCGGCCACGCTGGGCCTGCTGATCGCCGCGTACGGCGTGGGCGTGGGCCTGGTGCTCCCGCTCTCGGTCCGGGCCGCCTACGCCCTGCCCGAGACAAGCAACCCGTTCGCGATGTCCTCGGGCGGCGGCGCCGGAAAGGGCTTGCTGACCTTCGCCGTCCTGGTGGCCGCCGTCCTGATCAGCCTGCCGCTGCAGCTGATCGCCCTGTTCATCGCCCCGATCTGGCTGTGGATAGGCCTACCGGTAGGCATCGCCTACGGCACCGCGGCCTTCCTGATCGGCTCCGGCATAGCCGCCGACCAACTGGACAAACGAATGCCCGAACTACTGACCGCCATCACCCCGAACCGCTCCTGACCGCGCTACGGCACCGGACGGCGGCCTTTTGTCAGGTCGAGGATGCCGTGTCGTCTCGCCACAGCTCGGTCAGGCCCAGGCGGTCGGTGTAGAAAGCCACGCCGGCGTCCAGATCCGCCACCCGCACCATGACGCAGTCGATTTTTCGGAGCACGGCTTCCTTCCTACCCGCTCGGCCGGATGGCCGGGGACGGCCCGGTGTTGCAGGTGGGCGGGCCCTGCGGCGGGGGCGGCGCCGGTGCGGTTGAGGGAGGGGCCGGCGCGTACCTCAGCTGCGTCTTTTTCTCAGGCCGTCCTGCCGGACGAAAATCACTCGGCGTTCGGTCGCTTCGCCGCCCGGGCCCAGGACGTAACCGTCGATCCACAACCAACCGTCATACGTGTGGCGGGGGTCGACCCGGATCACGCGGAAGGTCAGGGAGCGGCTGCCCTCGAACTGGACGCTGGCGGCGCCTCCCACGTAGAGCACGTCGCCAGGCTGCGGCAACGTCTCAGTCATCCGATCGGTTCCCCATATCGCCCAGTACGTACGCGTCCGCGGAGGGGATTAGGTTACACAGACAGTGTAATAAGTTGTATCCGAAAGTGGCAGTACGACAATGGCGACCGTGACCAGTGAGCTGCCGGGCGGCCGGATTCATATGAGCGACCCCTTCGCCACGCCGGAGGAGGCGAAGTCGGCGGTGCGCCGGCTGCGCGGGCGGCTCGCCGCGCCGGTCACGCTCTGGACCGCGCCGGGGCCGGCCGGGCTCACCGTGTCGTCGATGCTCGTTGCGGACGGTGAGCCGGGGCGGGTTCTCGGTCTCATCGACGAGGAGAGCGAGCTCTGGGATGCCATCGAATCGTCCGAAATGTTCGTTGTCGCGCCGCTCGGGCCGAATGATCAGCAGCTGGCCGACCGATTTGCCGGGTTGATGCCGGCGCCGGGCGGGCTGTTCGCGGGCGGGTCCTGGCAGCAGACCGAGTTCGGCCCGGTCTCCGGAAGCCTCTGGGCCGGCTGCCGCCTGGTCAGCAGCCGTCCGTGCGGCTGGGCCCGGCTCGTCGAGGGAGTCATCGAGACGATCTCCGGCGACGCCCCGCAGCCGCCGCTGATCCACTACCGCGGTCGATATCACAAGCTGGCCTGACCCCCACTCGGCGCAGTCAGACCACCACTCGGCGCAGGGTCCGACCGGGCCCTGCCGGACCGCCGCTGACCTTCGTACGTTCCCGGAAAAGTCCGCCCCCACGAAGGTGGTGAATCCCGGTGACGACAGAAGAAGTGCCTGCCCAGTCCTCCACCGAGAGATATCGGGCCGTCCAACAGTCCGAGGATTTCCAGCGCCTGCGCCGCAAGCTGCGCAACTTCATCTTCCCGATGACCGTTGCGTTCTTCCTCTGGTACCTGCTGTACGTCCTGCTCTCCGCATACGCCCGCGGTTTCATGAGTGCCAAGATCGTCGGAAACATCAACGTGGCCCTGATCTTCGGCCTGTTGCAGTTCGCGTCGACGTTCCTGATCGCCTGGTTCTACTCCCGCTACGCCAACCGGGAACTCGACCCGATCGCCGACAGCATCCGCAACAAGCTGAACGAGGGTGACGAGTAATGCAGAGCCACACCCTCGCCGCCGAGGCCTCGGCCTCCAGCTCCCGCGGACTCACCATCACGCTGTTCCTGATCTTCGTCGCGATCACGCTCGCGATCACGATCTGGGCCAGCCGGCAGACGAAGACCGCCACCGACTTCTACGCCGGCGGCCGCCAGTTCACCGGCTTCCAGAACGGCATGGCGATCGGCGGCGACTACATGTCGGCCGCGTCCTTCCTGGGCATCGCCGGCATCATCGCGCTGTACGGCTACGACGGCTTCCTCTACTCGATCGGCTTCCTGGTCGCGTGGCTGGTGGCGTTGCTGCTGGTCGCCGAGTTCCTGCGGAACTCGGGCCGCTACACGATGGCCGACGTGCTGGCGTTCCGGATGCGTCAGCGGCCGGTGCGGACCGCGGCGAGCGTCTCCACCATCGTGGTGTCGATCTTCTACCTGATTGCCCAGATGGTCGGCGCGGGCGCGCTGGTCTCGCTGCTGCTCGGGATCAAGCCCGGCACGACGTTCCTGGGCATGGACGCGGACACCGCCAAGGTCGCCACGATCATCCTGGTCGGCGCCCTGATGATCGTCTACGTGGTGGTCGGCGGCATGAAGGGCACCACGTACGTGCAGATCGTCAAGGCGATCATGCTGATGACCGGTGCGCTGCTGATGACGATCCTGGTGCTGGCGCACTACAAGTTCAACCTGTCGTCGCTGCTCGGGGACGCCGCCGCGCAGTCCGGCAAGGGCACGAAGTTCCTCGAACCGGGTCTGCGCTACGGCGTGGAGACGGCCGGCGACGCGACGAAGACGTTCTACAGCAAGATGGACCTGGTCTCGCTGGGCATCGCGCTGGTGCTCGGCACGGCCGGTCTGCCGCACATCCTGACCCGCTTCTACACGGTGCCGACCAGCCGGATCGCTCGCAAGAGCGTGCTCTGGGCGATCGGCATCATCGGCGTCTTCTACCTGTTCACCCTGGCCCTCGGCTTCGGCGCGGCGGCGATGGTGGGCGGCAAGGCGATCACCGCGCAGGACAAGGCCGGCAACACGGCCGCGCCACAGTTGGCGCAGGCGCTCGGCATCAAGTTCTTCGGCGGGGAAACCGGCGGCTCGATCCTGCTGGCGGTCATCGCGGCGGTCGCGTTCGCCACGATCCTCGCCGTGGTCGCCGGTCTCACCCTGGCGTCGTCGTCGAGCGTGGCGCACGACTTCTACGCCAGCGTGATCAAACGAGGTGCCGCCTCCGAGCGGGACGAGGTCCGGGTCGCCCGGTTCTCCGCGCTGGGCATCGGCGCCGTGGCGATCGCGCTGTCGATCTACGCGCAGAGCCTGAACGTGGCGTTCCTGGTGGCGCTGGCGTTCGCGGTGGCGGCGTCGGGCAACCTGCCGGCGATCCTCTACAGCCTGTTCTGGAAGCGGTTCAACACCTCCGGGGCGCTGTGGTCGATCTACGGCGGCCTGATCAGCGCCGTGGTTCTGGTCTTCTTCTCGCCGGTCGTCTCCGGCACGCCGACGGCCATGTTCCCGAACGACGACTGGCACTGGTTCCCACTGTCCAACCCGGGCATCATCTCCATCCCGATCGGCTTCCTGTGCGGCTGGATCGGCACGGTGATCTCGAAGGAGGATGACGCCGACAAGTACGCGGAGCTCGAGGTCCGGTCGCTGACCGGCCACGGCGCGCACTGAGGCTGGAAGGGGGGAGTTCGAAAGAACTCCCCCCTTTGTGCCGTTGGAGTGTCTTTCAACGGGCGGAACAGCACCTGGTACGTAACCTGGTTGCATGTCGACGACCACCGGAAGGGCTGCCGTTCCCGGTGGCTCGCAGCAGATCCCGCCGCGCGGCAACCCGTACAGCGGAAAAAAGAAGCTCCGGCCCCGCTGGGGCCGCATCGCCCTGCTGGCCGGCCTCGCCGTCCTGATCATCGCGACCATCGTCGGCATCTCGCTGTACGGCTACGCCAGCAACCTCGACCAGGACCTCAAGCGCACCGACGCGTTCGCCGGGATCACCGGCGACCGGCCGGGCAAGGCGGTCGACGGCGCGCAGAACATCCTGCTGGTCGGCAGCGACTCGCGTGACCCGGACGCCAAGGAGGACACGGCGAACGCCTGGCGCGCGGACACGCTGATCCTCATGCACGTGCCGGCCGACCACAAGTCCGCCCAGCTCATCTCGATCCCCCGGGACCTGTGGGTGGTCGTGCCCAAGAGCAACAGCGCGGCGTGCAGCGACGGCAGCCGGGCGAAGATCAACGCTTCGTTCGCGTTCGGTGGCCTGCCCCGCGCGGTGCACACCGTCGAGTGCCTCACCGACGTGAGGATCGATCACGTCCTGGCCATCGACTTCGGCGGCTTCAAGGAGGTCGTCGACGCGATCGGCGGCGTCGACCTCATGGTGGACAAGACCATCACCTCGATCCACAAGCCGCACCGGGTGTTCACCAAGGGCATGATGCACATGAACGGCGATCAGGCCCTCGACTGGGTGCGGCAGCGTTACCAGTTCCCCCGCGGCGACTTCGACCGTCAGCGCCACCAGCAGGAGTTCCTCAAGGCCCTGATGGAGAAGGCGACGACCAGCGGCATCATCACCAGCCCCAGCAAGCTCAACGACTTCCTCAAGGCCACCACGTCGGCCGTGACCGCGGACAACGACTTCTCGCTCACCGACGCCGCGGTCAACTTCCGCGACATCCGGGGCGGCAACCTCACCTTCATCACCAGCCCCAACAAGGGCAGCGAGACCATCTCCGGTCAGTCCGTGGTGGTGTCCGACCGGGAGAAGGCGCTCGCCCTCTACCAGGCGGTGGCCGCCGACAAGATGACGGACTGGATGTCTGCAAACGTAAAGAAGTGACGATCCCCTAGGCTGATTGCCGTGTTCGGACCACAAGTTCCCAGCGTGACGCCGGCCGAGGTGCCCGCGGACGCATACCTGCTCGACGTGCGTGAGCCCGAGGAGTGGGAGGCCGGGCATGCGCCCGGCGCCCACCACCTGCCGATGATGGAGGTCCCGCCGCGGATGGCCGAGGTGCCGGTCGACGTGGAGGTCGTGGTGGTCTGCCGCTCCGGCGGCCGCTCCGGCCAAGTCGTTTCCTACCTGATGAACAACGGGTGGGACAACGTGCGCAACCTCGACGGCGGCATGCAGATGTGGGCGGCGAGCGGTCGCGAAATGATCAGTGAGAACGGACAACCGGCCCAAGTTCTATGAGACGCCCATTGGTCTTCGCGCACCGCGGAGGCGCCGACGCACTACCGGAGCACACGCTCGGCGCCTATCTGCACGCACTCAAGGAGGGCGCCGACGGGCTCGAGTGCGATGTTCGGCTCACCCGGGACGGCCACCTGGTGTGCGTGCACGACCGCAACCTCAAGCGGACCAGCAACGGCCGGGGTCTGGTCAGCAGCAAGACCCTGGCCGAGCTGGAACCGCTGAACTTCGGCTCGTGGCATCCCAGCTACCCGTCCGATGAGATGCCCGAGCTCAGCCAGCTGCTCACCCTCGACCGGCTGCTGACCGCGATCCGCGAGTCCGGCCGCCAGGTTCGCCTGCTGATCGAGACGAAACACCCGTCCCGGCACGGCGCCGAGGTGGAGCGTCGGCTCGTCGAGATGCTGCGCCGGCACGGTCTGGCGGACAACCGGCCGGACAACCCCATCCACGTGACGGTGATGTCCTTCGCGGCGCTCGCGCTGCGCCGGATCCGGAACCTGGCGCCGGCGATCCCCACGGTCTATCTGCTGGAGATTCTGCCGCCCGGGGTGGGGCGCGGCCGGCTGCCGTTCGGCGCGGGCATCGCCGGGCCGGGCGTCGGCCTGGTGCGGGCGAAACCCACGCTGGTGCCGGCTCTGCGACAGGCCGGCCATCAGGTGTACGTGTGGACCGTCAACGAGCCCGACGAACTCGAAGTGGTGCTGGAGCACGCGGTCGACGGCGTGATCAGTGATCGGCCCAAATTCGTGCTGGATCGGCTCGCGAAAGTGTGACGTCGGCCACGGTACGGTGAATCCGAACAAGATCCGCGTCTACCCATCTGCCGAAAACGAAGGAAGCGAGGCAGACTCGCAGACATGCCGCTGCGCCCCGACTACGCCGCGCTGACCCGGGGTCAGATCGCGGTCTTCGAACGGCTCAACGCCGGCGAGACGGGTCTGCCCGTGGTGCAGCGGATCGTCCGTCTCGCCGAAGAGGTGCTGCGTGGCCTCGGCGCCGGCTTCGTGGAATATTCGGCCGGCCACGGCCGGGTGGTGGCCGCCAGCGGCGCCTACGCGCCCGCGGTCGGCCGCCGGGTCGACGGCGACGCGCTCAACGAGGTCTTCGGTGATCCGCAGCGGGTGCTCGGCGCCCGATGCAAGGCCGGCGAGACCGTCATCGGGTCGCTGCACGTCTACCTGGGCGATCAGGACAAGGCCGGCCCGGAGCAGCGCGACGTGCTGGAACTCCTCGGCGGGACGCTGGGGCGGCTCTACGCCGCCCAGACCAAGACCGACGGCGACCAAAGCCGCCGGCAGGAAAATCGCGACCTCTGGGTGGCGGTGACCAGCCACGAGCTGCGCACCCCGGTGACGGTGATCAAGGGGTACGCGGACACCCTCACCAACCACTGGGACACCCTCGGCGAGTCCGGCCGCCAGGAGGCGGTGCGAGTGATCGGCACCCGGGCCGGCGAGCTGGCCCGGCTGGTCGACCGCCTGCTCTCGGCCACCAGCGAGGACGGTGAGATCGGCGCCGCCGAGGCCGGCCCGTTCGACCTGACCGAGACGCTGCGCGGCGCCGTCGAGGAACTGCCCGCCGACCTGCGCCGACGCATCAAGCTGGGCAGTCTGCCGGCGGACCTGCCGAAGGCGTACGGGGATCGCGACTCGATCGCCACGATCCTGACCGAGCTGGCCACCAACGCCGAGAAGAACTCGCCACCGGACAGCGCGATCGAGCTGTGCGCCGCGTCCGACGGCGACACCCTGCGCTTCCGGCTCTCCGATCAGGGAGACGGCATCAGTCCCGAGCATGTCGAGCGCGCCTTCGAGCGTTACTGGCAGGCCGAGGGCGGCGAGAAACGCCGGCATCCCGGCGCCGGCCTGGGCCTTTACCTGGTTCGCCGACTGGTCGAGCGGCAACAGGGCTGGGTTTCGCTGCGCCCCCGCGAGGGCGGCGGCACCACGGCCGAGGTCCGCCTGCCGCGCGCCTGAATTTCTCTTTGCGGGCGTAACGCCTAGGCTGTCTCGCCGTGAGCAAGCGTCGCCAAACCGCACCCAAACGTGAGAAGGTCCGCGACATCTTCGTGGCCCGCCCGTTCGAGGGCCTCACTGACGAGCCCGAGTGGATTGCCCTGCGTGAGCTGGTCCCGGCCGCCTCGGCGCCGCTGACCCTCAAGCCCGAGATCATCGAGGAGTACGGCGACCGGCAGGTCACGTTGTCGACCGTGCTGCCGATGGCCTGGCCGGCGATGACCCGCACCGACGGCCGGGTGTTCATCGGCCTGCAGCGGCACGTGCAGTCCGGAGACGTCTCCCGCGACCTGTCGGTGGCGATCATGGCCGCGCTGGGCACTGAGCCCGGCGGCACGGTGTCGGTGCCGGCGCTGCCCGGTCAGGGCCCGCGTCTGCAGGACATCCTGGTCGACGGGCCGCTCGAGATCACCATGCAGGACGGCTTCGAGTACTGGCTGGACGCCGACCAGGCCGAGGACCCGAACGTGAAGGCGTCGCTCGAGCGGGCGAACGCGTCGATCTACCCGACCGTGCGGCTGGCGGCGGCGAAGGCGGCGTACTGGTGCCGGGTGGCCCCGGACAAGGGCCACGTGCGCTGGGTGCTGGCCGAGCCGGAGGACCAGGCGCTGGACGCGCTGGCCCGGCTCTCCGCGGCGGGTGAGCTGCTGCTGGGCGAGCAGACCAAGTTCGCCGGCATGTTCCGGGCGCACGGCCTTCTCGTGCCGGTCTGGGACATCCCCGGCGACCCGGAGGCGCCCGACTGGGAGGCCCCGCTCGCCGACTTCGCGAAGCGCTACGCCGACACCCTCGCCGAGACCGGCCCGCTGGACGCCGACGCCCGCCGCGCCAAGCAGGGCCTGATCGGCCGCCAGCTCACGTTGCGCTGATCCGACGATGCTCACGGAGCGGTTCGAGGCGGACGAGTTGGACCGCTCCGTCTGGGCGCCCTGGTACCTGCCGCACTGGAGTTCACGTGCCAAGTCGGCGGCCACCTACCAGGTCGGTGGCGGGGAGCTGCGGTTGAGCATCCCAGCTGACCAGGGATTATGGGCGGCGGGAGTGCACCCGACGCCGCTGCGGGTGTCCGGCATCCAGAGCGCCAACTTCGCCGGCCCGGTCGGCAGCACGATCGGCGGCCAGCCGTTCCTCGACGGCCAGACCGTCCAAGAGGAGCAGCCGGAGTTCTGGGGATGCACTCCGCGTTACGGGCACATCGAGATCCGGATGCGCGGAGTGATCACGCCGCGGTCGATGGTCGCGTTCTGGCTCTCCGGCGTCGAGGACGTGCCCGAACACTCCGGCGAGATCTGCGTGATGGAAGTCTTCGGCAGCCGCCCGCAGGGCATCGGGATGGGGTTGCACCGCTTCCGCGACCCGTCCTTGACCGAGGACTGGTCGGTGGTCGATCTTCCGATCGACGTTTCCGAGTTCCACGTGTACGCCGTGGAATGGCGCGCCGGTTCGCTGGACTTCACGGTCGACGGCGCACACGTGAAGCGCGTCGATCAGGCGCCCTCTTACCCCGTACAACTGGAGCTTGCGGTCTTTGATTTTCCGGACAAAGCCGACCTGGTGGACGGCGTGCCGGTGCCTTCGCTCGTCGTCTCCGAGGTGACCGTCAGCTGACCAGCGGCGCGCGCTCGATCGGGCAGCTCATGCACCGTGGACCGCCGCGGCCGCTGCCCAGCTCCGACCCGCTGATCCGCACGACTTCGATGCCGGCCCGTTCGAGCTGCGCGTTCGTCTCGATGTTGCGCTCGTAGGCGACGCACAGCCGCGGCGCGATCGCCAGGGTGTTGTTGCCGTCGTCCCACTGCTCGCGCTCGGCGGTGACCGGGTCGAGGCCGGTGTCGATCACGCGGAGCCGCTCGATGCCCATCGCCTCGGCGGCGGCCTCGAGGAACGGGCGCGGGGCCAGGGCCCGCGGCTCGCCGCCATCCGACTTGACGGTGTACGCCCGCAGCGTGTCGGCGACATTCGGGTACATCACCACCGCATCCTTGTCGACCATGGTGCACACGGTGTCGAGATGCATGGTGGCCCGCTCCTGGGCGATCGGCACCGCCAGGATGGTGTGCGCCAGCCCCGCCTCGAAGATCCGCCGGGCCAGCCGCTCGGCCCCGGCCGGAGTGGTGCGCTCGCCGACCCCGATGGCCAGCACCTCGGGCGCCAGCACCAGCACATCGCCGCCCTCGACGTGCTCGAGCGACGGGTCGTAGAGCAGTTCCACCCCGGCGAAGCGCGGGTGGTGGGAGTAGATGGCCCGGGTGAGCGTGGTCTCCCGCTGCCGGGCCGGCATGGCCAGGCTGGTCACCGCCACCCGGTCGCGCACCCACACCGACGAGTCGCGGGTGAACAGCAGGTTGGGCAGCGGGTCGATGATGAAGTCGTGGTCGTCCATCAGCTCGTAGACCAGGCCGCCCGGCCCGGGCTTCAGCTCCTGGTGAGCGAGCCCGGCCATCAGCACGTCGGCGAGCCGGCGCGGGTCCTGGTCGGCCAGGTAACGGCCGACCGAGTCGCGCAGGGTGTCGCCGAGCCGGCGGTCGTCGAGCACCGCCTGGGTGAGCTCCGCCCGGGCCTCCGGCACGGCCAGGGTCTCGGTGAGCAGCTCGGCGAGGTAGAGCACCTCGACGCCGCGCTCACGCAGAGCGTCGGCGAAGCGGTCGTGCTCGTCCTGCGCCCGGCCGACCCACGGGATACCGTCGAACAGGAGCGAGTCGTTGTTGCGCGGAGTCAGGCGGGCAAGTTCGGCGCCCGGCCGGTGCAGCAGGACCGTACGCAGTGGGCTGACCTCACTGTCGACGTAGTTCACCCCGGTACTCCTCGCATTCGAACGCTGACGTTCTGACTAGATCATGAGACATCGGTGCGCGAGAGCGTAGGCAAGGCTAACTTTGTCTTGAAGCTGCCTAAACCGGGGAGACGTTGCCGCGATGCACCATCCGCAAGAAAAATTGGTGCGTGAATGCGGCATTCATCCCCACTCACTCGCTCCTCTTTTGCCGCTATGTCTTGCCTCCGTGTGGGGTCGTACACGTACGGTAGTGAAAAGAGAGCCCGAAGAGACCTTTTGCCGGAGGTCGCAGTGACTGTCTTCCCGCGTCATGCTCTGCCCGTCCCTACGAAGGCGCTACCCACACTCGAACGTCCCGTTGCGCCACCACCATCCTCGCTCGACCCGGCGGCACGCCCGTCGCCCGCCGAGTGGGCCCGTCGTCGTCGCGCCGATCGTGACGCCCGCCGACTCGAAGCCGCCGGCGCTCGCGCGCTGACCCGCCTCGATCGTCTCGGCCCCAACTGGCACATCGTGGACTGGCCGCGCACCGACGCGCAGGGCGCCTACGAGCCCGACCTCGCCGACGATCGTGCCGGCTTCCTCGCCATCGGTCCCGGTGGCATCTACGCGGTGACCGTGGCTGATCACGGTCGCGCCCGAGTGCTCATCGCGGGCGACGTCGTGCAGATCAACGGCAAGCGCCCGGCGTACATCGCCGAGGCCCGCCGGGAAGCCCGCCGCGCCAGCAAGGCACTTTCCGCCGCGGTCGGCCTCAGCGTGCCGGTCACCCCCGTGCTGACATTCGTCGGCTCCGGCGTGATCAGCGTGCACGGTCTGCCGAAGGAGGTCCTCGTCTCGACGGACAAGGAGCTCGATCGGCTGCTCATCGCGGGGGGCGCGCGCATCTCGCCGGCGACCGCCAGCAAGCTTTCAGCTGTCGCCCATCACCCGGGGACCTGGGCAAACGCGCCCTATCGCCCGGCCGGCGACTACCGGTGGCACCCAGACGGACAAACGGCCGCTGACAAGCGTCCGGCACGCCGGTAACGTTCCTTCTGTGCAGTCGGGAAGTTGACGTCGCGCTCCGGCGCGGCGTCGACTTCCTGATCCGAAGGAGCGAGGAGGACCGGGTGGGTCACATCGAGCTCTCCCTCTCGGGAGCGTTCGTGCCCCAGGCGCGGACACCGGCCGAGGCCGAGTTCGTCCCGAGTGTCGACCGCTGGACGTCGACGGTGGCCGAGGCCGCCGAGCCGTGCCTGGTGATCGACACCGACGCGAACATCCTGGCGCTGTCAGCCTCGTGCAGCGAGCTGTTCGGGCTCGGCAAACCGGTCGAGGTGATCGGGCAGCCGCTCAACACCATCCGCCTCATCGACTTCACGGCCGGGGCGGCCGAGCTCGACGAGACCGATGCCGACAAGATCCCGCCGCTGCTGGCCATCCGCAGCGAGCGCCTGGCCCGCGGCCTGATGCGCGTGGTGCCCGGCCCCGACGAACCTCCGCTGACCATCGATGCGATCTCGACGCCGCTGCTGCACAACGACCGGGTGGCCGGTTCGCTGACGTTCTTCTCACCCGTGCGCTGACGTGTGGCGTTTGCCGCACCCGCAGACGTTGGGCAAGGACTGATCCGGAAACGTAGTCTGCCCTCATGCTTGATCTAGATCTGCTACCGGAGGAGTACGCGGTGTGTCGGCTGCCGGCCGGCTCACCGATCCCGGCTTCGCTGGCCGCGGGTCCGGACGACAAGGGCGTCATCTCGCTCAGCTGGGCGCCCGACGAGCTGTCGATCATCTGCCCGGCCGACCGGGTGCCGGAAGACGCGACGGTCGACACGGCCTGGCGTTGTCTGCGCGTGGTCGGCCCGCTCGACCTGGCCCTGACCGGCGTGCTGGCCTCGCTGATCGGGCCCCTCGCGGATGCCCGGGTCAACATCGTGACCTTCTCCACCTACACGACGGACTATCTGCTCGTGCCGGCCGTGCGGCTGAGCGAAGCGGTGGACACCCTCACCGCCGCCGGACACCGCATCGCCTCCTGAGCCGGACACGCCTACCATGTCCGCGTGTCCCCCCGCACACTGCTGATTCCCCTTGGCGCTCTGCTGCTGCTCAGCGCCTGCGGCACGCCGCCCAAGCCGCCGCTCAAATCGCCGCCGCTCTATGCGAGCCCCAGCGCGGCGCCCATTTCGCTCGCCCCGACGGTGATCGGTCTGCCCACCCAGCAGCCGCTGCCCGGGGGCACCGTTGCCCCACCGGCGGCATACCCGACCTATACGTTTCCGACGGCGGTCGTCACCACGCTCGGCCCGGAGACCGTTCCGGCGACACCGACGCCGTCGCATGCGAGCCGGTGCGTCGGCTCGCCCACCAACGCCGAGATCCTCGCCAAGATCAAGGGGAGCGCCGGCGTGCCGAACAAGACCATGAAGGTCGCCGACGGGCCGTACTGCTCCGGTGACTGGTCGTTCAGCACGGTCGAGGTCGTCGGGGAGAGCGCCGACCAGCTCGAGCCGCTGATGGTGGTGACCACCGGCAAGGGCACCACGCTCGCGGTGGTCGCGGCCGGCTCCGAGGTGTGCATCGACGTCGTGGTGACCTCGGCGCCACCCGGCATCCGGGTGCTGGCCTGCGGCTCCTGACCCGGCCGACGCCTACAATCGCGGAATGCCGGGAACGCCGCCGACCCGTTTCGTCTACCTCGGTCCCGAGGGAACCTTCACCGAGGCCGCATTGCGCACGCTGCCTGCCGCCGAGCGCGGCCTGCGCATGCCGGCCCGCAGCGTGCCCGAAGCGCTCGAGGCGGTGCGCAGCGGTGACGCCGACGCGGCGCTCGTCCCGCTGGAGAACTCGGTAGGCGGTGCCATCCCGGTCACCCTGGACGAGCTGGCCAGCGGCAGCCCGCTGACGATCACCCGGGAGATCCTGCTGCCGGTCGAGTTCGTGCTGGCTGCCCGTTCGCGCACACCGCTTGCCCAGATCCGCACCGTTGCCGCGCACCCGCAGGCGTCCGCTCAGTGCCGCAACTGGCTGCTCGCGCACCTGCCCGACGCCGTGGTGGTCGACGTGCTCTCCAACGCGGCCGCCGCCATCGCCGCGGCCGCCGGCGAGTTCGACGCGGCGCTGTGCGCGCCGATCGGGGTGCCGCGCAACGGCCTGACCGTGCTGGCCGACAAGGTCGCCGACCACGCCGACGCGGTCACCCGGTTCGCCCTGCTGACCCGGCCCGGCCCGGCGACCGAGCCGACCGGCGACGACGTCACGTCGCTGGCCCTCTCCATCCGGCACGACCAGGTCGGGGCGCTGCTGTCGGTGCTCACCGAGCTGTCCGTCCGCGGGATCAACCTCTCCCGCATCGAGTCCCGGCCGACCGGCGAGCAGCTCGGAACCTACGTCTTCTTCCTCGACTGCACCGGCCACGTGGCCGAGACCAGGATGGGCGAGGCCCTGAAGGGTCTGCGCCGGGTCTGCGCCGTGGTGCGCTTCCTCGGCAGCTATCCCCGGCACCGGCTGACCCGGGAGGAACCGGTCGCGTCCCCGCCGGGCCTCTCCGACGCCGACTTCGCCGACTCGGCCGCGTGGCTGGCACGCCTCCGAGCCGGCGAGGTCTGAGTCTTAATTCCCGAGCAGGTTGCCCAGCAGGCCGCCGCCCTGGCCGGACTGCTGGCCGCCGCCGGCGCCGGCCAGGCCGCCCGGGGGCTCCTCGGACGGCTGCACGACCACGAAGCCCTGGCCGGCGAAGCTCATCGTGAAACGCTCGCCGGTGGTGCGGCCCAGCAGCGTGCCCAGGCCGAGCTGCTCGGCCCGGTGGTAACCGGTCTGCAGGTTCGCCGACCAGCAGATCGCGGCCTGCGGGTCGACATAAGTCGGCTGGTCGACCGAGAGCACCACCGGGGTGCCCTTGGTGGTGACCGCGATCCGGCCGTGACCGCTGAAGACGCAGTTGAACAGGCCGGAGTTGGACATCATGCCCGCGCCGCCGACCATCTTGATGTCGTAGTCGAGGGTCGAGTCGAACGCCAGCACGTTCGTCCCGTTGATGGAGAGGGCGTCGCCCGGCTCCAGGTCGATGAGGTGGACGTCGGCGGCCTTGTCGGCGAGGAAGACATCGCCGGTGCCGCGGACCTTCATCAGCGGCACGCCCTCGCCGGTGAGCTTCGACTTGATGAACTTGCCGATGCCACCGGAACCGAGCGCCTCGAACTGAACATTCCCCTGGTACGCGACCATCGAGCCCTGGCGAGCCATGAACTCGCCGTTCAGCTCGGCCTTGAGCAGCTTGGAATTCTGCAACCGCAACCCGGGCTGGGCCGACTCCTTCTCGAGGTTCTCGGCCGAAAAGAGCTCGCTGCGCATGTGAATGTCCTCCTGTGTGCGGTGTGGCATCAGGGTAGGACCACTCACCAAGGGTTTGCGTGAGCTGTTAGCCCCAGCCCAGCTCGTGCAAACGGTGGTCGTCGATGCCGAAGTGGTGGGCGATCTCGTGCACGACGGTGATCGCGACCTCGTCGATGACGTCCGTCTCGGTGTCGCAGACCTTCAGCGTCGCCAGGCGATAGATAGTGATCCGGTCGGGCAGCACGCCGGCATAATCCCAGCCCCGGTCGGTCAGCGCCGTGCCCTCATAGAGTCCGAGCAGGTCATCGCTGCCGTCCGGGGGCGCGTCCTCGACCATGAAGACCACGTTGTTCATCATCGACAGCAACTCGACCGGCACCTCGTCGAGCGCCTCGCCGACGAGTTCTTCGAAACGCTCGCGACTCATCTCGACCGGCACAACGACCATTGTGCGTCACGTGCGCGGGCTTGTCGGTGCTGCCGATGCGGTCAGGGATCCGACAGCTACCCCTGCCCGCATCGGCGAGTTGATCGTGAAATCAGGCGAGCTTCGCGGAGAGCGTGATCTCGGTGCCCGGGGCGAGCAGCCGCGAGATCGGGCAGCCCTCCTTCGCGGCCACCGCGATCTTCTGGAACTCGGAGTCGTCGATGCCGGGCACGGTGCCGACGGTCTCCAGGTCGATGCGGGTGACGCTGAAACCGGCGTCGGTCTTGTCGAAGTGGAGCTTGGCCACGGTCTCCACCGAGGTGCCGGTGTAGCCCGCGTCGGCGAGCGCCTTCGAGAACGCCATCGAGAAGCAGCCGGAGTGCGCGGCGGCGATCAGCTCCTCCGGGTTCGTCCCCTCGCCCTCTTCGAAGCGCGACTTTAACGAGTAGTTCCCCTGGTAACCGCCCTTACCGGTCTTGATCGTGCCGGAACCGTCGGTGAGGTTCCCATCCCAGTGGGCCGTAGCAGTACGAATAGGCATGCTGGAAACGCTAGTCCATCGGACGGCCGGTGGCCGGGCGACCGGGCACGGGCCATCATGGTTCACATGCCCCCCGAGCATCAGCCGATCGATCTCGACCCGTCGCCGGCCGAGACGGTGGTCGAGTTCGGCCCCTCCCGCCTGCGCCGCTGGATGGTGTCCGGCTTCGGCCGGAACCTGATCGCCGACCGGCGGGTGGTCCCGCTGACCGCGGCGCTCGCCGCGGTCGCCCTGCTCGCGTCGATCGTCTCCGAGTGGCAGGTCACCACGGTGGACGCCGCCATGCTGGGCTCGGGTGACGAGTTCGGCGATCGCGTGGTCCCGACCAACGTCACCGACGTCGGCGAGCTCGGCGGCGCCTTCCTGGTCGGCCTGTTTCCGCTGGTCGCCGCCGTGGTGCTGACCATGTTCGGCCCACCGGCGGCCCGCCGGTGGATGCGGCTCAGCGGGCTCAGCGTCGGCGGCACCCTGGCCGGGATGCTCTTCGCGATCTCGGTCTCGCTCGGCGGTCAGAGCCGGGTGGTGCCCGAGCTCTACACCGAGCCCAGCCAGGTCGACTTCGGTTACGGCCGCGGTCTCTGGTGCGCGGCGGCCGGCGTGCTTCTCGCGATGCTCGCGCTCTACCTGGCTTCGTCGCCTTCGCCGGACGCCTGGGCCTGGCGCCGGGCCACCACCGACGATGAGCCGCAGGCGGTCGACGAGCCGCTCGAGCTCACCGTCGGGCCGGCCAAGCCGTTCACACCACTCACCGCCAACCTCGACAAGTCCAGCCGATCGGGACCCGAAGGGCCAATCTCCAGATAAGGACGGCCGGGTGAAGACCGGGCGGGCTCGCCGGTAGGCTCGACAATCGTGATTGACCTGCGCCTGCTCCGCGAGGACCCCGAGCTGATCCGAGCCAGCCAGCGACTGCGCGGCGAGTCCACCGAGTTGGTGGACTCGTTGCTGCGTGCCGACGAGGAGCGCCGGGCCTCGACCCAGCGGTTCGAGGCGCTCCGGGCCGAGCAGAATTCGCTGAGCAAGCAGGTGCCGAGGGCCTCCGGCGACGAGAAGGCCGCGCTGCTGACGCGCACCAAGGAGCTGGCCGGCGAGGTCAAGGCGGCCTCGGCCGCGAACTCGGCCGCCGACGACGCGTTGCGCCAGGCCCAGCTCGCGGTGCCCAACATCGTGCAGGACGGCGTGCCGCCGGGCGGCGAGGACGACTTCGTGGTGATCCGCGAGGTCGGCGACCGCCCGGTCATCGAGAACCCGAAGGACCACCTCGAGATCGGTGAGGCGCTCCGGGCGATCGACACCGAGCGCGGCGCCAAGGTGTCGGGCTCGCGGTTCTACTTCCTCACCGGGGTGGGCGCGCTGCTCCAGCTCGGCATGCTGCAGATGGCGATCAACCAGGCGGTGGAGCACGGCTTCACCCCGTCGATCACGCCGGCCATGGTGAAGCCGGAGTCGATGGAGGGCACCGGCTTCCTCGGCGCCCACGCCAGCGAGGTCTACCGTCTCGAGGCCGACGATCTCTATCTGGTCGGCACGTCGGAGGTCGCGCTCGCGGCGTACCACTCGGGCGAGATCCTGGATCTCGAAGCCGGACCGGCGCGCTATGCCGGCTGGTCGTCGTGTTTCCGCCGGGAGGCCGGGTCGTACGGCAAGGACGTGCGCGGCATCCTACGGGTGCACCAGTTCGACAAGGTCGAGATGTTCTCGTTCTGCAAGCCGGAGCAGGCTCTCGAGGAGCACCAGAAGCTGCTGGCCATGGAGGAGGAGATGCTCGCCAAGGTCGAGATCCCCTACCGGGTCATCGACGTGGCGGCCGGCGACCTCGGTTCAAGCGCGTCGCGGAAGTTCGACTGCGAGGCCTGGGTGCCGTCGCAGGAGCGCTACCGCGAGGTCACCTCGACGTCGAACTGCACGACGTTCCAGGCGCGGCGGCTCAACATCCGTTACCGCGACGCCGACGGCAAACCGCAGACCGCGGCCACGCTGAACGGGACGCTCGCCACCACCCGCTGGCTGATTCCGATCCTCGAGAACCACCAGCAGCCGGACGGTTCGGTGCGGGTGCCGAAGGCGCTTCAGCCGTACCTCGGCGGTCGTGATGTCTTCGAACCCGCCCGCTAACGGCTAATACACCAGCCGGTCACCAGAAGTCATAGTCGCAGCTAGCTGCGCGGGTGTAACGTTTTCCTTCCGCCCTCCGCGGGGGTAAGCCCCACCCCCGGAGGTGACCGATGGTCAAGCCTGGACTCCCCAAGCTGATCGCGACGGATCTCGACGGCACACTGGTGCGCAGCGATGACGCCGTGTCCGCGTACACCCATGAGGTTCTCGAACGCGTCCGGGCGGCCGGCATCCGGATCGTCGGCGCCACCGGCCGTGGGCCGCGCCTGACGTCGCTCACCCGCAACGACATCCGGGTGGCCGACTTCCTGGTGCTGGCCCAGGGCGGCTGGGTGCTCGACCAGGCCGAGTCGACCTATCTGCTCCGTTCCCGGCTCCCCGGACCGACCCTGGCCAAGGTGCTGACCGACATCGAGGCCGAGGTCGGCCGGCTGTCGGTGATGGTGGAGGCGCTCGAGCACGATGATTCCCCGCTGTGGGGCGATTACGACCCGACCTGGCGCTACCCGGTGGTGGTGGAGCGGCGGGAGCGGGCCGAGTGTCTCGGCGGCGACGTGATCAAGGCGTTCGCCCGGTCGTTCGACTACCACGTGGACGACCTCCTCGCGGTGGCCCGGCGGATCGTGCCGCCGCACGTGGCATCGGTCACTCAGGCCGGGCTCGACTACGTGGAGATCTGCCCGGCCAACGTCGACAAGGGCACCGGGTTGTCGGTGGTCGCCGAGGCGGTCGGCGTCGACCCGAGTGACGTGCTGGTCTTCGGTGACATGCCCAACGACCTGCCGATGTTCGCCTGGGCCGGGTGGAGCCGGGTCGCGGTCGCCAACGCCCATCCGACTCTGATGGCAGTGGCCGACGAGGTGACCTTGTCCAACGATGAGGACGGGGTCGCGGTCTATCTCGACAAGTTACTGTCGAGGTGATGCACCAATATCGACTTGTCGCCTCAGATATCGACGGCACCCTGATCCGCACCGACGGCACGCTGAGCAAGCGCACCCTCGACGTGATCCACGCCCTGCCCGTGCCTTTCGTGCTGGTGACCGGCCGCCCGGTCCGCTGGCTCCGGCAGCTCTACGACCAGATGCCGGAGCCGATGCCGGCGATCTGCGCCAACGGCGCGGTCGTCTACGACCCCGGCACCGACCAGGTGCTGCGGGCCTCGTCGTTCGAGCCGGAAATCCTGATCGGCGTGACCAAGAAGCTTCGCGAGGCCGTTCCCGACATCACGCTGGCCGTCGAGGTCGACGAGGGCCGGTCCTTCTGGCACGAAGAGGCGTGGCCGCTGCGCTGGGCGACGAAAGATCACTCCGTCCGCGCCATCGCCACACCGGAGGAGCTGACCTCGGTGCCGGCGGTGAAGCTGCTGGTGCGCTCGGCCAACCACGGGGCGGACGAGTTCTATGAGCTGGTCAGCGGCCTGCTCGGCGAGATGGCCACGGTCACGCACTCGTCGAGCAGCGCGTTGGTGGAGATCTCCGCCGCCGGGGTGACCAAGGCGGCCGGGCTGGCCTGGCTGTGCGGCCTTTCCGACGTCGAGGCGAGCGACGTGCTGGCCTTCGGCGACATGCCCAACGACATCCCGATGCTGGCCTGGGTCGGTCACGGGGTGGCGATGGGCAACGCCCACCCCGCCGTCCGCGCGGTGGCCGACGAGGTGGGACTCACGAACGACGAGGACGGGGTCGCGCGCTATCTGAGCGACACCTTCGACCTCTAGATCTAGAGATATTGCCCGGTCGGGCCGGCGTCGGGGTTCTGCGGCTGCCCGGGCATGCCCGGCATGCGACCCATCGGGAGCGCCGGCCGGCCGCTGCCACCGCCGCGCATCTGCTCGAGCTGGAGCCGGGCCGCCATCTGCTGGGCGACCAGCGCGGCCTGGATGCCGTGGAAGAGACCCTCGAGCCAACCCACCAGCTGGGCCTGGGCGATCCGCAGCTCGGACTCGCTCGGCGGGGTCTCGCCCTCGAACGGCAACGACAACCGCTCCAGCTCATCACGCAGCTCGGGGGCGAGGCCGTCTTCGAGCTCGACGATCGACCGCTTGTGAATCTCGCGGAGCCGGCCGCGGCTCGCCTCGTCCAGCGGGGCGGCGCGCACCTCCTCGAGCAGCTGCTTGATCATGCTGCCGATCCGCATGACCTTGGCGGGCTGCTCGATCAGGTTGCCCGGCTCCTCCGGGGTGAGCGTGCCGTCCGGCTCGACCGTGCCCATGGGGCGGCCATCGGGCCCGACCACGATGACGGAGCCGTCTTCCTGACTCTCCGCGGTGCGATTGTCGTCGGTCATGCGTTCCATCTTCCCGCACGCGTCCCAGTGGGTGCCTCAGGGGCGCAGTTCCGCCACCGCGCACTTGACGCTGCCGCCGCCGCGCTTGAGCTCGGTCAGCTCGACGTGCACCGGGTGGTAGCCGGCCGCGCGCACCTTCTCGCCCATGGCGAGCGCCTCGGTGTTCAGGACGACGTGACGACCATCACTGACCAGATTGAGCCCGAACGCCTCGGCATCGGCCCGGTCGGCGAGCACCGCGTCCGGGAAGAGCTGGGCGAGCACCCGCCGCGAGGACGCCGAGAACGCCTCCGGGTAGTAGGTGACGTTGTGGTCGTCGAGCGGGGCCAGGGCCGTGTCCAGGTGGTAGAAGGCCGGGTCGATCAGGCGGAGCGAGACGACCGGGCGACCGAGCATCTCCTGGGCCTCGGCGTGCGCCTTTGTATCTGTCCGGAAGCCGTAGCCGGCCAGGATCAAGCCGCCGTGCGCTGCAGGGAGGTAGGCGAAGTCGCCCTCACCCTCATTGACGTGTTCTGCGGCCTGATAGCGCCAGTCCGACATTTCGTAAAAATCACGATGAGCTAGCGCTTCGTCGGCGCGCTGCGGGTAGCGGAACCGCGCGCCGTAGACGGTGCCGTCGACCGAGAACGCGCCGTTGGCCGCGTAGACCATGTCGGGCAGGCCGGCCACCGGGTCGAGCACGTGCACGGTGTGCCCGAGATCGACAAGAGTGGTGCGCAGGAGGTCCCATTGCTTGACGGCCAGCGTCGCATCGACCGGGACGGTGGTGTCCATCCACGGGTTGATGGCGTACTCGACCGTGAAATGCTCCGGTGGACACATGAGATATGTCCGGTTTCGCGGCAAGCGCTCCGTCTGGCTCATGAGGTAAAGCGTAGGTAGGCTCGGCCGTACGAAACAGCGATAAATCTTGTGCGGTAGGAGCGAATCGTTGCAGATGGACGCCGTTGATCAGCGAATCATTGCGTTGCTGGTCGCCGATGCACGTGCGTCGTACGCGGAGATAGGGTCCAAGGTCGCGCTCTCCGCCCCGGCGGTGAAGCGGCGGGTCGATCGGCTCCGGTCCGTCGGGATCATCAAGGGATTCACCGCGGTCATCGACCCGGCTGCGGTGGGCTGGACCACCGAGGCGTTCGTCGAGCTGTTCTGCACCGGGCGCACCACTCCGGCCCAGATCACGGTGGCCACCCGGCGGCATCCGGAGGTGGTCGGCGCCTACACGGTGTCCGGGCAGGCCGACGCGCTCGTGCACCTGCGGGCCGCCGACATCGGGCACCTCGAGCAGGCCTTGGAACGACTGCGGGCGGAATCGTTCGTCACCTCCACCCGCAGCATGATCGTGCTGTCCCGGCTGGTCGAGACCCCGACCGTCGCGCCCGCACCGGAACCGACCATCCCGGGATAGCGTCCAAGCGCACATGCGCCGTCGCAACCTGCTCTCCGCCGTTGCCTTCACTCTCGCGGGCTGCACCGCCTTGACTCTCGCGGGCTGCACCGCCGCCACGCCCACCGAGCTTCCCGCCCCGACCGCCCCGCCGGCTCGGCCGCAGCTCAGCCTCGTCGCGTTCGACTCCTGCGATCGCCTGCTGTCCGAGTTGCGGGCCGCGACCCAGCGCAGCGTCGCCACCTATGGGCTGACCGCGCCGGTTCCCGAGGCGGCGTCGATGACCGGGCGGGCCGAGGTGTCCATCGCCCCCGTGCCGTACTCCGGCACCAACGTGCACGAGCAGGGCGCCGACGAGCCGGACATCGTCAAGACCGACGGGCGACGGATCGTCACCGTCGACCGCGGGATGCTGCGGGTGATCGACCCGGCAACCCGATCACTGACCGGCAGCCTCGCGCTCGGTGCCCCCGGCTCCCAACTGTTGCTGTCCGGCGATCATGCGCTGGTTCTCACCACCGGGCGGACGTACGCGGGCCGGATCCGTCCCGGGCTCCTACCGGCGAGCGGGGACGTCGACCTGGTCCTGGTCGATCTGGCCGGGCCGCCGAAGATTCTCAGCCGATACCGGAGCATCGGGCGGGTTGTCGACGCCCGGCAGACCGGCAGCATCGCCCGGATAGTGCTCAGCTCCATCCCGTCGATCAAGTTCCCGATGACGGCGACCGGCGACGACGCACTGCTGCGCGAGAACAAGAAGGCGGTGGGCGCCGCCCCGATCGACGCCTGGTTGCCGTCGTGGCAGGTCACCACCGGCACGGCCGTCTCCGAGGGACGGCTCGACTGCGGCGCGGTCCGCCGGCCCAAGTCGTTCTCCGGGGCCGCCATGCTTTCCCTGCTCACCTTCGATCTGGGCGCGTCGGCGCTCACCGATGGTGATCCGGTCGGGGTGGTCGCCGACGGCGAGATCGTCTACGGGACGCCGTCCACTCTCTACATCGCCAATGACCCGAGCCGGCGGTTCAATGCGCTGCCCGGGGCCGAGGCGCTGGGCACCGAAATCTTCCAGTTCTCCCTGCCGAACACCGGCAAGCCGGTCCTCATCGGCGCCGGCACGATTGCGGGGACGCTGCTCAACCAGTACTCGATGTCCGAATGGGACGGCCGGCTGCGGGTCGCCACCACCGCGAAGAACGATTCGGCGGTACGCATTCTGGAGAACCACGGCGGCGATCTGGTGCAGGCCGGGAAGGTCGGCGGGCTCGGCCGAGGGGAGCGGATCTACGCCGTACGGTTCATCGGGGACCGTGGCTATGTGGTGACCTTCCGCCAGACCGATCCGCTCTACAGCCTCGACCTCAGCGACTGGACCGCCCCTCGTGTCACCGGCGAACTGAAGATCACCGGCTATTCGGCACACCTTCAACCGGTCGGCGACAACCTGCTGATCGGCATCGGCCAAGAGGCCAGCACCCAGGGCGTACGGCAAGGAATGCTGGTTTCGCTCTTTGATGTCGAAGATCCGGCGAACCCGCGGCGGCTGGCTTCGCAGGTGGTCGCGAACTCGGTGTCGGCGGCCGAATGGGATCCGCACGCGCTTCTGTGGTGGCCGGCGGCGAAGCTGCTCGTCGTGCCGGTCAAGGGCTCGGCCCAGGGCGCGCTCGCCTATCGCGTCGAAGACGGCCAGTTGCAGGCCGCCGGCCGGATCAGCGGCGACGTGAGCCGATCGCTGGTCATCGGCGACGACCTGTGGACGCTGCGCGAGAACGGCCTTCAGGTCGCCAGCGTGTCCACCCTGGACACCCTGGCGACCGTGAGTTTCTAGAGGTACATGCCCGTGCGGGGGTGATCGTCGTCCGGCTGCTTCGCCGGGGTCGGCTTGTCACCCTCACCGAAGAAGCGCTTGCCGCCGAACTCGCCGTGCAACCGGTCGTCCAGCTCGTCGGCCAGGCCGGTCATCACCTGCACGGCGAGCATCAGGTGGGTGGCCTGGAAATTCCGGCCGAAGACCGGGATCGACGCCCACACCGTGTCTTTAGCGCAGTAGAGACGGCCGATCGGCATGCGGTTGGTCAGCTCGGACAGCTTGACGTAGAGATCCTCGGTCGGCTCGACCTCGGTCAGAATCGGCGAGAAGACATCCACGAGCGGCGGGTTCTCCCGCACCCGGACGAACACCATCGCCGATCCGGCCCGGATGCCGACATCACCGTCCGCATCCACCTGCAGCTGGTCGACCGGCGTCTTCGTCATGGTGGCCACCACCGTGCGCACCCGCTCCTCGAGCGGCACCACCTCGTCGGCCGCCGACGCCAGCGCCGCCGACAACGCCCCGTCCTCATCGAGATCGTCGAGGTCGAGCCCTTCGCCGATGCCCGGCTCGTGCCGCGCGGAGCCCAGCGGCGCCGTCTCGATCGGCTCGTCCTCCTCGTCGTGCGCGAGGTAGACCAGGAAGGCCGGATGCGGCGCCCCATGGACGTCACGCAGCGTGCGGGTGACGATCGTGGCCAGGGTGGCCGCCTTGTCCTGCGACGAGCGCAGGCCGAACGAGTCGCCCGAGCCCGGCAGCACTCCCGGCGGTGACCAGCCGAGCGCGACCAGGTCGGCGACCGCGGCGCGATCCATCCGATAGCCGTCGGGCAGCTCGGCGTTGCCGACGGCGAGCGCTTCGATCACGCCGTCCGGCAGCACCCGGATGCTCACCGAATAGACGGCAAGCCCCGTGCCCGAAGCGGTCGGGTCGAGTGTCAGGTCGATATGCGAGCCCGGCGCGAGCGTCGGCAGCAACGCGGCCAGCGCGCCCGCAAACTCCCGCCAGGCCTCGGTCACCTTCCCCCGCAGGTCGGCCGTGGTCGGCTCGTCGAGCAGGATGCTGTTGTCGTTCGACTCGCCCGCGGCGCTGTCTACCGTCATGATCGCACCTCCATCCCCGCCACCCTATCGAGAGACTTCAGGGGGTGGGTTTCGACCACGAGACCGCAAGCCGAGAAAGACGTTCGGCGACCTCCGCGGCGTCCGCTCCGCGTCCCACCGCGAGCCCCATGAGGTACGCCGTGACCGGCGCCCCCGGGCGCACCACACCGTGCGCGACATCACGGGCCATGTCGAGCACCGCCTTGACCGGCACGTCGGACGCGTCCAGGCCCAACTCCGCGCCGGCCGCCTCGACCCAGGCGTCCAGATCGCTCATCGCTTGATCCTCCGGCGCCGGTCGATCATCAGCCTCGGCCCGGCCCCGGGGCGGTCATCGAGCCCACTCCTCGGCGGTCCTGAGGTCGTCGTCGGTGTCGCAGTCGAACCACGGCGGCGGGCCCGGCCGGCGCCACGACACCTCGGCCACCCGCAGATGGTTCATCAGTTCCCGGATGGAGGCCCCGTTCAGATCGCCGCGCTCCTCCTCGAGCCGGGCCAGCGCGGAACGCAACGCCGCGGTCCGCCACACCCCGCACAGCATCTGCCGCCGGCCCTCGGCGTCGCGATAGACCGCGCCCTGCATCGGCGCCGACTCGGCGGTCAGCCGCAGCACGTCGATCGCCTCGCCGGTCAGCAGTGGCAGATCGGCGGCGAGCAGCGCGGTGAACGTGACGTGCTCGGGCACCAGCGCGAGACCGGCCGCAGTGGCCGCGACCGGGCCGCTGCCGGGCGGCTGCTCCCGGGTCGAGTGCACGGGAACGGGCAGGTTGGGCGGCACCGGGCCGACGACGATCCGCGGATCGGCGTCATGCACCGCGGCCAGGACACGGGTCAGCATGGACTGACCGCCGACAGGCACCATCGGCTTGTCCGCGCCGCCCATCCGCCGTGCCGCACCACCGGCCAGCACCACCGCCGCAAACCCTCCCACGTACGTACCGTATCCCGAGCGCGTGTCGAGCGTGACCGCGCGCTCACTTCGCGGTCGTGGATCACTATCGGTCGGTCGCATTCTCGCCCCTCTTATTCGGCCTTTCCGGGCATAGGCTCGGCGGATGGCGCGCACGTCGACCCGGCGACCGGTCCTCAAAATCAACCTCGACACCACCGGCGCACCCCGACGCGGTCCCGATGACCTCGCCGCCGAGGAGCCGCTCGAGATCCGCCTGCGCAAGCAGCCGCTCGCGGTGACGATGCGCACTCCCGGACAGGACATCGATCTCACCATCGGCTTTCTGCTCACCGAGGGGATCATCAGCTCCGCCGGCGATGTGGTGACCGCCCAGCTGTGCGCGGGAACTGACACCCCGAACACCTACAACGTGGTCGACGTGACGCTCGGCCCGGACGTGCCGCCGCCGGTCACCGACCCGAGCCGCAACTTCTACACGACCAGCTCCTGCGGGGTGTGCGGGAAGGCGAGCATCGACGCCGTACGCACCCGCTCGCAGTTCGACGTGGCCGGCGACCCGATGGCCGTGCCGGCCGGCACGCTGGCCATGCTGCCCGACCGGCTGCGCGCCGCGCAGCGCACTTTCGAGCGCACCGGTGGCCTGCACGCGGCCGGCCTGTTCACGGCGGCCGGGGAGATGCTGGTGCTGCGCGAGGACGTGGGCCGGCACAACGCGGTCGACAAGGTGATCGGCTGGGCCGTGCGCGACGGCCGGCTGCCGCTCGCCGGTCACCTGCTGCTGGTGTCCGGCCGGGCCAGTTTCGAGCTGACCCAGAAGGCGTGGATGGCCGGTGTTCCGCTGCTCGCGGCCGTGTCGGCGCCGAGCACCCTGGCGGCGGAGCTGGCCGATGAGGCCGGCATGACGCTGGTCGGCTTTCTGCGCGGCGCCACCATGAACGTCTACACCTCCGCACACCGCGTAACTCTCTGAACACCAGGGGTTCGGCGGCGTGTAAGGCAGCCCGCGATTTACGGCCATCTATGGCCGCGAGGCTGCCCGCATGCCTCTCTCGAGACGCACCCTGCTGCTCAGCTCCGCGGTCGTCGGCGCCGTGGGCGCGGCCACCACTCTGCCGCTGTCCGCCGCCGCGACGACCTATCGTGGGCCGTTGCGGTCCGATCCGTTCACGCTCGGCGTCGCCTCCGGCGATCCGGAGCCGGACGGCTTCGTGATCTGGACCCGGCTCGCGCCGACCCCGCTCGCCGAGGACGGGCTCGGTGGCATGCCGGCCCGCGATGTCCCGGTCGATTGGGAAATCGCGGTGGACGACCGCTTCCGGCGCGTGGTGCGCCGGGGTGTGGCGGTCGCCCGGGCCGCCTCCGCGCACACGGTCCACGTCGAACTCACCCACCTGCTCGCCGGGCGCGAATACTTCTACCGTTTCCGGGCTGAGCGCTATGTCTCCCGGACCGCTCGCACCCGCACGGCGCCGTCGCCCGGGACGCTGAGCGGCAACCTGGCCATGTCTTTCGTGTCCTGCTCGCAGTACGAGCACGGCTACTTCACCGCCTACCGTCGTCTCGCCGAGGACGAGCCGGATCTGATCCTGCACCTCGGCGATTACCAGTACGAATACAAGGCCGGGGAATACGTCATCCCCGGCGGCAACCCGCGCGACCACCTCGGCCCCGAGACCGTCACGCTCGCCAACTACCGCCAGCGGCACGCCCAGTACAAGGCGGACGCCGAGCTGCAAGCCGCCCACGCCGTCGCGCCGTGGGCCGTAATCTTCGACGACCACGAGGTCGAGAACAACTGGGCGGACGAGACGCCCGAACAGCCCGACCCGAACTTCCTGGCCCGGCGGGCCGCGGCCTTCCAGGCCTACTACGAGAACATGCCGTTGCGCCGCACTTCGATCCCGCGCGGCATCGACATGCAGCTCTACCGGCGGATCCGGTGGGGTCGGCTGGCCACCTTCCACCTGCTCGACACCCGCCAGTTCCGCGACGACCAGGCCTGCGGCGACGGCTACAAGGACTGTGCCGACGCCGATGACCCGGCGCGCTCGATCACCGGCGCCGAGCAGGAGCGGTGGCTGCTCGACGGTTTCCGCCGGTCGACCGCCCGCTGGGACGTGCTGGGCCAGCAGGTCTTCTTCGGCCAGCGGGACAACAACTCCGGCCCGGCCGTGGTGACCAGCATGGACTCCTGGGACGGCTATGCCGCCAGCCGCGAGCGGATCACCCGCGGCTGGGTGGACGCCGGCGTGCGGAACCCGGTCGTGCTGACCGGCGATGTGCACGCGCACTGGGCCGACGACCTGAAGCTCGATTACCAGGACCCGACCGGCCGCACGGTCGGCACCGAGTTGGTCTGCTCGTCGATCACCTCGGGCGGCAACGGCGCCGACAGCACGCCGGCGGTGCACCCGTGGACCGCCTGGAACCCGCACCTGCGCTTCTACAACAACCAGCGCGGTTACGTCCGCACCCGGATCACGGCGGACACGATGACCGCCGACTTCCGAGTGCTGCCATACGTGAGCACGCCGGGCGCCGCCGCGCACACCCGGGCGACCTTCGTCATCGAGGACCGCGTGCCCGGTCTGCACCAGACCACGGACGCCCCGACCCCGGCCCCGACCCCGGCCCCGGCCGCCCAGCGTTCGGCCGTCGGTAGCGGCACGGACACCGTGCGTCAGGAGACCGCGCGGCCCTGACCGCTGCCCTACCTCGGCTTTCACTGCGACCGGCGGCGGGGGCTGCGACGCTTCCGCCGCTCGCCGTCGGTCTCCCGCCGGTTTCGCGGCGCCCGCGCCGGTGGGCCGAGCGTCACCAGGGCGTGCGGTCCGATCCCTGCGCTCAGCACCCGGTCGAGCACCCCGGCCGTCCGGTGCCCCGGGTTTTCCTTGAGCGCCCGGTCGAGCGCCACCCGTGCCAGCGCTCCATCTCCCACCCGCCAAGCCGCGAACCCAAGCAGACAGGCCGGGCCCGTCGCGTAGGCCGGGTCGATCAGACGCACCACCTCATTCCACAGCCGGATGCGCCACTCGTCCGGCTGTGAGCGGTCCAGCGCGTAATCGAGGACCACCGGCTCCAGCAGCAGAACACCCAGCCAGGCGATGTCGTCGTGCGATGGCATCGCGCCCGCACGAGCGAGCCGCTCCGCCTCCCGGATCGCCTGCCGCCCGGCCTTGCGTATCCACCGCCCACCACGGGCGGCCGCGACATCCTGGGCGGACAGATCGGTGAACCGCGCCCGGGCCCGCGCGGTCGCGGCGGTCATCTCCCGCCGGGCCGCACCCTCGATCGGCGCCACCCGGGCGATCAGCGCTTTTCGATCGGGCAGGGCCACCAGCCCGCGGAAGACCGCCTCGGCCGCGAGGTCCGGCTGGCAGGGCGTGCCGTCGGGCGGGCAGCACAGCGGGTCGGAACACGAATAGCTCCACCAACGGCCGTCGGTGACGCGCAGCGCGTCTCTGACCCGCACGCCCGTGGGCGCAAGCGCGGTCGCCAGCTCGAGCACCGCCGGGGTGACCAGGCCCGGCGGCCCGTAGCCGAGCACCACGACGTCGGGTGCCTCCTGCTGGGCGATCACCTGCGCCACCTCGTCGAACATCCCGACCGGTGCGGGCAGGTCGTGTCGCACGCCCACGATCACAAGCTTGCCGACGAGACCCAGCACGACCAGGCTGTCGGTCGGGTGGAAACCGATGACGTAAGGCGCGAAGGCGACGGCCTCGGCCGGGGAACGAACGATGATCGAGCAATCCGGGGTCATGCCGGAGAGCTTGGCTCGCGGGGCCGATCCCGGGAGTGCCAAAACGTGAGCCTGTGGACAACGCGCGGTTGTCCACAGGCCCGAGAAAGACTTGCGCTCGCTACGAGCGGAACTGCATAGAGTGCAGCTCAAGCCCCTCCTGGTGCCGCGCTTCCGGATGCCGGCCCAGGTCGAGCGTCAACTCAATAGAGGAAAGAACGTCGTAACCGGCCGCATGCAGGCTGCGGATGGCGTCCACGTTCCGCGAGTCCGGCGAGATCGTCAGGGCGGTCATGTTCCGCCTCCGGGCCTCACTCGCGACGTGCCGCAGCAGCTTGCGCCCCACACCTTTGTGCCGGTGAGAGACCGTGACGACGATCGGCTCCACCACACCGGCCCGCCCTCGCATGATCAGCCCGACCAACCCGATCACCCCGTCATCCGCGTGATCGGCCACCCAGAGCCCGCTCAGATCGAGCCGGGTCAGATATTCCTCGAAACCGTCACCGCCGTCGTCGGTCGGCACGTCATACATCTGGTTGTGCTGGTTGGTCAGCTCCGACCACAGTTGCCGACCCGCGGAGTGGTCACCCGGACGGTACGAACGCACTGTGACAGGGCTCATGCCGACATTTTGACTCCGATTCCGGACGTCCGTAAGGCGAAGTGGAAGATAACCCCGTGGATCAGGCGTACTTACGCGCGCACCCCGAGCATCTCCCGACATTTCTCACCCACCAGCGGATCCGTGAGACGCCGGTCGGCGGCGGCAACGTCTCCACCGCGAGCCGCCTGACCTTGGACGACGGCAGCTCCCTGTTCGCCAAGACCTGGCCGGCGGGCGAGCCGCCGGAGGGCTTCTTCGAGGCCGAGGCGAACGGCTTGCGCTGGCTGGCCGACGCGGGCGCGCCCATCCCGGAGCTGCTGGTGGCGCTCCCCCAGATGATCGCCCTCGACTGGATCGACACCGCCCCGGCGACCCCCCGGGCCGCCGAGCGCCTGGGCCGCGCTCTCGCCGCCCTCCACGACACCCCGGCAGAGACATTCGGCGCGCCGTGGCCCGGCTTCATCGGCCCGCTGCCCCTGGACAACACGCCGCACCCGGGCCCGTGGCCGGCCTGGTTCGCCGAACACCGCCTACTGCCCTACCTGAAAGCGTCGGTCGACAACGGAGCGCTGACCCCGTCGGATGTCGACCGCGTCGACCGCGTCGTCGACAAGCTCGCCCATACGGCCGGCGATGAGCCGCCCAGCCGCACCCACGGCGATCTGTGGCCGGGCAACATTCTCTGGGCCGCCGACGACCAGCCCTACCTGATCGACCCCGCCGCCCAGGGTGCCCACCGGGAGACAGACCTGGCCAACCTTCACCTCTTCGGCGGCGCGCCCCATCTCGACCACATCCTGTCGGCCTACCAGGAGGTGCACCCCTTGGCCATGGGTTGGCCGGCCCGGGTCCCTCTGCACCAGCTCCACCTGCTGCTGGTCCACACGGCGGCCTTCGGCGCCGCCTACCGAACAGCGGTGGTCACGGCCGCGACGGGCGCCTTGCAAGCGTTCTGACCATCGAGTAGGCGCATCGCAGCGACCGGCTCCCCTGCCACGTAGGGCCATCGCGGTCCACCAGCTCGGCGATTGCGGCAGTTGGTCAGGCCGGCTTCTGGGCGTCGAACAGGAAGCGGTAGGAGTGCGCGATGAACGGCCCGTACCGGTTGATGTGGTCGTGCATGGCCCGCAGGCGGTCGTAGTAGGCCGGGACCGTGAATTGCGGGACGGTCCAAATGACCTTGCGAAGGAAGACGATGACGGCCGCCACGTCGAAGAACTCGATGCGCAAGGCCTCGGAACGCAGGTCTTGGACGATCAGGCCGGCTTCGGTGGCGGCGGTACGAGCTCGCTCGGGCGCCCGGACCTGACTGACCGGTTGCGGGCCCATCATGAAATCGGTCAGCTCGCGTAGTGAGCCCGCGCCTACCTGCTGGGAGAAATAGGTGCCGCCGGGCGCCAGCACCCGCGCCACCTCGGCCCAGCGGATCGTGACGGGGTGGCGGCTCACGACCAGGTCGAACGTGCCGTCGTCGAAGGGGAGGTCGTCGTTCTCGCCGGCCTCGACCACCCGGCCACCGAGAGGAGCAAGGTGCTTGCGGGCCAGCGCCGCGTTCGGCGCCCAGCCCTCCGTCGCCACCAGCACCGGAGGCGCCTTAGGAATGCTCGACAACACCTCGCCGCCGCCGGTCTGCAGATCAAGTGCCCGCTCGGCGCGTGCCATCCGCTCGCCCATCAGGCGTGCGTAACCCCACGACGGCCGTTGCTCGGTGGCTCGGCCGGCGAACCACGAGAAGTCCCAGCCCTCCACCGCGACGGACTCACCCTCGGCCACCAACTCCTCGAACGACGCCATCCGCCGACCCTCGCAGCCCACCCCGCTCCCGATCAACCCGGTTCGGGTCCATGGGCGTTTCCGAAAGCACCAAGCCGACAAGGTCGTAAAGCAGAAACAGCGGCTAGATTCGAACCATGGCTTACGCGAGGCGATCGGCGACGGTGGGTGCCGTCTGTGATTGAGCTCGCTGATCGGTTCGGGCGGGTGGCCACCGATCTCCGGGTGTCGCTGACCGACCGGTGCAATCTGCGGTGCACCTACTGCATGCCGGAGGAAGGGCTCGGCTGGCTTCCTCGGGAGGAGCAACTCACCGATGACGAGGTGGGGCGGCTCGTCCGGATCGGGGTCACGCTGCTGGGGGTCACCCAGGTGCGGTTCACCGGCGGCGAGCCGTTGCTGCGGCGGGGGCTGATCGGCATCGTTCGGGACGCGGCTTCGTTGTCGCCCCGGCCTCGCCTGATGGTGACCACCAACGGGATCGGGCTCGAGCGGCTGGCCGGCCCGCTCAGGGAGGCCGGGCTCGACCGGATCAATGTCTCGCTGGACACCCTCGACGCGAAGCGGTTCCGGGCGCTGACCCGGCGCGATCGGCTCTCCGACGTGCTGCGCGGGCTCGAGGCTGCCGCTGCGGCGGGGCTGACACCGCTGAAGATCAACACGGTGCTGATGCGGGGCATCAACGAGGACGAGGCGCCGGAACTGCTGCGTTTTGCGTTGGCACATGGCTATCAGTTGCGGTTCATCGAGCAGATGCCCCTTGACGCCCAGCACCAGTGGGATCGGCACACGATGGTGACCGCCGACGAGATCGTGGCCGCCCTGGAGCCGTTCGCACTGCAGCCCGATCCTGTTTCACGTGGAACAGCGCCGGCCGAGACCTGGCTGGTGCCGGGCTTTGTCGATGCGGCCGGCCAGCCCGCCCGGGTCGGGGTGATCGGCAGCGTGACCAGGCCGTTCTGCGGCGACTGCGACCGCACTCGGCTGACCGCGGACGGCCAGATTCGCAACTGCCTGTTCGCCACCGAGGAAAGCGATCTGCGCACGCTGCTCCGCACCGGGGCGTCCGACGACGAGATCGCCACGGCTTGGCAGATCGCCATGCGCGGCAAGCGGGCCGGGCACGGCATCGACGATCCCAGCTTCCTGCAGCCCGCCCGCCCGATGTCCGCGATCGGAGGGTGACCGTGCCCGCGAGCCTGACGGTCCGCTACTTCGCCGGCGCGCGAGCCGCCGCCAACGGGGTCTCGACCGAGCGGGCCGAGGCCAGCTCGCTGTTCGAGCTGACCCAGCTCCTGACCGACCGCCACGGCGAACGCCTCGGCCTGGTCCTCAAGTCAGCCAGCTTCCTGGTCGACGGCCTCGCCTGCCACGACCGCCGCGCCCCACTGCCCACCGGCGCAACGATCGACGTGCTCCCCCCGTTCGCCGGCGGCTGACCGCGAGCCGCCCAACCAGTCGCGGCCACGGGGCCGCAGGGGCTGGTGCCGTGGCCTCCAACGTTCCCCTGGTCTCGGTTGGCGCCCTTCGGCATCGGGTGGAACTCGGCGGCAAGGAGCTCCGCAGGCCATGCAACTCGGGTGGGCCTCGTCCGGCCTGCCGACCGTCGTCGCCCGTGCAGTCGTTCGGTCGCGCGCCGGTCGCGCGCATGAGCGCGGCCAGGGCACGCCGTGCGGTCCGGCAGCGGAAGGCCGCGCGCTCCAGGGTGAGTGCCGCTCCAGGGCGAGACGAGGTTGTGGCGGCGTGTCCGGCACGCAGGTAGCGGGCGGCGATGGGGTGGCTAGATCTTCGCTCGCGCCGAGGCGGATGACCGCTAGGCAGCGGAGACGTGCCCCAGCCGGACACCGTCGTGAGCCTGACGGCAGACGGCATTCAGGGCGCGGCAACCAATCACCGACGTCCAGCCGGCGGCCACCCTGCGAGCACGGCGGCCCGACGGCGTCTAGAGATCTTTCGCGACTGGGGTAACACCGGTTTCCTTGAAATCAGGGCTTCGGATGCCGCGGAGACCCCGATCTCAACGATTTTGGGGAGTCAAACTCGCATGCCCCTCGGACCTGGACGCCGAAGGGCCTCTGCAGGGCGGCTACCGACTGCCGGTGCCAAGCCAACAGCCACCCGCGAGCACGGCCACCCGCGAGCACGGCCACCTCCGCGAACGACGACAGCCTCGTCTGCCAGAGGGTGCGGGCTCCGGAACGTTCTGGGCACCGGCGGCTGGTCGGCGGTTCTTAGTCGGCGGCCCTGCCTGACGTGGTTCGCATATCGGGCTGACCCCGGGCAACCAGCGACGTGCCTCTCGCTGGCCGCCCGAGCGCGGTTGTCGCCGAGTAGGGCTGACGCAGGGGGCTGACGCATGGTGGGGCTGACGCAGGGTGGGGCTGACGCAGGGTGGCGGACGGCGTGATCGGGGCTGCGGCAACGCGTTGCGGTTGTCGCGCACGGCGAACCGGGTCGCCAGTGACGGCTGGGCTGGGGCCGTGATTACCCGCGGCGGGGGCCGGGTGGTGAGGGCTGGAGGGGCGGCGGGGAGACTTGGCTTCTCGGTGGGTGGGGCTAAGGAGCGGGTCTGTTGGCTTTTGTCTGGTTAGTCTTTGTCGCCGTTGGGCTAATCCACTTCTATCTGTGGAAGCGGCTGATCAAAGATCCACTTCGGTCTCGGCGGGGGCGACGGGTCGGCGCGGGCGTGACGGTGGCGTTGGCTCTGCTCGTGCCGGCGACTCTCATCGGGACTCGAACCGGTCACGCTGAGTGGTTGGGGTGGCCCGGGTATCTGTGGCTGGCGTTGATGTTCTATCTGCTGGTCGCGCTCATTTCGCTCGAGATTCCGCGCGCCGCCGTTTTGCTTTTGTGGAAGATGCAATCCCGTACGAAAGAAAGTGCTCGGAAAGAGACCGACGGTAGCGGTTCAATTACGCAAAGCGATATCGGCGGCTTGGCCGCTCGGGAATCCAGTGCCGAAGGCGCTGGGGAAGACACCACGGACGGTGTTGATATTGCGGCGGTGACAACCGAGCCGGAGAGCGAGGGGATCGAGCGCCGGCTGGTTCTGGCTCGCGGGATGGCGATCTTTGCGGGGCTCACCGCCGCGGGGATTACGGGGTATGGCGTCAAGACCGCGATGGGGCCGCCTCGGCTGGATCGGTTCTCGATGCCTCTCGCGAAGCTGCCGCGGGCGATGGACGGCACGCGGTTGGCCGTTGTGTCCGATATCCACCTTGGGCCGCTCACCGGAACCCGGCATCTCGGGCGCATCGTTGACCTGATCAATTCGGTGCAGGCGGACGTGGTGTGCGTCGTCGGTGATCTGGTTGACGGCAGCGTTGCGGAGCTGGGGCGGTTCGCGACACCGCTTTCCGAGATCGAGTCGCGGTACGGGGCGTTCTTTGTGACCGGGAATCACGAGTACTACTCCGGGTTCGGGCCATGGGTGGAGGAGGTGGCGCGACTTGGCGTGCGGCCACTGCGCAACGAGCGCGTCGAGATCAACGGGCTGGATCTGGCGGGGGTCAACGACCTCGGTGGCGTGACGTACGGGGACGGGCCGGACTTCGCGAAGGCGCTCGGCGACCGGGATCCGGCGCGGCCGGTGGTGCTGATGGCGCACCAGCCTGTCGCCGCTCACCAGGCCGCCCCGTTCGGGGTTGATCTTCAGGTTTCCGGGCACACGCACGGCGGCCAGATGGCACCGTTCAACCTGCTGGTTGGGCTGCAACAGCCCGTTGTGTCCGGCTTCGGCAAGGTCGACGGCGTGCCGGTGTATGTGACCAACGGTGCGGGGTTCTGGGGACCGCCCGTCCGAGTCGGCGCACCGCCACAGGTCACCGTGGTCGAATTGCGGGCTGAGTAGGGAAAACCAAGTATCAAGATCCGTAAGTTTGTCAGCGCGTGGCGATTGGTAACGGAACCGGAGGGCGTGACAGGATGCAGCGCGTGCCCTCGGACAACGCAGGGTCCTCGGTCGCCGCGGACGCATATGTCGCGGATCTGCACATCCACTCCCGGTTTTCGCGCGCCTGCTCGCGCGATCTGACGCTGCCCAACCTGGCCTGGTGGGCGCGGCGCAAGGGAATCGCCCTGCTCGGCACCGGCGACTTCACCCACCCGGCGTGGTTCGATCATCTGAAAGAAAGCCTGGTCGACGACGTCAGCGGGCTCTTCCGGCTGGCCGACGAGCAGAACGCCGAGGTCACCAAGCGACTGCCGGGCTCGCTGCAGGCCAGCCGGAACGCCAAGTTCATGCTGAGCGTCGAGATCTCGACGATCTACAAGCGGGATGACCGGACCCGCAAGGTGCACCACCTGATCTACATGCCGGATTTCGCGGCCGCGACACGGTTCAACACGGCGCTCGGCCGGATCGGCAACCTCACCGCCGACGGCCGGCCGATCCTCGGCCTCGACTCCCGCGACCTGCTCGAGATCACCCTCGAGGCGGGCGGCTACCTGATCCCGGCACACATCTGGACGCCGTGGTTCTCGGCGCTCGGTTCCAAGTCCGGTTTCGACGCGATCGCCGACTGCTACGCGGATCTGGCCGATCACGTCACCGCCGTGGAGACCGGCCTCTCCTCGGATCCGGCGATGAACTGGCGAGTGTCCAGTCTGGACCGGTACCGTCTGGTGTCGAACTCGGACGCCCACTCGCCGGCCGCCCTGGCCCGCGAGGCCACACTCTTCCACGGCGAGCCGGACTACGAAGCGGTCAGACAGGGACGCGGCCTCGCCGGCACCCTGGAATTCTTCCCCGAAGAGGGCAAATACCACGCCGACGGGCACCGGGCGTGCGGGGTGAATTGGGAGCCACAGAAGACCCGCGACGCTGGCGGCCGCTGCCCGGAGTGCGGCAAGCCACTGACCGTGGGAGTGCTCAGCCGGGTCGAGGATCTCGCCGACCGGCCGACGGATTTCTCCCCGGATAAGGCCCAGCGCGTCGAGCACCTGATCCAGTTGCACGAGGTGGTCGGCGAGATCAACGGCGTCGGCCCGAAGTCGAAGACGGTCGAGGCTCAGCTCAACCACCTGGTCGCCACGCTCGGCGCCGAGCTCGACATCCTCCGCAACGTGCCGCTCGACGAGATCGGGCAGGCCGGCGGCGACGATCTACGCGAGGCCATCACCCGCCTGCGGCAGGGGAAGGTCCGCCGGATCCCCGGCTACGACGGCGAGTACGGGGTGATCACCCTGTTCGAGCCGGGCGAGTTGCGGCACAAATCGGCGGCGCCGCAGGTCGAGACGCTGTTCGACATCCCGGCGTTCGACGTGCCCCAGCAGCGCAAGCCGGAGAAGGCCGCGAAGCCCAAGCCCGCGAAGTCGGCAAAAGAGCCGAAGAGCCCGCCGCCGCTCGCCACCCCGGTCAGCCCGCACGAGCCGTTCGAGCCGATGCTCGCCGGGATGGAAGAGGTGGGCACCGGCCTCCTCGACCGCCTCGATGCCATGCAGCGGGTGGCCGCGTCCGCCCCCGGCGGACCGCTCCTGATCGTGGCCGGACCGGGCACCGGCAAGACCCGCACCCTGACCCACCGCATCGCCTACCTCTGCGCCGAGCTGGGCGTCTTCGCGCACCGCTGCCTGGCGATCACCTTCACCCGACGGGCCGCCGCCGAGCTGCGCGAACGCCTTGATGCCCTGCTAGGTGACATCGCCGAGGACATCACGGTCGGCACCTTCCACTCGGTCGGCCTGGCGATCCTGAAGGACAACGCCAAAGCGGCCGGTCTCGGCGCCAACTGGCGGATCGCCGACGACCGCGAGGTGGCCGAGGCCCGCGACCAGGCCGGGGACGACGAGCAGGCGTACAAGAAGCTGCTCCGTCAGCAGGACCTGGTCGATCTGGACGATCTGATCGAGTTGCCGGTCAAGACGCTCCGCGACGAGCCGGCCCTGGTCGAGAAGTACCGCCGGCAGTGGCAATGGATCTTCGTGGACGAGTACCAGGACGTCGACGAGGTCCAGTACGAACTGCTCCGGCTGCTCAGCCCGGCCGACGGCAACCTGTGCGCGATCGGCGACCCCGACCAGGCGATCTACTCGTTCCGTGGCGCCGACGTGAAGTACTTCCTGCGCTTCAACGAGGACTTCGTCGACGCCCGCCTGGTGCGCCTGACCCGCAACTACCGCTCCAGCGCCCCGATCCTGGCCACGGCCGTCCAGGCGATCGCGCCGAGCACGCTGGTCAGCGGCCGCCGCCTCGACCCGGCCCGGCTCGACCCGGAAGCCCCGCTGGTGGGCCGTTATCCGGCGGGGAGCGTCGCCGACGAGGCCGATTTCGTGGTTCGCACCGTCGACGAGCTGGTCGGCGGCCTGTCCCACCGCTCGCTCGACTCCGGCCGGGTCGACTCCCGCTCGGCCGTCGCCGGCAACCTGTCCTTCTCCGACATCGCGGTCCTCTACCGCACCGATGCCCAGTCCGGCCCGATCATGGAGGCGCTGTCCCGGGCCGGCGTGCCGGTGCAGAAGCGCTCGCACAACCGGCTGCGCGACCGGGCCGGGGTGCAGGTCATCGCACGCGAGCTGCGGCACGCCAGCGGTCCCGGCGGTCCCGGCGGTTCGCTTCCGGCCCGGGTGAAGCTGGCCGCGCAGGTGCTGGCCCAGCGATACGCGGCCCCGACGCTGGACGCCGAGCAGCTGGCTCCCGACGACATCTGGACGTCCGCCGACCTGCTGATGCCGCTGGCCCAACGCATCGGTGAGGATTTGCCGCAGCTGCTGCAGGAGATCGAGACCGGCGCCGAGGTGGACGCGCTGGACCCGCGGGCCGAGGCGGTCAACCTGCTGACCCTGCACGCGGCCAAGGGCCTCGAGTTCTCGGTGGTCTTCCTGGTCGGCTGCGAGGACGGCCTGCTGCCGCTGCGCTGGCCCGGGTCGACGCCGAGCGACGACGAGATCGCCGAGGAGCGCCGCCTGTTCTTCGTCGGCCTGACCCGCGCCCAGGACCGCCTCTTCGTGAGCTACTCGGCGCGCCGGTTCCGGCACGGCAGCGAGCGCGAGCAGAACCCGACGCCGTTCCTCGACGTGGTCGACTCCGGCCTGTTCGAGCGGCTCGGCGACACGGTGCCGTCGCGCCCCAAGGACCGCCAGCTACGGCTGCTGTAACGCCAGCCCGACCAGCGCTCCGGCCAGCAGAGCCGGACCGAAAGCGATCGGCCGCCGCCGGCTGGCCCTGCCGGTCACCAGCAGAAACAGGGCAACCGGTCCATTGATCACGTGCGGCATGAGCACGCCGATCACCACGGCCGGCCAGCCGGCAAAACCCAGGATCAGGGCGAGCACGGCGGCCAGCTTCACGTCACCGAGGCCGAGGCCACCGAAAAAGGCCAGGATTGCGTACGCCGTGAGCACCGCGACCGCCGCCCCAGCCGCGAGGCCGATCCGGGACGGCCACAGGATCGCCAGTGGCGCCGCGGCCGTGATCGCGAGCGCACCGACCAGCGGATCGGGCAACCGCAGGCAGCGCCGATCGATCATGGCGAGCAGCACGCCCGGCCCGGCCACGAGCAGGTAGACCGGCAGTTCCGGCGCCGGCCCCACGGTTACCGCCAGGACGGCCGCCACCACCGCGCCGGTGAGCACCGGGAACGCGTACCCGCCGGAACAAGGGCACGCCGCCCCCACCCGTACCCAGCCGGGAAAGCCCGCGGAGAACGGCCGTAGGCAATCGGCGCAGTGCGGCCGAGGCGGTTCGGCGAAGCCGACCGCGAGCCGATGGGCGAGGCGCGGCAGAAAGGCCGCGGAGGCCGCCCCGAAAGCGGCCGCCATGATCACAAATGGTGGTGGCACGACCGTGGACCGTAGCGGCACCCAGTGTGCGACGGCGGTCGTGTTGCTGACAGCCGCGGCGATTCCGTGCGGGTTTGTGTCACCCCCGCACGCTACGGTGGCAGGCAGCGCTGGACCGCATCCGGAGGAAAACCCCATGTCGCAGAACGGCCCGCACTCCGGCCCGCCGTGGTCGCACGGGAGCTCAGACGAGCCGTATGCGGAGCCCGCCGACCCGTGGGGCGAACAAAGCGCCCCCGATCAGTCCTGGGGCGGCCACCCGCCGTCGATCCCGCAGCAGCCGGTCTCGTCCTCCTATCAGCACTCGTCGCCCCCGTTCAGCAGTGGCGCCCCGGCGTGGGGGCCGACGCCACCGCCACCGTCCAAGCGGAACACTCCGATCATCGCGCTGGTGGTGACCCTGGGCGTGCTGATCTGCATCGGCCTGGGCACGACCGCGTGGCTGCTCAAGGAGCGCAACAACAACAAGCCCGACGCCGCGGCGAGCCCGTCGGATGCCGCCGCCAACCCGGGCCCGGCGCCGCGCGGCAGTGAGGACGCCCGCTTCAACGTCAAGAAGGGCGACTGCGTCGTCAACGAGGGCACCGACGACGTGCCGGAGATGAAGGCGACGGCCTGCGTGTCGGGCACCTACCTGGTGATGGAGCGGATCGACGGCAAGACCACGGGGGAGAAGGACGCCGAGTCGAAGTGCGCGAAGGTCACCGGCTACACGAAGTGGTACTTCTACGACAGCCCGCTGGACGACCTCGACTTCGTGCTCTGCCTCCGGGAACATAAGTCGTTCTAGCCTGGTCTAGAAATAATGCTAGAAACCGCTAGAACAAACACGACAGCTTTCCATACCCATGTCTAGCGTTTTAGCTAGATGACCCGATACGGTGCTATCCGTGGATCCGGTGAGGAACCCGTACGCACCCGGCGCCGGTCAGCGACCGCCCGAGTTGGCTGGTCGCGGCCGTGAGCTCGACGCGTTCGACGTCGTGCTCGAGCGGGTCGCCCGCGCCCGACCGGAGCGCAGCCTGGTTCTCACCGGCCTGCGCGGTGTCGGCAAGACCGTCCTGCTCAACACCCTGCGCTCGGCCGCGATCGGCCGCCTCTGGGGCACCGGCAAGATCGAGGCGCGCCCCGACCAGTCGCTGCGCCGCCCGGTCTCGGCCGCCCTGCACATGGCCATCCGCGAGCTGGCCCCGCACCACCGCAACCCCGACCGGGTCGACGAGGTGCTCGGCGTGCTCAAGGCGTTCGCGCTGCGCGCCAACGACCCCAACGGCAAGCTCCGCGACCGCTGGGCGCCCGGCATCGACGTGCCACCGGCCCGCGGCCGGGCCGACTCCGGCGACATCGAGATCGACCTGGTCGAGCTGTTCACCGACGCCGCCTCGCTCGCCACCGACGTGGGCACCGGCATCGCCCTGTTCATCGACGAGATGCAAGACCTGGGCCCGGCCGACGTCTCCGCGCTGTGCGCCGCCTGCCACGAGTTGTCCCAGCTCGGCGCCCCGTTGATCGTGGTCGGCGCGGGCCTGCCGCACCTGCCGGCCGTGCTGTCCGCCGCCAAGTCCTACTCCGAGCGTCTGTTCCGCTACCAGCGGATCGACCGGCTCGACCGGGTCGCCGCCGATCTCGCGCTCTGCGCCCCGGCCGCCCGCGAGGAGGTCGAATACGAGGCGAAGGCCCTGGACCTGCTGTATGAGAAGTCCGGCGGTTATCCGTACTTCGTGCAGGCCTATGGAAAGGCCACCTGGGACCACGCGCCGCAGTCCCCGGTGACCGACGCCGACGTGCGGGTCGCCGCCCCCGAGGCCGAGGCGGAACTGGCCGTCGGCTTCTTCGGCTCCCGCTTCGAGCGGGCCACGCCGGCCGAGCGGGAATACATGAGGGCGATGGCCACCCTCTCCGGCGATCCGCGCAACGACATGGACGCGGCCGTGCCGACCTCGGACATCGCTGTCGCGCTCGGCCGCAAGCCCGCCAGCCTCTCCCCGGCCCGGGACGCCCTGATCAAGAAGGGCCTGATTTACTCGGGCGAACGGGGCACTGTCGCCTTTACGGTGCCGCACTTCGGCCGGTACCTGCGCACCCAGCCTGTGTAAGGCCCCTCCGAGGGGTATAACCAGATTCATGAAGCCGGTACGCACCGCCGCTCGCGCCATGCTCGCCTCAGTCTTCGTGATCAGCGGGATCCGCATCTTGATCAACCCGGGTGACAACCGGGTGGAAGTTGCCCGCCGGGTCACCGACCATGTCGGCCCGCTGTTGGAAAAGATCGATCCGCGCATACCCAGCGACGCCCGAAGCCTCGTCCGGATCAAGGCGGCCTCCGACGTGGTGGCCGGCCTGGCGCTGGCCACCGGGCACCTGACCCGCCCGTCCGCCGCCGTGCTCGCGGCCGGCCTGGTGCCGACCACGATCGCCGGCCACCCGTTCTGGAGCGCCGCCAAGGAGGAGCGCCCCGGGCACGAGACCCACTTCCTCAAGAACCTCGCCCTGCTCGGCGGCCTGCTGCTCGCCGCGGCCGACACCGAGGGGCGGCCCGGCCTGCGTTACCGCACCAGCCACGCGGCGTCCCGCTCCAAGCGTGAGGTGAAGCGCGCGGTCAGGACGGCCAAGCGCGAGGCCAAGATCGCCGCGATGTCGGCCGCCGCCGCACGCAGACTGCCTGGATGACAACCTTTGCCGCGATCCCTGCGTTAAAGCGGAGAGGGCCGCTTCCCGGGCCTGTCCGTCCGATCACGTAGGAGCGAGGACAGGCCCTAAGCTCGCGTGCCTTGCCGGGGACGAGAGCGACGGGGGTCGCGGCATGCGCAGGTCCGCTGTGGTCACGCTGGGGTGCTTCGGCGCCACCTTGCTGGTGGCTTGGCTTTTCCAGCAGTACGCGTTGGGCGCCGCCGCCGTTGATCATTCGGCGGTGCACGACTGGGTGGCCGGAAATGATCTGTACGCGGGACGCACCGGCACGGTTCTGACCCCGCCCGGGGCGATCCTGTTCGCGCCGGCCGCGGTCCTCCCGCTGCCGGCGGTCGGCTGGATGCTCGCTCTGGCCGGCGTGGTGGCCCTGCTCCTCGGGCTGATCGCGCTGGTCGGCCCGGTTGCCCGGCGCTACGGCCGGCGCCGCGGTCCGGCCGTGGCGACCGCCGCCGCGCTGGCCCTGCTGACCGAGCCAGTGCGCGCGACGCTCGGCCTCGGCTGCTTAGACCTGATCGTGTTCGGCCTGGTCACCGCGGATGTGGTGGCGCTGCGCCGGTCGGCGTGGGCCCGCAGCCGGGCGGCCTGGTGGCCGGGGCTTCCCGCCTCCCACCCACCCCGCGGACGCTCCGGCGTGCTGCGCCGGTTCTGGGAGACCGGCGCCTGGGCCGGGATCGGTGTCGGGGTGGCGACCGCGCTGACCGTCAGCCCGGTGCTGTTCCTCGCCTATCTGGTGGTGAGCCGGCAGTGGCGGGCGGCTATCACGGCGGCGGCCACCACCGCGTCGATGCTGGTGGCGGCATTCCTGATCGCGCCGCGCACGACCAGCACCTGGTTCGGCTCGGTGCTGCCGAAGCTGGACCGCTCCGGCTCGCTGGACGCGCTCGACAACCAGTCGCTGGCCGGGGTGCTGGCCCGCCTCTACGACTCGGCCACCACGCCCGTGCTGATCTGGTTGTCGTTCGCCGGGCTGCTGGTCGCGGTCGGCATGATTCGGGCCCGGTCGGCGCACGCGGAGGGGGACGAGATCACGGCGTTCACCCTGGTCGGGCTCACCGGCGCGGCGATCGGGCCGGTCAGCCGGATCCACGAGCTGGTGTGGGTGTTGCCGGCGATCCTGATCCTGGTGGACGCGGCGGCCCGGCGACGGGTGGCGGTGCGGCGGTTCCGTCCGGAGCGGTTCCCGGGGGCGCGCTTCGCGATCTCGGCGGCCGTCGTCTACGCGTTGCTCGTGGTGGATCCACGGTGGACGGCCGGCTGGGACGCGTACGCCATCGTCTTGATTGCCCTGCTCAATGCCTTGCCGTGGCGTCCCGGCGTGGCCCCGGCGGTGCCGGCTCGCCGGCGTCCCGAGCCGGCGGCCCGTCGCGCGCCCGCCATCCCGGGGCCTAGGGGCAGTTGACCCATTCCTCGGTGCCGTCGGTGAAGACCTGCCGCTTCCAGATCGGCAGCCGGTCCTTGACCTCGTCGACGGCTCGCGCGCAGGCGGCGAACGCGGCCTTGCGGTGGGCTGTGCTGACCGCCACCACCAGGGCGACGTCGCCGATCTTCAGGGTCCCGACGCGGTGCGAGACCGCCACCGCGTAGACGTCCGGATCGGCGGCGATCTCGGCCGCGACCTCCTTGATGATCGCCGCGGCGCTGGGGTGCCCCTCGTATTCGAGCAGGGTCACGCCCCGCCCGTGATCGTGATCGCGCACGACGCCCTGGAAGGTGACCACCGCGCCGGCCCGCGCCTCGCTCACCGCCTGCTCATGTGCGGCGAGGTCGAGCGTCTCGTCGACCACCTCGGCGATGACCACGACGCCGGTCACGGTCGCTCCCCGGCGATCAGCGGCAACGGCAGGAACGGCACCAGGTCACCGGCGGCCGCCTGAGTGCCCGGGCGGATCACCAGGAAGCCCTGGGCGTTGGACAGGCCACGCAGCATCGCCGACCCGACGTGGCCGACCGGCGTGGCCGAGCGTCCACTTCGGTCGAGCCGGGCCAGAACCAGATGGCTGAAATCGCCGCGACCGGGCACGTCGGTGGCCGCCTCGACCTGCGGCAGCACCGGTGCCGGGCGGCCCTGCAGACCGGCCAGCAGGGGCGCGACCAGGGTGACCAGCGCGATGATCGCGGACTGCGGGTTGCCGGGCAGACCGGCCAGGAAGCGCGGGCGGCCGTCCGCGCCCGGGAGGCGGGCCAGCAGCATCGGGAAGCCGGGACGGACCGCCACGGTGTTCACGATGTATTCCGCGCCCAGCTCGGCGAGCGCGGGATGCAGGTAGTCGACCGGGCCGTGCATGGTGCCGCCGGTGGTGCAGACCAGATCGTTGTCTTCCAGGGCGCCGCGCACCGCGGCCAGGTGCGCCTCGAGGGTGTCCTGCACCGGGCCGGTCGCCGCGGCCGGGTCGATGACCGCGCCGCAGCGGCGCAGCCAGCCCGGCACCTGCGGGCCGAGCGAGTCGCGCACCCGGCCGGCGCCCGGCGTGCCCGCCGTGAGCAGCTCGTCGCCGAAGACCAGCAGGCCGGCTCGCGGTTGCCGGTGCACGGTCAGCACCTCGTAACCGCAGGTGGCGGCGACGCCGATCACCGCCGGGTCGACGGCGGTGCCAGCCGGCAGCAGCTCCTCGTCCTTGTGCGCCTCCTCGCCGGGCAGCCGCCACTCCGGCGCGGAGCGGGGCCGGCCGGAGACCAGGCCGGAGGCGTCCCGAGTGGACTCCTCGATGCGGATCAGCGCTTCGGCGCCGACCGGGACCATCGCGCCGGTGGCGATCTCGACGCAGCTGCCGTCCTCGTCGATCGGCGCCGCGATGCCGCCGGCCAGCACCCGGCCGACCGGGCGCCACGGCTGCGGGCCACGCACCGCCCAGCCGTCGATGCTCGAGGTGGCAAAGGCGGGCAGGTCGGTGAGCGCCCGCAGCGGCTCGGCGAGGGTGCGGCCGTCGGCGTCGGGCAACGCGACCACTTCGGACGGGCGTGCGGCCTGGCGACCCGCCTCGTAGGCGAGGGCGCGGGCCTGCTCCCAGTCTTTGCTCACCGCTAGAGCCTATCCGTGGTCCCCACCGTTGATCTGGTCGACGGTGTGTTTCAGCAGGGGGCCGAGCACGGCCAGGCCGTCCTTGGCGCCGCCGGTCGAACCGGGCAGGTTGACGATCAGCGTGCGGCCGGCCACCCCGGCCAGGCCACGGGAGAGAGCGGCGGCCGGCACCCGGTCGCGGCTGTGGGCCCGGATGGCCTCGGCGATGCCCGGAATCTCAAAGTCGAGCACCCCGCGGGTGGCCTCCGGCGTGCGGTCGGTCGGGGTGACACCGGTGCCGCCGCTGGTCAGGACCACGTCGACGCCGTCGGCGACGGCCGCGCGCAGCGCCTGCGCGACAGGCTCGCCGTCCGGCACCACGACCGGATCGGGTTCCACCTCGCAGCCGAGCTCGCGCAGGCCGGCCACCAGCCGGGGACCGCTGGTGTCGGCGTAGACGCCGGCCGCGGCCCGGTTGCTCGCGACGATCACCCGCGCTCTCATGGGCGCACCCACTCGCCGGTCTTGCCGCCTTCCTTACGCATCACCCGGACGCCCTCGATGCTCGCCGCCGGGTCCACCGCCTTGATCATGTCGATCAGCGCGAGGCCGGCGACGGCGACCGCGGTGAGCGCCTCCATCTCGACGCCGGTGCGATCGGCGGTCTTGGTGGTCGCGGTGATCTCGATCGCGGTGTCGGTGACCGTGAGGTCGACCTTGACGCCGTGCAGCCCGATGGGGTGGCAGAGCGGAATGAGATCGGGGGTGCGCTTGGCCCCCATGATTCCGGCGAGCCGGGCGACGGCCAGCGCGTCACCCTTCGGCACACCTTCTCCGCGCAGCAATCCGATCACTTCTGCGGTGGTGACCACGCGGCCGGCGGCGATCGCGCGGCGGGCAGTGATCGTCTTCTCGGAAACGTCAACCATGCGCGCTGCGCCCGTATGGTCGACGTGAGTAAGCAGGGATTCCTCGGGCATACCGGGAGTTTATAGAAGGTTCCCCGAATCTCGGGTTAGGTTATTCGTCGAAGGGGAACCACAATTCGTTCAAGTACTACAAATGTTCATGATCTATACCCTGCTCAGGGATCGCCGCTGACCAGCGGATAAGACAATCGATTAACGAATCCGGAGGGTTATCGAAACTGTACGGAGTGCTACGCACGGAGTCCTAGCCTCGGACCATTTCAAAGTTGCGGAGAGTTCTGTTTCGGGGACGCCCTGTAACGGACTTCCGGACGATTCTCGCTTTCTGCGCATAACGACATAAAACGGTTCCCAATGCCCGCAAGCATGCATAACGTCTCTCCTGTCGCGACGAACGGTAAAGATCCGCGAGGCCCCGAAATCGACGGGCCTCAAAACGCGAGGAGAGAACAATGCGGCAGAACAACTGGGAGTGAGGTAGTGCGCGAACTGGCGCGCATGAATACGCTTGAGCCCGGGAACGATCCCGTAGAGCTCGGCGACAGGACCCCTCCGTTGCACACAAGAAGCTCCAACGACGACGTGACCGATCGGCGGCTCAAGCTGCTAATCGGTCTCGTCGTCGTTCTGGCGGTCTGTGCTGCGGCGCTACACGTCCTGTATGCGGTCGCCACCCGAGCGGCATTACCCCATCCGCAGGCCTTGGTCCTGATCTACGCGCTCACGATCATCTCGTTCCGCCTCAAGGTCATGATTCGGGTCCGCTCCAACCAGAGCGGCTACACCTGGGCCGGCGTCCCGATGATCACGGGCCTGGTGCTGATGCCGGTGCCGTGGGTCGTGCTCGGCGTCGCGGCCGGCCTCGCCACCGTCCGCATTCTCAACCGGGCCGATCCGCTCCGCGCCATTTTCATGGTCGCCAAGGAAGTCCTGGGGATCAGCGCGGCCGGGGCCACCCTCCTGTTGCTGGGCGCCCGGCCCGACGTAGATCACCCGCAGGCTTCCATCGCCGCGGTGGTCGTTGCTTTCCTGGTCCTGTGGTTCGTTGACGACCTTGTGTTCTATCCCGTCATTGCGGTCGCCTCCCGGTCCACCATCAGCAAGCTCTACCGCAATGAACTCGGCGAAAAGGTCATCGTCCGCGCCGCCACCCTGGCCACCATCATCTACATCACCGAGGTGCTGGTCCGGGGCGCCAACCTCGCCCTGCTCGCCTTCGTGCCGGCCATCGTCGGCTGTCTGCATCTGTGGCGTTTGCGCCGGATGCGCACACATCAGGAACGTGAGGCGTGGCGACAACTCGCCGACACCACCGACGAGCTCAGCTCCGTCGACCTCAACCAGGTGCTCCACATCGCCGCCACCCAGGGCGCGAAACTCTTCTCCGCCGGCGAGGTCGAGATCGACCTGACCGCGTCCGGCGTCGACCGGGTGGTGCGGGCCGGCACCGACGGGGTCATCTACGACGGGCCCGGGCCACGCAAGTTCGACGGTGAGCTGTCGATCACGACGGAGCTGGAAACCCGCGACCGCAGCTACTCGGCCGGCGTGCTCGTGATCGACTTCGACGGCAAGGTCAAGCTCACCGAGTTCGAGCAATACAAGCTGAAGACCTTCGCATCGGCGCTGTGCACCGCCATCCGCAACGCCGCGGCCTACGCGGAACTGCAAAGGATCAACGAACAGAACGCGTACGACGCCGCACACGACCCGCTGACCGGCCTGGCCAACCGCCGCGAGCTGTACGAGCGGGCCGACGAGTACTTCGCCGGCCGCACCGAGGACGGCGTCGTCGCTCTGCTGCTGATCGACCTCAACCACTTCAAAGAGGTCAACGACACGCTCGGGCACGCGGCCGGTGACGCGGTGCTGCGCGAGGTGGCCCGCCGGCTGGACGACGCCGCCGCCCCCGGCGACCTGGTCGCCCGGCTCGGTGGTGACGAGTTCGCGGTGCTGCTGGTCAATCTGCTCACCCCGGCGCTGGCCACGCACCGCGCCGAGCAGATGCTCAGTGCGCTCGAGGCCACCCTCGAGGTGGAGGGCATGCAGATCACCGTCGAGGCGGCCGGTGGCATCGCGCTCGCCCCCGGCAGCGGCGGCATCAACGAGCTGATGCGGCGCGCCGACGTGGCGATGTACCAGGCGAAGCGGGCCGGCCAGCCGACCGCGACCTACGCCCACGCGCAGGACACCGCCAACGTCGAGCGGCTCATGCTCGGCGGCGAGCTGCAGCGGGCGGTCGCCGAGTCCGAGTTCGTGGTCGACTTCCAGCCGATCGTCGACCTCGGCAGCGGCGAGGTGATCGCGGCCGAGGCGCTGGCCCGGTGGCAGAACCCCGACCACGGCTATCTGACTCCCATGCAGTTCCTCGAGACGGTGGAACGCTCCGGCCAACTGCCCGCGTTCGCCGACGCCGTGCTCGACCAGGCCCTCGCCGCGTCCGGCGTCTGGCGGGAGGCCGGCTTCGATCTGCCGGTGGCGGTGAACGTCTCGCCGCGCAGCCTGCTCGATCCGCGTTTCCCGGCCACCGTGCTGACCCGGCTGGCTCGCCACGACGTGCCGCCCGAGCGGCTCGTCCTCGAGCTGGCCGAGACCTTGACGATCAGCCAGCTCGACACCGTCGGCCGCACCCTCGACGAGCTGCGGGCGGCCGGCGTGCGGCTCGCCCTCGACGACTTCGGCACCGGCGTCTCCCCGCTCTCGGTGCTGTCGCACATCCCGGTCAACCAGCTGAAGATCGACCGGGGCTTCGTCAGCGCGGTGGAGACCTCCTCCGAGGCCGCCGCGGTGATCCGTTCCACCGTCGACCTGGCCCGCAGCCTGCACCTCACGGTGATCGCCGAGGGCGTGGAGAGCGAGCCGCAACGGCACGCCCTGTGGGAGCTCGGCTGCGTCGCCGGTCAGGGGCACCTCTTCGCCCGCCCGATGGCGTCGGCCCGACTGCTCGGCACCCTGCAGCGCGGCTCCGGCGGCCGGCCGGGCGCGCTCGCCGCGGCGCTGCACGACGTGGGCTCGGTGGTGCGCCTGCCGCGCCGGCGGACTTCCGGGCACGGCCGCTCGACCGGCTGATCGCCCGGCTCTGACAGACTTGCCGGCGTGAACAACCTGCTCACGCGCCTCGATCAGGCGCGTGGCGGCCGCTTGGCCGACCTCTTTCTCTACGCGTTGTCGGCCGCCTTCGCCTTGGTCACGGCCCTCACCTCGACCCTCCTGCCACACCGGGCGTGGGGCGCGATCGCCTTCTGGGGGTACGCCGCGGCCGCCGTCGCCGTGTTCCTGGTGCGCCGGTCTCTCCTGGTCTGGATCACGTGGGCCGCCGTGGCCCTGCTGCCCCTGGTCGTCGAGGCGGTACAGCGAGCCGGCGGGCGCACCGACCGCGCGCAGGAGGAGGTGCTGGTCGCCGAGCGGATGGGGTGGCGGCTGCTGCACGACGGCACGCCCTACCTGAGCCGGGGCGCGATCAGTTCGTTGCCCGCCGACGAGCGGCTGATGGGTTACAGCCCCTATCAGCCCGGCATGTCGATCTTCGGGCTGCCCCGGGCCGTCTTCGGGGACTTCTGGTGGACCGACGCCCGGGTCTGGTTCGCCGCGGTGACGGTGGCGGCGCTCGCGCTCGCGGTACGGATGGCCTTTTCGGTGCGCGCGGTGCAGGCCGCGACCGTCTTTCCGATCTGTGCGCTGACCCTGGCCACCGGCGGCGACGACATCCCGGTGATGGCGCTCTGCCTGCTGGCGCTGGCCCTGGCCGCCGCCGATCGGTACGGCTGGGCCGGCGTGGTCGTCGGCGCGGCCGCCGCCTGCAAGTTGTTCGCCTTCCCGGTCGTGGCCGTCCTCATCGTGCTCGCCATCACGAACCGGCGGTGGCGGTCGTTGCTGCCCGGCGCACTCGGGCTCCCGATCCTGGTGCTGATCCCGCCGTTCCTGATCGACCCGGACTCGTTCGTGGAGAACGTGCTGCGCTTCCCGCTCGGCCACGGCGTCGTGACCAGCCCCGCGCAGTCACCGTTCCCCGGCTACCTGATCGCGCAGAACCTGCCGGCCGGCCATGTCGTGGCCGCCGTTCTGCTTGCCGCGGTGGCGCTGATCATCGGCTACCGGCTGCTACGCCGACCGCCTCGAACCGCCTCGGCCGCCTCGCTGATCAGTGGGTGGGGGCTGCTCGCGGCGATCCTGCTGATGCCGACGACCCGCTTCGGCTACCTGCTTTATCCGGTCGCGTTCCTGGTGTGGGCACCCGCTCTGGCTGTTTCGACACCGGTCAACCCACAGGAAGCACACAGCCGGACGTCGCCCGGACGGTGACACGGCCTTGTACCGTCAGTGAGATGCAGATGACCTGTCCGAAGTGTCACGGCGAGATGCGGGTTTACGAGCGCAGCGGCGTCACGGTGGATCAATGCACCGAGTGCCGCGGCATCTTCCTCGACCGCGGCGAGCTTGAAAAACTCTTCGAAGCCGAGGCCAATTTCAACAGTCGGCAGGCCGCACCCCCGGCCACGGCCCCGCAGCCCGGCGCCTATGCACCGCCGCCGCCCCCGCCGGCCCACGGTGGTGGCTATGCGGCCCCGCAGCCCGGTTACGGCCAGCCCGGTTACGGCCAGCCTGCCTACGGCCAGCCGGCCGCGCACGGCTATCCGGCCGCCCCGCCGGCTTATGGGCATCACGGCCACTACCGGCAGCAGCACCACGGCCACTACCGGAAGCGGCGCAAGGGCTTCATGAGCGACCTCTTCGACTGACCTTTCCTCGGCTCGGCTTTCTCTCGGGCCGGCTTTCTCCCGGCCCGGCTTTCGGCTGACCTAGCGCCACGATCCGTCGTCGCGCAGGCGGTCGGCTGGGCCGTCGCCGGTGAGCAGGCCGGTGACGGTCGCATCCAGGTTCTCGCCGACGAACCAGTCGCCGCCCTGGTCGAGGGCGAAGACCCGGGCCCGCTCGTCGATCACCAACAGGGCGTCGCCACCCTCGGTTCCCAGCGGGAAGACCGGGGTGGCGATCACCTCGGCGAACTCGGTCAGGGCGCGGTGCTGCCGGGCCGCCGGCAGCGGGTCGAAGGTGAGCAGGCGGATCGCGCGGCGGCGGCCCGGGCCACGGCGGCCGCAGCGCACGCCGGCGAACTCAGCGAGCGCCCGCATCGCGGCCGGAAACGCCGGTATGCCGCTGACCAGCTCGGCCTCCTCGACCGCGGTCTCGAGCGGCAACTCGACGCCCAGCCAGCCGCCGCCGGCGAGCACCCGGGACACCTCGGGCGGGAAACGGCCGGCCGGGCCGTCCAGACCGTGGTGCCACTGGGCCGCGTAGGCCAGCTCCGACGGCGGCAGCACACCCAGGTCGACGAGCACGGTCAGACAGGTCTCGCAGGGGCGGGCGGCCGCACCCGCATCGGGATCGCCCGGATCCCGGACGAGGAAGCTGACCAGCCGGCCGCCGGGCAGGCCCGGGCCGCCCATCTCGTGCAGCGCGTCGGAGACCGCGATCAGCTCGGCATGACGCTCGGCGCCGCGCACCCGCGCCGCCGCCGGCAATGCACCCAATCTGGCCGCCACCAGCGGGTGGTGGTTGATCTTCTGATCGCCCTTGGCGCCCTGGGCTCGGAACAGCCGGCCACCGACGGTCAGCTCGGCGACCGTGGTCGGACTGGGCCGTCGGCGGGACACACGCCGCAGCGTGGCCCACGGGTCGACCGTCGTGGACGGCTTGGGGCGGCGCCGGCGGTAGAGCTCGGCGATCTCCTCGGGCGGGATCGCCGGCCACGTCGACAGCACGCCGGTCTCCCGGTCGATCACCGTGCGGGCGCCGTCGCCGGGCAACGGCAGCACGTCGGGGGCCGACCGTGTCCAGATCACCCAGCCGAGATCGAACTCGGCGAGTGCGGGCTCACACCCGTACCCCCGCTGTTCGGCCTCGCCACGCGCCCAGCGCGCAGCTATCTCCTCGGCCTCACCCCGAGTGATCATCGTGAATGTCCTTCCTTGTGCGGAATGAAGTTACCGGAGCGCACAACGTGACATTGGACCGGTAGAGTCACGACGTTCGATGGGCGGCGAACGGGAGTGGCGACCGTGGCAGAACCTGCGGACCGTGACGTTGACCAGGCAATATGCGACCACTTTGACGAGCGGCGGTTACCGCTCGGGTCCGATCAGGACGATCTTCGGCGACCCCTCGTTTCGGTGCGAGCGGCTCCCGGTCGGTTGATCTATCGGGAAGCCGACAGGACCGATTGGTGATGACCGACGACGACATCGAGATCGAGTTCGACGCGACGTGGCAGGGCGCGCGGTTACTCAGCGCCGCCGGGCGCGAACTGGCTGCACAACGTGACGGCGTCGGGGAGGCCGCGTCCCCCTGGGGCGCTGACGAGGCCGGTCGCATGTTCGAACGTCGATACCGCCCGGTCGAGGCTCAGGTCCTGACCGCATGGGAGCAGCTCGCGGCGTACGTGGAGAGTCTCGGTGCCGCCGCCGCCCGCGCGGCTCAAAACAATCTGGACGCTGACGTCGCCGCGCACCCTCGCCAGGGGCAAGCGTGACCATCCCGCACCCGCTCGAGCGCGGCCCGTTCGACGTTCCGCGGTGGGCCCGCGACGCGCTCGAACGAGCGGTCGACGCCGACTGGCCGGCCGGCGACGAGGCTGCCACCTGGGCGGTCGCCGACCGTTGGTACGCGGTTGCGGCCTCCCTCGACGCGCCGCACGAGGCCGCCTTCGCCGCCGCGGCCCAGATCATGAGTGGGCCCGCCAAAGCCGGCTTCCAGGACTCCTGGCAACGGCTCGCCGGCGATGCCGAGGCGCCGCTCAACTCGCTGATCGAGATAGCTGGTGAGCTCGGCGGCCTGGTCGAGGAGTGCGGGCGGGCGCTGGAGGCCGCCAAGCTGGCGGTCTGGATCGAGGTCGGGCAGTTCCTGATCGACCTCATCGGCATGGCGGTTGCCGCCTCGCTCACGCTGGGCGCGGCCGCCCCGGTGACCGTTGGATTGATCGCGGCTACCCGGCTGACCATTCAGCAGATCTTCGAGCGGCTCACCGAACAGCTGGAGGCCGGCATGAGCTCCCCCATCGCCGGCTCCGCCGACGAGGCCGCGGCACTCTCCAATGTTGACCTTGCGCAACTGCCGGGTTCGGCTGGAGCACCCCTTGCGCGTACGTCCGGAGCACCCGTCCCCGGCGAAGCGGCCACCCGGCGCCTGTTCGCGCCCTCGCCCCCAGCTCACGCGCTCCCGGTGCCCGCTGCCGCCTCTTCGCCGGATTCGCCAGGTTCACCCGACTCGCCGCGGCAGAGCGGCCTCGCCGACTCGGAAGGCGGGCGGGTCACCCGGCGGATGCCGCGGTCCGAATGGGGGCGCCTCGCTGACGCTCTCGGTGTCGGGCGGGAGCGCCGCGCACCGGCCGAGCCAGGCGTGCGGACCGTCACCCTTCGTCCGCCCGGCGGCCTGCCGCCCACGGCCGGGCCGTCCACGCCTGACTCGTCCTCAGCTGGGCCGGCCACGTCTCGGGCGTCCTCGTCCGGGGGATCCGCCGACTCCGAGGTGCCGGAATCGGCTGCCGAAGCGCCGACCATCGCCTTTCCGGCCGTGCCGGGCCCCTCGCTCGATCGCGCGCCGGAGGACTCCGGATATGCCAGTGAGGTGCTGCGCCACGAATACGGCGATTACCTGACCGCCGTCGCGGACGAGACCAGGGCCCGGATCCGCGCCCTGGGCCGCCTGGCCGACCAGGAGATTCTCACCGGCTCGACCCTGCGTGGCGAGGAACTGCGGACCCGGACGACCGAGCTGCACGCTTTCCTCGGCCGGATCGAGTCGACCGCGGCCCAGGTCGCGGGCGGTGAACTCCGGCCACCCATCGTGCTGAGCCCGGCGGCCTCAGCCGATCCGGCGGCGCACCGGAAGCCGCCCGCAGACGAGCTCGCGCCGGGCGGCGTCAGCACCGATCACCTGTCGGCGCTGACCGGGAAGGGCGGATCACTGCCGATCGACAGCACCCGGCGGTACGACACGTACGGGGGTCTGCGCGCGCCCCTCGCCGTACACCAGAAGGCGCTGGAGGAGGCCGTGCCGCGAGGCGGCGACGGCCGGGCGTTGCGACTGCCTGATCCGCGGTCGGGGCGATGGTTCCATCTGGCGAACGACGGTGGGCCGCAGGCCGACCCCACCCGCGCACTGAACTGTGTGGACGGAGTTCTGGCGCTCTTCGACACCTATCTGCACGGCCGGCCGCGGGTGGCAGCGCCGCGCACGTTCGACGCCTACGCCGCCGGTGACCCGGATCGCCCGGTCGGCGGCGAGTGGCACGGCCTGCGGCGGATCGAGCTGGCGACCGGGGCGACGTTCCAGAACCTCTGCCCCTTCCAGGGCACGGCCGCCCCCGAGGTGGCCCGGTCGGCGATCGACGCCGCGATGCGGAATCTCGCCAACCACCTGCACAATTCCGGTCCGGGCGCGTTCGCCTTCATCCTGACCGACCTGGAGGGCGGCGGCTGCCACGCGTGGGCCGCCGTCAATCACGAGGGCGTGATCCTCTTCCTGGACCCGCAGCTGAGCCGCATCAGCGAGGAGATGCCTCTCTATCGCCACCGGGGCGTGCCGGCCATCGCCAACGTCGTCTCGGTCGACGCCCTGGTCGTCGACGGCAAGGCCCGCCCGAAGCCGCTCCCCTACCACGGCGCGGGCCAGTGGAGCACCGCCTCGGTCCTGCCCACCGGTAAGGCATTTGAGTTGATCTAGACGATTGCCATGTCGACGAATCGGGACAGGTGCAGCTGCGCCGCCACCGTGATGGTGTCGGTCGGGCCGTTTCGGTGCTTGGCCACGATGAAGTCGGCCTCGCCCGCCCGCGGTGACTCCTTGTCGTAGTAGTCGTCGCGGTGCAGCAGGATCACCACGTCGGCGTCCTGCTCGATCGAGCCGGACTCACGCAGGTCGGACAGCTGCGGCCGCTTGTCGGTGCGCTGCTCGGGTCCACGGTTGAGCTGCGAGACGCCGATCACCGGGCACTCGATCTCCTTGGCGAGCAGCTTTAGGCCACGGGACAGCTCGGAGACTTCCTGCTGACGGCTCTCGGTCTTCTTCGGCGAGCTCATCAACTGGAGATAGTCGATCACCAGCAGCTTGAGGTTGTGCCGCTGCTTGAGTCGCCGCGCCTTCGCCCGGATTTCCATCAGGTTCATGTTCGGGGTGTCGTCGACGAAGATCGGCGCCTCGCTGATCTCGCCCATGCGCCGCGCAAGCTTGGCCCAGTCGTCGTCGGTGAGCTGACCGGACCGCAACACGTGCAGCGGCACCCGCGCCTCGGCCGAGAGCAGACGCATGACCATCTCGATCTTGCTCATTTCGAGCGAGAAGATGGCGCTGGCACAGTTAGCGCGAATAGCGGCATTACGGGCAAAGTCCATACTGGCCGTCGACTTACCGAGACCGGGTCGCCCAGCCACAATGATCAGCTGGCCGGGGTGCAGACCGTTGAGCAGCCGGTCGAGATCGGCAAAGCCGGTCGGGATGCCGGCCATCCCGCCGCCGGAAGCGCCGATCGCCTCGATCTCGTCGACCGTGGGCTGCAGCATGTCGCCGATGGACGCGAAATCCTCGCTGACCCGTTTCTCGGTGACGTCGTAGATCGCCTGCTGGGCAAGGTCGACGATGTCGTCGACGTCGCGGCCGCCGTTGCCGTTCGCGCCGTAGCCCAGCTGGACGATCTTCGTGCCCGCCTCGACCAGGCGGCGCAGGATCGCCCGCTCGGAGACGATGCGCGCGTAATAGGAGGCGTTGGCCGCGGTGGGCACGCTCTCGATCAGCGTGTGCAGATAAGGCACGCCGCCGATCCGCCCCAGGTCACCGGAGTCGGAGAGGGCCGCGGCCACGGTCAGCGCGTCGGCCGGCTCGCCCCGCCCGTAAAGGTCCAGGACCACGTCGAAGATCGTGGCGTGCACCGGGCGGTAGAAGTCGCTGTGCTTGAGGATCTCGACGACGTCGGCGATCGCGTCCTTGGACAGCAGCATGCCGCCGAGCACACCCTGCTCGGCCGCGACGTCCTGCGGTGGTGACTTGTCGAAGCCACCGCCACTCGGAGCGTCACCTTTACGCGGCGTCCCACCACCCCCGGGTTGGCCCGGTGGCCGTGACTCCGGCCGTGCGTCGTCGGTGATCGACACCGGACCCCCTCCGTCGGCAGTGCTGTTCTGGTGATCCAACCGCCTGGGTATGACACTTTCGGCTGAACCCCGGCCACGATTCAGGAAATTGTCCCGATCAAGGCGGCCCCACTCTACGAACCCGGATGCCACCTGCCCAACCTCACCGGTGGACGAGCCTTGGGAGAACCTGTGGACATCCCGCCCCAGCCTGTGGGCAGGGTTGTGCACATCCTGTGCACAACGGTGCGGGTCGGCACGGCACCTGCCTTATCCAGCAGCAATAACGTTGTCCCCACCTGTGGAGGGCGAAAAAGCTGCCCCGCGTGAGCAAGCCGTCGCCCGGAGGCGTTGCGGTTCGGTCTCGCGCACGTCACGCTTTCTGGGTGGACCAACGGGAGTGGGACTACGGCGCTCGCATGCCGCGAGACCGTCGTGCGGCGCAGCCGTGGCCCGCTCCGAGTCCGGAAAATGCCGATAACGTCGAGCCTGAGCCGAAATGGTCGTCTCTGACCGACACCGGCAGCATGCAGCCCAGCGCCGAGGCCCTCACCTGGCAGCGCCGCGCCGACGCGTGGGCCCAGCAGGCCGAGTCCGACCAGGGCCAGGCCGTCGAGCAGGCCGGGCGATACTCCGATGTCGCCAAGGGCCGCCCCACCTTCCCGGCCGACGGCGTTGGCTGGCGCACCGAGACCGCCGAGTGGCGAGCCGCCGGAGCGCGCTGGCGGCAGACGACCGAGTGGCGTTCCACCACCGGTTCACACGGCTGGCGCTCGACCACCGAGGCGTGGCAGACCGGCGGCGAGAGCACCTACCAGCCGCCCGTCGAGACCCCCAACGCCCAACCGGCCATCTCCAACACGGCCTGGTCGGCCCCGGACGAAGCCGAGTCCCGGCCGGCCTGGCAGCAGTTCACGTCGCCGAGCTCGGGCAACACGTGGCAGGAACCGCAGACGCCGTCCTGGCAACAGCCCGCACCGCGCCCGCCGGCCGAGAGTTCTCCGTCCTGGCAGCAACTCGTCGACCCCACTCCCGAGCAGCCCAGCCGGCGAAGCAGCAGCCGCCAGCCCTGGCAGCGCGACGCCATCGAGGGCACCGCGACCTGGAACGATCTCGCCGACAACCGCTCCGCGCCGGCCGCGCCCGCGTCAGATCCGGAGTCCATCTCCGGCTGGCTGCGCATGGACGATCCGGCCGAGAGCCCGAGCTGGCGGACACCCCGCGACGACAGCCGCCATCTGGTGCGCGAGGACGACCGCGCGGCCTGGCGCCGCGACGCGGATCCGGCTGGTGGGTCGCCCTCGGTCGGGCGCCGCCGGGCTCCGGAGGGTGGTTCCGCACCTTCCGGGGGTACGGGTTGGGCCACGCGCTCCGACTCCGACAACTGGGCGGGTCACACCGACACCGGCAGCATCCCGCGGTTCACCGACCCGGCCACGCCCCCCTGGTCGACCGGCACCGGGCGGCACGACGGCTCGACCGGCCGCCGCTCCCTCCCGTCGACGCCGCCGGAGGAGGCCGGCCACCGCGCCAGCCCCTACGACGAGCCGGGCCGCCGCTCCCGCCGTGACGACACCGGCCACGGTTCCCGCTCCGTGTCGGTGCCGCTGCCGATCAACTACGACGATCGTCCCGGTGGGCACGCCGCCGAGGCCCCGCGCCGCAATCGCTACGCCGACGAGACGCCGGTCGCCGAGACGCCACGCGGTTACCCCGCCGACCCGTCCACCACCGGAGTCGGTCGCGGCGGCTACCCGGCCGACGCTCCGTCGAGCAGCCCCGGCCGGGGCGGATACCCGGGCGACCCGCCGCCCGCCGCGCCGACCACCGGCTTCGGCCGCGGCGCCTACCAGGCCGACCCGCAGACCACCGGCCCGGACCGGGGCGGATACCCGAGCGACTCGACGTCGACCGGTCTCGGCCGTGGCGGATACCCGGGCGAGCCCCCGGCCGGCGGTTCCGGCCGGCGTGGATACCCGGGCGAGCCCCCGACCACCAGTCCGGACCGGGGCGGATACCCGGGGGACGCGCCATCGACCAGTCCCGGCCGGGGCGGATACCCGGGGGACGCGCCGTCGACCAGTCCCGGCCGTGGCGGATACCCGGCCGAGGCGCCGACCGGGTTCGATCGCGGCGCCTACCAGGCTGGCCAGCCCGCCATCGGCTCCGGCCGAGGCGGTTACCCCGCTGATCCTCCCGCGGCCGCACCCACCACCGGCTTCGGCCGCGGCGCGTATCCGGCCGACCCCCCGGCCGCCGCACCCACCACCGGCTTCGGCCGCGGCGCGTATCCAGCCGACCCACCAACGACCGGCCCCGGACGAGGCGGATATCCATCGGACCCGCCGGCCGCCGCACCGACCACCGGTTATGGGCGCGGTTCATACCAGACCGACCCGCCGCCCGCTTCCGCGCCGCCCACCGCCTTCGGCCGCGGCGCGGGCTATCCCGCCGAGTCACCGGCCGACGACTTCGGTCGGCGTGCCGCCCCTGGCTACCCGGTCGAGCCGCCCGCCGCAGCACCGACCACTGGCTTCGGCCGCGGCGCCGGCGCTGCCGACCAGCCCGGCTACGGCCGCGGTCCCGCCCCGGCAGACCAGCCCGGCCTCGGCCGCAGGTCCGGCCCGGCAGACGAGCCCGGCTACGGCCGCGGCCCAGCTGACGAGCCCGGCTACGGCCGCGTTCCCGGCCCGGCAGACCAGCCCGGCCTCGGCCGCAGGTCCGGCCCAGCGGACGAGCCCGGCTACGGCCGTGGCCCGGCAGACCAGCCTGGCCTCGGCCGCAGGTCCGGCCCAGCGGACGAACCCGGTTACGGCCGCGGCTCCGGCCCGGCGGACCAGCCCGGCTACGGCCGTGGCCCCACTCCGGCGGACCAGCCCGGCTACGGCCGTGGCCCCACTCCGGCGGACCAGCCCGGCTACGGCCGTGGCCCCGGCCCGGGGGCGGATCAGCCCGGCTACGGCCGTGGCCCCGGCCCGGGGGCGGATCAGCCCGGCTACGGCCGTGGCGCAGGCCCGGCCGAGCAGCCCGGTGGCGGCTTCGGTCGCGGCGCGGCGGGCTATCCGGCCGACGCCGCGGTGTCCTCCACCGGCATCGGCCGCCGGCGCAGCCGGGCCGAGAGCGAGCCCACCGAGCCCCCACGCTTCGGCGAGGACGGCCGCGGCATCTCCGCCACCGGAAGCGGCCCTGCCGCTCCGGCCGGTCGCCGCGCCCGTCCGGACGGCCCGCCCCGCCCGGACGGCCCGCCCCGCCCGGACGGCCCGCCCCGTTCGGCGCCGCGCGGCAAGGCGCGTTACAACGAGGTCCGCGACGACTGGCGCGAGCACACCGGCTCCTGGGCCGCCGAACCGGACACCAGCAGCTGGACCCGCGACCCCGACACCGGCCAATGGAGCCGCTCCGAGGACGACCCGCGCGTCACGGCATGGCGCGAGGAAGCCTCCCGTCGCGAGGCCACCAACCACACCCCGCCGGCGCGCCGCGCGCTCCCGGCCGGACCGTCCGCCGACAACGACGGCAACCGCGACGCCCGCCGCCAGGACGATGACGACAACGACTGGCGCACTCCGCCCGGCCCGGGCGGTGGCCCGTCCAGCGCGCCGCGCAGCGCCATGCCCTCGAGTTCCCCGCGCAGCGCGATGCCATACGGCGGTGGGCAGACCGGCGACGATCGCGGTTACCCGGGTCCGGGCCGTGATCGCGGCTACGACGGCCCCTCGAACGCACCGCGCAGCGGCCCGGCCTACGACCCGAGGTCCGGCGGGCAGGCCTACGACTCTCCCGCCAATGCACCCCGCAGCGGCCCCGCCTTCGACCCGAGGTCCGGCGGCCAGGACTACGACGACCCCGCCAGCGCGCCGCGCAGCGGTCCGACCTATGGTTCGCCGCGTCGCGCGCTGCCGAGCGGAAGCACCCCGGCCAGCGGCCCTGCCTACGGCGGCGGAGGCGGCGCGACCTACGGCAGCAGCGCGGCGGGCGGCCCGACCTACGGCAGCGCCGCTCCTACCAGCGGCACCGCCTACGGCACCCCGCGCCGCGAGCTTCCGAGCGGCCGCGCCCGCTCCGACGACACCACCGCCTTCGGTGCGGCCCCCGCCAGCGGTCCCGCGTACGGCAGCCCTCGCCGCGAACTGCCCAGCGGCCGCTCCCAGGTCGACGAGCCCGGCACCGCCCCGAGCAGCGCCGTTCCGTACGGCGCTCCTGGCAACTCACCACGTAGCGGCGTGCCCTACGGCAGCCGCCGGCGGCCGGACGAGGCCCCGCCCGCCGATGACTGGCGACGCGACCTCGACCCGAACGGCGGCCGGCGAGCCGCGGAAGCGCCCGGCGCCGACTGGCGACGCGACCTGGATCCGAGCGGCGGCCAGCAAGCCGACGGGCCGCCTGCTGCCGACGACTGGCGCCGTGACCTCGACCCGAGCGGTGGTGGCCGGCGGCGAGCCGACGAGCCGACGGGCGCGGACGACTGGCGCCGCGATCTCGACCCCGCCGGCGGTGGTCGCCAGGCACGAGGAGTCGACGCGGCGACGGAAGCGCCGTCGTGGACTCTCGGCGAGCCCGCCAACAAGGACCTCAGCTCCTGGCAGCTGACCGACGCCCCCGATTCCGGTCGCGGATCGGCCGGCTATCGCGACACCGGCGGAGACGACTGGCGCCGCGATCTCGCCGACAGCAGCGACCTCGCCGAGGGTGAGTCCCGGCGCTTCGGCACCTCGGATTATTTGCCCTTTCGGCCGAGCGGCTCAGCCGCCGTCCGGAGCTCCTCGAACTTATCCTCCACATCGACTTCGCTGATCTCGCCGGTTCCGCGCGAGCAACTGGACCCGATGTCCCGCCCGCAGCGGTCCGGCGGCTACCAGAGCGGCATGACCGGTTCGTACGAACGCCGCCCGGTGACCGGCAGCTTCCCGACGATCCGGAAGAGCGACCTGCTCGACCCGGACGAGGAGGATGACCAGGAGGCCGGAGGTCCGCTGGCCGCGGTCGGCTACACGGTGATCTGGTACGGCGTACCCATCGTCCTGTTCATCATCTACATGCTGGTGGTCGACACCGGGTCGAAGTCGCACGCGCTGGACACCCTGGCCGGCGCGGCCCCGCAGTTCCTGATCTCGCTGGTGCTCAGCGTGCTGGTGGCGGTCGGCCTGCGTAAGTTCAGCACCTCGTGGAAGGCAATCAGCGTCGGCCTCGCGGCCGCGGTCGTCGGCGGCGGGCTGGCCACGGTGCTGGCCTCCGCCGTCACCGGCAACAGCCTCAGCTGACCGGCCACAGAGGAACCAGCAACAGAGGACCGGGAAAGCAATCGGCGCGCCGGGCCGAGGCCCGACGCGCCGAAGGAAAGCGACCTACTTAGCTGCCACCACGTTCACCGGGAACGTCGCGGTCACCTCGGGGTGCAGCTTGACCTGCACGTTGTACGCGCCGGTCGTCTTGATGTGACCCGGCAGCTCGAGGCGGCGACGGTCGAGGGCCGGGCCGCCGGCGGCCTTGACCGCGTCGACGATCTCGGCCGGGGTGATCGAGCCGAACAGACGCCCGCCGTTGCCGGAACGCGCGTTCAGCGTGACCTTGAGGCCGCTCAGCTGCTGCTTGACCTCGTTGGCCTGGCCCAGGTCGCGGATCTCACGAGCCTCGCGGGCCCGCTTGATGACGACGACCTGCTTCTCCGCACCCTTGGTCCACTGGATCGCGAAACCCTGGGGCAGCAGGTAGTTACGGCCGTAGCCGTTCTTGACCTCGACGATGTCGCCGGGCGTGCCGAGACCCGACACTTCCTGAGTGAGGATGATCTTCATATCGCAGACCTTCCTCAGCGCGCCGTGGCGGTGTAGGGCAGGAGCGCCATCTCGCGAGCGTTCTTGACCGCGCGGGCGATCTGACGCTGCTGCTGAGAGGTCACCCCGGTGACGCGGCGGGCACGGATCTTGCCCCGGTCGGAGATGAACTTCCGCAGCAGGGCGGTGTCCTTGTAGTCGATGTAGGTGATCCCGTCCTTGTCGAGCGGGTTCACCTTCTTCTTCGGCTTGCGCAGTGCCGCAGCCTTAGCCATTGCTTACTCCTGAACTCATTGCAGCCCGTGACGGGCTAGAAGGGAGGCTCGTCGTCGAACGAGGAGGAGGCCGCAGCGCCGCCGGAGCGGGCACCGCCCTGGGCCGGAGCGGCAGTCGCCCACGGGTCGTCGAAGTTGCCTCCGCCGGCACCGCTGGTCGTGCTGGGCTGCTGCCGGTTGCCGCCACCACCGCCGTTGGAAGCGCCGAAGCCGCCGCCCCCAGCGCCGCCTGAACGGTTCATCCGCTGCACCTTCGCCGTGGCGTAACGCAGGGACGGGCCGATCTCGTCGACCTCGAGTTCGTAGACGGTGCGCTTCTCTCCCTCGCGGGTCTCGTAAGACCGCTGGCGCAGCCGGCCCTGCACGATCACCCGAGAGCCACGTTGCAGCGACTCGGCGACGTGCTCGGCGGCGTCACGCCAGATGTTGCACGCAAGGAACAGTGGCTCGCCGTCTTTCCACTCGCCTGACTGACGGTCCAGGGTCCGCGGCGTGGACGCGATGCGGAACTTGGCAACCGCCGCACCCGACGGGGTGAAGCGCAGCTCGGGATCGTCGGTGAGGTTACCGACGATCGTGATAACGGTTTCTCCTGCCATGATCTTCTCCTCGCCGCTGTTTCTCGTTCGTAGGAGGTTCTCAGAACCCCCTGACAAAAACGAGGATCAGCGGGTCTCGGGCCGGATGACCTTGGTACGCAGGATGTTCTCGTTGAGCCGCAGCTGACGGTCCAGCTCGGCCACCGCCTCGGGGGTCGCCTGAAGGTCGACGACGGCGTAGATGCCCTCGGCCTTCTTGTTGATCTCGAAGGAGAGCCGGCGACGGCCCCACACATCGAGCTTCTCCACCGAGCCACCCGCGTTCGTGATCACCTTCAGGTACTGATCGAGCGACGGGGCGATGGTGCGCTCCTCGAGCGAAGGATCGAGGATCACCATGAGTTCGTAATGACGCAAGACATTCACCTCCTGTGGGCTATGCGGCCACGGTCTCTCCGTGGCAGGAGGTCTTGTGTCGCTCGCAAGAAAAAGCCGCGGGGACGGGATCGTGCCCACGGTTGAGACTGCGAACCGAGCAAGCATACCCAGGTGGGCCGACCTGCCCAAATTGACCATCACATGAAAGGACCCCGTCGGCGGACGGGGTCCTTCATTTCAGCCGCGGGGCGCCCGATCCGCTTTCGCTGGGTGGGACCTGGGGAGGAACGACCACACCGATGAGGTTGGACGCGGCCGCCCCGCGGAGCCTGTTGTCAGGAACGCTACGCCATATTTGCCCGATTTGCACGTTGCGACACGATTGACCGAATTGCCGCCGCACCGACTCCCATCACGCACACCGACGCGATCAACCCGAGTAATCCGATCGGTCCGGACTCACGCATCGGCGTCATCGCCGCCACCGGCTCCGCCGCGGCGACCTCGGTGTGTGGCGGGCTTGCTGCCGCCGGCTCGGCTTCCTGCGTGACCGGCGGCAGATCATCCGGCGGTACGTCGGTGACCAGCGTCTTCTTGTCGCCGGGCGGCATTCCCGCGAACGCCGGGTTCGGGCTCCCCGGCGTACCGGCCGCGATCTTGGTCTTGATCTTTGCGGTGTCACTGCCCGGCACCAGGCCGGGCGTCGCGGCCTGGGGGAGCGTCGAGTTGCGCAGCGCCGGACCGTGCGCCGCGCCGTGCCGCTTCACCGAGGCCCGCGAGGGCCGCTCCGCCGTCGTTGCCGAGTCCGGCAGCGTGGCGCCGGCCGCCGCCCCGGCCGGAGTGCCCGAGGACCCGGCCGACGTGGTGGCCGACGCGCTCGAATCGCCGCTGGCCGGAATCGGGATCGGATCGGGCAGCATGGCCGTGGCCGACGGCGAGGCCGTGACCATGAGCGGCTCGACGTCCTCACCGAGCGGGCAGTTCGGCTTGAGCGTGACCGCCGTGGTTCCCCGGCGGAACACCACCTCGGTGCCGGCGTCGTCCGGCAGCGTGCCCTTGGTCTCGCCGCCCAGTCGCAGCTGCGCGCTGTACCCGGTCCGGTTGACTACCCAGATCGTGCTCTCGGCTGGCACCACCATCGACTCCACCTCGGGGTGCGACTCGCAGGAGAGAGTGAGACCCCCGCCGCCGCCGAAGGCCACCTGGCGGCCGCCCTCGCCGAGCTGCTCGGCGCTCGCTGTCCCGTTGATCAGCAGCGGTGCTCCGAAGATCAGACCTCCCAGCGCCAGCGCCGTGATTCGGTATCGGAACAGCCGCGACATGAACATCTCCCCGCTCGGTTGAAGTCTCGAACGGGATAAACGAGGTCCGCGGCCGGGCGGTGACGCGGGCAGTAAGCGTCGCACCCCCGTCGTAGGCTCATCCCCATGCGCATCGGAGCCCATGTCGATCCCACCGATCCCCTGGAGGCGGCCGCCGCTCGCGGTGCCGACGCCATCCAGTTCTTCCTGACCGACCCGCAGGGTTACAAATCACCCAAACCGCGTGAGGATGCCGCGGCCCTGCGCGAGTCCGAGGTGGACATCTACATCCATGCGCCCTACATCGTGAATGTCGCGTCGCCCAACAACCGGATCCGCATCCCGAGCCGCAAGCTGCTCATGGCGCACGCCCGGGCCGCCGCCGAGCTGGGCGCGAAAGGCCTGATCGTGCACGGCGGCCACGTCGGCAAGGACGCCGACCTGGCGGCCGGCTTCGACAACTGGCGCAAGGCCTTCGAGTACGCGGAGAAGGACGGCGGTCTCCCCCTGCCGATTCTGATCGAAAACACCGCCGGCGGCGACAACGCGTGCGCCCGCCGCTTCGACGACCTGGCCCGCCTGTGGGACGCGGTGGCCGGCTTCGGCGCGGGCTTCTGCCTCGACACCTGTCACGCGTTCGCCGGCGGCGAAGACCTGGTCGGCGTCGTCGATCGGGTCAAGGCGATCACCGGCCGGATCGATCTGATCCACGCCAACGACTCGAAGGGCGGTTTCGACTCCGGCCAGGACCGGCACGACAACCTCGGCAATGGCAAGATCGACCCGGAGTTGGTGGTGGCCGCGATCCGGGCCTCCGGCGCGCCGGCCGTCGTCGAGACGCCCGGAGGCGTCGAGGGCCAGACCGCCGACATCGCTCTCCTGCGGGAGCGGGCGGGCCGCTGATCGCGCCTGGTTACTGGGGAGGACCATGACCACCGACCAGCCGAAGCAGCCCACGGCCCCGGCCCCACCGGCGCAACGCGCCCCGGAGGCAGAGGCGCTACGCCCGGCTGCGCCGACGAGGCCGGGCGACCCGCCGCCGGCCGCGGGCTCAGCGCGCGACCGCCCGGCGAAGCAGGCACCCAGGGGCTCCGCTCCTGCCGACTCGACTCCGGCCGGCCCAACGCCAGCCGACCCAACGCCGGCCAGCCCGACCCCGGCCAGCCCAACTCCGGCCAGCCCAACTCCAGCCAGCCCAACTCCAGCCAGCCCAACTCCAGCCAGCCCAACTCCAGCCAGCCCAACTCCAGCCAGCCCAACTCCAGCCAGCCCGACCCCGGCCGGCCCGACTGGGCCGGCCGCCAGTCTGCCGCCGATGTCCGAGGCGGCTCGCGCGGCTCTGATCGACAAGGCTGCCGAGGTCCCGACACCGACGCTGACCCAGCCGGCCGTGACCGTTCCGGCCAAGCCCGGCCGGCGCCGTTTCTTCTCCGGCAAGCTGAAGGCGCCCGCTCCGCTGATCCCCGCGCAGGTGGCGAAACCACCGGTCGGCGCGATGGCCGCGGCCGCCGGCGTCGTGCCGTCCGATGTGGATGTGCCCGCGAGCACTCCCGCGGTCAAGCTCAAGGAACCCCTGCCCAGCGACCGTCCGGCCAACGTGCCGCCGGACCCGTGGCGAGCCTTCGCCACGGCCAGCGAGCGCGGCCCCGGCCGATTCCGTCGCGGCATGCGGGCCATCGGCCGCGGCCTGATCCATGAGTACGCGGTGGTCACCTACCTCGCTCTGGCCGTTGCCGTGGCGCTGACCTGGCCCACCCTGCAATACCCGCTGCACACCCTGCCGCAGGACCTCGGCGACCCGGCCCGGCAGGCCTGGCAGATCGCCTGGAGCGGGCACATCCTGCTCACCGATCCGGTCAAGCTCTGGCAGTCCAACGCGTTCTTCGCCGAGCCCAACAGCTTCGCGTTCGGGGACAGTCTGCTCGGCTACGCCCCGGCCGGCATGATCGGCGAGGGTCCGCTCGCGGCCGCCCTGCGTTACAACATCATCTTCGTGCTGGCCCACGCGCTGCTGCTGATCGGCGCGTACGCGCTGGTCCGGCAACTGGGCGCGGGCCGCACCGGCGCCGCGGTGGCCGCGATCGCCTCCACCTACGTGCCGTGGCGCCTCGCCCAGGAGGGTCACCTCGACATCATCTCGGCCGGTGGCATCCCGCTCGCCCTGGCGATGCTGGCCCGCGGGCACGGCTGGTCGATGCGACGCGGATTCCGGCGCACGCACCGGCACCCGGGCTGGGCGGCAGCCGGCTGGCTGGTCGCGGCGTGGCAGGTCAGTCTCGGCTTCTCGCTGGGTCTGCCGTTCCTCGGCGTACTCGGGATCATTCTGCTGGTGCTGCTGGTGCGGGTGCCGATCCGCCGGTGGCGGCGGCCCGCCGAGCGCCCGCTGCTGGGCTGGCGGCTGCTGGTCACCGACGTGATCGGCCCCCTGATCGTCGTCGGCGTCGCCGCGCTGATCGCCTTGCCGTACCTCAAGAATTCCGGCACGGCCACGGCAACCGCCGAGATCAAATTCTTCTCGCCGCCGCTGCGGAGCCTGCTGATCGGCCCGGCCGAGTCACGCATCTGGGGCGGCGCGCACGCCGTGCCGAGGTCGTCGCTGACCTGGCCCGCCGAGATGTCGCTGCTGCCGGGGTTCGTGCTCTACGCCCTGGCGCTGGCCGGTCTGGCCTTCTCCATCTGGACGCTCTGGCAGCGGCTGTTCCTGCTGGCCGGCCTGGCTGTCACGATCATCCTGACGCTGGGCACCAACTTTTTCGGCGGCCGCTGGACCTATCTGCCACTCTTCGGCCACCTGCCCGCGTCGGCCGGCACCCGGGTTCCCGGCCGCCTCATGCTCTGGGTGACCCTGCTGCTGGCGGTCCTGGCGGCCGGCGCGGTCGCCGAGTTCGTCCGCCGCGCCGATCACTGGGCCGAGCTGCGCATCCCGCCGTGGCCGGGGCCGTGGCTGCGCACGGCCACCCTGATCCCGCTCGCGTTGGTGCTGGTCGAGGGCTGGAACTCCACCGCTCACCCGATCATCCCGGACCAGCCGACCGCGATGCGCACGATCACCGGCCCGGTGCTGGTCCTGCCGACGGCCGAGCTGACCGACCAGATGGTGATGCTCTGGTCCACGAGCCGGTTCCAGCAGATCGCCAACGGCTCGGGCGGCTTCGCCGCGGGGCGCCAGGCCGATCTGCGCCGCAACGCCGCGACGTTCCCCGATCAGGCGAGCGTGGAATACCTGCGCGGCCAGGGCATCACCACGGTCCTGCTGCTGCGCGGCTACGTCGCCGGAACCCCCTGGGAGCGAGCGGGCGACGTCCCGGTCGATTCGCTCGGCATCACCCGCGAAGACCTGGACGACGCCGTCGTGTTCCGGCTGAGTCAGCCGACGACCGGCCAAAACCAGCCCCAGCCCGGTGCCAACCAGCCGGGCACCAGCCCGTCCGGCTTCCCCACCCAGCCGGGCCAGGGCATCTTCCCCACCCAGCCCGGCCAGGGCACCTTCCCCACCCAGCCGGGCCAGGACACTTTCCCGTCCCAGCCGGCCCAGGGGACCCTGCCCGGCCAGCTGGATCCGTCGATGCCCCAGCGAACCCTCTAGGCGGGCGCTCCGGCCGGCGGGGCCGGCTCCAGGGCATCCTCCGCGTCGGGCTTCTGCTTCGGGACGACACCGACGGCACGCCGCAGTTTGTCGATCCACCCGGCGTCCGGCTCGTTGAGCGGGCCGCCGTCGGGGTCGTCGGAGTACGACTGCCGCACCACGTCCAGCTCGGGCCGCCAGATCTCGCGGACCACCAGGCCACAGAGGACCGCGACGGTGATGATGCGCAGGGTCGCGGCCAGCACGAACGTGCCCTCCGGGATCACCGGCTTGCCACCGGCGCCGAGGAGCTCGGCGTAGAACGCGGTGAAGTAGCCGAATTCGGCGACCGTCCAGGCGATGATCGCGCCCCAGCGGGGCCGGGCCAGCACGATCAGGGGGAGCAGCCACAGGACGTACTGCTGCGACCAGACCTTGCTGAAGATAAGGAAGGCGGCGACGACCAGGAAGGAGAGCTGGGCCAGGCGCGGGCGGCGGGGGGCGGTGAGGGCCAGGATCGCGATCGCCACGCAGGCCAGGCCGAACAGCCCGTACGTCAGGATGTTGAGCGTCGGCACGTGGTTGCTGAGCCATTGGAACGGGCCTTGATCACCCTGGCTGCCGTTGTGCCATTTGCCGTCGAGGTACCGGCCGACGTACCAGAACGTGCCCCAGTCGATCGGCCGCTCGCTGTTGAGCTGGAAGAATCTCAGCCAACTGTCGTGCCACAGGAGCCAGACCGGGAAGTTGACCGCGAGCCAGGTGACGACCGTAGCCCCGAACGCCCACGCCCATTTCTGGATGGTCTTCGATCGAAGCGCCAGGATCAGGATCGGTCCGAGGATGAACAGGGGCCACAACTTGGCGGCCGCACCGAGCCCCAGGAAAACACCGGCCCAGACCGGCCGGCGTTTGGCCCACAGATAGAGGCCGATCGCGGCGAGGCCGATCGCGAGGAAGTCCCAGTTGACCGTCGCGGTGAAGAAGATGATCGGCGATAACGCGAAGATCGCCGCGTCCCAGGGCCGGCGCCGTCGCAACGCGAGAAGGGCGGCCGCGGTCGCCACCGCCAGCGCGGAGAGCACCAGCGCGTTCGCGTTGTAGAACCACTGACCCTGGTTGATCTCCGGGTGCTTCACGCCGTACGCATGCACCGGCAGCCCGAGCGCGCCCATGAAGTAACCGGTGACCACCGGGTATTCCACGGCATGATCCTTGTACGGGACCTTGCCGTCGTTGAGGCCCTCCGCGTAGTACAACGCGAGCACGTCGGTGTAGCAGAACCGGGTGTACTGGACGTTCTTCTGCCAGTCGCCGGTCTGGCAGGGCGACTTCTGCACCCAGGAGAGCGCCAGTGTGATGCAGGTCAGAGCCAGGATGATCCGAGCTGCCGTCCAGAACCGGCCGCGCCGCGCATCGGGTCGCACCGCATGCGAGCCGAGCGGCCCACCGATCGCCTCGGAGAGCCCGCGGACGAATCCATCCCCGGTCGCCGACGCGCTCGGGGCATCGGGGCGGTCAATGTCCTCGGACGGTTGCGTGCTCATGACAACGCATCATGCCTTAAGAACCTCGACGGACGTGCGCCTGATCACCAGTGGGTCGCCCATGACGACAAAAACCGGCGCACACCCTAGGAAAGGGTGCACGCCGGTCCGCGTTGGAGCAGCAGAGAGTAGCTAACCGCCGTCGGTTTGTGTACCAGTGGTTGGGAGTGTGGTCGTCCCGTCCGTATTGGTCCCGGTGCCGTTCCCGTTACCGTTGCCGTTCCCATTGCCGTTCCCGTTACCGTTGCCGGTTCCGTTCCCGGTGTTGTTGCCGCCGTTGTTGTCACAACCGAGGCCGATCACGGCGAAGGCACAGTCGTTGACCGGCGCTTCGACCGGCTTCTCACCGTTGCCGAACTTGTCCGCCTCACCGGTCTTGATGCGGTCCGGGAAGTCCTTCTTCTCCATGTCCAGCGCGCTGGTCACCGAGTCGATGAACATCTTCCAGATCCGCGACGGTGTGCCGGCGCCGAACATGTCCTTGCCGCTGGTCTCCTTCAGCTGGACCTTGTTCTCCTTGCCACCGACCCACACGGTCGCGGCCAGCTGCGGAATACCGCCGACGAACCAGCAGTCACCGCTGCCCTCCTGGTACTCCCAGGTGCCGGACTTGGCGATGCCCTCGCGACCGTTCTTCAGGTCGCGCTTGTCGACGTCGACGATCTCCTTCATGACGGCGGAGAGGTTCGACATCTCGTTGGCGCCGAAGACCCGGTTGCCCGCGGTGTTCTCCCGGCCGACGACCGTCGACTTGCCGGTCTCCGGGTCGGTCCGCTTCACCGTCTGCACGAAGTGGGCGTTGTGGTGGACACCCTGGTTGACGATGGTAGCCACGCCCTCGGCGTGCTCGAGCGGAACGACACGGTACTGGCCGAAGCCGACCTCGTTATCGAAGTAGCCGGTCTTGTTCCAGGTGCTCTTGTCGGTCTTGGTCAGGTCGACGATCTCGCCGTTCTTGAAGCCGGCTTTCTCGTCGGTGATCATGTGCTTCAGACCGGCGGCCTTGGCGGCCGAGATGACCTTGTCCCGCCCGATCGTGTCAGTGATCCAGTAGAACGGGAAGTTGTACGACTTGATCGTCGCGGTTTCGAGATCGCAGTACTTGATCTTGCCGCCACAGACCTTGCCGGGATCGGCGCCCGCGTTGCTGATCGCCGTGCCGTTGCGCCGCTTCAGATCACCGTTCCAGATGCTGTCGAAGGAGACGCCCTCCTGGAGGCCGGCCGCCAGCGTGTAAATCTTCATGGTCGAGCCGGGCGACTGTCCACCAGTGATTTCCGTGCCGTCGGAGTTCATGTAGCCGCCGTAGTCCAGGCCGGCCGGAGTGTCACCGCCGTAGTAGCCGAGCACCCGCCCGTTGGTCGGGTCGATGCCGATGACCGCCGCCTGATACTTCTTGGAGAGATCGTGCATCGGCGAGTCGGCGCTCTTCTGCGAGCCCGCCTCCTCGGCCGCCTTCTGCACGGCGGGGTTGATCGTGGTGGTGATCGTCAAGCCGCCCTTTTCGAACTGCTGCTCGGAGATCCCCATCGTGGCCAGCTCGGCCATGACGTGCCGAGTGATCATGCCGACCGGCTTATCACCCTGACAGGTCGCACAGCTCGACTTGGAGCTGCGCGGCTTGACCTTCGGGTAGACCCGCTTGTTGTACACGTCCTGGGAGATCCAGTTCATGTCCAACATGTTCTTCATGGTGTATTCCCACCGCTCGAGGGCGGGACCGCCAACCTTGCCGTTGGTGAGGTTGTCGTTCGGGTCGTAACCCGGGTGCGAGTCGGTCTTGTAAGGCTGCTTGATGATCGAGGCGAGCACCGCGGCCTCGTACGGCGTGAGGGCGTTCTTCTGTCCGGCCGGCGTGGTCACCGACTTGCCGAAGTAGCCCTGCGCCGCGGCCTCGATGCCGTACCGGCCCTCGCCGAAGTCGACGTAGTTCAGGTACATACCCATGATCTGCTGCTTGTTGTACTGCGACTCGAGCTTGCGGGCGATCACCGCCTCGCGCAGCTTCCGGTTGATGCTGATCGCCTTCAGATCAGCCGCGTGCCGCGCGTACTGCTGGGTGATCGTCGACGCGCCCTGGGTGGCGCCACCGGTGAAGTTGTTCCACGCGGCACGGACGATGCCCTTCATGTCGATGCCGTGGTGGTTGTAGAAGTTCTTGTCCTCGGCTCCGGCGACCGCGAACTCGACGACGTCGTTGATCTTTTCTTCCGGCACGACGACCCGGTTCTGATCGCCGACCTTGTCGATCACCGTGCCCTTGCTGTCCAGAATCACGTTCTGCTGGGTCTCGGTGACCGGCGGCGGCAGTGCCACGTCGTCGAAGAAGTAGGTGCCACCCACGACTCCGGCGCCGAGCATGATGACCACCACAGCCGCGGCGGCCGTGAGGATGTTGGTGCGGCGGCGGCGCTTGGCGGCCTTGGACTTGTCCTTGCCGGTGGGCGGAGTGGGCGCGCCCGGCCCACCCGCGGCCGGGGTCGGCCGGACCGCGGCGCGAGCCACCGAGGCGCGGCCGCCGACGGAGCCGGTGCCGGCGCCCACCGAGGCGCGCGCGCCGACTCGCGCGGAGCCGGTGACGCCACCGACGGAGGCACTGCCCACCGAGGCGCTACCGGTGACACCGCCGACGGAAGCACGTCCGGCTGGCGCCCCGGCCGAAGCCGAGGCGACCGAGGCGGCGCCGACGGAAGCGCGTCCGCCGGCCCCACGGCGGTACGCGTCAGGAGCTGGACGGTCCCCGCCCGGACTGCGGCCGGCGGGCTGGTCGTCAGGCGCGGACGCACCGGACCCGGGCACGCTGGCCCGGGCACGCGGAGACTGCGAATCGCCGTACGGATTCATGCGGTCACACCTCGGTCGCGGTGGCGCGCGCCGACAGAGCCCTGGAGGGGCCCCCGCCGACAACGCCACGTGCGGACGATTTGGGCTGCATCCCGGCAGCCGCCCTGTCGAATGTGATGAGTGACCGAATACGGCGCTGGATGCCCGAGTCGGTCGGGGTGGTCTCCACGTCAACGAGATCGAGCCACGTCATCCGCGGCCCTCCCGGCGTTGTGACGACGACCCAGTTTCGCGGTGGCGGCCCGCGGCGGACGAAAACTCGTCGGCGTTCAGCGTGTCCTGGCCCAGCACGAACTGCTGGATCAGGTGATTCCACGCGCAGGAGCGGCACACCTCTACGACGAAGACCTGAAACTCACGCAGAGTCATCGCCAGGACTGGCAGCTCGGCAAGTTTCCGAGCCTGCCCGGCGGACTGCTTGAGCTCATCGCCATAGATGTAATGCACAAGGGTGAGATTGTCTCGGCGGCAGATGGGACAGCGCTCGTCCGTCGGCTCGCCATGGAACCGAGCAGCGTTTTTCAAGTACGGCGAGGCATCGCAGACCTCGAGGGTCCCGACCCGCCCGTTGAGCACGTCACGCAGCACTGCTCGCTTCTGTAGCGAGTAGTCGACGACCTGCCGCTGCGTGCGCATGGCGAAGAGAGTACGCGGTCCTCGCCGCACGGGCGACAGCCATCACTCAGCGTGCCGCGGCCGTTGCGTAACCAGCAACACTTTCCGTTTTCCTTGCGTCCATCCGATCGTGGATCTACGGTAGCGATGTATCGGGCCGATACATCAGAACAGAAAGAGGGGCAGCCAGATGTTGGACATGGCAATCCTCGGTCTGCTCCAGGAAAACCCGATGCACGGATACGAGCTTCGTAAAGAACTCGCCACCAAGCTGGGCACCATCCGAGCGGCGATCAGTTACGGCACCCTCTACCCGACGCTCAAGCGTCTGCAGACGGCCGGCTGGATCACCGAATCCGAGTCAGATCCATCGATGATCCCCCCGATGACCAGCAAACGGGGACGGGTTGTCTACAAGATCACTGCCGAGGGCAAAGAGCGCTTTGCCGACCTGCTCGCCCAGGCCGGACCGGAGACGTATGACGACGCCGGCTTCGGAGTGCACTTCGCCTTCTTCGCCCGCACCGACCAGGACACCCGCTTGCGGATCCTCGAGGGCCGCCGCCGGCGGATCGAGGAACGCCGGGAGGGCCTGCGCGATGTGCTCTCCCGAGCCGGCGAGCGGCTCGACGCGTACACGCTGGAATTGCAACGCCATGGCCTCGACGCTTGCGAGCGCGAGGTTCGCTGGCTGGAGGAGCTCATCACCAACGAGCGGTCCGGCCGTGCACCGGCAACCCCCGGCACATTTGACACCCCCAGCGGTCCTGCTGGGGACGCATCCCCCGAAATCCCGCGTCCGCACCAGGACCGGCCGTGATGAACAAGGAGGCAAACGCGATGGGTTCCGTCCGCGTCGCCATCGTCGGTGTGGGTAACTGCGCCTCGTCCCTCGTACAGGGCGTGGAGTACTACAAGGACGCTGACCCGAACGACCGCGTTCCGGGTCTCATGCACGTCAAGTTCGGCGACTACCACGTTTCCGACGTGCAGTTCGTCGCGGCGTTCGATGTGGACGCCAAAAAGGTCGGCATGGACCTGGCCGAGGCGATCGTTGCCAGCGAGAACAACACGATCAAGCTGACCGACGTGGCGCCGACCGGCATCACGGTCCAGCGTGGACCGACCTTCGACGGTCTCGGCACGTACTACCGCGAGATCATCGAGGAGTCGTCGGCCGAGGCGGTCGACGTGGTGCAGGCACTGCGCGACGCGCAGGTCGACGTGGTCGTCTCCTACCTTCCGGTGGGCTCCGAGCAGGCCGATAAGTTCTACGCCCAGGCCGCGATCGACGCGGGCTGCGCCTTCGTCAACGCCCTGCCGGTCTTCATCGCCTCGAACCCGGAGTGGGCGCAGAAGTTCGTCGACGCCGGTCTCCCGATCGTCGGCGACGACATCAAGAGCCAGGTCGGTGCGACGATCGTGCACCGCGCGCTCGCCAAGCTGTTCGAGGACCGCGGTGTCGAGCTGCTGCGCACGTACCAGCTCAACTTCGGCGGCAACATGGACTTCATGAACATGCTGGAGCGCAACCGCCTGGTCTCCAAGAAGATCTCGAAGACCCAGTCGGTCACCAGCCAGATCCCGCACGAGATGGTCAAGTCTGACGTGCACATCGGCCCGTCGGACCACGTGCCGTGGCTCGACGACCGCAAGTGGGCCTACATCCGCCTCGAGGGCCGCTCGTTCGGTGACACCCCGCTGAACGCCGAGCTCAAGCTCGAGGTGTGGGACTCCCCGAACTCGGCCGGCGTCATCATCGACGCGGTCCGCGCCGCGAAGATCGCCAAGGACCGCGGCATCGGCGGCCCGATCCTCTCGGCGTCGTCCTACTTCATGAAGTCCCCGCCGGTCCAGTACAACGACCACGACGCGAAGGAGGCCGTCGAGGCCTTCATCCGCGGCGAGATCGAAAGCTAAGACCGCAGGCAAGAGAAAAGGCCGGGCCGCCGAGGCGACCCGGCCTTTTCTCGCTTCTTATCGGGCACACACCGCTATAGGCATTGGTCAGCCCCAGGCGCGTGCCAGGGCGACACTCGCCTCCAGCTCCAGCAGCTTTCGTTTGCGATCGAGGCCACCGCCGAAGCCGACCATCTTTCCGCCGGCGCCGACCACCCGGTGGCACGGCACGATCACCGGGATCGGGTTGTGGTTGCATGCCGTGCCGACCGCCCGCGCCGCGCCCGGATCACCCAGCGCCGTGGCGATCGCCCCGTAGGTAATCATCTCGCCGTAGGGGATCTTGGCGATCTCGGACCAGACCGCACGCTCGAACTCGGAGCCGCCACGCATCTCCACCGGCACGGTGAAGCCGGTGAGCTCACCGGCGAAATAGGCCGCCAGCTGATCGGCGGCCGGATGCGAGCCGGGCGGACCCGGTCGCGCCCCGAATTGCACTCCGACCACGGTCTCCTCGACCACGGAGACGCCGAGCGGGCCGATCGGTGAGTCGACGACGAACATGCGCCCGATTCTGCCCCGGAGGTACGACAACTTCTGTCCCACCCGCATGCAAACCTTTTCGATCGGCCGGCGTCTTTCCCGACGGAGGTAGCGGGTGGATCAGTCGGCTAGGAGATGTGGCCCTGGTCGCGCGCCCACTTGTACAGCTCGGCCTCGGCCTCGTCCCGGTTGAGCGGGCCCCGGTCGAGCCGCAGCTCTTTCAGGTAGCGCCACGCCTGGCCGACGACCGGGCCCGGCGGCACGCCGAGCAGCTCCATGATCGCGTTGCCGTCGAGGTCGGGACGCACCCGTGCCAGGTCTTCCTCGGCCTCCAGCCGGGCGATCCGTTCCTCGAGCGCGTCGTAGTCGGCGGCGAGGTTGGCGGCCTTGCGCCGATTGCGGGTGGTGACGTCGGAGCGGGTCAGTTTGTGCAGCCGGGGGAGAAGTGGTCCGGCGTCGGTGACGTAGCGCCGCACCGCCGAATCCGTCCACTCGCCCCGCCCGTACCCATAAAAGCGCAGGTGAAGAGCGACCAGCTCGACCACCTCGGACGTGATGTCCTTGGGGTATTTCATGGCCTTCATCCGCTGCTTGGTGAGCCGGGCGCCGACGACCTCGTGGTGGTGGAAGCTGACCCGGCCGTCGCGGCCGACCGCCTTGGTGGCCGGCTTGCCGACGTCGTGCATGAGCGCGGCCATCCGCAGCACGAAGTCGGGGCCCTCGTCGCCCTCGAGCCGGATGGCGTTGGCGACGACGATCAGGGTGTGCTCGTAGACGTCCTTGTGCTGGGCGTGCTCGTCGATCTCGAGCTTGAGTCCGGAGATCTCGGGCAGGAAGCGGTCGGCCAGGCCGGTCTCGACGAGGAGCCGCAGGCCGGTGATCGGGTCGGCGCCGGACATCAGTTTGGTGAACTCGTCCCGAACCCGCTCCGCGGTGATTCGGTCGAGATCGGCGCACATCTCGGTCATCGCCACAATGACCGGCTCGTCCACTGTGAACTGCAGCTTCGACGCGAACCGGGCCGCCCGCAGCATCCGAAGTGGATCATCGCCGAATGACTGCGACGGCGCCGCCGGGGTGCGGATCACCTGCGCCGCGAGGTCGGCCAGACCGCCGAATGGATCGGTGAAGTCGTGCCCGGGCAGCGACACGGCCATCGCGTTGATGGTGAAATCGCGCCGTTCGAGGTCTTCGAGCAGACTCTTGCCGTATCGCACGACTGGATTGCGAGTGACCCCGTCGTACGCCTCCGCCCGGAATGTGGTGATCTCGATCCGGAGGCCATTTTTCTGGATGCCGATCGTGCCGAACTCGCGGCCGGTCTCCCAGATCGCGTCGGCCCAACTCTGCACGATCGCGAGCGTCTGCTCGGGCGTGGCGTCGGTGCAGAAGTCGAGATCGTCGCCGAGCCGGCCGAGCAGCGCATCCCGCACCGAACCCCCGACCAGGTGCAGCTCGTGACCGGCGACGGCGAAACGGCCCCCCAGTTCGTCGGCGACGGGGGACACGCGGAGCAGCTCGGCGACCGCCGTTTGCTGGGCGGCATTCAGAACAGACATGGGATGACCAGCCTAACTGCCGCGAGTCTGATCTTGGGTGGCGGGCGGGGCCGTCGTGGCTGGGCCGGGCGCCAGCGGGCAGGATGGACACGTGCCCGTTTCCGAGGCGCTGCGCCGCCTGACCGAGAACCCGGGGTTCTGGACCGGCGCCGCCGCCGACCCCGACTCCCGTGAGCTGCGCACCTCTTTCCCGGTGACCGGCGGTTATGCGCTGGTTCTCGACATCGATCCGGCCACCGGCGAGCGCACGCTCGGCCTGCGCGGTCCGGCCCACTCGGAGCCGATGCAGCTGGGCTGGGCGCCGGCCGAGGGCCCGTACCCCGCGTCCCTGCGCTGGTGGGAGCTCGACGTCTGCGCCCGGGTGATCGCCCTCGAAGACCCGACGTTGCCGCATCCGGGCCTGGTGATGGCGCTGCTGTCGCCGTTCGCGCCGCCGACGCCGGACGACGACGAGTCGTCGATCGCGGCGATCCGCACGGCCGCGTACCGCTCGCTGCGCCGGGACGTTCCGCCGCCCGAGCCCTCCGGGCCCGAGCAGGCTCCGCTGCCGCTCTTCACCGACGACGCCTGGTGGCCGTCTCCCCCCGCGGCTTCGCCGCAGGTGCTCGACGAGGCCGCGATTGCCGAGCTCACCCGATCCCCGGACCGCTTTTCAGAGGTACGGTCGGGATCGCGCTTCCCCCGCGAGGAGCTTGACGATCTCGTACGCAAGGCGTCCGCCGCCCTGCATGAGCTGCCGCACACCTCTTGGTACAAGCGGACCCGCCCGCTGGCCCGGCGCATCCTGGACGCCGGTGACCTCGCACCCATTCCCGCGCTGCTTGGTGCGCTCACCGAGGCCGGCTGCGATCATCCGACCGTGCTGGACGCGCTGAGTGAGCCGCTGGTGCCGGCCGAGGCGTACTGGATGGTCGAGACGCTGGCCGGCGCCGAGCCGGGCACCCTCCTGCGTCGCCGGGTGTGACGTACCCCTTTATGGTGACTGCATTGTCGGGACAAGTCGGGAGGCACGGGTGAGCGGCGGCCTGTACCGCAGCGCGAGCGCATCGCCGGACGGTTTGCCACCGCAGACCGAGGACGGCGTCACCCTGATCTCGGTGGACGCCGCGATCGCCGGCGGTGAGCAGGTTCTCTCGCCGGAACCGCAGCCGGACAACGACGGCGGCACGGCCGGCAACAGCGCGGTCATGGCGATCGGCAGCCTGGTCAGCCGGATCATCGGGTTCGCCCGCAACGCGCTGATCGGCATGGCCCTCGGCTCCGGCATCGGCGACGCCTACACCAGCGCCCAGTTCCTGCCCGGCCAGATCTACGAGCTGCTGCTCGGCGGCATTCTCTCCAGCGTGCTGGTGCCGCTGCTGGTGCGCCGGCGCAAGGCGGACCCCGACGGGGGCCAGGAGTTCACCCAGAAGCTGCTGACCTTCGCGGTCGTGTCGCTCGGCATCGCGACCGCGCTGGTCGTGGTCCTGGCTCCGGTGATCACCTGGATCCAGTCGAGCAGCGACAACACTCCGGCCTACCGCGGCCTGGTCACCCATTTCGCGTACCTGATCCTGCCGATCATCTTCTTCACCGGCCTGTCCGCGCTGATCGGCGCGGTGCTGAACGTCCGCGGGCACTTCGCCGCGCCGATGTGGGCGCCGATCCTGAACAACCTCGTGGTCATCGCGACCTGCGGGGTGTTCATCCTGTTCTTCTCCAGCGACGACCTGTCGGTGGAGACCATGAGCGGCGGCGCGATCGCGCTGATGGGGCTCGGCACCCTGCTCGGCATGGTGGTGCAGGCGCTCGGCCTGCTGCCCGCGCTGCGCAAGGTCGGCTTCAGCTGGAATTGGCGCTGGGACCCGCGCTCGCTCGGCCTCGGCGAGATCGGCCGGCTGGCCGGCTGGATGCTCTGCTACGTCGCGGCCAACCAGCTCGCGGTCTTCATGGTCGTCCGCATCCTCAACTCGGTGACCGGCAACGGCAGCGCCAGCGTGCTGGCCTTCAACAACGTCTTCCTGCTGACGATGATGGCGCACGGCATCGTCGGCGTGTCGGTGATGACGGCGCTGCTGCCGAAGATGAGCGCGGCCGCCGCTGAGGGCCGGTTCGCCGAGGTCAGCGCCGATCTGAGTCGCGGCATCCGGCTGGTCTCCGCCGCATTGGCACCGATCGCGGTGATCTATGGAGTGCTGGCCGCCCCGATCGCGGTAATGCTGTTCCAGGGCGGCAACTACAAAAACTCCGACGCGCTGGCTACCGGCGACGTGCTGGTGGTGGCCGCGTTCGCGGTCCTGCCGCTGTCGATCAGCTACCTGTGCACGTACGCCTTCTATTCTCTGCAGGGCAACAAGACGGCCGCGCTGATCAACCTGCCGGTCGTCGCCGTGCGCATCAGCGCCTACTTCGCACTGGCCGCGATCTTGGACAAATCACTGTCGGCCGCGGGCATGACCGCCGGCAACGCGATCTCGTACGTGGTCTCGGCGCTGATCTCGCTCGCCGTCCTCCGCCGCAAGATCGGCCGGCTCAATCTCGGTTCGGTCGCCGTGTCGCTGGTCAAGGTTCTGGTGGCGGCCGCGATCGCGGCGGTGCTCGGCGTGATCGTCGTGCGCCTGATGCCCGGCGCCGGCTCGCCGGACGGCCGCGGCCAGGCTTTCGTGCAGTTGCTGGCGGGCGGCGCGGTCATCCTGGTGGCGTACCTCGTGGTGGCCACCGTGCTGCGGGTTCGCGAAGTGAGCGACGTGGTGGGCATGGTCCGCCGCAAGGTTGGCCGCTGAGCAGGGGATTTTCACCCTTTCCGACATTTCGGACCGCCGTACGGCCGGTCGGGTCGAGGTGCCGCGCCGGGGGGACGACCTGCCATACGGTGGCCCCGGGCGGGTATGGTCGGTGTCGACATGTGCTCTTCGCACGTCGTCAGATGCACCCAGCGCGAGAGATCGCGCGTGGAGCACCGAGGGAGGACTGGTGACCCAGGTCGGCGAAGGCCACGAGACCGCGGCCGATGCGGACGGGCCAGTCATGACCTTCGGTGCGCCCACCGCAGGTGAGATCCTGGCCGAGCGCTACCAGCTCGAGGAACACGTCAACGACGACAGCGCGGGCCGCCAGGTCTGGCGCGGCATCGATGTCATCCTGCGTCGCCCGGTCGCGGTGGTTCTGCGCTACCCCGGCGGCGATTCGGCCACCGAGATGCTGCAGGCCGCGGTCGACGCGAGCCGGGTGATCCACCCCAACCTGGTCGGCGTCTACGACGCGATCGACGAGGGCACCCGCTCCTACGTCGTGCGTGAGTGGGTCGACGGCGTGTCGCTGCGCGAGCTGGTCGCCCAGGAGGGTCCGCTCGATCCGGGCCGGGCCACCGCGATCGCCCACGCCATCGCCGACGCGCTGGCCGCCGTGCACGCGACCGGCATGGTGCACGGCAACATCCACCCCGGCACCACCCTGATCGGTGACGACGGGCGAGTCGTGCTCGCCGACGCGCGCGCCGACTCCGCCGACAGCACCGAGGCCGACATCCGCCGGGTCGGTGGCCTTCTCTACTTCGCGCTGACTGCCCACTGGCCGCAAGCCGAGGTGGGTCGCTCCGCGCTGACCGACGCCAACCGCGACGCCTCCGGCAACCCGGCCGCGCCCCGGCAGATCCGCGCCGGTGTTCCGGCCTACCTCGACGACCTCACGATGGACCTGCTCGACAAGCGGGTCCAGGCTCCCGGGGCCGACGCGCTCGCCGCCGAGCTGGCCCGGCTGGACGCCGCCGACGAGGACTACGACGACGTCGGCCCCCTGCGGTTCACCCAGGGCGCCGCGACCGCCGAGCCGGCCCGCAACAACTCGAAGATCATCATCGGCGTCGCCGCGCTGGCCGTCATCGCGCTCATCGGCCTGGTCTTCGGCATTCGCGCGATCACCGCCTCGAGCAACCCGAAGACGACCTCGACCACCCAGGCGAACGCCGGCGACAACCAGTCCGGCGGTGGCACCGAAGCTCCGGCCCCCAAGCCGGAGAAGATCAAGCTGACCGCCGACATGGTTCGGATCGTCGACCCGCCGAAGGGCGACCGCAGCGACGCGCCCGAGGCGAAAAATGTCGTCGACGGCGATCCCGACACCGCGTGGGAGACGCACCGCTTCAACACGGCGAAGTTCGGCAACCTGAAGACCGGCATGGGCGTGCTGATCAACCTGGGCACCCCACGCAACCTGGCCGACGTGCGGGTCGAGACCTCGTCGCCCGGAGTGGGCATGGAGATCCGCACCGGCGCGTCCGACCCGGGCGACTCGAGCGCCGGTGACGACAAGGTCTCCACCACGTTCAAGAAGCTCGGCGAGGCCGACGCGGAGAGCAAGACCGACGGCACCAACCGGATCTTCAACGTCTTCGACGCCAGCACGAAGTACCAATACGTCCTGGTGTGGATCACCGAGCTGCCCCGGGCCGACGACGGCGATCGGTACCAGGTCAGCGTCAACGAGATCTCGGTGTACGGCTACTAGGCCGGCACAGTTAGATTTCTCCCGTGACTTCTGCGGACGCCGCGCCGAGCGACGCCGACCTCCTGCGTGCCCACCTCGACGGTGACACGGAGGCGTTCGGCGAGATCGTGCGCCGGCATCGTGACCGGCTGTGGGCGGTCGCGCTCCGCACCGTCGGCGACCGCGAAGAGGCCGCCGACGCCGTGCAGGACGCGCTGCTCAACGCGCACCGCAACGCCGCCAAGTTCCGGGGCGACGCCGCCGTCACCACGTGGCTGCACCGCATCGTGGTCAACGCCTGCCTCGACCGGATTCGCCGCCGGCAGGCCCATCCGACGGTTCCGCTGCCCGACGGCACCCGTGGTGACGACGACCGGCCGTCCGGTCCCGAGCCCGCCGCCCCCGTCGAAGACCACGACACCGCCCTGGTGGTGCGGCAGGCCCTCGCCGATCTGCCGGTCGAGCAGCGCGCCGCTCTCGTGCTGGTCGACGTGCAGGGCTACCCGGTCGCCGAGGCCGCCGAGATCCTCGGTGTGGCCGAAGGCACGATCAAGAGTCGCTGCGCACGCGGCCGGGCCCGGATGGCGATCGCCCTCGGCCATCTGCGGACCGGGGGAGACGAGGGTCACGGGAACCAAAAACCCGCCCAGACCGTCCCATCCGGACCAGCTGCGAACGAGCGGAGGGAGCAGAGGTGACCGGGGCCGAGTTCCGCGAGGTCGACATCGACCTGTTGGCGGACTATGTCGGCGGCGCCCTGACCGGCACTCCGGACGAGTCCGTGGTGGCCGCCCTGATCGCCGACGACCCCGCTTGGCGGTCCGCCTACGAGTCGCTGAGCGGTGCGATGGCGGCGGTCGGCGCCGAGTTGGGCCGGTTCGAGGCCGAGCCGATGCCGGCGGAGGTGATCGCCCGGGTGGACGCGGCTCTGGCCTCCGCGATCGCCGAACCCGCCCCGATCCCGGCCGCGCGTCTTTCCCTGGTCCCCAGCGACGTTGCTCACGACGTACCGCAAGCGGATCAAGCCAAGCGTGAGCGCGGCAGCAAGCCCGGCACCGCACGCAGGTTGCGCTGGGCCACCCCGATCGCCATCGCCGCCGGTGTGATCGCCTTCGTCGGCTTCGGCCTCGATTACCTCGCCGGCCGCGACTCGGCCTCCGACTCGGCGACGAGCACCGCCGCCGGTGGCTACGCGGAGAAGGACGCCGCCGCGATGCCCGCGCCGCAACTGCTCGATTCCGGCACCGACTACACCGCGGCGACGCTGTCCACCACCTCGCTGTCCGGCGTCTCGGTGGAGCCGTTCGCGGCCTCCCGATCGGCGACTTCCGAGGCTGCCCCGTTGTCCGCGCCCGACAAGGGCAATGCCGCCGCCGCTGGCTCCGACCCGCTGAGCCGTCTGCGCGATGCGACCGCCCTGCAGGAGTGCCTCGACGCGATCGGCACCGAACATACGGGTGGTCTGATTTCCACCCAGACGGTGGACTTCGCCCGGTTCGACGGCACCCCGGCGATCGTGGTCCGTTTCAGTGCGGCGGACGGTCAATGGGCGTGGGCGGCCGGAGCGGCCTGTGGCACCGGCGGCGACGCGGACACTCTGGGCAAGTCACCGGTACGCTGAGCGACACCCCCGGTGAGGTCGGCCACGGGCCGAGCGAGCGGGAATGGCGTGTGCCTAGCATGGCGTTCTAGCGTGCAGCTAATACATGACGACAGGAGTCGGCAGTGGACGAGGTCCGCAATCTGATCATCATCGGTTCGGGGCCGTCCGGCTACACCGCGGCGTTGTACGCGGCCCGGGCCAATCTGAAGCCGCTCGTGATCGAGGGCGTTCAGTCCGGTGGCGCGCTGATGACCACCACCGAGGTGGAAAACTTCCCCGGTCACCGTGACGGGATCATGGGCCCCGAGCTCATGGACAACATGCGTGCGCAGGCCGAGAAGTTCGGCGCCGAGTTCCTCACCGACGACGTCACCCGCGTCGAGCTGGGCGACCGGCCCACCGAGGCCGGCACCGAGGGCCTCAAGACGGTCTGGGTCGGCGACAAGGAATACTTCGCCCGCGCCGTGATCCTCGCCACCGGTTCCGCGTGGCGCCCGATCGGCGTTCCCGGCGAGCAGGAGCTGCTCGGCCACGGTGTCTCGTCCTGTGCGACCTGTGACGGCTTCTTCTTCCGCAACCACAACATCCTCGTGGTCGGCGGTGGCGACTCCGCGATGGAGGAGGCCACCTTCCTCACCCGCTTCGCCGAGACGGTCACCATCGTCCACCGGCGCGACTCGTTCCGGGCCAGCAAGGTCATGCAGCTGCGCGCCCTGAGCAACGAGAAGATCAAGGTCGAGTGGGACTCGGTCGTCGAGGAGATCCTCGGCGACGACGGCAAGGTCGTCGGAGCCCGGGTAAAGAACGTCAAGACCGGCGAGAGCAAGGTCCTGGACGTGACCGGTGTCTTCGTGGCGATCGGCCACGACCCGCGCAGCGAACTGTTCAAGGGCCAGGTCGAGCTCGACGACGAGGGCTACGTGAGGGTCGACTCGCCGTCGACGCGCACCAACGTCGCGGGCGTGTTCGCGGCCGGTGACCTCGTCGACCACACCTATCGTCAGGCCATCACCGCCTCCGGCACGGGTTGTGCCGCGGCGCTGGACGCCGAGCGTTTCATCGCGTCATTCGTAGAGCTGTAGGAGGGTCCCAGTGGGTGCAGGTAAGCCAGTAACCGACGCCTCATTCGTGAGCGACGTGCTGCAGTCCGACAAGCCGGTGTTGGTGGACTTCTGGGCGGACTGGTGCATGCCCTGCAAGAAGGTCGACCCGCTGCTCAACGAGATCGCCGGCGAGATGGGCGACAAGGTCCAGATCGTCAGCATCAACATCGACGAGAACCCGGAGACCACGCGCGCCTACCGGGTGATGTCGGTGCCCACGCTGACGATCTTCAAGGGCGGCGAGCCGGTCAACTCGGTCACCGGCGCCAAGCCCAAGAGTGCCCTGGTCAACTTCATCGAGTCGGCACTCTGATCTGCTAGACCGCACGGACGCCCCGCATCCTCTGGGTGCGGGGCGTCTTTGCCACCGGGTGCCCGCAGCGCCCGGGGAGTACCCTGCGAAGTCGTCCCTCCTCCGTCTCTAGGGAGTCGTGCGTGCGTTCCATCCGACGTGGAGACAACGGCCCGGCTGTTGTCGAGATCCGATCCATCCTGGTCGGTCTGGAGCTTCTCGAAACCGCGTCCGACGTCTTCGACGACGACATGGATTCGGCCGTGCGCGCCTTCCAACAGAGCCGGGGCATCGGCGTCGACGGTCTGGTCGGCCCCGAGACGTGGGGCACGCTCGACGCCGCTCGATGGCGGCTCGGCACCCGCACCTTGTTCCACTCGGTGACCGATGCGCTGGTCGGCGAGGACGTCCGAGAACTGCAAGAACGAATGCTGGAGATGGGGTACGACGCGGGCCGCGCCGACTCGATCTACGGACCGCGCACCGCCCGCTCGGTCGCTCAGTTCCAGCGTGAGGTCGGTCTCACCCCCGACGGCTCGTGCGGCCCGCAGACCATGAAGGCGCTGCGCCGGCTCGGCCGCAAGGTGGTCGGCGGCCGCCCGCAGTGGCTACGCGAGAGCGAGGCGTTCCGGCAGGCCGGCACCAACCTGATGGGCAAGACCATCGTCATCGACCCCGGCCACGGCGGCGGCGACGATTTGGGCGTCGTGGTGCCCGACGGCCCGCTGCGCTGGACCGAGACCGACCTGGTGTTCGACCTGGCCGCCCGGCTGGAGGGCCGGCTCGCCGCGGCCGGCATGCGGGTGCACCTCACCCGCGGCCCGCAGCCGGCCTCCTCGATGACCGGCGCCGAGCGTGCCGAGCTGGCTAACAGTCTCGGCGCCGACCTGCTGATCTCCCTGCACCTCGACGGGCACGACAACGAGGCGGCGCACGGGGTCGCGACCTATCACTACGGCACCGGCAGCGGCCTGAGCTCCACGGTCGGCGAGCGGCTGGCCAACCTGGTGCAGCGCGAGATCGTGGTGCGCACCGGCATGCGTGACTGCCACGTGCACTCCAAGACGTGGGACCTTCTCCGCCTGACCAAGATGCCGGCCGTGCGCGTCGACCTGGGCTACCTGACCTCACCGGTCGACCGGGACCGCCTGGTCAACCCGCTGTTCCGCGAGCAGATCGTGGAAGCGATCCTGGCCGCCGTGCAGCGGATGTATTACCCCGTCGAGATCGACGTGCCGACCGGCTCGATCGACGTGCGCCAGCTGCGGGTGGCGCTGGCCAACAAGGCCTGAGGCGCGGGCTCAGTTCTCGACGCTGCGGGTCGCGGTGGCCGGGCGCACCGGCCGCAGCAGCGTCTCCGGGCTCATCGAGCCGAGAAGCTTCTCCAACGCGTACTCGACGTCGGACTTCCAGGACAGGGCCGTGCGCAGCTCGAGCCGCAGCCGCGGGTAACGCGGGTGCGGGCGGACCGTCTTGAAGCCGACGGAGAGGAAGAAGTCGACCGGCGCGACACAGCCGGTCGTCTGCTCGTCGTCGGCCTCGCCGAACTTCGCGTCGCCGAACGCCTCGATCGCTTTCACGCCCCGCTTGGTGAGATCACGGGCGACTCCCTGCACCAGCATCCGGCCGAGGCCGCCGCCGGCGAACGCGGCCACCACGTGCGCGGTCATCAGCAGGGCTGCGTCGGCGCTCACCGGAGACGTCGGGAAGGCCATCGAGCGGGGGACGTAGGCGGGCGGGGCGAACATCACGAAGCCGGCGGGCATACCGTCCACATACGCCAACTTGCCGCAGGAGCCCCACTCCAGCAGGGTCTGCGACACCCACGCCTCCTTCTCGAGGCCGGGGTCGCCGGACGCGCAAGCGCGCTCGGCGGACACCGGATCGAGCTCCCAGAAGACGCACTGCCGGCACGGCCGGGGCAGATCTTCGAGGGTGTCCAGCGTGAGGTTGACCAGGCGACGCGACACGAAATCCCCCTCGTACAGGCGACCAGTCCCGGGCTACGGTCCTGTCTCGTGCCTAGCCGCCGCCCCTCGGGGATCCTACGCCGCAAAATCCATGAACGGACTCAGGTCGGGCATTCCCCAGCATCCACCCTGTGGATAACTTGCGGCCCTTCGAGCCCTCCCCGACTACGATCGACCTACTTCCAGCCGTTTCTGTAGCGAGGTGAGAGCCGCATGACCGGCACTACCCAGGACGACTACACCGACGTCTACGCACGTCGAGTTCGCGGGATGACCACCTCGGAGATCCGCGCACTCTTCGCCGTCGCCAGTCGCCCCGAGGTCGTGTCGCTGGCCGGCGGCTCGCCCTACATCGCCGCCCTCCCACTCGACGCGGTCGGCGAGATGCTCGGCCGCCTCGGCTCCGAGCAGGGCACAACCAGCCTTCAGTACGGCATTGGTCAGGGCACGGTCGACCTGCGGGAACGCATCTGTGAGGTGATGGCGCTCTCCGGCATCCACGGCGCCTCCCCGGATGACGTGGTGGTCACCGTCGGCGGTCAGCAGGCGATCGACCTCCTGGCCCGCCTCTTCCTCGACCCGGGCGACGTGGTGCTTGCCGAGGGCCCCAGTTATGTCGGCGCGCTCGGTGTGTTCCAGGCCGCCCAGGCCCAGGTCCACCACGTGCCGATGGACGAGGACGGCTTGATCCCCGAGGCCCTCGAGGAGGCCATCGCCGCGGTGGCCCGCTCCGGCCGCCGGGCCAAGTTCCTCTATACGATCCCGACCTTCCAGAACCCGGCCGGTGTCACCCTCTCGGAGGAGCGGCGCGAGCGGGTCCTCGACATCTGCGAGCGGGCCGGCCTGCTGGTGGTGGAGGACGACCCGTACGGCATGTTGTCCTTCGAGGGCGACGCCCCGCTGCCGTTGCGTGCCCGCCGGCGTGAGGGCGTCTTCTACGTGAGCACGTTCTCCAAGACCTTCGCCCCCGGTCTGCGCGTCGGCTGGATCCTCGCCCCGCACGCGGTGCGCGAAAAGCTGGTCATGATGAGCGAGGCCAACGTGCTGTGCCCGAGCGCGTTCGCCCAGGCCGCCGTGACCCAATACCTGTCGACCATGCCGTGGCGCGAGCAGGTCAAGTCGTACCGCGAGATCTACCGGGAGCGCCGCGACGCCCTCCTGACCGCCCTGCGCGATCTGATGCCCGCCGGCACGAGCTGGACCCATCCGACCGGCGGCCTGTTCGTCTGGGCCACCCTGCCCGAGGGTCTCGACTCGAAAGCGATGATGCCGCGGGCCATCGCCGCGCGGGTGGCCTACGTGCCCGGCACCGGCTTCTACGCCGACGGCACCGGCCGGGGCAACATGCGGCTCAACTTCTCCTTCTCCTCGCCCGAGCGGCTCCGTGAGGGCGTGCGGCGCCTGGCCGGCGTCATGGAGCAGGAGCTCGCGATGCGCGCCGTCTTCGGCCCCGCCGCGACGCAGCCTCATCACCGTCGACGCGGTCCGGCCGCCGCCGACGCGCCCGGCCCCGACTTGGCATGATCCCTTCCATGGCTACTGGTGACGATGTGCGAGTAATGGTTCTGGCCGGCGGCCTCTCCTACGAGCGCGACGTGTCGCTGCGCTCCGGCCGCCGCGTGATGGACGCACTGAAGGCCGTCGGCGTGCATGCCGAGATGCGCGACGCCGACGTTTCTCTCCTGCCCGCACTGCAGGAAGATCCGCCGGACGCTGTGATCATCGCCCTGCACGGCGCCACCGGCGAGGACGGTTCGCTGCGCGGCGTCCTGGACCTGTGCGGCATTCCGTACGTGGGTTGTGACGCGCGAGCATCCCGCCTGGCGTGGGACAAGCCGTCGGCGAAGTCGATGCTTCGCGAGGCCGGCATCCCCACCCCCGACTGGGTGGCGCTGCCGCACGATCGTTTCTCCGAGCTCGGCGCCGTGGCGGTGCTCGATCGCATCGTCGATCGTCTCGGCCTGCCGTTGATGGTCAAGCCGGCCCAGGGCGGCTCGGGTCTCGGCGCGGCAGTGGTCCGCGAGGATGCCGAACTGCCGCCCGCGATGGTGGGCTGCTTCGCGTACGACTCGACCGCCCTCGTCGAAAGGTTCGTCCCCGGCAAGGATGTGGCAGTCTCCATAGTCGACCTGGGCAGCGGCCCCGAGGCCCTGCCGATCGTCGAGATCGTCCCCCGGGACGGCGTCTACGACTACGCGGCCCGCTACACCGCCGGCCTGACGACGTGGCACACCCCGGCCCGCCTCGACCCCGAGGTCGCCGCCCGGGTCTCGGAGACGGCGCTGGCCGCCCACAAGGCCCTCGGTCTGCGCGACCTCTCACGAGTCGACCTGATCGTCGCCGACGACGGCTCGACCCACGTCCTGGGCATCAACGTGTCTCCCGGCATGACCGAGACGTCCCTGCTCCCGCTGGCCGTTCAGGCCGCCGGCCTCGACCTGGGCAACATCCTGGCAACGCTGGTCACCCGCGCGGTGGCACGCGCCTGATCCGGTCACGGAGCTTCTGGTGAACGACGAATTGATCGCCCACTACGGCACCGACCGCATCGAGGACACGCGTCTGCGGCGTTCTCCGCACGGACGGCTGGAATTCGTCCGCACGCAGGAGCTCCTCCGGCGCCGGCTGCCCGCGACCGGCCTCCGCATCCTCGACGTCGGCGGTGCCACCGGCATCCACGCCGGTTGGCTTGCCGCCGACGGCCACGACGTCCTCCTCATCGACCCGGTGCCCACACACGTGGCCGCGGCCGCCGAGATCCCCGGCGTCACGTCGCAGCTCGGCGACGCCAGGTCGCTGGACGTCCCCGACCGGAGCGCCGATGTGGTCCTGCTGTTCGGGCCGCTCTATCACCTGACGTCGGCGGCCGACCGCGCACAGGCTCTGGCCGAGGCCGTCCGGGCATTGCGGCCGGGCGGGCTCCTGGTCGCCGCCGGCATCAGTCGGTACCTGTCGTTGCTGGAGATGGGCAGCAACGGCCGTCTCGGCGCGGAAGTCGAGCAGTCCCTGCAGACGGCGATCTCCACCGGAAGCTACGACGGCCACGTCGGCTTCCTGTCATCGCACTTCCATACCGCCGATTCGCTGGTGGCCGAGCTCCATTCCGCCGGCTTGCCAGAGGTCACCGTCTACGGCGTCGAGGGTCCGACGTGGCCGGCACTGGACACTGCCGGCCTGTCATCCTTCGACGAGCTGGTGGATGCGGCGGTCCGGTGCGCTCGCTTGGTGGAGCAGGACCCCAACGTGATCAACATGAGCGCCCACTTCCTGGCCTTCGCCCAGACCTAGGACCGGTCGGCCCGGCTGCGGCGCGCGGCGGGAAGCCGGCGACCACGACGGGTGGTGGCTGCCGCGTTCGGACCGGCGGCCGGGACGCTCGTCATTGCCGTGTTCCTACTCCGCGCGGCGCAACGAGATGGCACGCGACCGGGTCACTGAACCGCCGCGTTGCATCCTTCGCCATCTTCGCGCGGCGACCCGCACTGATCGACAGCGATCAGGGGCGGCGGGTTTGTGCCTGATCCCCATTCGGCCGCCACTTCGGGCTCGGGCGCGCGTTGTCCTGGCCGGGGGACGCGTAGCTCCTTCCGGAGCCTGCATCTGATGCGCCGACCACACGTCGGCTCACGGGACTCCGTTCGGCCATCGTCGCGACCGGGCCCGCCGCGAGCTCGCCGACCTGGAGTCCCTCGCTCGCGACGCGGACGGGTCTGGGGAGGCGTCGTGCCGCGCGGCTTTTGTTGGCGATCCGAACTCGGCACCGGCCCACCGTTCCGGGGGAGCCCGACGTCTCGGTCGAAGACGTCAGCCTCCGGCGCGAACGTTGGCGAGGCCGGAATTGTGCGACGGTTGCGGCCCGATTGGCTTTACCGTTCGCGAGCCGGCATTGGTGCTGGATGACGTCTTTCACCGATGTCGTGACGGAGGGTAGGGCTGCGTCAGGACGTGCCCTTGCGACGAAGCTGTGCGGAGTGAGAGGACCAGCAGTGCGATCGATGTGGCGAACGACCTTCTCGCTCCTCCGTCCACCTCGCCGAAGACACAGGGCGGGCCGAGGCGGTCTGGCGGTTATGTGAGCGCGAACTCGGCGGCTGGCGCCATCCGGCGGGCTAGGCCAATCCGGCGGGAGTAGCGCTCACCGCACCACGTTGCCTTCCGCCAGCAGCCCGTGCGTTTCCCCCGACGCACCCTGCCCAACGCGCCCGGCTCGGATCGACGTGGTCGCCTCAGCCCGGTGCGGGCCCCTCAGCCGAGCGCGCGGTTGGCGCACCTTTGGCTGGCTCGGCTCGGCTCAGCGCGACCGGCTCGGCTCAGCGCGACCGGCTCGGCTCAGCGCGACCGGCTCGGCTCAGCGCGACCGGCTCGGCTCAGCGCGACCGGCTCGGCTCAGCGCGACC
>NZ_JBEZYA010000022.1:177982-182237 GCF_040638295.1 Actinoplanes sp. NPDC026619
CCGGCTTGGTGCGATCGGCGTGGCTGGCTAGGCGTGGCCGGCCCGGCTCGGCGCGACCGGCTCGGGTGGCCGTTTCGGCCGGCTCGGCCGAGCACGTGGTTGGCGCAGCTTGGCTGGCTCGGCTCGGCTCGGTCGGCTCGGCTTGCTCGGCTCAGCGCGACCGGCTTGGTGCGGTCGGCTCGATCGGTCCGGCTCGACGTATCGGCTCGGCGCGATTGGTCCGGCTTGGCGCGATCGGCTTGGTGCGGTGGCTCGGTTTGGGGCGATCGACTTGGCAGGGCGGTTTGGCATGGGCGGATTGAGGCTGCTGAGTTACTGCGGCCTTTGTTGCTAGGGGTGCCTCAGGGGTGGGAGGGTGCTTGGGGTTGAGCAGGTGGGGGCGACCACTTTGGGGCGGGGGCGGTCCGGCGCGTACATCTGCGTGTTTTTAGGTCTGTGGCTGGGCTGCCGGTGAGTCGATTGCGCCGCTCTCGGCGGCGATCGTCGGGGCCGGCTTTGGGTTGGGCTTTGCCGCCTCGATGTCGCCCAGCGTTGTGGGGCGGTGGTCTTCGTCGTCCGGGGTGCCGGTCGCGTTTTCGTCGCTCGACGCCTGCGCGGTCGGGGAGTAGTTGATCGTGGAGGGGGACTCCCACTGGATGTGCGGGGGCTCGGCGATCGCTTCGCCGCCGAACCCGGCCAGCCATGCCGCGACCAGGGCCAGGTTTTCGAGCCACTGCTGTTCCGGGATGACGGGGAGGATGTCGTCCCAGAGGGAGAGGAATGTGCCGCGCAGCTGGAGGCGGCCGTGGGGACGCGCGAGGAACCACAGGTGCAGGTGGGCGGAGCCGTCGCCCCAGCGGTTGACGTGCACGCGGGCGACGCCGTCGAGGGTGCGGATCGCGCGCTCGAGGCGGACCGTCATGACGCCGAGCTCGGCGGCGAGAAGGTTCGGGAGATCGCCGAGGTCGAGGTGTGAGCGGCACTCGAGGATCAAGACCATCGGCAGGCCGGTGGGGCGGTCCATCGCGCGGACGCGCCAGCGTTCGCTGACCCAGACGTACGAGCTGTCGGGGGTGCCGCAGGCGACGCAGTCGGTCGCGTCCTCACCGCTGCGCGGCGGTTCCACCTCGACGGGAGCTGCGAGCGGTTTTACCCGCATGTCACCCTCGAAGGGAAAAGAAGGCCAACGCGTGAAGTCGGGCAGCGGCACGGTGTTGTCTGGCACGAGGGGACTTTAGCCCAGGCCAGAGCTAGTGTCCCGGGTCAATTTTCTGGCTGTGGAGTAATGGGTCTTAAGTCCCTCGAACGGCGAGACCAACGTCGATGCTCATCACAGTATGTGGGCAGAGGAGTACTCCAGTAGTTATCCACAGAAGTTATCCACAGGCTGGCCCGTTTCACGTGAAACACGACGTCGCAGGCTTGCACGGCCTGTGGATGAAGCGGTGGACGGGGCGTCAGCATCGGTCGCGTTTCACGTGAAACGGGGATGGGTGGTTTCTCAACAGCAGTTACGCACAGGCTGTGGATAATGGTCTGGACTTATATGCGCCTGGTGCGGCGGTGTCCTTGATCCGCGGCGAGGGTGGATGTGAATGAGTCTCAGTCGCGTTGGGTGGTCACTTGCCCTCGGGGCCATCGCGATCGGGCTTGTCGGCCTTTGCTTCGCCCGGGTTGCTCGCGTGCCGCTGCTGTGATCTCGGTGCGTCGGAGCGATCGGGTCGGTGTAGCCGGGGTCGCTTAGTAGGTGAGCCGGGCCTCGGGTGGGATCCGATTGGTGAGCCCCTAGGGCTGGGATCGAGGGAGTGGCGTTCGACTTTCCGATCGGCTCAGCCGGTGTTTGTTGGAGGTGAGGATCTCGAGGTGTAGTCGGTCGCTGGTGCCTGGTGAGGACGGCCCGGGGCGCTGACTCCGGGCCGTGTCCGCGGGCGGCTTGAGGCGTGGCGATCGGTGGCCTGGTTGGTTGGATCGTTTATGGGGTCGGCCTATGGCGTGTTGTCGTCGGCGCACATGGGTCTGCGTTGATCTTGCTTTACGGCGGTTGAGGCCGGGTAGTTGCACAGTTGGCCCGTCAGGGTTCGCCCCTCGCTCTATCGCTCGGCATCGGTGGCTGCATTGCGTGATGCTTCCCGGGTTGATGGTTTCCAGAGATCTGTGCTGGGCGGGCGCGATCGTTCTCGATCCAGTGATGGACTCCATGCACCAGACAGCCGGCCGCGTGGCGTCGGCATGGCTGGCCGATCCTGACCCGTTGCCGGCTCTCCCCGCGAGGGATGGCGCGCGAGGAGACGCTTTGGGGCCCCGGTCGAAAGGCTGTCGCCGCGGGGCCTACGCGTACCACACGTCTCGACTCCCGTGTGTGCTCGCGCGTTCTAAAGGGAGTGCGCGGCCATCCAGACTGGATTGCGCTCGTTGGCTGCATCCCAAGTACGTCACCGAAGAAGCGGCATTAACGCCGGCGCCGGGCTGACGTGTGCTCTCGATCGAAGGATGGCGCCGACCACTCACGACTCCTTGCCGGCGATGGGGTTCGGGCGCTTCTGCGTCGCCCTGTTCGATCGCTTGGGTCCGATGCCGTGGTCGGCCGCCGCAGAGGGCTTCGGCTCCCGGCCTGTGGCACCCAAGCTTCGTCTCGCCCTCGTATCAGAGCTGACGCTTCTATCTCTACGACATTCGTGGGCGGGTCCCGCTTCTCTCCTCGTCCGGGAGGGTGGGATGCGGCCCAGCTCTCGGCCGCTCCGGTGGGTCGGTCGCCGGCTCACTGCGGGTGCCCAAGAGACGTTCGGTATAGCTGCTCGGCAGATGACAGCGCAAGGAGGCGGAGTCCGGGGCTGCATCGCGGTCGACTGCGGTGAATCGCTGTCGACCCCTTGTGGATACGAGCACTAGCGCTTTGACTCTCGAGACTCGGACGACCAACATCCGGTTGCCTTGCCTCGCCTTGTCTCGCAGAGTCGTCCGATTCTCGGGCAGGTGGCTCTTCCGTCCAGCTGGTCGACCTGCTAGTTCGAGGTCTCGTCAACTAGGCCGAAGCAAGGCATCGCGAGTCGACTGGTTCGGGCTTTGGGATGGCCTCGCTCTAGCCTCGGCCCGCACCGTGCGAAGACAACTCGGTTCGGCTGCGGGTTCCATGCCAACGCCTCCCGGCGGGTCCGCATTACGTCCGTGACGGCGACGACGGCCAGGATCGGCCGGGGCGCCGGCCGCCCAGTTGACGAGGTGTCGACGCCATCCGCTCATCGCCGGACGGTGCCGCGATCAACCATTTGATGCTGAGCTCAGAGCAGATGGCCGGTGCGTCGGAGCAAGGCTGAAGTCTGATAGCCCGCCACCATCGGCGGAAGCGGCCTCCGATTTTGAGGCAAGTCTGCGGTCGGTTATGGCTTGCATTCGCGCTCCGAGCTCTCCACGACTGGCGATCGCCGTGTTGGCGCCGAGGCCCACTGCGTCGTGGATTTCTCCGCTGCGGGAGGCCGGGCTCGGACCATCAGCCCGCAGCCGGCGACTGCGTTGGGCGTCAGATCGCCGGTTGCGGGAGGGCCGTCCGGCGATACCCGGCAACGCCGGATGCCGGCCAGGAGTCGGCCGCATGCGGAGTTCCTCCGGTGACGGGTCGTCCCCGCCGACGAGCATGTGCCTGACTGTCTGCTTCCGTCCGCGGATCAGGCGCGTCCGGTGGTGTGGTGTACCGGATTGCTGCGCTCACATCGAGGGGAGTCGGCTGCCGCCCCTGGGCGTCCCAGTCGGACCCGGGCACCGCAGATCCCCCGTTCATGTCCTGGCGCGTCAACGATCGGCGCTCGATTCCGGGGTGCACCTTTGGAACGCCTGCCTTGGCTGATCGCAGGCCTCTGCGATCTATGACGCATGACGACGGGGATGGGCTTCGGCGGGGGAGATTCTGCGAACTAGTGCTTGATCTTCTCTCTGTCGATGGACGATCTCGGCCACGACGGACTGGATCGACTCGACGCTTCACGTGCGGTGCTCCGGCCGCGCGTGGTGCGGCTGGTCGGCCGCGCCCGGTGCGGCTACGCCCGGTGCGACTGGTCGGCAACGCCCGCGCCGGCCATCCGCTGTTAGACGATGAGGTTTAGGAGTCCGACGCCCGAGGGCGCTGGTCCACCTCGCCGCCGTCCACCGCTGCGACGTCGATGAGTCGGTGTTCCACGTGAAACTCCCGGCTCCCGGCTCCCGGCTCCCGGCTCCCGGCTCCCGGCTCCCGGCTCCCGGCTCCCGGCTCCCGGCTCCCGGCTCCCGGCTCCCGGCTCCCGGA
>NZ_JBEZYA010000022.1:182330-195172 GCF_040638295.1 Actinoplanes sp. NPDC026619
GTGCTCCCGGCTCCCGGCTCCCGGCTCCCGGCTCCCGGCTCCCGGCTCCCGGCTCCCGGCTCCCGGCTCCCGGCTCCCGGCTCCCGGCTCCCGGCTCCGAGGATTCTGTGCCGCGGTTTCACGTGAAACAAGGGGTGGCGCTGAGCGCAGCGGACGAGTTTGACGACACCGCGCGCTGAAGAATCGTGGCGGGCCAGCGCTCCGAACCAGCGTGGAACGCGCCAGCGCTGCGGACCAGGGCTGCGAGCCAGTCGACCTAGGTAGATCCGGAGGATGGAGGCTACGGCTCTGGAGGCAAGAGAACCGCGCCTACGCGGCTCACTGTGTCGGTGGAGGAAGCCACCCGATTCAGCAACGCACCGCGGAGCCGGCACCAAGGTCGCGGCACTCGGGTCGTGAGTCGAGAACTTGGGATTGGCGAGCGTGCCTCGAGCTGTGACGCAGGTACGCAGGAGCTGAAGTGTTACCGGCTAGACGCCCACAGCCCGGAGCACCACGGGAGGAACGTCGGCGGAATCTCTCGCAGCGCCCGAGCGGTCGGCCAGGCGAGCAGCACCATGGGGTCAGTCTCGGCAGTGTCAGTCATCGCCGCTGACCTACCGATGCCGCATCGGATCGTCCGCGATGCGGCAGGCAAAGGCACGCGGTCCAGTGGGATGCTCTCCCTTCCGGGCGGACGAGTCGCCTCGCTCGTTGCCCGGCAGGACGACGGCTCCGCGGATGCGATCGCTCGACGGAGGCCAAGGAAGATCTCTCCGTCGGCAGACCCGGAACCGCCGTAGGCGCGCGGCGCCCGGCCGAGGGCGCCAAGCAGCCGAGCAACCGAGCAACCCGGTGCCGCGAACACGGTGCGACTGCGGCACGGCCGCCCCCACTCCCAACGAGGCTGGTTGCGGGACTCCGGACGTTGCTCGCGCCTGGCTTCGGACGGCGCTGCAGGTGGAGGAGCACCTGCGATCCGCGGACGTCTTCGTTTCACGTGAAACGAGGGTTATAGGTGGGGTAGTGCGTTACGTCTCTGACGACGCCCGCGCGATCCGCCCGGAGCCTGACTGACGGAAGGAACAAACACCGGCCCCAAGGCCCGTGAGCACGCCTCTAGATGCCGTTGGGCTTCGAGGACGTGGGCGAGGACAGAGTTCCGGTGCCACTCGAACGTTGGCTCCGCCGGCCAAGCCAGCTGGTCGCCCGAGCGCATCAGGCTCTTCTAAGAAGATCACCGCGAAGACGTCGTCAGTCCCGGTGGCGGGGCACAGCCTTGAGCCTCTCCGACGTGGTCCGGGTTCCCCTGGTGTCAACCTCGACAGGAAGGACAGGGTCCTGGATGGAGACAGCCGTCGGACGCGACACCGACTTTGAGACTGGCCGCATCTTCTCCAAGAGGCACGGCACGCAGCAGCGAGATTCGGTTCGGCACGCCCCGACTTAGGAGTCGAGATCCGAGGGCAGGAACGGCGTGCAACCCGGATTGCAGCTGCGAGGCCCAGCGATTAAAGAGGCAGGACGAGCGAGGGGTCCTGACATCAGGTCCGTTGCACGCCCAGATGATGTGAGGAGCAGGAGTGCCATCGCTGCCCGAGTGGCGGAATGAAGCTGACTGGCCTCGCGCCGAGCCGCGCCGAAGGCAGGCGATGCTCTCGGCTCCGTTCGCGCAGTCGCCTCTGGACACCCGACGCCATCGGCTCCTCCGCTGTCCCCCGGAACCGGCGAATCTGTCTCCGAGCCCTGAGATGACGAGCCGGCTTCTGAGGAGCTGGGGTCGGCGGGAACGGCGTGGCCAATGTTTCACGTGAAACGTGGGTGGGCCGTTGGGGGCAAGTAGCCAAACCCTCCACGCCGAGCCACGGAGCTTGCCGTTCCAAGAGGCGGATAGAAGGGACCGCCTGCCCCGAAACACACTTCGGCAATGCCGGAACGGCACAGCTCGCGACCCGCGCCACGCCACAGATCGACCGCCAAGAAGGAAAGCTCTGCTTCAGCAGAGTCCGATCCCGGATGCCACTCATGAGCCTGGCGCATCCGAACTAGAGAAGGGCCGCAGGCGGAGCACCTTCGCGCCGACCAAACCCTTAGCCTCGCCGAAGCCAAGGCCATCACCGGACGAAGGCCGTCTGCGTCGGCGCCGGCGAGCGACAGGCGATGCGACAGCGGGGAGCCCAGGCCGATCGGAGGCCCAAGGCGGCCGAGCCACAGAGTGATGAGATCTCAGCGGCCCAAGAATCTCGCCCTCGAGTCGGGCCCCCAGCGCTCTACAGTCGGTACTCCAGAGCGGCGCAACCGCTGCCGGTGACAGCTGACTGCTCACCCCTGGGGACGCCCACAAAGGATGCGGCCACGCAGACAAAGGCGCCCTCCTTGTGACCGCCGGCCCTCCTGCGACCGCCGGCCCTCCGGCGAGAGTAGGTCGCGCCGTTTCACGTGAAACATCGCGCCGACACCCCACCAACCAACCACCGGACTCAACAGAGCAAGGCCCGCCAGCAGTGCGCGACCGCGAGGACAATGGCCGAGACCACGCAGTCGGAGGCTTCGAAGACCTCGCCTGCTGTAGAGAAACCAACCCAGCGGGCCGTCACAGCGAGACCTAGAGGCGCCTAACCGAAGCGCGGGTATAACCAAACCACGCCCGATACGAGCAAGCGACCCCCACGAAAGCCGACCCCGCTTGCCCGCCCGCAAGCAGACGAACGGCGGAGAGCTGGCAGGCGAGATGGCCCGGCAATCAGATCCGCTACCGCTGCTAAGCCGATGCCATCGGAAGACCCGCCGACGACAGCAAAGCGTCGGGCCAGGGCCGACCGGGATGCTCAAGCCGAGGCCAGCAACGGAGAAACTCAGGCTCCGACGACGCCGTCGACGCCCTCTCGCAGGAAGTCGGCGTGGCCATTGTGGCGGGCGTATTCGTGGATCATGTGGAGCATCACGAAGCGGAGTGACACGTCTTCACCCCATCGCGGTTGGTGACCCATCACGTCAAGAGACTCCGCGCCGGCCTCGATCTCCCGCGACCGCACCACCTCCGCCTCCCACGCCGAGAACGCTTCAGACCGGCTCGATGATCGAGCGTCGTACGCCACTTGGAAGTCCCCCTCAGTGGACCAAACGAGCGGCACCTCCTCCGCACCAATCACCCGCCGAAACCAGGTCCGCTCAACCTCAGCCATATGCCGAACCAATCCGAGCAGAGTCAGCGTCGACGGCGGCATGGACCGCAACCGCAACTCCTCATCGGATAGCCCCGCGCACTTCATGGCAAGCGTCGCCCGATGAAAGTCGAGGAACACCCGGAGCGTCTCTCGCTCCCCTCCAGCGCGTGGTGGATCAGGCCGCTCATCAATCATTCGATACTCCCTAAAGACATCCCGACATTGCAACGACGCACACCAGATCTTGATGATGATCGACATGAACCAGGGAGCCCTGCCCGTTTAAGTTCTCTCAGAGCCATTCTCCTGGGATTTCCGGATGGGCGAGATCCGGGTCAACGGCCAAATCGGAAGGCCCACAAAACCCCTCCAGACCACCAAAACTGACAGAACACGAAAAGGTATCCTAAAAACCAAGAAAGGCACGTGACGAATCACGTGCCTTGATCCCCGGATCAAAAGGGGTGCCGTCACTCCTCTACGGCGCCCGCCCCTTCCTCTTCGACCCCGATCATCCCGACGATCCGCTCAAGATCATCGACCGTCGCAAACTCTATGGTGATCTTTCCCTTGTTCCGGCCGATGTCGACCTTCACCCGAGTGTCGAACCGATCGGACAAGCGATCAGCCAACTCGTTCAGCGCCGGCGCGTGTACCTTCGCCCGTCGAGTCGGTGCCGCCTTCTTGACCGGACCATCCGCGAGCGCGAGAGAGACAAGCTCCTCGGTAGCCCGCACCGAAAGCCCCTCGGCCACAATCCGAAGCGCAAGCTTCTCCTGGGCCTCACCGTCGTCGAGCCCGAGCAGCGCCCGTGCATGCCCCGCCGACAACACCCCGGCGGCGACACGACGCTGCACCGGCGCCGGCAGGTTGAGCAGCCGGATGGTGTTGGAGATCTGCGGCCGGCTACGCCCGATCCGCCTCGCCAACTCCTCGTGTGTCGCCCCGAACTCCTCGAGCAGCTGCTGATATGCGGCCGCCTCTTCGAGCGGATTCAGGTTCGCCCGGTGGATGTTCTCCAGCAGCGCGTCCCGCAGCATGGCGTCATCGCGCGTCTCGCGCACGATCGCCGGGATCGACTCCCGCCCGATCGCCTGCGCGGCGCGCAACCGCCGCTCACCCATGACGAGCTCATAGCGGCCATCGCCAAGATCCCGCACCACGATCGGCTGCAGGATCCCGACCTCGGTGATGGAGGTCTTGAGCTCCTCGAGCGCCTCCTCATCGAAGACGTGACGGGGCTGCTTCGGGTTCGGCACGATCGCGGTGATCGCCAACTCGGCGAACCGCGCCCCAGGAACCGGCGCCAACTCCTCGGAGGAGGACGAAGACGAAGCGGTCCGAGACCGCGCGGAAGGCGACGATGCGTCGGCATCCGGAACCGAGTCGAACGGCGCTGCGGGTGGCGGGATCGGCGCCTGCGAAGGCGCGACCGGGCCCGAAGCGGGATCGACGACCGGAGCCGGAGCCGTCGGGATCAACGCGCCCAGGCCGCGGCCCAGGCCGCCCCGTGGACGGTTCTTCATGCCGTTCCTCCTGTGCTGACGCCACGCATCGCGATCTCCAGGGCGGCCTCGAAGTAGCTGGTCGCACCCCTTGATCCGGGATCGTAGGTCATCACGGATTGGCCGTAGCTCGGAGCCTCCGACACCCGCACGTTCCGCGGAATCACGGCGTTCAGCACCTTGGTGCCGAAGTGGTTCCGCACGTCCTGCTCGACGGCATCGGCCAGCCGGGTGCGCCGGTCGTACATGGTCAGCAGGATGGTGGAGACGTCGAGCGTCGGGTTCAGGTGCTGCCGGACCAGGTTGATGTTGTTGATCAGCTGGTTCAGGCCCTCGAGCGCGTAGTACTCGCACTGAATCGGGATCAGCACCTCCTGCGCCGCGCAGAGGGCGTTGACCGTCAGCAGGCCGAGCGACGGCGGGCAGTCGATGAAGACGTAGTCGAACTTCTCCGGGTGTGCGGCAATCGCCCGGGCCAGCCGGGACTCACGGGCCACCACCGACACCAGCTCGATCTCCGCACCGGCGAGGTCGATCGTGGCCGGCACGCAGTAGAGGTTCGGAATGCCCTCCACCGGCTGGGCGACCTCGGACAGCGGCACATTGTCGATCAGACAGTCATAGACGTCCGGCACGCCGGCGTGGTGAGGGACACTGAGACCGGTCGAGGCATTGCCCTGCGGGTCGAGGTCGACGACGAGCACGCGGTTGCCGTGCAGCGCCAGGGCGACCGCCAGGTTCACGGTCGTCGTCGTCTTTCCGACGCCGCCCTTCTGGTTCGCGACGCAGAGCACCCTCGGGTGGTCCGGACGCGGCATGGTGATTTCGCCGCTCGGGTTGAGGATCTGCACAGCTCGCAACGCTTCCATGGCTAGCGGCGGATCGTCTTCATCCTGACTCGGCGTTTCACGTGAAACATGCTCGTCAGCGTCGAGCGCAACGCTGGCCGGACCGAATGAGGGACCCGCGGGGGCGATCGGACCGCCCGAGGTGGGCGCGGAAGAAACGGGGGCAGCAGACACCGGAACCGGTGCCGACACCGCCGGTGGCGCCGAACGTGGAGCGGGAGCGGGCGATCGACGAGGTTCCTCTGGACCGGGTTGCGGTGAGGGCGTTCCGTACACCTGCCCCGCGGCGGCTTGCGGCAAATATCCGCTTCCTACCCGAGGTGACGGCACACTTTGGTCGAGCGGGTACGCACCACCAGGCCCACTGAACCCCACTCCCGTGGATGATCCAGGCCCGAGAGGCGACTCGGTTTCACGTGAAACACCGAACTCATGCACCGTTTTATCCCTGTTAGTGAGGAACGGGTCGGTAGGCGACACGTGCGCTCCGGCGGTAGAAGACCGGTCCACACTATCGACGCTCGGCCAGCCTACGGCCGTCGGGCGAGGCTCGCCACGGCCGTCCGCCCGATGAGGCGAGTGCAACGTAGCCAGATCATCCACCGGCGGCGCCGCAAAGACCATCACGCCCGGCACCAGGCTTAACGCGGCGGCTTCGTCGAACGCGCCTTCTCCGGCCAAATCGGCCGAAAACAGCGCACCATCCCGAGGGACACCGGCAGTCTGCCGCGCTTCCGGCATGGCGCATTTTTCAGGTGTACGCGGCGGCACCGTCAAATTCCCCATCCCGGCCGCCCCCGCCTGCTCGACCCCCGTCCCACTACCCAGGCGCGCGTCAGGCCCCGTGGCAGCGTCCCGAAGTCCAGACACCTCCCCATCGGATCCCACCACCCCAGGTCCAGAGCCTTCCGGCCCTTCCGCCCCGACCCGCGCCGGCGGCAGCCCTCCAGAAAGCGACGACCCGAGAACCGGCACCGGCAGATCCCAGGCAACCGGCCCCGCAGCACGGGGCGGAGCAGGAGCAGGTCCGGACGGGCTGTCCCGGTCCACCGAGGGACTCATGTTGACCGAGACGCGCCCCGTAGCCGGCACCTCAGGCCGCGGCCGAGGCCGAGGAGAAGTGCGCCGCTCGTCAGCAGGCGCCTCACCGGCAAGCGACGGAAGCGCCTCACCCTCAGGCTGGACGGGCAGATCCACCGAAGGTACGGCCTGATCGGGACGTCGGTTCCTGGCATTCCTCTTCCGCGCGCCCCGCTTGGCCATCTATCCCCTCCGCGATCTCCCTCGCCCGGAACCTCGCCCACCGGCTTTCGCACCGGAACCGCGCCCCGAACCTTCCGCCTTGCCGCCCGGCTTAGGCCGCACTGGCACGACGTTCCGCTCCTTGACGATCTCGACAACCGTCGTGGGCGGGTCGATGAGACCCACCCCGCAAAGGCGCAGCACCGGCTCGCCTCCGCCCAGGCCGGCGATGACCGCCCCGTGCTCCGCCAGCTCATCGGCCGCCGACGCACCCTTGAGCGCGAGCAACCGACCCCCGACCCGCGCCAGCGGAAGGCACCAACCGGTGAGCCGGTCGAGAGGTGCCACCGCCCGCGCGGTGACGACATCGGCGCCGGCCGCAGGCCCACCGATCGCCTCCTCCGCGCGGCCCCGCACGACCGTGACGGACGACGACAGGCCCAGCGCGTCCACCGCCTCGTCGAGGAACGCAGTTCGTCGTGCCAGAGGCTCGACCAGGGTGATGTTGAGATCCGGCCGGGCCACAGCCAGCACGATACCGGGCAAACCGGCACCAGACCCTACGTCGGCCACGGAAGCGCCGAAAGGGATGATCTCCGACATAAGGGCACAATTCACCAGATGCCGCTCCCAGATCCGTGGCGCCTCCCGCGGCCCGATCAATCCGCGCACAACGCCGTCGGTGACGAGCAGCCGCGCATACGCGACCGCCAGTTCGAAGCGATCCCCGAAGACCTGCCGAGCCACGCCCAAGAACTCGGCCGGCGGCAGCGCCCCTTCCGGCTCAGCGCCACCGGACCCCGAGTCGGGAACAGCGGAAGGAGGAGAGGCGGAGGGAGGAGAGGCGGAGGGAGGAGAAGCGGGAAACGACGGAGGGGGCATCGGCGACGGAAGATCAGGCGAAGCGGGAGCGGAAATGGACTCGGGCGGCTCCGCTGCGGGCTCGACCGCTCGGGAGGACGCAGGCAAAGAAGAAGGCGAAGAGGAACGCGACGAGGAAGCAGAGCGGCCAGGAAACGCAAAAGGCCGACGCGGACGAGCGGAGCGGCGCCCCGGGAAAGACGACGGCCCGGGCGACGACTCGCCCGGGCCGAGGTCACCCGCGCCGTAGCGTGGGTCAGTCATCGTCAGTCGGCCGCACGAACCACGATTCGGCGGCTGGGCTCGACGCCCTCCGACTCACTCTGCACACCCGAGATCGCGTTGACCACGTCGTGCACGCACTTGCGCTCGAAGGCCGACATCGGCTCGAGCCGCACCGGGTCGCCGTGCTCCTTGACCTTCTCGACGGCGTTGCGGGCGACGGCGGCGAGCTCCTTACGACGGGAGGCGCGGTAGCCACCGATGTCGAGGAGCAGCCGGCTCGGCGAACCGGTCGCCCGGAAGATCGCCAAGCGGGTGAGTTCCTGCAGCGCCTCCAGCGTGGCGCCGCGCTGACCGACGAGCGGCTGCAGCCGACCTCCGACCACCTCGACCATCGGCCGGCCACCCGATATCAGCTCGTCGATGTCGCCGTCGTAGTCGAGGATGTCCAGCAGGCCTTCGATGTAATCGGCGGCGATCTCGCTCTGCTTGAACAGGTCACTCTCGGAGGTGACGGTCTCCGACTTCTTGGTCTCCTCCGGCGTCTCTTCCGAGGCCGTGGCCTCGGAGGACGTCCCGGCGGCGACCGATGATTCGGGAGTGCTGGTGTCGGTCACGGTCTCATCTCCGTACTCAATCGGGCCGGACCTGCTCGGTCCGCTGTCCCCGCGGCGGCACCCGCGGGCAGGTATGCGAAGGGGAGCGCTCGGGCGCCGAACGACGCCCGAGCCGCGATCATCCCTTGGGTTTACTCGCCGGCCGGGCGCCCTTCTTCGGATTCACCGGTTTGGCACCGGGACGGGGGCCGAGCTTCTTGGTGTCAACGACCGGCGCTTCCGGCTCCGGCTGCGGCTTGCGGCCGAACAGGCCACCGGTGCGGCCGGGCTGAACCGGGCTCTTCGAACCGCCCGAGCCGGCCGACTTGACCGGGGGACCGCTCGCCTTCGGCGCACTGCCGTTCTTGCCGGCCATCTGCGGCGGCGGGAACTTGCGAAGCACCCACTGCTGCTGGGCCAGGGTGAACAGGTTGTTCGTGACCCAGTAGATGATGACACCGATCGGGAACAGCGAACCGGAGATGAGCAGCGAGAACGGGATGCCGTAGAGCATCAGCCGCTGGATCATCTTCTGCTGCGGGTCCTCGGCCCAACCGGTCTTGAGGATCATCTGCCGGCTGGTCGCGTAAGTGGTGGCCATCATGATCAGAACCAGGATGCCGGCGACGATCTTGACCGTGGTGCCGTTCGCGTCCAGCGAGATCAGGTCCTGCGGGGTGGACCCGAACTTCGAGGCGAGCGGTGCGGTGAACAGGCGTGCCGCGGTGGCGTCCGTGAACTGCTGGTGGGTCCACCCGTACAGCGTGGTCTGGGTGTTGCCCGGATTGAGTCGCCGAAGGGTGTGGAACAGGCCCAGGAAGACGGGGATCTGCAAGAACATCGGAAGGCAGCCCATCAGCGGGTTGGCCTTCTCGACCTTGTAAAGCTCCATCATTTCTTTCTGGAGCGTCTCCCGGTCACCCTTGTGCTTCTCCTGCAGGGCCTTGACCTTGGGCTGCAGCGCCTGCATGGCCCGCTGGCTCTTGATCTGCTTGACGAAGACCGGGAACAGGATGACGCGGACCGTCACCACCAGGAAGACGATGGCAAGCACCCAGGCCCAGTTGGTGCCGATAAAACGGCCGCTCGGCAGTACGGCGTCCCACAGGGCATGCCATCGCAGGAGGATCCACGAAATGGCGTAGTAGATCCAGTCGAGGCTCAATTCAGGCTCCAGTCACATCGGCAGGTCGGTGACGGATCGGGTCAGGCACCGGGTCGTACCCGCCAGGGTGGAAGGGGTGGCAGCGCAGGAGCCGCCAGATTGTCAGCCCCGTCCCTCGCACCGCACCATGCTTCGCCAGCGCCTCCAGGGCGTAAGCGCTGCACGAGGGATAGAACCGACAGCGGGCCGGCAAGGCCGGACTCACATAACGACGGTACGCGACGACCATCGCGCTCAGCACTCGGGCAAGAACGCTCATCGCGGCCTCCGTGGCTTGCGAGCCGCCGTCAGGGCCGCCTCGAGATCTGCACCGAGAGTTATGAAGGTTGCCTCGGCCGCTTTCGGCAGCGCCCGGACCACCAGCACCGACCCGTCGGGCAGGTCGGCCAGCAGTGGTCGGACCAGGTGGCGAAGCCGTCGACGGACCTTGTTACGGACCACCGCGTTACCCACCGCTTTGGATACGACGAAGCCGGCGCGTGCCGTGGAGGCTCGCACCGGCTCCTCTAGAAGCAGATGAACGACAACGGTGCCTCGTCCTGCCCTGCGGCCACCACGAATGGTGGCTGCGAAGTCAGCACTGCGCCGCAGACGCTGCGCGGCGGCCAGCATGACTACCTGGGCATCCGGGCCCGACAGCCGCCGGCTCAGGCCGACAGCTTGGCGCGGCCCTTGCTGCGGCGACCGGCGAGGATGGCACGGCCCGCACGGGTGCGCATGCGCAGCCGGAAGCCGTGGGTCTTGGCACGCCGGCGGTTGTTCGGCTGGTAGGTGCGCTTGCTCACGTGAGAACTCCGTCTTCGTACAACGTCCAGGGGCCAGATGCCAGCAGACTAGAGAGCTGCAAGACGCCACTTTATCAGAACGCGGCGGAGCAACCGCCCGACCCTACGCAGGGCTGCGATGTCGGTCAACCATATCGTGGCTCGGCACGCCGACGGGGGAGATCAACACCTCGCGGCGGCTCGTCTTTCTGCGCGCGTAGTGAATCTTTTCCCGCCGTCGGGCGTTTGCCCGTCGGTGTGACAGTTGTAGCTTCGGCAACGTCGCTGTTAGCGTGCCCGTTTGCTGGTCATCAGCGCACTGTGCATACCACGACGTAGCGGACCAAAACCGGACAAGCAGGTGGATCGTTCGGCACGGTGAGCCTGTTCAAACCGCGCCGTTACAGGCTCCGGGGTGTCTTGCCGTCCGTCCGGCAGGGGAGTGACCGCCGACGCGTGCACAGGTTGTGGATAACCTGTGGACAACCGGTGGCGCCAAGCGTGTTCAGCACGTTAAATGTGGTGCTGGATTGGGGGAACCGTCGAGCGCCCGAACACGGGCGACGACGCAGCGAGGGCGGTAAGCCGGACAAGGTCCACCGGGGGTCGGTGGCGATGGGGGTGGCGCGGAGGTGGCCGATCAGGCTGACCTGAGCGGTGTGTGGAAGGCGACGCTCGATGAGCTGGCCGACGAGATCTCGTCGCCGCAGCAGCGCGCCTATCTGCAGCTGACCAAGCTGCGCGCCATCGTGGAGGACACCGCGCTGCTGGCCGTTCCGGACGCCTTCACCCGCGACGTGATCGAGTCCCGGCTTCGGCCCGCGATCACCGAGGCGCTGAGCCGCCGGCTGAACCGGCCGATACAGGTCGCGGTCACGGTCAAGCCCCCGGAAGACGGCACCGGTCTGCCCGGCACCGTCTACGGCACCCCGGTCGAACAGCCGATCGCCGAGGAGCCACAGCCCCGGCACTACGCCGAGCCCGAGCCGCGCCAGCCGGAGCAGATTCCGTCCTACGGTCACGATCCTTATGGGGACAGCCGCCCGCAGACCTCCTCGCCTTATCGGAATGTGCCCACCGCCCGCGGCGGCCAGGAGTCGCTGTTCGATCCGGGCCCACCGGCACCGATGCAGCAGACCCCGCTCGGCCGAGGCGGCCCGCCGCACCAGGGCGGCAACCAGGGTGACCCGAACGAGTCCGCCCCGCGCCGGATGTCAGCCGATCAGAGTCAGTTGCGCGACACCCCGCGCCGGCCGGACGACCGGCCGACACTGATCGACGACGCCTTGCCGATCCGCGGCGACAACGGTCCCGGCCGCGCGCCGCTCGACATCCGCCCGTCCAGCAATCCGCGCGGCACGAACGACGGCAACCGTCTCAATCCGAAGTACATGTTCGAGACGTTCGTCATCGGCTCGTCCAATCGCTTCGCGCACGCCGCCGCGGTCGCGGTCGCGGAATCGCCGGCGAAGGCCTACAACCCACTGTTCATCTATGGCAGCTCGGGTCTGGGCAAGACACACCTCTTACACGCGATCGGTCATTACGCGACGACGCTGGGCCACGCGCGGAGCGTCCGCTACGTGTCCACTGAGGAATTCACCAACGACTTCATCAACAGCCTGCGGGACGACAAGACCCAGGCGTTCCAGCGGCGCTACCGCGACGTCGACATCCTGCTGATCGACGACATCCAGTTCCTGGAAAACCGCGAGCGCACCCAGGAAGAGTTCTTCCACACCTTCAATACGCTGCACAACGCGAACAAGCAGATCGTGATCAGCTCCGACCGCAGCCCGAAGCAACTGGCCACGCTGGAAGACCGCATGCGCACCCGCTTCGAGTGGGGCCTGCTCGCCGACATCCAGCCGCCCGATCTGGAGACGCGGATCGCGATCCTTCAGAAGAAGGCCGCCCAGGAACGGATGTACGCCCCCGACGACGTCCTCGAATTCATCGCGAGCCGGGTCTCGAACTCGATCCGCGAACTCGAGGGCGCCCTCATTCGGGTGACAGCCTTCGCCAGCCTGACGAGGTCACCGGTTCAGCTCTCGCTGGCCGAGGAGGTTCTGCGGGACTTCATGCCCGACGGCGCCGGCCCGGAGATCACCGCCGACCAGATCATGGTGTCCACTGCCGACTATTTCGGCGTGAGCCTGGAAGACCTGCGCGGCCATTCCCGCAGCCGGGTCCTGGTCAACGCGCGCCAGGTGGCGATGTACCTCTGCCGCGAGCTAACCGACCTCTCGCTGCCGCGAATCGGCCAGGCCTTCGGCGGCCGTGACCACACCACGGTCATGCACGCCGACCGCAAGATCCGCCAGCACATGGCCGAGCGCCGTTCGCTGTACAACCAGATCGCGGAACTCACCAACCGCATCAAGCAGAACAGCTAACCCCAATGCCGCGTAGTTAGCGGTGGTGGCGGGGTGTCAAGCGGGTGTGTCGATGCGTATGGAACAGCGGAACTCCCGCTATAGAGGGGTTGTCCTC
>NZ_JBEZYA010000023.1:0-176875 GCF_040638295.1 Actinoplanes sp. NPDC026619
GCCAAGGAGCGAGTCGACCAGTGCGTGGCGTCTTTCGGCGTGGTTTCCAGCGTCGTGGTGATCACCTGCTCGACCGCGGTATCAGCGATCGTGCGAGGCCGGCCCGGCCGAGGCTCGTCGAGCAGCCCGTCAAGGCGATCGACGGCGAACCGGTTACGCCACTTGGTCACCATGCCCCGCGAGATCCCGAGTCCCTGCGCTATCACCGTGTTCGCGCTGTCCGGCGCGTCAGCACACGCCAGCACCACCCGCGACCGCAACGCCAACGCCTGCGCCGACGTCGGCCGCCGGGACCACGCCTGCAACTGCTCTCGCTCGTCGTCGGTGAGCACGATGGGCACTGCTACCGGAGAAGGCATACGCACCACCGTACCCACTGACGGCGAATTAAAGACTCAGGACACTACCTCAAGCCGAGCGGTCTGGTCGCACCTGGCTGGTTTGCCGGTGTACGCCCAGGTGGTAGCCGTATCGGCAGCGTCAGGACAAACGCCGCCAGGGTACGCCGAGCCGTTGGCCGTGCCCGACGCTAGCGTGCCCGGCTCGCTGGACTTGTCGCCGGAACAGCGCGCGGCGAGACAAGGAACCCAGGCGGCGGAGACCGCGGACGCTCTCCATCGGGCGTTGGCCAGCAGAACCGCCTGGTCATCTCTTCCTAGCCCTGACCACGTCGTGCCGGGCGGCGCATCTACCACCATCCGGCAGCTTCGATCCGGGCAGCAGTCTGATCCGCCGTGTAGAGATAGCGCTCGAGCCGGATCTCATGACCGAACCGTCGTTATGCCGCGGAAACGTGGCGTGCTGGCATTGACCTGGAACCCGACGAATAGATAACCAGGGTCAAGCCCCTGGAAGTGGTGTAACGGCTGATCTTTCGAGTTGTGCTGGCTAGAAGGGTTGTTCTCCGGGCTGGTGGGTGGTGTGGCCGCCGGTTTCCGGTCGCCATTGGTCGATGTCGTCGGGCCAGGGTGCAGGACGGCCTTGGTCGTCCCAGAAGCCGGTCTCGGTGCCGTTCGCCTGTAGAGCGGCGTTGAGGGCGGCGCGTTCGGCGGGGTCGGGGATGGCGGACCCGCCGGTCAGGTCGGTCATGCTGCGGTCTCCAGTTCGGGCAGCTGCGCGGGGGTAGCCGCGGTGGTGTTGGTGGGTGTGTCGCGGGCCTTGGCGAGGACGTCCAAGGCGAAGTAGCGGCGGCCTTCGGTCCATTCGTCGTGTTGTTCGGCGAGCACGGCGCCGACGAGGCGGATGACGGCGTCGCGGTCGGGGAAGATCCCGACGACGTCGGTGCGGCGGCGGATCTCTTTGTTGAGACGTTCGTTGGGGTTGTTCGACCAGATCTGGCGCCAGATCTGTTGCGGGAAGCCGGTGAACGCGAGCAGGTCCGCGCGGGCAGGCCGCCGTGAAGATTCGCGCCTGGACGGCCCAACCTATGAACCTCGACGACTGGCTCGGCCTCTGGATTTGCCGCGATCCGAGCGTGGCCTGGCTCCGCCGGTAACTCAGCGTTGGTAGCCGAAGGACGACGATCGGGCTGGCAGTCGTCCAAGATTGGCACGCCCGGTGCCGTTATCTGTGTACGTCTGCCCTACCTGGCTCTGCGCAGGGAGCCGTACGCCGACACCTGAGCGGAACACTCTGGGTCCCGGGCGTCATTGGCAACGGACACCAAGGATCCGTGCCTCACATGCCTGAAAGATGGTCAGTTGTTTGACCAGCCACTTCGCTTGACAAATGCAGGTAAGGGTCCAGGACTTCACGTACTCCGGCGAGATTGGGTACGCCAGCGTGTCCAACGACTGGGGTGCAGCGGTGGTGGCAGCAATGGCCGGGTGATCCGCGAAATCCGCGGATGCGACGTCGTCCACGAAACAATCTCCTTCAGTCAGTCAGGGGATGGGCTCCGGTCGGGTGGCCGGGGGTGCGGCTAGGCGTGCCGGAGGAGGGCGCGTGCGGGGGTTCGCTGATCGAGCAGCAGCAGCGACCGGCGGCCGATGACGGCGTCGACGGTCGGGCAGGGGCCGTGCCAGAACGCGGTGTCCCAGCACGGTGAGCGCTGGGACACCGCGGACGGCCGCTACGGCAGAAGGCCCTCGAGGTCGGTGCCCTCGGGCAGCGGCCAGGGCAGCGTCTCCGGATTGATACCGGCGGTGAGCACGACGCCGATCAGCTCCGACATGGTGTTGTCCGGCAGTGCTTGCGCGGCCTTGGCCAGCGCCGCCCAGGCCAGCGCCGGCTCGCTGCGCCGCCAGGCGTTCAGGCGACCAGATTCGCCGGCGCCGCCACGCAGTGCTCGGGCACCCGGCGGATCAGGTCGAGCCACAGATCGTGCTGCCAGGTCTCACCCGTGGTGGCCGCCCATGCCGCACCGCGGCCGTCGTTGTCCTGCAGCGCAACCACCAGATACGCCGCCTGCTCATCGTTGAGCTGATCGCCGGCGGACGCGATATCCAGGCTGGCGTTCACGACGGCCACCGGATCCGCCAGCGGGTCCGGCACCCGGTTCAGGGCGGCGGCGGTGCGGGCCTGCGCGTCGGGGTCCGGTGCAACGAAGGTGTTGAAGTCCTCACGCGACGGCAGTGCCACGCGGCCGTCCAGGGTCATTTCTGCGGCGATGACCGTGCTGGAAGGATCCAGGGCGGCGCCGTGCTCGGGTGTGCAGGGGCACCCGTCGTTGAGGCAGTAGTACCTGCCGTCGTCGACTAATAGGCATGCCTGGACGGTGACCGCCATGTTGAGCGAGTCGGCAATCCCGGCGAGTCGATCGCGGTCCGACTGTGGTCGGTAACCGACGACGAAGGCGCGGTTGGCGTCCGCGCGGGAAGCGGCGGTGCTGCTCTCGGCGATGATGAGCGAGTCCGGTGCCTGCCGGCCGACACACAGCGCACACGTGAGGCGCCCGTCGCCGGTGACGAACAAGACGACGACGCTCTCGTGGGGGTGGTATCCCAGCACGTACGGGATGGTGGCGAGCAGGTCAGCCGGACCGTGGACGACTGACGGTGCAGGGCCAAGCACAGAAATCACACTCCTGAGGGCGTGGCAGGTGTCGCGACCCCGGACCTGCGGCAAGCGCCTCGCCGGTGTATCGGTCGAAGTCGGGCGCCTGGGGGGTCGCGCTGACCCCGGGCGTGGACCGGCCCTGACGGCCCGAGGCAGGCCAGGGACCAGACCGGCCCGTCCGCCCGCAACCGCGCCTTGGCCAGCGGTGACCGCGAGGGTGGGTGGGCCGGGTGCAGTGCCCTGGCCGGCCCGGGACGGGGCCGGTACAGGCGCTTGCGGGCAGCGACGACCACCGGCTGCCAGCAACGCGCCGGACAACCCGCGGTTGTCGTTGGGCATCCGGCCGGACCCGCCTGCCGATGCCCCCATGGGCATCGGACTCAGTGGCTGGTCCGGCTCAGCTCGGTGATCACCTCACCGGCCGACGTCACCAAACGCGCAGCAGAATGGGCACGTAGGACGCCGTGGCAACCCGCCGACAACACTGAGGTCACCGGACCGGGAACAACCATCGCGGGCCGCTTGAGATCGAGCGCCCGGCTCACCATCTGCACCCCGCCGCTGCGCGCGGTAGCTTCAACAAGGATCGTGCCGCCGGAGGTGGCGGTGAGCCAGTTGCGGATGCTGAAGCGATGCCGTAGTGGCTCGGTGCCGGGAGGCCACGCACTGACCAGGAGACCGTCGGCGATGATCTGGTCGAACAGCGCGGAGTTGCCGACAGGGTAGGGGCGGTCGATCCCGCAGGCCAGCACGGCAACGGTCACGCCGCAGGCGGCCAGGGCGCCCCGATGCGCGGCCGCATCCACTCCGAATGCGCCGCCGGACACGATGGTCCACCCTCGGCTGGCGAGATCTTGGGCGAGATCGGCGCTGACCTGGTTGCCGTACGGGGTTGCCGCCCGAGCTCCCACGATCGCCACGGACCGGGTGAACGCCTCGCTCAGCGATCGGTCACCGAGGACCCACAGGCACAGCGGCGGCGCAGAATGGTGGTCCACCCTGTCGGTGCCGGGTTCGAGCTGGGCAAGGTCGTCCACCGGTGCCGGCCACTCACTGTCGCCGGGCATTACCAGCCGTGCGCCGAGTCGCTGCGCACGGCGCAACGCGATCTGTGCGAAACGGCGCACGTCACCGCTGGCCGTCCGGACCGTCACCACCGCGCGCAGTGCCGGATCCGGGACGTCACCGGCGAGCAGGCGATCCAGTGCCGTCGAAGCGCCGTCCTGCTGGACCATGGACCAGACGGTTCGGTGGCCCGGCTCGATCAGCAAGGTCAAGGCGGCACGGGCAATCCGGTCTGCCTCGCCGGCGGATTCCGGCGTCGAGGTGGTACTGCGGTTGCTCATAAAGGGTGTTCCCTTCGCGAACGCATACGGATGTGCTGGGGCCAGGTGAGGCCACAGGCAGGAACGGAACTGGTGCAGCTGCCAGGCGGATGGACGGGAAAGGCAAAGAGGGACTTGCCGCTGCCGAACGCTCTGGCGGCGTAGACGCCGTCGCGCATCGCTTCCTGCAGAGCAGGGATTGCGTGACCGTCGCCGACGTGCCCGGCCCTACGGCAACGGCTCGTTGCGCGGCTGATCGCCGTCGCAGGTTGTGCTGGTGCGGCTGGCAGCAATGGTGTGCACGTTCGTCGGCGGCGCGATGGCGCTCCAGCCGAGGCCATCGCACGCCAGCCAGCACACCGCCGTGGATGTGCTGACCCGTACGACGTCACCGACCGAAGGCGACCGCAGCCGCTGAAGCCGGTACCGGCAGGCGAGCTGGGACGCCGATGCGGTATCGAGCGTCGAGGCATCATCTACCAGCGTGTCTGGGTCGGTGTTGAACAGGCAGAACGTCCACTCCGCGAGCTGCTCGGCCACGGTGTCCTGCGGCAGGGCCCGGGAGAAGGCGAAGGCTGACAGGAGCCGGTGATCACCGCGGAAGGGAATGAACCGGCCATGGGCGTTGTGGAAGACGGTGACGTGGAACATCATCAGAGGACCTCCTCCAAGGTGGCAGTGCGAGGCTGGGCGGTGCGGGCATCGACTGGCGTGTGGTCCTCGCGGCCCGGCCGCACAGGGCCAGAAGGCAGTGCCAAGCAGGGCCGGATTGCTGGGATGGCTCGTCTCGAAGACGCGCCGCTGCGCCACACTCGCCAGGACGCGGCAGTTAGTTCGTCGCGCGTACGTCGCGGGCACGCCGACGAGGCACCGGCCGCTGGGGGTACGTCATGCCCGGCTCGAACAGCGTGACCGTGCCCCGCTTCTTCGCCTGATACAGCGCGATGTCAGCGTCGGTCAGAGCGTTCGACCACGAGGTGGTGGCCGCCGCGAAGGCGATCCCCGCGCTGCCACGCACGTGCACCGGCCCGGTGCGGCTGCCGGCGATGATGGCGGCCACCGCTTGGGTTGCGGTCTGCTGCGCCTCCGACGTGGTGCAGTCGGCCAGGATCAGTGCGAATTCGTCTCCACCGAGCCGGCCCGCCCACCCGTGGTGCCGTGATGCGAGTTCGGCCAGGCGGGTGCCGAGCGCGCTCAGCACTCGGTCACCGGTGGGATGACCGTGTTCATCATTCACGGACTTGAACGTGTCGAGATCCATCACGATCACGAAGCGCCCGCGGTCGCTGGTCGCGGCGTACGCTTCCTCGAGTCCGGCCCGGCTCAGCACGCCCGTGAGCCGGTCGCTGCGGACCTGCTCGACCAGCGCGTCGTTCTGCCGGCGCAGGAGGCGGATAGTTGGCGTCGCACTGAGGCGACCAGCGAGCGCGCCGACCAGTGCACCTGCAGCAAAGCCGGCAACCAGGGTTTTACGCACGAGAAACTACCTCTCACGGTAGGGCCGCCCACGCGAGCAGCCCTGGGGCCGCGCGTCGGACGGGCAGAGACACAGGTACCGAGAGGTGATGGCCGTATCGTCCGGCTGCTTCGCGGACAACGGTGATCACCCCGGCGGGAGGCGGATACGGCCGCCGCCTGCGCCAACGCGACAAGACACCCTTGGGAGGGATGCTGTCGGCCTGTGCTGTCGGCGGCTCCCGCGCCGAGGTGACGAGCGCGTGCTGGCCCCGCAGGCCCGGGGCCGGCCCCGGATCGGCGGGCGCAAGGCATCAGGGACGAGAAGATCTCTGGCCGAAGGCCAAGATGTTCTCGCCTCGGCTTGCGGCCGCCCCGGGGGGCGTGCCACCGTGCCGGGCCAGCACCGCCGTCCGCCTCCCGTGGCCCCGGCCGGCCCGATGCGTGGTGCCGTCATGACGGCGTTCGCCGGTCTTTGACGGTTGCGGCGCGCCGTGCAGCGCGGGCGGCGGTATCCGCGGCCTGCCACGTGCTGAATCGGCGATCGGCGATCCGCTTCAGAAACGCCGGAATGCGGTTGGCCGATATCCCCACCAGCGGCGGGCCCAGCACAGCGAGCAGGTCGGAGGCATGCTGGGATGACCAGCCGGCCCGGTCGATCGAGTCCTCGTCGGGGAACACGTCGGCGACCCGGTCCACCCCCGGATTCAGCGAGCGGTCCTGAACCCCGCCGTAGGAGTACACCAATGCAGGTTGTCGGGCGGGTCGCGCTCCACCAGACGTCGGAACCGGTCGGCTTCCTTTGTGTGGCAATAGAAATGGACATCCGGCACGCCAGGCAGATGCCGGTCCAGGCGCGCAGGTAGTCGTCGAGAAGAAGTCGCCCGCGTCATGGATTCTGACCCACCGCCCGCGAAACGGGGCGCCTGCAGTTCAGCGATCGTCGCCTGCTGCCAGCCTGGCAGATCGAGCACGAAACGCAGGTTCGCTTTGTGCCGGCTACGGGCAACAGGCCACAGGTAGGCACCGTGATACCGGGCGTAGCAAATGTGCTGGCAGATACCCGCCGACGGGCAGGTGTTGTAGGGACGCCCGTCCGGCAGTCGCCCGGCCCGGGCCGGCAGGCTCCGCGTCCACACGCCGATGTGCTTGAGCCTGCGGTTGCTCTGCGTCAGGAGCCGGGCCGGTCGAGCTGACCGTCGGTCAGGAGGACCTGGTGTGTCGATCGGCCACATCAGGGCCAGCTGATCCGTTGTTGCGGTCCCGGTTCTGGTCGTGGGCGGAACTTGACGTCGTTGCTCGCGAGTCAGGGACGCGGCGCGTCGCGGTGCTGCGCTCACGGCTCTCGCAGCCAACGGCCGGTGCGTACGTCGATGCGCAGCACACTGTCCGCGTCTCGGTCACCCCAGGCTCCCCCAGGCAACGCAAGTAAGGCAGGGCTCGACGGCGCTACTGATCATCGCCAGGATCGGGTGATCGTGGTCGATGAGCGTGCCGTCGGCCAAAGTCACCCGCCGCAAGATCCATCCGGCGCTCGGCTCGTCGCCGCTGGCCACGTCGTACGAAATGGCGCCGGCAACCATCGAGCGGATGATCCGCCCGGCTTCGGTGATCGCTTCGGAGGCGCGAAACGACGACGCGACAATGTCGCGGACGTCGCTGTCGGTAAGACCGAGAGTGGCATTGGCCTGCGCAGCGATCCGGCGAGCGGTGACGAGGTCGTCGCCCCAGTACCACGGCGATGCCAGCGGTCCGTTGCCGCGCATCGGGGTATGGCCAGCCGGGCTCGTTCTCAGTGACGACCGAGGGAATGAAGCCGTGCTCAGTCTGCATAGTGGCATCGACGTAGAAGGCCTGTCGTTTACCGGTCGGCGGCGTCATGGCACCTCCAGGAAGGCGGAAGCCCGGCGGCGCGGTGGGATGCCGGCCGGGCGGGACGGCACGACAAGACCCGGCCGGGCGCAGGCGGTGTCCAGCCCGTCCCGGCGCCCCGCTTCACGCGACGACGCGCTATCGCCGTTCATGGGACAGCGGTGATAGCGAGGGACGACGACGCGGGGCGTTCGCCGGGACGTGGCTTGATGACGTCAAGACCAGCCGGGACCGTGCCGCGTCCCCAGCCCGGCGGCATCCCCGGCCAGCCGCCTCTACGACTAGGTTGTGGGCCAGCTGGAAGCAATCGATCGGGTTGAACTACGTACGTCGGCTGCAAGGCTGTGCCCAGTGGTCCTCGGGCGGCTGTTCAGGTCGGCCGGAGGGCGGCTGTTCAGGACCGGTGCGGCAGGGGTTGGGTGCGGGACGGAAACGGAGGGTGGTCGCGGGCCGAACCTGGTCGCCGCCCTGAACTCCGGGCGAGAACGTCGTACCCGGGCGTTACGGTCGGCGGATGACCGGCTGGTATGACACATGCGACCCGCACTTGGGGGCGGAGGCATACGCCGTCCTGTTCCGTTCCGAACGGGATGCGGAGAACACGGCGGGCCGGTGGCTGCACCGACTCGGGTACAGCGATGCCGCCTTGACCGCGGCTGGCCACGACAACGGCATCGACGTGATCTCCGCCGGGGCGGTCGCTCAAGTGAAGCGATGGCGCACGACGCCGGTCGGCATCCGGGAGGTGCAGCGTCTCGCCGGTGCCGCGGAGCCGGGGCAGACGTGCCTGTTCTTCGCCTCGTACGGGTACACGGCGGCGGCTAGTACGGCAGCCGCCATTCGTGATCATGGCTGGATTTCGAGGTTGAGGCGGCGGGCGTAGTGGGCTCTTCTGGCTCGTGCTTGGTGGCGGCGTCGCCAGTTTGACCAGCGCAAACGGTAGGCGATGCTGCGGGTCGGCCGGATCAGCATGACGTTGATCAGACGGCGGATCTCGTTGACGGTCAGGTCGATCATGTCGGGTTGAGTGTGGCGGTCTGCTGTTCGGGTGTCGGCGGCGCAGATCGCGAGGACGGCGAGGGCGGCCAGGGCCAGGGTGGTGAACCGGTGCCAGGACGTCCATCGGCGGACTTGGTGCTGGTCAAGACCGACCTGGCCTTTTCCGGCCTGGAACGATTCCTCGACGATCCAGCGGACTCCCGCGACCCGCACGAGCTGGGCGAGGGCGGCCGGCCCGGGTGTCCAGCAGCGGTAGAAGGCCAGTTCGCCGGTGAGGTTGTTGCGGCGGATCAGCAGACTGTGCCGGCCGTCGTCGTCCGGGTCACCGTCGGCGCCGACGTCGGCGAGCCAGGCCCAGTCGTAGAACCGTGGTCCTTTCGACCCGTCCCCGGCACTGCGCCGGGTCCACGCGGTGGCGGGCAGGGCCTCTACCAAACGGTCGGCGCGGCAGCGAGTCTTGCCGCCGTCGATCGGCACGAGATGATCGCAGGAGACGGCCAGGACGTAACCCAGGCGCAGTTCCCGCAGCCGGGCCCGCAGGCCGGTGTTGTTGCCGTAGGCCTCGTCCGCGGCGACCCATCGGGCCGGGACCAGGGCCTGGGCCGCGGCGGTGATCATGTCGTCGGCCAGCTCGGATCGGGTGGCGAACGCGACGTCGTCCGGGACGCCGGCCTGCTCACACCGGTCACGGTCGCCGGTCCAGGACTTCGGCAGGTAGACCCTGCGGTCGATCAGGGTGTGGCCGTGTCTGCTCGCGTAGGCCAGGAACACACCGACCTGGGCGTTCTCGATCCTGCCTGCGGTGCCGGTGTATTGACGCTGGACGCCGACGGTGTGCATGCCCTTCTTCAGATCGCCGGTCTCGTCGACCACCAGGACCCCGTCGGGGTCGCCGAACCGGTCGGCGACGACCTTACGCACGTCGTCACGCACCGCGTCGGCGTCCCATTTCGCCCGGTAGAGCAGCCGCTGCATCGCATCCGGGCGACCATGCCCCGCCTGCTCGGCCAACTGCCAGCACGTCTTGATTTCCAGGTCGGTGAGCAGGCCGGTGACGAACCCGGCCGCCGTCCGGCGGGGTTCGACCCGGGCGAACCGGCCCGCGAACGAGCCGGTCACCAGGTCGATGGCTTGTCGCCAGCGGGCAGGATCTAGGCTGTGGCTCTCGGCCACCGCAAGGTCTGATGTTGTGTCCACAACGCACAGACGATCATGCGGTGGCCGTCCTCATTTCTGCGGGATCCGAGGTCACCTCACGAACGGCGGCTGCCGTACTAGGGCGTGGGCCGAACTCAGCGATCAGCGGGTGGCCCTATTCATCATGCGTGACAATGGCACCCTGGTCGCCGTGAACCAGTGGGCGTATCTGGCGTTGTGCGACGCACCGATCCGGTGGTGGTGCCCGAGCCGGCCGTGTACCCCGCTGACGGCCAAAGATCTGGGCTGGCTGGTGGTCCTGCCGGCGCTGGTGTTGCCAATGGCATGGATGCTCGTCGCGGCGTGGTGGACCAACGGCGCGCCTCGCACAGGTCTGCTGACGGCCGCGCTGTTCTTTGTTATTCCCGTCGTGCTTATCCTCTCGAGCCTGACTGCGATCTTCGAGTCGGTGAGTGAAGGAGCAGCGGTACTGGCGCGGTGCGCGCGCACCCGAACGTTCGTACCAGTAAAAGAGGCCCTGCAGGTGCGCGCGCCTGTGAGTGGCGCTGCACCACGAACTCACCTGTGTCGACTGGATCGACCGGTGGACAGTAGGCAAGTAGATCTTCGGGCTCCTCTACAGCGGCGTTCGCAATTACTGCCAACACCTGGAAGTACGGGTTCGCCCGGTTGGCCAGTTCCGAGACGGCTTCCTCTTTGGAACTGAACACCCCGCTGGCCTCGGCGACGAAGGCCCCGACGTATGTGGGTGCACCTTCACTGTGATCCTCAGTCGCCCAACCGACGTGGTCTCGCAGACGCACACCGTGGATCGGAACAGTCGAAGCCGAGTCGGCGACAATCGCCAGCTGCTGCCGTTCCTCGAACCGAAAACCGGCCTTGGCCACCAGCTGCACGATCCAGGTACGAGCCGTAGAGTCACCCATAACACCCATTGTTACCGACCCCGATTGCTCCGGGCACGTCAATTTCTGCCGGCGCCCGGTGGCTTTATTCGGCAGCTCCTACACCAGATGTCGCCGAGCTTCCATACCACCGCATCTCACCGATCTCGCCGGCCGGTTCCCGCCCGAACCGGCCGATCAGTCTGCCGGCCGCGTCCCCACCGAGCGCCAAGCCATCTACGCGGCGCATCCGGACGAGGGCTCCACAAGGCCAGCAGGCCAAATTGCTCCCCGGCTTCTTTGATGCGCTGGGCGATGTGATCAACGCAGCGCCTATGGTTAGACCATGGCGGCGTAATGAACGCGCGGCCCACCGCAATTCGGAAAGCGAAGAAACTTATGGCCAAGCAAACCATTACGGTGCTCACGGACGACCTCGACGGCGGTGACGCAGACCGGACCCTCGAGTTCGGGTTTGACGGCGTCAATTACACCATCGACCTGTCCGACAAGAACGTCGGCAGGCTCCGCAAAGCACTCGATCCCTACCTGGCGGCCGCCACCCGCATTGGCCGAGCCCGCGCGAGCGGACGCATCGCTCCACGCGCCGCAGCTGCGCCCAGCAGGGCGAGCCGGGAGCAGAACCAGGCGATCCGTGAATGGGCCATCAAACACGGATACGAGATGTCAGAGCGAGGACGCATCCCGGCCTCGATCGTCGAGGCGTTCCACACCAAACGCTGACCAGATCACCCGCCTACCGAGGTGTTGCTTGCCGCAAGCTGCGCTCACGGTCGGCGGCTAGATCCGCGCACGGACGACGGCAAATGGGCGCTTCGGACACCCCGGGTGCTGAGCCTGAAGGTTGAGTCGCGCTGCCGTCGAGCATGAATCCCTCCGGTGCCATCATTCGGCTGTGATGATCGGCACCGGCCGTAGTTCGTCGGCTGCGAAATGCCGGCCGATCGGCCGGGTGACCCATCGGGCGCCCTGGCCCGGACGCCGATATGCGGGCTTATCGTCCTGCGATGTCCACAAGACGATATCGATCAATTGAAGGTCCGGCAGATCGTGGATCTCGGGAACGGTTGGCGTCACGGCCTCCCGGAGGGCCGCTATCTCGGCGCGGTGAATGCGAGTCCAGATCGCCAGGACGCGAACGACCTTGTCGATACGCTCGCGACGGTCCAGGCCATGCTGGCGTGCCTTGTTCGAGAAGCCGTCGCGGTTGAAACCGAACACTTCCGCCACGTGTCCGTCGAGCACGGGAACTGCCTGTGGCCGGTACAGGGCAGCCAATTTGGTGGTCTTTGGTCCCCAGACGCCGGGGTACCCGAAGTGGCACAGGTCGACGACCTTGGCGACCTCGTCGTCGTCCATGGTGTGCAGGTCGGTGTCTTCCGGGACGGCGATGACCCGGGCAGCGAAATCCCGGCGGCGGTCGAGTGAGAACCCTGCCACGTCCTCGATGTCCACCCGGCCGGCGAGCGCGTTGGCGAAGAGCAGCGACCATGTGGTGACGTGGTCGAACAGGCCGGACGCACGGGTGCTGCGGGCGGCAAGGTGGTAAGTGATCCATCCGCTGCGCGGCTCCGTGCAGAAGGCGAGTACTCGTCGGGCCGCATCCGCCACTGGGACCGGAGCCAGTACGTCGCCGTCAAACCCTGCTGCGGCAGGGTCGATGACCATCTCCGGGAGATCTGTAGTCACAGCGAACACCGTACGGCCAGCCACCAGGAGATCGACGGGTGACGCCGACACGGCATCTGGGGAAGCCACCCAAGGGTCGCACCTGTTCAGCCGCATCTGGTCTTGCTGGCTGTCGCGGGCGGGACGCAGCACCCGGCTGCCCGCCGCTTCGTCGGCCTGCTGCAACACGGAAGGTCACTGCCAACGAGCATCCGTTGCGCCATGGTCGCGGCCATGAGAGAGCGTTTATTCTGTCCATGCCACCCATTAGAGATGGCTATCACGCGGCGGTCTCCTTAGAAGATCCGAAGGGGTCATACCCCCCAGGTAAGGCTTCTACGAGGAACTTTCATCCGCGACCTCCTCAAGCCATCCCACGGGAATGAGCTTTTCACCGTCACGCCAGTTGTGCACGACGGAACGCTCAAACCACTCTTCAGGTTCCTCGGCATGGTCTATGACAATCACCTGAAGTCTGCCCTCAAGAGATTCCACCACATCAAAAATCAACTTAAAGAGTCGCTTTACGGCTTCCGGATCCGCGTCCCGCGTTTGCGCTCCAGCCCGTGCGGCCGACGGGTAATAAGCCTGACTCGGCTGATCGAGAATTAAGAATCTCGGTAGTGGACGGCTCTGACGCACGAAATACTTATGCAAAGCAAGATGCGTAACGAGGTGGTAGCCGACCCAGTTCGCCCCACTGCCGATCCTAAACAGCGGCGCGGGGCCCTCCTCAGTATCCGCGACGACCGTGAGCCGGGACAGCTCTAAACGAACATTGTCACTTGAGTGCTCCAAACCTAGGTACCTAGCGTAGGAGGTCATGTCTCGACTGATGGCCAACAATCTTGATGTCAGCTCTTCCCGGTCTTGATCATCATTCAGTTCAGCTTCAAGTGCCTGCACTCTACGCTCGGCGTCAAGCAATCTGGAACGAAGGATAATCATTTCTCGCTCATCGAGCGCTTCGATCCTAGCCAGCGAAGCATCAATGCGCCCTCGCGTGAAGTCGACGGCACTGACCGGAACATCTTCGTTGATTCGGGCGGAGTTAAGAAGCCCTTCCAGTGCGCCATCAACAGCGGAAATCTCGTCCCTCAGACGACTAGCCTCCGCTTCCAAGCGTTCGAGAGCGCCCCGTCGCGCAGGCGGCGCAGCTCTTAGATCACCAAGCTGACTCCGCAGGGAACGAAGGCTGTGCCCGAGATCCACATTTGTACGATCTCGGCCATCCACCAAGGAGTTGCTGCACGCAGGGCAAATGCTTGCCTGCTCCGATGCAGAGTGTTCATCAGCTTCGGCATCAGGCGGCAGAAGGTCAAGAAGACCTAGACTCTGCAGACGCCCCACCTGCAACTCGATGGCACTACGATAGCCGCTTTGCCCATCTTGCTGGTCAAGAAGGAGCGCTCGGTCAGACATCACCCTCTTCAGCAGTCGGTGCAATTCACGGCTACGCCGCTCGAGCCCCATACGACGATCCTGTTGCGCCGTATCAGGCAACGGCGCAGGTTCGGCAATAGGACGAACGCGCGCCTGCTGGAGCAAGAGAATCATAGCGGCGCGGTCGTCAGGCAGCGTGGACTCACCCACCAACCCCACGCTTGAAGCCTCATTGAGCAGCGCCCGGAGTTCAGCATCGAGGTTCGCGCTTCTGAGCTCAGCCGCCCGGACTTGAGCTTCCAGCCGGCTCAATGCGCGGCGTGCGTCCCTCAACTGAGCATGCTTGACCGCCTGATCCTGAGGAACCGCTCCGAGGAAGTAAGGAAAAGCATCGCGAATCGAGTCCGCGATCGCTCTGTCACCGGCTCGATGAAAGAGCGCTTGCGAGCTGTCAATCTCATCTTGACCTTGGAGGCAAAGCAAAGCTGCTTGCCCTACGCCGACTTCGAAAGCTCGGCGAAGAGAGCCGGGCGGAGGCTCCGCAAGATGCTCCTCGATTCCGATCCTCCGGCTGAGCTGCTGCCGGAGAGAGGTCGAATCCGTGTTGGGCTCCAGATCCTCAAATTCAGGGACATCGAGGTTGCTTCCGAATTCAAGCATGGCGACCGTTGAGGAAGCCCTCCCAGGAGCAGGAGCGGGGCGGCCGACGAAAGCTCTCCCCCCGTGGAGTTGCCATAGCGCCCCGTACCAAGCCACCGTCGCGAACTCGCGGCCGATGGGAACCATGATCTCGTCGCGCCCCAGGCAGTAGTCCGCGATCGCCACTAGAGCGCTCTTACCAGTCTGCGACTCGCCTGTAACGATGTTGAGAGCACCCGGCTTGAAGCCGACGACCCTCTTCTGACCCCGTTTGCTGTAGAGAACAATCGCCAAGAGCTGCACGGTAACTAGGGTGTCACACCTAGCAGCGCAAAGGCTGTAGCCGGCTGGTCCAATTTGGTCAGCCACCTGCCGATGAGTCCAGCGGCGCGGATCAACGCGGACAGGTCACCGGTAGCATGCTCCGGTCGCGCGTTCTCCGACAGCGCTCCCCTGAGCCCACCATCCTGATCGATCTCGAGGACGTCATGTCGCAGGCCGAACCGAATACCCTCCTGCACCGGACCAACCAGCTCGCGCGCCCTGGCTGGGAAACCAGCAATGATCACGGCATGACTGCTCACCCAGTTGGCCATGTGGGTTCGGGTATCTCGCGGCAGTACCTCCCGAGTGCTTCGGTGAAGCACCAAGGGAGCAACCAAGAAGCACATGTACCAAGGCATGTAGTGCCCCGACCGACGCCGGTACTCCTCAGCAGCCGCTGCAGCAAGTGCGGCAAATAGGGCAGGATTTAGCATTACCGCGGGTATAGAGGGGCGTGCAGCCCACGCCGGCGCATTAACCTCCGGATGCGTCACCATTACACCTAGCGCTAAGCCTGCGATTGACGAGCCGTCGAGATCATTAGGTTTTCCATCAAAGCCTGAAAGTCAGGATGCCATCCCACACTGCCGCGGTCGGCTAGTTCATGCCTTTTGCCACGTGCAAAGAAAGCATCATTGTACTTCGCGCGAACACTCACGGACGTCGAGTCTCTCAGTTGGCGAAGCAAGTTCTTACCAACTGCGATCTTGTCGTCATCACTAGCATTCTCGCCGAGATCCTCAACCATGTCTGCGAAGTGGCGGTCCCACTCGTCGCGCAGTTCCTCCTCGAAGCGTTTAAGCTCATGCAGCCCAATAAGATCGTCGTCCACCCAGGCAACCGTTTGCTCAACAGCTCGATAGTAGTCAATAATCGCTTTGCGAAGGTTGACAGAGTTGCACCGGACCCAACGCAATTGATGCACGAATGGACTATTTTCGTGCGCGAGAAGAACGCCCTCTGTATCGACATCTGCCAACTCCACAGTAGTTGGCAGATCATCATCTCCAAAGCGGTTGCGAATACCAGCTATTTCGGCTCTCGCAGCCGCCGCAGTAATTCCCGAGCGCCTTCCCTGAAGCATGTCCAGGGAAACTCCATGCCACCATTTCCATACCAAGCCCATGAACATGTCTTCATGGTCGGTCGGTAGGGCGTTCCACAGCGCCTTACGAAGCTCCGCCTCAACGTCGCTGATTCGAGGAGCACCGTCAAGAACAAAAATTCTTTCTACGAACGCGCCGCGTTGCGCAGGAGTCAGAGATAGGTACTTTTCCCGAGCTTTCTTGGTGACCTCGTTGGTCGATTCTGCCGCAGCCTTATCGAGTTTGCGCACCGCTTCGTCAACGTTCCTACGCTCATCCGGACGAAGGAGGCCAGCAGCGTTATCATCCGCCGCAACACTCGTCGACACCAGACCGAGCCTTGGCCCGTGTGAATCCCCGGGGCCACCCGCATTGATCCATACAAGAACCGTCTTCCAAAGGTCTTTGTCTTTATCACCCAGGCCCGCATTCGAGTTCAAGTGATGCTTGGTCTGTAGAAGCTCGCGAGGCGTCCCGCCTTCATCCCAAGCAACGTCGTCGTGCAGTTCGAGGCTGATCGCGAGATCCGGTCGATCAGGGCCACGCCTGATCAACTCAAGCAGGCACCAATCCGCCTGGTAGAGGTAGCCCACCATGCTTCCAGAGGCGTTGTGCTCCCCGGACGACATGTCATCTAGTCTGCACCCTGACGGCCGGACAGGTCCAGAACCTGATGCCGCAGCATGTCGTCGCGATCTTGTCCGGTCAGGTCGGTGTGCGTCACCTGCGGGACGGCCGTCACGCAGCCCAGCTAACAGCAAGACTCGTCAGGCACTTGCTGGACGTTCCGACGGAAGCAGCGATCCGCGCCGTCGCCGGCCGATGTTGAGGGTCCAAAAGCTGCTCGGCAGCACCAGCTCGATCAGCTTCCACAACTCGTCATCGACGATCCACGCTTTGCTCACGCCCGACCGACCGAGACCGATCCTCACCACCACGCTGATCATCGTCGATCCAACAGATCCCGTTAGGAGCTTTTATGCCACGGGTTCGTGGAGCGTGGAGCGACACGCCAGCTTGACGATACTCGAATTCCAGTTACAATTTTGACTCGTCACGAGCGGGCATCGTGTCAACCTTTGCATCGATCCCAACCTTTTGAAGGCGTTCACTAAGCCTCAGTTGGTCAATAATGCCGCCCGCAACTGAAATAAAGTCGAGCTGAGGTTTACCTGAGCTCATGAGCTTTATGAAGTCTGCGGATTTTTCAGGAATGGCTTCGTTTGTAACGACTAGCACCCGCTTCGCTCCCGTCTCGCGTGCACGTCTCGCGAGATCGGCGGCCTCCCGGAGCCGCGGCTGTGACGGCAAGTATTCAATCATGATCGCTACATCTGCGTCGCCGTCAAGGACTAGCGTGGTGGGCTGCGAAGCGCCTTGCGCCTTCAAGGTGCGAGTGCTGGAGTCAGTGACCAACTTTAGTGCGGCACTCTCGAAGGCCGACTTGGCCTTTCCGGACGTGAGGGCGTTGGCTGCGGCCTGCGGGTTAGTCCTCATCGCCGCGTCAATCTTGATCAAGGAAGCGCTCGGATCACGCTCGGCACCGTCCTTGGCCTCCTCCAGGACTTCTGACACCTCCTCTTCATTGTCGAAACCAGCTTCAGCCTCGCCCAACTTGAAGCTGGTCAACTGGCGTCCAACTATTCCTACATACAATAGAATAATGCCGGCTCCTAGGAAGGCGGCAGCGGATACCTCCCCGCGAACATAGACGGCCAAGTACGCAGCGAAGAGTACCAAGCCGCTTCCAACCGTTCCTGTCGTCCAACGCTGCCACGGATCCAATGAGACGCGTCGGTGAGTAGCAGGAGGCCTCGTTTTGCCGTTCGCCCGGAAGTCGCCCACAGGTGAATGATATAGGGGCGGTTGCATCGCCTCTGGAATATCCAGAACTCCTTTTTAGCTCTATGCTCCGCTGCGATCGCATCCACTCACATCGGCAAATCCGGAAGGCGCCAGCGGTCTTTTAGAACTATTCTCGGTAATTGAAGTACGTACTGGCTGAGGACGCCGATTAGCTCGCCGCCATTTCTACGGATCTCGTTGGCCGTGGCCGGCTCGGTCGCGTAGGCGACTCCACTCCCCAGTCGCACGCCGACATGCGGAACTCCAGTGGCGGCCGGATCAGTTTCGATGAGACTGGATCAGATCCGTTGAGAACCCACAGCCCGCCTTTTCACGATGACGTCTACCCAGGTCAGCGGCAATACTTTTGAGCGAAGAACAGGCGTGTAGTTCGCTGCGGACAACCTGATTCGTCCCCGTCTGGTGCGCGCTGCGCCGTTCCCGAGGCGATGTGAGCAGCGCCGTCGGCAGCCTGCGCAGCGCACGTCCCAATGCCGCAGGTATGTGGATGATCGTTGCGCGACTACCGAGGCATGCCTGGAGGTGGAACGGCGTACGGGCACCTTGCAGAGATGAAATGGCAGGTTCTGGGAGCCCGTGCGGGATTTGACGGACGGCGATCGGAACCCACACTCGCGGGCGCCCCCGGGTGGCCGGAAAGGGCAAAGGACAGCGCGGCCGAAGCCGCACGACTCCGGCCCGCCAGGGTCGGCATCAACCGGAGGCTGGTCTGCCGGCCCTGGCCGGGGAAGAAGGATGTGTCGCGCCGAGCGGAGCGGCCCGCCCCGCGAGAAAGATGACGCTCCGCTCGCCGCGCTATCGGTAGATCATGTCGGCAGTGCTGGTGAGGCTGCATGAGCCGAGCTTGACCGAACCGCTTCCACCAGACGCCGCGAAGGTCAGGCACTTGTGCTGTCCCCAGTGCCTCCAGGCACCGTAGCTTTTGAGCACGTATCTGCCGGTGCTGGTGGTGAAGACCTCCCACCAGTCGCTGTATGTGCCGGTCGAGCAGCTGACGTAGATGTAGCTGCTGCTCGCGTTGCCGCCGACGCCGAGGCAGTTGCCCGATTGCCGCCTGACCACCCACAGTGGGTGATTGTTGTAGGAGCCCTCGACGACGACCTGCCAGTTGCCGTACATCGCCGGCGTCGTGCTGCACCCCTTGAGGTAGGTGTCCTCGAGCGGGTCGCCGTAGGCGTAGACGCAGGTGCCGTACCGGATCGATTTAAGGTCGCGGTAGCTGACCGCCGCCTGCGCCGGTGTTGCGGCGGTCAGAGCTGCGCTGACGAGCAGCGTCAGAGCCGCCAGCACGCCCGCGAGCATCGGGAACCACCTCGCTGCGGCGCGGCCGGTGCGCGGCGGTTCCATCGGCAGGTCGACGTCCGCCAGCGCGGTGCTCGCGCTTGCGTCGGGCATTCGTTGGACTTCGATGATGGCGTGATCACTCATGAATTCGAGCGTCGGGAGTAAGCCGACCTCGAAACAGTTGTCCGCGCCTGTCCGCCATTGACTGCGGCTGTCCTTCAATCAGCGCGAAGGTGTGAGTGGGATCGCGTGATTTCCTGCGCGGTCGGGCTTTCGGCGCACTTTTGCGGGTGCCTTTAGGCGGCCGCGACCGACCGCTTGCGAGACAGTGGAAGTTAGCCCAGGACAGGGAGAGACAGCTTCTCACCTCTCGGCACGTCGGGCAGGGTCGAGCTGGCAAATGCACCCTCGGTCCGACTCCTTCCGTGCAGCTAAGAAACGCGCTCGGGGAAATGCGTCGCCAACGGCTTTCCGCTGGCGCGAACACCGCCGCCGCCTGATTCAAATTTGCCCGAATAGCGGATTTGGGTGATTAATTGGTTGCATGGCAGCGGCCGATGAGTGCCTCGGGGTGCAATCGGCGCCTTTTTGGAGTAACGCATGATTGGCTCGGTCGTCCCTGAAATCGACAACCGGAAGACGGACGTCGACATATCCACTCCGTACCTGCTGACCAGTCTCGCCCAGGTCAAAGCCCGGTGCCAGAGTTGGCTGCGGCAATTCCCGGTGTGGCGGTGTTCTACGCCATGAAGAGCAATCCGGCCCAAGAAATCTTGCGGACGGTGGCGGGTAACGGCGCGAGTTTCGAGGTGGCTTCCCTCGGTGAGCTGCGTACGTTGCAGGAGCTCGGCATCGATCCGACCACGGTGTTGTACAGCAACCCGGTCAAGCCGCCTGAGCATGTCGCCGGTGCGCACGCGGCGGGTCTGTGGCGGTTCAGCGTCGACGGGCCGAACGAATTGGTCAAGATTGCGCAGCGCGCTCCGGGCGCTGCGGTGTTCGTGCGGTTGCGGGTCAACGACCGCGCCAGCGCGGTTCCATTGTCACGCAAGTTCGGTGCCCGGCCCGATGACGCGCACCAGCTGATGCTGACGGCGCGCCGGCTCGGGCTGCGCCCGTACGGGGTGATGTTCCACGTCGGGTCGCAGTGCACGGATCCGCGCGCGTGGCCGGCTGCGATCGCGGCGGCCGGGACGCTGATGAGGCGGTTGCTCGATGACGGGATCGAGCTGGAGATGCTCGATCTGGGCGGCGGCTTCCCTGCCCGGTACGTCGAGCCGGTGCCGTCGATCCGGCAGATCGGGCTGGCGATCGCCGAAGGGCTCGACACGCTGCCGTACCGTCCGGCGTTGCTGGCGGCGGAGCCGGGCCGGTTCCTGGTGGCCGAAGCTGGGCGGCTGGCCGCCCGGGTCATCGGCCGGGAGCAGCGCGACGGCGTGAACTGGCTGTTCCTCGAGGTGGGCGCGTATCACGGCCTGGGCGAGGTGCTGCCGACGCCGGGTGGCTGGCGGTATCCGATGTCGAGCTCGGTGGATGGCGGGTCGCTGTCCGTGCCGTTCACCGTCACGGGCCCCACCTGCGACCCCACCGACACCTTCGCCCACGAGGTCCGGCTGCCGGCAGCGATCGATGTCGGGGACGTGGTGTATCTCGGCTCGGCGGGGGCGTACACGCTCGCGTACGCGACCGGGTTCAACGGCTTCCCGCCGCCGACCCAGGTTTTCGTCGACCGCTGCGACGATGTCGTCCGCTGAGTCGGACCGGCGGCATCGCCGTCGCAATCCGCCGGGGATGCATCGCGCCGATCGACTGCGGGGGCTCTTCGTCGCCGGCGTCGCCGACTCGTTCGGGATGGCGCTGGGCTGGACGGTGATCGTGCTCGCGGCGACCGAGCGGGGTGGCATGGCCGAAGCCGCGCTCTACAACGCGGCCATGCTCGGCGGCGTGGTGCTCTCCGCACCAGCGTGCGGCTGGCTGGTACGCCGGCTCGGCGGGCGAGCGCTGCTGACGCTGTCCGGCACGGTGGAACTGGTGCTGCGGGTCGCGGTCCTCGCCGCCCTGCTGGCCGGCGCGGCGCCGTGGCTGATCGCGATCACGATCATGGTGATGAACGTGGCGGGCTGGGTCAGCTTCGCTGGGATGCGGGCTGAGGTGACCGCGGCGGACTCGTCGCCACGGTCTCTTACCCGCTACGCGGTCTGCATCGTCGGTGTCGAAGCTGCCGGGACCGCTCTCGCCGTCGTGCTGCCCACCGACGACGGCCAGATGATCGGCTGGCTCCTCGCCGCCGTGTGGATCCTTTATCCGGGCTCGCTGCTGCCGACGTTGTACGCAGCCCGACGGTCGAGAATCGTGTGTCCACGCCTAGTTGACCGGTCGAGCGGACTCCGGCCGGCCAGCCGCACGCGCGCGGTGGTTCGGTTGCCGTCGATACGACTGATGATGGCGGGCGGGGGCATCATGGCGGTCGCCGCCGGGCCGGCGCTGCTCGCGGTTCCGATCACTGAACAGGTGCACGGCGGCGGATGGGTAGCCGGTGCCGCGGCGGCCTTCGGCCTTGGCACGCTGTTGTCCGATCGGGCCGTCACCGCGATCGCTCGGCTGCGGCTGCCGGCCGTTTGGCGTTGGCCGCTCTGGGGGCTCGGCATGCTGGCCGGCTGGATCGTGGCGCCCACCGTCGCCCTGATGGTCCTGGTGGCCCAGTTCGCTGCCGGGCTCAGCCAAGCCGCCTTCGAGGGCGACATGGACGCCAAGACCGCCGCTGATGCCGAGCAGGGCTCGGTGACGCGCGACCTCGCCTATGCTGCCGCGGCGCGGGCCCTGGGCGGCGCGATCAGCGTGCGATTGCTGCCCGTCCTGGTTCTCGCTCCGGCGGTCGGTCTCTTTGCCGGTGCCGCCGCTGTGTTCCTGTTGGCGGCAGGGTTGTTGATGTGGCTTGTTTCGGCATCCAAGAGAGTGCGCTCGGGGCAATTCACCTGACCGATGCGGCGTCGCTTGGTCCGTCGGCGGACGGGACAGATCGCGATTTCGTGCCGGCGAGAGACTGATTCCGATAGGTCGACGGTCCAGTTCTGGGCTGTGCGCGAGATCGCTCGACGGGCTGTTTGAATGCGTTCCCGAGGCGGCGCTGGGTGCGTCGGCGGGTCAGGAGAGTTTGCGGCGCTCGGCCCAGGCGATCGCGGCCACTGCGGTCGGCATTGGCGTGGAGTGCACGGCTATTTCGCCTTCGATGGTCGACACGAGGTAGCGGTCTCGCGGCCGTGTCGGTGCCCGGACGGGCCGGATCCGGACATGGGCGGTGACACCGTGTGGGCGGTATATGGCGTCGAGGCCGTCGAGCTCCCAGTGCTGGCGTTCGCCGATCGCGTCGGCCAGCTCGTCGGCGGCGGTCATGATCTCGACCGTACGCGGTATGTCCGGAGTCGGCGGAGTGGTTGCGGAGCCGTCAAGCTTTCGCGGTCCCGGCCGGGCGGCCGGGTCCGCGGCGTCGTCGTGCCCCGGGGACAGCCCGATGAGGAGAACCCGCAGCTCACCGGCGCCGCACATCTCCGCGGTATTCGGCCAGTCGATCAGGACACCCTTTTGTCAGCTCCGCGATGTCATCGGCTGCCCGGGTCCGGGTCCGGTGCCGGCGGCCTCGCGCTGAGCTCACGCCAGCCGTCCTGATCGCTTAGCAAATCATCGATGAACTGCAGGGCATCCTTCTCGGTCGGCGGAGACCACGTCCGGGTGGTGCCGTCCGCGCCGCCTTCCCGCGCCTCGACCACATAGCGGTCCCCCTCGGCACGCAGGTGGATGTCGCGCCGCGCGATGCGGCCCCATCTGCCGTTCCACCAGTGCCGAGAGTCGTCCCGAGTCATTCGCGAATAGTACATACGTTCGATGCCGCGCGCTCGTTGTGGTTGCCGAATACCCCGCCGTCGTGTGACTTTCGGCCTTAGCTGTGATCTTTCGGCGATAGCTGTCACCGGCTAGCGCCCCACGGGCTGGACCAAGGTCGCTCTTGCGTCTTCACGGCTACCCTCCGTCACGGAGCGCGGAGTCCGTCGATGCACGGATCTGCCGATGATAATGCGTCCGCAGCCAGTAATCCTACTGGCGGAACCGATTGCGCCAAGCACCAAGAGTATTCGCCATTACTATCCGTTGTCGGCCTCAACCCTTATCCAGCAAGGCGAATAAGTCCGGCCATGAGTTAACTCGTCACGAGTGCAGTCACCAATACGGGTGGGCGCGGCCTCAGCATGGAACCGGGTCAATTTTTTGCCGCCGAACAGAAGCCTATAACCGCCTCCTTACTCGGAGGCGGCGATCCCCTGGTTGTCTGTGTCGGCCTTGGGCCGGGCTAGAAGGGTTCGTTCGGTGGCACAGCGTCGTCAGGCAGCGCTGGGTCGTAGAAATTGCGCCTCGCCAACCGGCCGCGAAGGAGCTCCAAGGTGCCCAGCCGTACTTTGTAGTTCTGGAATCCTACCCAGCGAGCGAACTCCAGCACGTGTAGATACTCGACCAGCAGGCCGAACACGCCAGCTTCCGGCTCGTCCACCCGTGCTGGGACGGGCTCGTCGTCGCCCCCTCTCGTCCACCGGCGGCCCTCGCCGTCGGTGAATGTCACCATGACGTGGACTAAAGCATTGGCAGCGGCGAGATTTTCGCTTGCTTCACCAAAGACCCAATTGACTGGCTCACTGAAAAAGAGGTCAACGGAGGCACTCGCGCCGCCCCGGATATCACCCACGTGCATCGGGCGTAGCACCCACGTCAGAAACTTCGGAGCCGCCTGTGTACGCAGAGCGAATATGTGAACTCGACTGTTGTTGTGGATGGTGACGCTGACGCCTCGCCAACCCGTCTTCTGGTCACCGATGGGACCAGTGACCGAAGTGATGACCAGGCGGGCTTGAGCCGCATCAGCATTGAATGCGTCCTCGCGCCGTACGCGCCGGTCGTGGCGCCAGACCAGGAAGGCGACGATGACGGCGGTGGCGGTGAAGATGGCCCCGCCGAACGTCGACCAGGCTTCGAGCTTGTCGGTCCAGCTGGGGGCATCGGCGGCAGCAGCGTAGAGCAGCATTGCGACCAGGGTACGAAGCGGACGCCACTGATCGCGGAACGTCGGCTGCGGGTAAGGGTGGCCGGTAATCCTGAGGCGGCAGACTAGCTAGAGGTATGGATCATCGTTGAAGCCCACACGCTGCCGATAGGTGCCGCGGTCACGGTCTAGCAATCGGCCCTGCAGCCCAACAGCTAGGCGCGCTTGTCGGTCGCGAATTCTTGTTGCAGCCCAGACGAAGGGGCGATCGACGTAGAAAAAGGCGATCAGCATCTGCGGCAGGCCAGGCTCCCGTGTGGCACGCCTGCGGCGAAACGGCTCCCTTCGGTCGACTCGCGTCCACATGCGGCCCGCGCTGTCCACGAAAGTGACGACTATCTCGATCTGCCTCGCCAATTGGCTCGCTTGGGCACGATTGAAATCTGCGCGCAAAACGGGTTTCCTCAGGCGGATTGACTCCCTCGATGAGTCATGCGCGCGAACGGTTTCCAGCCGAATAGAACCGCCATCGACGAGGTGGTTCTTACGGTGGGCGGTAACGCTGACGTCCATGATTGCAGCGCTGCTGTTGTTAACAATGACGAATGTAACCCCGCCCCAACCGATCTCTGATTCACGATCAAGGTCGATGACCTTGCCGAAAACGAGCCGCGCCTGCGCCGCGTCAGCGTCGAGCTTGTCCTCGTGTCGGGTGCGTTGCTCCCGCCGCAGAACCCAGAGAGCTACGAACAAGGCGGCGGCGGAAAACAGCGCGGCGGCGACGGTAGCCCAGGCTTCGAGTTTATCCGTCCAGGTCGGAGCGTCAGCGGCAAAGAGAAGCACCCCGACAGGGTAGGAAGCACTCGCTAGCCGGCGGACGCTTCTGGTGACTGTCCGACCTTGAGGATCTTGTTGATGCCGTTGTCCCAGGTGATCGGCGTAGCGCCAATGCACGGCTGGATCGGCGGGCCGGTGCCGGTGTAGCCGGAATCCGGATGCGATGCAAGCATCCAACATGCACCGTCATAACCATGTTCGACGCGGGCGTCAGCCTCCGCGACGTGCAGATCGCCTCCCGGCATGCCGACCCCAAAAACTACGTTTGCTACGAGCGTGCCCCCAAGAACCTCGGCCGGCACCCCAATTACATCCTCGCCGCGTACATGGCTTCCGGAACACGACCGCCGAGACCGCAGCCGGTAAACCGCTAACCCGTCGGGTGACGCGAGGCCGACGGGCGGTTGCGGGTACAGCGACCCAGGCGAGAGCAAGGGTTACGAGGACGAGTTCGCCGCAGAACAATATCGCCGCGGCACCACCCGGCCCGCTGATCGCGGCGGCAGGCGGCCCGGACAGTGGCTGCACCAGGTCGGCGTCGCGGAACTGGTCGAAGTCCTCCTCCCGTTCGCCGTGCTCGGCTGGCTGGCCACCAACCGACGCCTCTGGCGTGCCTAGCCGATCCTGCTCCACCGCAGTGGCCCTCACCGCAGCACTGGGCACACTGTTCTGGCACCTGCTCCGACTGCCGCGAACCAGTTGGGCTGAACCACCGTCTTGTACAGATACGTAACGTCACAGCCGCTCGACCCCGTCACATCCGATCATGCCGAATTAAGTGCGTCGGGATCTACCCGCCGCGTCCAGCGGGTCAGGTTCATCTTCTTATGATGCTCCGAGCCCGGTTGCCGGGCGTTTCTTGATGACAGATCCCGGCATCTTCGCTAGCTTGTCCGTGTGGCTCCCCTCAATAAAGACGAACTCATACGGTCCGCCGGAGATCGCGCGAAGACTGCCCTTGACCATTATCTCTCCAGGGACTGGGGACGTTTCTACGTTGACGCCGCAGTTTCTTTGGAACATGTATCGAAGGCGCTTCTGGCCTCGCACAACCCGGCATTACTTATCGATTTGAATCGTAAAGATTTTGACTCGCTGCTTCATCTTTGCGGGCTAGGAACCCATGCACGTAGCGCATCGCCGAAGACGATCAGCGCGACGGAAGCCGTCAATAGGGTTCGTCGTATTCTTCCGGAATTATCTGCCCGCGACGAATCTATCCGAACTCTCATTGACGTCCGCGACGGTGTAATCCATGCCGGATTTCTTCCGCAGTCATCCGCCCGCGACTCTCTTGTAGCCTTCCTGAGGGCCAGCAACGACATTTATGAGACGCTCGCTATTCCGGCCGCCGACAGATGGCCCGATCATCAAGATTACGTCGAGTCGGTTCTAAATCTTGCCTCCTCCGGCATCGAAGATCTTGTCCAGAAAAAGATCCGAAAGGGCCGAGCTGTATACGCTAGCTTGTCGGCTGGCGTATCAGCGCAGCAACTGGCAAAGATCGTGCGCGATCGGACCAGCGCCGCGACCTTCCCGACCGACGAGGAGGAGGCGCTTTCGCACATCGCGTGCCCCGCTTGTGAAAGCGAAGCAAATTGCGCGGGAAGATTCGACATCGACTGGGACTTTGAAAGCGTGCTAGAAGAAGGAGAGATTTCCTACTCCCCAAACCCGAGCGTGATCATCTATCCACGCCGAATGATGTGTCCCGTATGCGGTTTAAACCTCGACGATCCTAAGGAGTTGGCCGCCGCCGAGATTCGGCAACGATGGGTGGTGCCGATTGACGCTGTGAGCGAAGAGGCCTTCACGGCGCAGATGGAAAGCCAGCAACAGTACGATGACAGTTACTGATATGAAACGGGCGCAACCGATGGATAGGCAGCGTCGGGAATCGAGCGATCCAAGGCATTCCAATCCGCATATCTTTGAGATCTAGATTTGCCGGGCAAAACGCCCGGCGCGCTCTGAACCCGACACGTTCAGCAGCCGAGTCGGGTATACCTTGATGGCTCCTTGTTCGCGAGATCGAATAAACTTCAGAGATTCCATGCGAAGTCACTAGTTGCCCCGTACTCTGCTACTATGACTAACAATCTTGATCGTCACGGCCACGGGGATCCTGAGTACACGTTGCCACCGGCGGCGGTTGATCAATTGGTGCAGGGAATGCGAGAGAATCTTGATGCATACGATGCACTCTCCGGGAAATACGGCATCGAATCACAGATCGAGAAGCTTCCGAGCGATAGCGAATGGAAGGACGCGGGCCCAAGCCTCGGGGGCTTGATGGCCGAAGCCATAGGAGCGTTTGCCATATGGCAGTCAACGTCGGGTGACGGCGACGTGGGCTGGCCCTCTGGTCGCGGTTACGACGTCGTAACCACCGTCAAGGACGAGACTAGGCGAATCGATGTTAAGCGCTCATGGCGCAAAGGGGCACCGGTCGGCTATTTCTTTTGCGCCCCGCTATCGGCAAATGCGTTTGTTACCACACGCTCAAATGTCGAAACGTTTGCCCTGGTTCTCCTCGACAACAAAGACCTGGAATGGGTATATCAACTAACCGAGGCCGGTGAAGTGGTGCTGCAGGCCAAGGCGAAGCCTTCCGAAATATATCTCGTTCCCTATCTCGAAGCTGTTCGCTTGGCAGGGACCGGCGACATTGCGCCAGATGGAGGTTCTGTCGCAAGGTGGAAGGTCAAGGAGGATTCCGTGACGAGCTATCGAATCATTCGCTAGGCTCGGTGAGGCGTTTCGGTGCCATATACGCCACGGGAAGCGGCTCGAAGAAGAAAGTCTATTAACCAGCCAAGATCGGTTTTGCTCTCATGCCGCCTACAGGGCGCGTCATCGCCGCTTAGCTCGCTACGGTAAAGCCTCAGAAGTGAGTGGTGTCAGTCGAAGCCGGACACCTACCGTAGGCTGCGGTCATTCGGCCCTGCCTCATCGTTAACAAGGCTGCCTTCGGTCTCTGCCGCCATCTCTCCCAAGTAGAACTCCCGGGCGCCCATCGGATTGGCAACTGCCCGCTGGTACTCCTGGTCGACCATAGAGTGGAACGTGCCGAGCGCGCCGTACTCACGAAGCAACTTTCGCCGACGAATCAGCCACAGCTTGCGGTTTGACTCCACACGGAACATTGCTCCGAATGCCTCTGTGCGCTCGCCGGCGGACATGTCCTGGATCCCGTTCCAGCGCAGGTAGTTGAAATACATGGTGGTGAAGATGTGTTGCCGGTACTCAGTTTCGCTGAGCACATCGAGGTGGTCTCCGAGACATGGACCGTAGGTTTGTGGATCACTCAGTACCATCTTCAGGAGATCCATGTGTGCCGACTGCCATGCGTGGCGAGAGTCGGAGCGGTTGTGTCGTTGCTGAACAAAGATCGACGCCGCAACCGCTATGAGCGCGAGTGCCGAGAGCGCACCAGAAACGACCCCGTAAGCCTGCCCAACATCACTGAGGCGGTCGAGGGCTGGGCCTGGCATGTTCGTTGAAAGCAACCATGCAAGCGGAGCCGAGGCGAAGAGAAGGACTCCGATCAACGTCGCAATGAGCCAAATCGGTCTTCCGGGGCGTCTGTCGATAAAGAAGTCGCTGTTGGGATCGGCGCGCCGCCGACTACGCAAACTGTCGATCTTCATTGGCAGCCTTTCGGGAGGGTTAGGCGTCTCCGTCCATTGAATACCCCGTGCGCTACGCTCACCAATAATGCCGCCTGTGCGTCCGCTTCCTCGCCTTCAGTCCGTGCTCCGTCGGCGCACTCTCTATGCCGCCGATCGTGCCCGCGGCTGAAGACCTGACCAGCGTCGTACTACCGAGAGTGATGAGCATCCGGCGAAGGTCGGAGCAATCCAGTGCCAGCCACCACCGAAAAGCCGTATCGGTGACACCTAAAGCCGAAAATCGTGACAACTACCGCCGAAACTCGATCACGGGCGCTGCTGGGCGCGGCTCCCATTGGTGACAACTATCGCCGAAGGTCACACGTCGACAGCTCAGCAGCGGGACCGGGCCCGTTCGCTGTTCGGCGAGCCGGTGCCCGTCAACCTGGAAGGTGTCGACGCGGACGACGAGCCGAGTAGGCGGCGGCGTCCCGACCGACGCCGGGTGTATGGCCTCGGACCGCGCCGGCCGGTTGGGGTGCAGCTGACCCAAGCTGATCGGCCAGGCACGGTGGCAACGCCGGCCCACCGTGGCGGCTTTCCGCCCGCCGGTGAGGTGATGCTTCATCAGATGCAACTCGGCCCACCATCAACGGTATGTCCAGAGTCCGGCACGGCTGATGGTGTCGGTGTCGACATCGGCGGCGACGCCGTCGTGGTCACTGGCCCTGGCAGGGCTGTCGAGCCGCTGGTGGTTGCTCCATGCATCGGCGGTTGCGCCGGAGCAGTAGATCCGGTCGATCCGATCGTCGGACGCGGTGCGCCGTAGCAGAGCGTCGTCTCCGGTCTGCTCGCATAGGCGCCAGGCGACATCGACGTAGTCACGATCAACGAAGGCCTGCGCCACTTCGCGCCTCGGATGCCTGCGGCCGTCCGAGTCGACGTAGGTGCGGGCCGCCAAGTTGTATGGGCGCATCGCCTGATAGTCGGGGTCGGGACCGGCGTGCGGGGCGAAGTTCGCGTCGCCGGCCACGATCGCGAGGGGGCCGTGCCGGTAGGCGCGGGTGGCGATCAGATCTGCCTCGGCCACTGCGGTGTGCACACTGTACGGGCTCAGGTGCACGGCGGCGAAGGTCATCGGCGGCAGGTCATTCGCGACAGTGAAACTGGCGGTGGCGAAGCCGTGCAAGGTCTGGGCCGACAGGTCATTGTTGTAGTACATCGGCATACCCATGGTGTCCGGCCGGAACATGATCACGGTCGGGTTGCCGCTGTTCGAATGGGGTATCGGCATCGCGTACATGCCCAGTTCTCGTTGGGCGACGCAGAGTTGCCGATGGCCGTGAGCGGCCCAGCCGCGAACCTCGCTGAGTAGCAGAATGTCTGGTTCGATCCGCTGCAGTCGCTGCACTAGAAGGGGCCAGCGGTCTTCGGGCCGGCCGGCCTCGTCGGCCGTCGCGTCGTGTTGCATGTTCTGGGCGGCGACGCGGATACGCATGCGCGGTTCTCCTTCAGGTCAGTCGCGGATGAGTTGGTCGCGATGGGTGTGCAGGGTTTGCCCGAGCTGCGCAGGAAGCTGCACGGACGGCGAATGCCGGACGGATTGGTGGCGTCCACTGCAGGCCGGTCAGGCTGCGACGGGCGAATGCCGGGAAGTAGCGGTCTTCAGGTGTGGCCTGCGGCAGCGGTGGTGCTCGCGGGTATCCGGTAGCCGCCGCTCGGGCGTAGCTGGATGCGAGCGGCTCCCCGCCGGTGCCGCATCGCGCGCACTCATCGTCTCCGGTCCCGCTTTGCGGGCTATCTGTTCGCGTGCCGGGCGCGGTGGAGGCGAGGCACCCGACGACGTCCCTGGCCATACACGCATGCGGCTGCCGTACCAAACCGGGTGCGGACTGATGGTCATCGCCGTTGCACCGTGTCAGTGTGGTCGCGGCCCAGATACAGCTTGTAGGACAGCACCCTAGGTGTGGTGATGCCCAGCCGGCCGGGATCTCCCAGCGCGGCTTGCTCGTAGGCGAGCACGGTGCCGGTGGCCGGGTCGATGATCAACAGGTCGCGGGTGATGCCGTCGTTGCTGGTCGCGGCAACGGCGACACCATGTCGTCCGGCGCGGTCGGTGACGGGGTCGTGGTAGGTGATCGCGTCGGTGTCGCTTAGGGCGGTGAGCAGGGCAGCGCGGGTGGCGCGGGGCGGTGACTGCTGCTGGTTGAGGTCGGCAACAGCGCTCAGCCGCGCCTGCGGGCCGCGACCGCCAGTGGTGGCGCTGCCGAGCATGGTGGCGGCTGCTCCTACATCGGTTGGCAGGGGCACCCACGTTGCGGGGCTGGCACCGGGCGGATAGATGTCGTCGGTGGGCGGGTTCTCGGTGGGCGGAGTGCGTGTGGTGATCGAGATGTTGCGGCCTGAGCCGTCGGCGGCGAGCCAGCTCTCGTACTGCAGAACGGTGGCGGTCTGGCTGGTTGCGCCGTCGCTGGTCCGGGCGTCGAGCGCCCATTGCCGGGTCTGCACGTAGTCGTAGCGGCCCGCGGTGTCGCACGGGCCGGTCGTGACCGCTGTGGCGAGGGCACGCAGGTGTTCCCGGGCGGATTGTTCCTGGCCCAGCACGGTCGGCGCGATGCTCGACGTGGGGACGAGGGAGCGTAGCTGGCTCAGGGTGAACGGGTCCGGGGGTCTGCAACCGCCGGAGCCTTCCGGTGAGCTCCGCAGCGGTGGTCCGATCACCTTGTCGGCGGCGGCCGATGGTGTGGTCGCGCTGTCCCGGACGGCCACGGCGACGCCGGCCAGAATGATGACAATCGCTGCGCCAGCTGTCAGGAGAGCGAGGAGACGCCGCTGAGGGAACGGGTGCGGATCCGAGGGCATGGACAGCTCTTTCTCGAGGGTTGACCGACGACGATGGCGGTGCGGGACGTGCACCGGCGTGGGGGCTCGACAACCGGACCCGGTATCGGCTCGGGCCGCCAGGATGGAGCGGTCCGATGTGTCCTGGCCCGGCCGCTTCGCCATCGTCGGCAGGCGGGCCGTGCCAGGACTTTCAGCGCGCTAGTGGTGCCGCGGCGGCGTCAGCATCCGGAGCCGCTGGCGGTCGGCCGGGGTGACCGCCCCGAACTGGGGGTGTATCCAGCGGGTGGGCCGGTTGGTCTGGATCGTCTGGGTGATCCAGTCGCGGAACGGCCGGTATTGCAGGTTGGTGTAGATGGTCGGTTTGCTGCACGGAGCGTTCTCGTCGGTTTCGCGGCTGACCAGCCCGAGCGCCGCCCACCGCAGTGTCCGGGCCGGGTGCGTGGTCTGTGGGTGCAGTAGTGGGCTGCCGGAGTCGCCGAAGCAGGCGCCGCCGCTGACGCAGGTCTCGGCGGTGCCGATGCCGCCGCCGTCACACGCGTTGGTGGGCAGGATGCGCACGTCGCGTTGCTGCAAGATCGTCGGTGGCGTGGTGTCGGTGGTGGGCGGCCAGGAGGTCAGGCCCCAGCCGATGATCCGTGCCCACCCCGCCTCGTCGGCGGGCAGTTCGTCCAGGCGCATCACCTGGCCGGGCACCGGCTTTGTGAGTTCGACCAGGGCAAGGTCCGAGACCGGCAGACCGGTCGGCATCCCCCACACCCAGTCCGGGTAGAGGACCACCTGTTTGCCTGTGTCGGTCCGCCCGCCTTGGGTACGGTCGACGGTCCCGGTGCGCAGAGTGACGTTGCCGGCGGGCATTGCGACCGGGGTCGGTGCCTGCGCGTCGTCGGACACGCAATGCGCCCCGGTCAACAGCCAGCGTGGCGCGACCAGGAATCCGCCACAGATGGCGGTCCCCAGACCTGGGTAGACGATCGAGACCACCGCCATGCCCGGATACGGGCTGGTGGCGTCGCGGCCGTTGACGACGGCGGAGGCGGGAACCGGTGCGGCGGCGGCCACGAGCGCGCCCGTCACCAGGGTGGTGAGGGCGAGTCTTTTGAGGAGTTTCATCGACCACTTTCTTCAACAAAGGGACAGGGTGCGGCCCGGCGCTGTGGTGGGTGCCGGGTTGCTTGAGGGGGTCATCGGCCGAGGCCTGCGCCGGGCCGGCGCGGTCGCGGGCGCGCGGCGGTGACGTGTCGACAGCAGTAGGCACGTGGCGGACGACGGCCGTCGGGGTGTTCCCGTGGAGGTGGCCGTTGCGTTGATCCTCATGGCAGGCGCGTTCGCGTCGTCGCAGATGAGGAGCAGGGGATGGAGATGGTGTGCCGCGGCGCTGCGGTGACGTCGCGCGTAGAGCGGCACACCATCTCGGGCCGGCGCCGAGACGTCCGGGGAAGGCGTCTCGGCGCCGGCCGTCCTCAGGGGGTCGGTTTCAACTACTGGTTTCCTTTCCGGTGTTGTGCGGGTCAGTTGAGGGTGGAGCGGGCACATCACCGCGGTACACGGGGCAGTGAGCTGCGGTGATGTGCCCGCCTTCCGGTCCCAGGCCAGACGGCGACCCTCGTCCTGGGCGAGGCTCAGGCCGGAAGCTCTGGTCAGCCGCGCGGTGGCCGCCACATCGGGTGCAGCGGCGGCCCGTCCGGGGCGACGTCGAACGGCTCGAGTGCTAGATATCCGTGTCGCTCGTAGAGGCGGCGGTTACGGTCCCCGGTGGCTTCCAGGTAGGCGTGTCGGCCGGCATGGTCGAGCCGGTCGTGACGGTGCCGCAGCAGGCGGCTTCCCAGTCCTTTGCCTTGCCAGCCGGGTTGCACGCCCAGGAAGGCGAGGTAGTCGTGATCGGGTTTGGTCGGGTGGTGTCGGTGCATCGCCGCGTCCAGCGCGACGAACCGGGCGAGGGCGGGTCCGACGGCGTCGGCCAGGCGAGCGTCGTAGTCGGCCAGGTCGAAGTGGAACCCCCCGTCGCCGACGGTATGCCAGATCGCCGCGGCGGCGGGCATCGCCGCCGTCTTGTCCATGATCAGGTCGACATGGGCGTTGGCGAGGGCGTGTTCGGCGATGATCTCGAAGTAGGGGAAGTAGCGGCTCGCCCGGTCGGTGACCTTCGGGATCAGGTGTCCGGCGAGGTCGCCGTAGAAGAACGCGGAGACCAGCAGCATGGTCACGTTCTGGTAGTCGCCGTCGTCGGCACGCCGGATGACCGGCACCTCGTATTCGGAGATCGTTTGGTCGGCGAGCGTCACCGGGCACCTCCCCGCGGGCGGCGGGCGACACCGTTGCCTATCCGCTCGTACGCGTCGGGCCGGACGGTTTTGAGGACCAGCGCAACGACGACGCCCAGGAGCATGAAGGCGGGGATCGCGGCGGGGAAGTACCAGCGCAGGTTGTCGGTCGGTGCGACGCCGAGCAGCTGGTGCATGTTCGCGACGGTCTGCCACAGGATGATCGTCAGCAGGATCCCGGCCACGACCGGAGCGACTAACCCGCGCCACGCGCTGATCGGTTCCACCGTGTGCCGGGCCGGCGCGTCCGGGTCGGGTATACCGCGGACGGTGTCGGCGATTTCGGCGGCGCGCCGCCGGTGGGAGCGTTGCCGCCAGAAGTAGACGAGCATCGCGAGCGAGGTGAGCACCATGAGGGTCAGGACGCCCAGGCCGGCGGACGCGGTCAGCCAGAAGAACAGTTTGACGTAGGGGTCCCAGCCGGTGATCGCGTACACGCTGATCACGACCAGGGCGAGCGCCGATTGCAGCAGGGACGCTGCGACCGGGGATTTCGTGCGCTGGGAGGTGCGGCCGAACACGGCGGGCAGCAGGCCGTCGCGGCCCATCGCATAGAAGTAGCGGTTCGAGGTGTTGTGGAACGACAGGTTCGCCGCGAACAGGCTGGTGACGAACAGGAAGTGCCCGATCGTGACGATGAACGTGGGCAGGAACGGCTCGGACAGTTTGAAGATCAGGTTGGTGCCCTGCTCCCCGGCCTGGGCGACGATGTTGTCCGCTCCGGTGTTCACGCTCATGGCCCAGACGCAGAATCCGTAGAGGGTGCCGATCAGAGCGATGGCGATGAACGTCGCGAGCGGCACCGTGCGGCGAGCGTTTCTGGCTTCCTCGGAAAACACAGTCGTGTTCTCGAAGCCGACGAACCCGGCGATCGCGATGGTCAGCATCACTCCGGCGCTGCCGATCAGCAGCCAGGACGGCGACAGCACCTCGAAGCTGACGTGGCCTTGATAAGGGTGGGCGACCTGTACGCCGGCGAACGCGGCGGAGACGACGATCTCGCCGATCAGCAGCCACGCCAGCAATCTGGCGCTGAAGTCGACACGCAGCAGCCCGGCGATGCCGACCAGCAGCCAGCCGACCAGCGCGCACGCCCACCACGGGGCGTTGACGTGCAGGTAACGTGCCAGGACGTTGTGGGCCTCGTAGCCGAGACCGCCGTACAGGCCGATCTGCATCGCGTTGTACGACAGGATCGCAACGAACGCGGTCGCCGCGCCGGCGACTCGGCCGAGCCCGGCGGTGACGTACACGTAGAAGGCGCCCGCGTTCGGCAGCTGCCGGGCCATCGTCACGTACGGCAGGGCGAAGATGCCGAGGATCACGGCGACCGCGATGTAGGCGATCGCCATGCCGCGTTGCTGGGCGATGGCCAGGCCGGCGGTGGCGCCGCCTGCGATGACGGTCAGCGGCGCCGCCGCGGCTATCACCTGCGCGGTGACGGCGACGACACCGAGCCGGTCTTTGGCCAGACCGGTTCGCACGTTGCTGATCGGTGCAGCTGCTAGTGCTGTCACGGAAAGACTCCAGGAAATGAGGGGGTTGGCGAGGGTGATCCGAAAGAAATGAGTGGTCAGGCCAGCGCGGAGGCGTCCGCGGTGACCGCACCCTCCACGGCGGCGAACAAGGCGATGACCGAGGGATACGGCCCCAGCCGGGTGTGGACCTCGCGCATCGCGCGGTCGTACATTCCGGCCGGCGCCCCGTCGAGCACGTTGCGCAGCAGACCGGACGCGTGGCACAGGCCGGTCAAGGCCAGGTCGTGGCTGCCCAGCTCCCGGCCTCGGCGGCAGTGCTCCGACAACCGGGCGCGGGGCCACGCCGCTACGTTGTTGTTCGCCGGCTTGTACGACACGCCCTTGCCGCCCAGGACACGACGGCGCTGTTGCACCGAGATCAGGTTCCACCGGGCGAGCCGGTCAGCCACTTCCTGCTCGGCGCTGTCCGCCAGGAACGCGATCCAGTCGCGGGGCGACAGCGGTTCCAGCTGGCCGAGCACCGTGTCGAGCATCAGGTGAGCCAGCGCGTCCCCCGGGACCATGTCCTGCTGCCGGGCCTCCGTCGTCGGTTCGACACTCTCGGCGTCCACCTCGATCCACCCACCGACCGCCAGCTCGACCAGCAGAGCGCCCGCAAGCACCGAGCCGATGACGTCGCTGTGCGCGCGCATCTGCCCGTTGCCGTCATCGAGCAGGACGAGGAACAAGTCGTCTGCGACCCGGTCGCTACGCACCGCTCGGGGCTGCACCGGATCCATGACCGCCGGCGTCCGCGTCTCGAAACGCTCGTCCGCTTCGGAGGGGTAAGCCGACCGCGGCGGAGGCTGGTACGTCCCCGCAGCTCCCTGCTGGCCGGTCGCAACCCGAGACATCTCACGCTGCGGGCCGTCCGCTGGTCCTGCCGGGTAGCCGACGGCGGGAGGATAGCCCGGCGAAACGCCGTAACCGCCGGGCAGACCTGGCGGCCGCTGCCGGCTGGGTTCAGCTATACGAGGCCGTGCCTCCTGCTGCTCGGCGGCATGACGGGCGGGATGCCCGTCGTAGTCCCCCGGATAAAGTTGGCCGGGATTCCGTCGTGGAAAAGTCATGTCCGTGAGCGCCTTTCCGACGCTCCGGCGTGCTTCAGACCGCCGGCATCGATCGGCATGACGGGTGCCTCCTTACGTCTACGAACTCGCGGACATGCGCTGATCAGGGGCTTGGAGAGGGCCGGGCGCAGCGACTCGTGGCGACAAACGAGGCGCGCCCGGCCCTCACTGGGGATGGCCGAACAGGTGTCCCCGGCGGCGGACAGTTCAGGGATCGGTGCTGCCCCCGGACTTGCGCCCGGGCCGAGCGAGACCGGCAGCCCCGGAACGGCCGGGCGCGCCAACACCGATCGAGGCCGTTATCGACTGCCCGGCCCACAACCTCGCGCCCAGCGGCACCGAAGGCGCTTCGTAGCGGAACGCGATCACCGGGAAACACCCCTCGCAAGCGGCGACGATAACTAACGTGGAGAAATCAGGCCCGCCAACGTTCTGGCTTCGAGTGCGCCGTACGCCGGTGAGTCACCAATTTCGGGCACCTCTTCATTGCCGAAAACAGTGCCGCAGCAGGCGACGTGTTCGGGGTTCACCCGAGAGGCGGTCCCGCTCGAAGTAGCAGACAAACACAACTCAACGCGCGGTTAAGAATCACATACGCATTGGTGTGGGGGAATACCAGATCGGCGCGCATCGCAGATACCATTTCTTCGCCCATATAGCCCTGAGCAGTGTCTTTACAGCTATGCAGCAGAGGCAGGACCAACGCTTATTCACGTCAGCGTGATTGTCGGTAGGTCCGCCGCGTAGGCGGCTTCGGCAAAGGGCGATTGACGGCTGCCCGAGAGCTCAATTTTGGCTGGCGTAGCCGAGGTTATCGGCGAGGGAATGCGCCGGACACGGCGATGAGGGCGTAGTAGACGCAAGAAAGTCCACCGTTCACGAGGAACGGCGGACAGAATGGATTCTCGTAGCCGGAGACGTCTCACAAAACGTTCCCCGAATGGCAAGAAGGATTCGAGGAGCGGCTCTAGATCTAGCGTGCAGGCTGTGGGCCACCGTCGCGGACGGCGGCATCGGAGGTGGGCGGGGTGGATCGAGCCCGGGGCCGCCTACCGCCGGACGGCTACGCGCGACCTGCTGGCGTGCATCGTCCGCAGGCGGCTACGGGACGCGGGCGACAACGCCGTAGAGACTCACGTCGTGAGGCGTCGGCCGGCCTCCGGAATCGTCGGTCGGCCGCCAATCACTGACCGCGACGAACCCCGGCTCCAACACCTCCAGGCCGGTGAAGAACGACTCGATATCCGCTTTCGTCCGCGTCCGGGCGACCGTCTCGCCGGAGGCGTACATCCGCTCGTACTCGGCCGCCTCCTGTGCCGTCACGAAGTCCGGGGTGCCGTGCGAGATGACCAGATAGCTCCCCGGTGCAACCGCTTCCACCAGGGTCCGCACGGCCCGCTGCGCTTCGGTCAAGTCCGGGATGAAATGCAGCACGGCGGCCAGCATCAGACACACAGGCTGCTTGGGATCAAGGGTCTGTGCGAACACGGGGTCACCGAGGATCACGCCAGTCTGGCGCACATCAGCCTCAATATAGGCGGTTCGACCTTCCGGCTTTCCGACCATCAGCGCCCGCGAATGCACCATCACCAGCGGATCGTTGTCGACATAAAGCACACGCGCATCCGGCGCGAGCTCCTGCGCGACCTCATGCGTGTTCCCAGGCGACGGCAGGCCGGTACCAACATCCAGAAACTGCCTGACGCCGGCCTCGGCTACCGCTCGCACGGCGCGGACGCGGAAGTCGCGGTTCGCACGCGCCGCTTTCGGCACCCACGCGAACCGTCTGGTGATCGCGTCCGCGAACTCCCGATCGGCGGCGAAGTTGTCCTTGCCGCCGAGCCAATAGTCGTACACGCGGGCAGGGTGTGCTGTGCTGCCGTTCACGGTGCTGGACCTCCTCGGATGCGACACAGGCGGCATGCCAGCTGCTGCCACGTCAGCACCCCGGTCGACAGTGGACTTTCCAGTTTTGCGATCGTCGGCGAGCACCGGCTGCAACGCCAGCGAGCGAAAGAAGCCGAGATCCTGGTCGCTTTGGGCGTCCAAGAAGGCACGCAGAGCGGCGCGCCGGTACTTGGAGGGCCAGTGGACCTCGCCTCGCTCGTAGCGGCCGAGCTCGCGTTCGTCGAGATGCCCGCCATTGATCGCAGCCAGATCGACGCCGGGGAACAACCCGGTCATGATCTCGTTGATGGCGGCGACAGCCTCTGGCCGCGGCATGCGGGCCGGCCGGCCGTCAGGCAGCTCATGAATCGCTGATGGGTTTCGCGACAGCTGGTCAACAAGCATGTGGTTCGGCGTGAACTTCGCCTCTTCCACGTCCGCCGAACTGGCGGCAGCAGCAGAAGGTGCCAGCACAGCGGACCGCTCAGAAGTCGCTATACGGCTCGGCATGTTTGAACCCCCGGTCCCATATCGTCAGCGACGCCGCAAACCGGCCCCACCGACAAGATCGCCATCAATAAGAAACACGCCGCCGCGATCACCTGCACAGCCCCGAACCCTCGACCCGCCGGCCGGAACGCGTACGGCCGCCGTCCGCGGACCTCGCACCACGGCAGGGCAGTGCCTCCTGCGGCGGTGCGGTGGGCTGCCTGAGCCGCTGGCGGTCTCGTAGTCCCCACGGGTCGCCCGGGAGACCTTGACCTTCACCCCAGCCCTCCCATCTGATCCGGCCCGTATCGGGCAACCTGGCGGTCGTGGCGATCCGGTTCGACCGGGCGCGCCGGCGCAGTAGCGCCTGCACGCACCCGGTCCTTCTCGCCTGGCCGATGTGTCAGGCGCTTGCCTGCGGCCAGGAAGTAGCCCTGGCCGCATCAACGCCATGTCCGGCAGTTGCCACGACTAGGGAGCCCAGGAGGAAGATCTCTTCCTGGCAACGAGCATTGAGGCAGCCAGCCGAATACGCCATGACTAGCCCTGCATGATCAATATGCGGCTCGATTTCACGTTTAGCGCGATGTCGACTGGGAGTTGAGTCGCGCGTGGATCACGTGGATAGGAGCGTTGTCCGTCGAGGTCTGGAGACTCGATACACTGGCGGGCATCCTGCGATATGGCGACGGCTCCCTAAGCCGTTTGACGGACGGTATGACTGGACGAGCCTGCCCACGGTGCGGACAAACAATCCCCGGCGATCGCGAGCACGGCGAGCCGGACTGCGCGGCATGCCGTGGCGGCGAACCGTTCGGCCTGCCGACGATGCCGACGGATTTCTGGTCACACGAGTCGATGCGGGCCGCGTACGCGTCACGGCGGATGGGCTTGGTGATCCGGGCTTACCGACAGCATCCGCTGCGGGGCCGATCATTGCCGCAACCGCGGGTGGCCGAGGCACTGGGCATCAGTCAGCCGCAGGTGAGCCGCATCGAGAATCACGGCCATATCCAGCATGTCGACACGCTGGTGTTCTACGCGCGGGCACTGCGCATACCGGAGCGATTCCTTTGGTTCAATTACCCGGACGTTCCGGCGTACGCGGATTTGAAGGCCGAGGAGCCACCGCGTACGCAGCATCCGTTCGGGACCTTCGGCGCCGTCTCGGCGCAGCGGACGAAGCTGTTGGTCGACGCCGTCGCGCAGCCGGAAGCGTCACGCCTGAACTATTCCCCGCCGCGGTTGGCGCTAAGCCAGTTGGACGAATTCGTCGGCTCGCAGGCGCAGGTGTGCGTTGTCGAGGGCCCACCTGGCTGTGGCAAGTCGGAACTGACGTACGAGATCGCGCGCCGCTACGCCGATCAGATGATCATTCAGCTTCACTCGACGGACAGCTGGCACGAGCGCAGAGCCGATCTGGCCGCAGAGATTCTGCGGTATGCGTCGATCGCGACCGGCGGTGATCCTCACCTGACGGTCGAGCGTGAGTTCAGCGACTTGACCAGGAGCTGCTTGATCGTCGTCGACGGCTTGAAGGCCGTCGAGGATGTTGCGCAGGTTGGCCGGCAGGTCGATCGGTTGTTGCGGCAGGTGGGCTCAGGGACGCTGCGGTTCGTGCTGGTCGTGCGGACGCCGCCGAGCGTCGACTTCTCTGCGTTCCCTGTGCTGGCCGCCCTCAGCTTTAGGCATGATCCTCGGGCGGGAGCCGACCAGCCGATCGCGCTCACCGAGTGGACTCTGCCGGAAGCGAACCAGGTGTGGAATGACTCCCGCGACGCTGGAGAACCCAGTTTTGCTGAGCTGCCGGTGCGGCTGCGGGAGCTCGCTCGCCGACCGATCTACATGCGCCTGCTGAAGTCATCCGGGCATTCCCTTCCGCCAGGGCTGCTCGACTCGTACCGTCTCGTGGATTACTGCGTACGAGCGCTGGCCCGCGCAGGTGGAGCGGATGAGGTTCGCACGGTCGACCTGTTGGCCGAGCAGGCGCTCGCTGAGCTCGCAGAGGTGATCCCCTCGGCCCTGCTCGAGAAGCGCCGGCCGCCGCCGGCGCGGCACGGTTTCGCTGCGCCGGGAGCCGACCTGCTTTCTGGCCCCGGCGGCGCGAGCGTCTTCGGCCACGACATCATCCGTGAGTACGCGGCGGCAACGGCCATCGCGAGCGTGGTGGCCGAGCACGGCAGGACGACCGCCACGGTTGCCGGGCTGAACGAGCTCGCCGAGCTAAGCCGGTCCGCCGCGACGGCCCGTGGTGTGCTGGGCTTCCTGGTAGCCGGGCTCGACCACACCGCACCGGACACGTTGCGTTCGCTGGTTCTCGCGCCGGCGCTGAGCACATCGCACGCCTTGCCGTTGATGCTCGCGGTGGCCGGCCCAGATTCGGTGCTGCTCGCGCCGGACGTCCTGCGCCGCTGCGCGGCCCGCTGCCTGGACGGACAGGCGCCGCTGGAACTCGCCCGGGCGTTGCTGTCGCGCCCGGGGCTGGTCGACGCTCTCGACATCGGCTACAGCTCCTGGGTCGTGCAGGTGCTCGACAGGTGCGGGCCTGATCTCTGGGCCGACCTCGCGAAGGCCCTGGAACGGCACGCTGATACTGCGACCATCGACCAGTTCTTCCGGGAGGTCGACATCGACCGGCCGGAGCAGGCAACATTTCTGGCCAGCTACGCGCACCTGTTCGTGCCCGTCGATGACGGCGACGGCCGCCACTCGATCGCCGCGTTAGCAGGCCATCGCGACTGGCGGGTACGCGCGGCCCTGGCCACCGGGATGGTCGCCGGTCCCACAGTGGCGGCGAGCCCAGTGTCGCGGAAGATCACGGACGAGCTGCTGCGGGACGCCGACTACAAGGTCAGAGCCGCCATCGCCCGGCACGTGGCACAGCTCGAACCCAAGATCAGACCGGCGGCGCTGCATCTGTTGCTGACCGACTCGAACTGGCATGTTCGCGCCTGCGCACTTGACTCCGTCCTCGACGCTCAACAGACATCCGCACAGCAGTTGCAGGAACAAGCCATCGCGGTGATCAGTGGCGACGCGACCTGGACCCGGTGCCCGCCCTACCTCGACCGGCTTCGTCAGCGGCTTCTGCTGCTGGCCGGTGCCACCACGGAGACAACCGCCGCCGCGGCGGTCCGCGAGCAGGCGCTGTTCACGCTGTTGCGCGAGGCGGCCACCGGCTGGCTTCCGCTGCCCGGCCCCCTCTTCGCGAATCTGCGGGACCAGGCATCGGGCAGCGATTGGTGGCTGCTGGAACGCGAACGCGACCTGGCACTGGGACGGGAGCCCCTGCAGGCACCGTCGGCACGCCACGCCTTCCGGCGGCTGCGCGATCAGCGTTGTTTGCAGGTCGCGCTCGATCTGCGCGACCTCGACCTTGCCGCCGACGTCGCCCGGGCAGCGACGCAGGCAGGGGCCGATTTGATCGAGGTCGGCGATCCGCTGATCAAGGAATACGGGCTCCGCGCCATCTCGGAGGTCAAGCGGCGCGTGCCGGACGCGATTGTGGTCGCCGAGATGATGTCGGCCGACTGGGGACGCGAGCAGGTCGTGCTCGCCGCGGAAGCCGGCGCGGACGTCGTGCTGCTGATCGGGCCGGCGACCGCGTCCAGCGTCTCTGCCGCCGTCGCTGCGGGCGGCCGGCTCGGCGTGCCGATCCTGCTCGACGTGCCGGCGGCCGCGCTCACCGAAGCGTGGATCCGCGAGATGGAACGCGTCGGGGTCGACGGCTTCACCGTGACCACCAACATCGACCGCGGTGTCCGCGGCCGGCATCCGTTCGACAACGCCCGCGCGATCCGCGGCTGGAGTCGACTCCCGGTTGCCGTCTCAGGCGGGTTCAGCCCCACTGATCACGACATCGTCGCCAGCCGGGACTGGGACATCCTGATCATCGGCCGCAGCATCGCCGAGGCCGTCGACCCCGCCCACGCAGCACGCGAGATCATCGACCTTGTCCAGTACCGCCGAAAGCAGGAGTGAGCATGCGCATCGTCGCCCTGAATGACACCCTCCTCGCAGACGTCGAACAGCTGATGGCCCTGGGCGAACCCTACGTGCGAGCGCGGACGAGTTCGGACTACTGGCTCTACAGCGCGTTGTTCTCCACCACCTGCCCCGTCGCGGTGATCGACGGCCGCGTCGTCGGGGCGGTCGTCGCCATGCGCAGCCAGGACGACCCCGGCGACATCTACGTGCAGGACGTGATGACCCATCCGGAGCATCGCGGCCAGGGCATCGCGCAGGCGCTGCTGCAATCGGTCATCGACCAGGCCACCGCGTGGCAGTGCCACCGGATCTACCTGACGTCGGAACCCGACAACCGGGCGGCCGCCACCACCTGGGCAAAGCTCGGCTTCACCAACCTGCCCGGCGACCAGGTCATCGACGGCATTCAAGTCATCTCGAACTTCAAGGGACCCGGCAAAGACCGCGCCGTCTACCAGCTCACCCTCCCCTGAACCGCTAACACCCCGACAACGCTCCTTCCACAGCCGGGCGAGCCCCGAAGGACGCTGAGTGGACGGCCCGAGCTCTTTGGGGTACGGCCGCCGCTCTCGCGATCCATGCAGCGAATCGCCCTCACGGCGCGACGCGCGGCAGCGACTGCACTGAACCTCTGTGCACCTATCTCGGGCGTTGCACGGAACCCTCTTTGTAGAACCAGCGGAAGGGACGCGTCGGTGGTGACGACGACCGTACTCGGCTACGACCGGAACGCCAGCTGCTCCAGATACGCCTTTCGTTGCGGCCGGGCGGCCAGGGCGTCCAGCGCGGCCTGAGTTTCATCGAACGCCAGCTGCAGTTCGGAATTCTGTCTGGCCGGGAACGGATCGGGCAGCCAGGACAGCGGCGTCGCGATGACGCCGGCAGCACCGGCGGCCACGCTGTCGGCGATATGCCTGGTCGAACCATCCCAGAAAGCGAACCCCGCGCCGGTGGCCGCGGTGATGGCGGCGATCTTCGCCGGGCTGACCTTGGCGATCTTCCCGCCCACGGGCAGAACTCCTGCCGCCGCAGCGACGGCGGCCAGATCCGCGTCGAACGTGGTGGCCGTGTACATCGGGTGGCTGTAAATGAGTGCGCCCTGCGGCAGCTCGGCGAGCAGCGCGAGCGCGGCGTCGGGATCCGGCAGGTCCCGCAGAACCATCATCGGGGCGACGCCGCGCGCTGCCGCCTGTGCGACGTCGTCCAGGCTCCAGCAGCAAGCGATCAGCCGGTCGGCGGGCAGATGCGACAGCCACATGTCGATGACCTGTCCCCGCTGCAACGTGGTGAGCAGATCGCCGCGCGTGGTGGAACCCGACAGCAGCCAGGCGTCGACCCACGTCCGGGCGGCCCGCGCCGCATAGTCATGCAGGGCGTCCGGCACGATGTCGCCGTCGCTGAGGGGGTTCAGCGCGGGGACGACGACCTCTGGCCGGCTCATGCGGGAAGTCCGCTCAGCCGGGCGCGCATCAGCGCGTCGATCGTCGTCGCCGCGTCCTTCGGCTCGTGCTGATCTGTATCGATACGCAACGCGAAGTCCTCCGGGCTCGCAACGGCCAGATCCTGCAGGGTCTCGTCCCAGGCGGCCAGGCGGGCCTCGACGTCGAGGCTGCCGCGCGACCGCGCGCGGCGCGCTGTCACCTCGCGAGAGCACCACAGGACGACCGGCAGCCAGGTCGTCGGATAGCCGCGCAGCGCGCGGACACCCGCGACTTGACCCATATGCACGATTGGAATATTGCCGCCGGTGAACGCCGCATCCAGGCCGGGGCGATCGACGATGTACCGATTGCCGTAGCGGCCGTTCTCGTAGATGACCTCGCCGCGCGAGCGCAGCCGGTCCAGCTCGGTCTGGTCGATCAGCCGGTAGGCGGTGCTGTCGCCGTGCTCCTCGGCGAGTTTCATCTTACCGAAGCCGACATACCGGCAGTCCAGGTCGTGTAGCGCTGCGGTGATGGTGTCTTTGCCAGCCGCTGGCGGCCCGTAGAGGACGATCGCCGCGGGAAGTCTCACGTGTGCGAGAGTAACTGGCCCAGCCGGTTGGCCTGCGCGGCGAGCCCGGTCGCGGCGTGCTGGGCGTTGTTGACGAGCACGTACGGGATCGCCGGGCGCAGGTCGAGGTCGATGGTCGCGGCGTACTGGTCCCAGTGCCCGAGTTTCCAACCGTCCCGTGCGGCATCGCGCCGCACGAGGTACTCGTACATCGAGTCCGGGTCAGCGTCGACCCACACCGGCACCAGATCGACGCCACGCGCGGCGCAGCTGCTCTGCAACCGGGCCAGCCATCGCCGCTGCGGCAGTTCCCGCAGGAATGGTGCGGTCACGATGCAGGACAAGCCGAGATTCAACTGCGCCAGCACGGTGCTCTGCAGGCACCGGTACTCCACCGGGCGAACATGCTGCAAATAGACCGCGGAGTGCCGATCGTTGGGATCGGCAGCGAGCGCCGACAACAGGCTCTCCACCAGCGGCCGCGTCAGCAGGTCCTTATCGAGCAGCGTCCACCCGGTCAGCCCCGCCAGGACCTCCCCAAGCTCGTTCTTCCCGCAACCCGCGTAACCGCCGATTACGACCACCGTCGCCTCCGCGCCGTGCGCGGAACGCGCACGGTGCGCGGCCTCGACCCGCTGCTGCAGGAGGCCAGCATTACCTTCGTCGTCCATCGTGATGCCGGCGAGCGAGGTGTACGCCAGCAACGGAGCCAACACGCCGCCGTCCGCGACACCCGACGGCGGCAGAATGTGAAGGTCCTGCTCCGGCGGGTCGGTTTGCGGGAGCGCGAACCAGAGCAGCCAGTTCGGGATGCCCAGCAGTCGAGCCCAATAGGTGAGCCGGTCAAGTCGCCCGTCCGGACTGCCGTTCTCATACCGGCTAATCTGCGCCTGGGATTTGTTTGCCCACAGGCCGACGATTTCCTGCGGAATGGGTATCCCGTGCATCGGATGATGCCGGTACGCGGCGATCAAACGTCCCATGTGCCGTCCGCTGGCGGCCGCACGGATATCGGGATGTTCCCAGAAACTGCCGTATACCAGCGGCGGATGGTGGAGCAACGCCTCGATCGCCGCGTCGCAGCCGGTGCAGTATTTACTCTTGATACCCGGCCCCAGCTTCGTCCGGCACCTCACGCATGGCCGCTGTGCCGACATCAGCCGATCCTTTCTCGTCACTCTTCGGAAAACGGGAATGTGCTGCGCCGATAAATGGTGACCCAGCCGGTGAAATGCCGCCCGCGCATCCCAGCATCGCAGATCGGGAAACACATCCGCGAGACACGAATACCGATCATGCGCGATTGGTCATGGTCGTGCAGGCACACGTCGTCGAGTCTCAAACCAGCACCACCCGACCCGAACCACGGCGAGGAAGGAGCAACGCGTCATGACCGCTGCGCCCGCACGCTGGGTTGCGCTGGTCGGCCCGCCGGCCGCAGGCAAGAGCACCCTCGCGGCGTCTCTGCACACGGTCGCCGGAGGCCAAATTTTTCGCCTGCGGGACTTCGCGATCCGCTGCCGTGCCAGCGGATGGATACACAATGAGCTGTTCTCGTCGCGCGACGAGTTGGGCTGGTTCGGCGACGACACCGTGACGGGCCTGCTGGATGCGGCCGTCCACCATCGATTCCTGGACGCGCCGTTGATGGTTTTCGAGAATTTCCCGGGCAGCGACCACCAGCTGCGCGTGCTGTACCGGGCCGCCGGTCGATGCAGCGCGGATCTGCTGCTGCTCGGCGTCGGTCTCGATGCCGACGATCAGGTTCTTTCCCGGCGTCGCGCCGGTCGCCGTGTGTGCCTGAGCTGCGAGCCGGATCCTCTCGGCGAAGCACACCGGTCGGCGGTATCTGCGCCCGGTCACCCGGACCGGTGCGCGGTCTGCGACGGCCCGCTGAGGCGGCGTCGCACCGACCAGCTGCGCGTGTTCGATGCCCGGGTGCAGCGCTTCCGGCGCCGGGTCGGCTCGATCCTCTCGGCAGCTCGCGACCTCGACCTCCCGGTTCGTCAGATCGACGCCGACGCCGACGTAGCGGTGTGTCGGGATGCCGCTCTCACGGCCTTGCACGAGTTCGGCGGCGCCGACGCGCTGCTCCGTTAACGGATAGAGGGAACGTTCATGACTGCTGTACGGCTTGCCATCCCCGGCCTACGGCCCGGGATCGACGGCTACGGTCACGGCCGGCTGCCCGCCGGCGCTCACGACGAAGTGCCGGGACGCGTCGATCAGATCGAGTACGGCAGGTTCCGCAACCTGTACGTCTACATCACCAACCGCTGCCAGCTGCGCTGCAAGCACTGCTACATGGGTGACCGGCTCGAAGTGGCGCAGAAAATGCCGTTCGAGCAGGTGATGGCCACGCTGGATGTCTGGCGGCGGATGGGCAGCTCGAAACTGACGATCCTCGGCGGCGAGCCGACGCTGCACCCGAACTACGTGAAGATCATCCGATCGGCGCAGGCGATGGGTTTCGAGCACGTCATCACGACCAGCAACGGCCTGGAACCAGCGATCCGCAAGTTCCGGCAGATGAAGCCCGGCGACTTCTCGTACGTGCAGATCAGCCTCGACGGCGGCACCGCGGAAAGCCACGACCAGATCCGCGGACCCGGCACCTTCACCCAGGCGCTCGCGAACATCGCCGAGCTCGCCGAGCGCGGGTTCGACGTACGGATCATCTGCACCGTCAACCGGGCCAACGCCGGGGACAGCCTGCGCCTGCTGGACATCGCCGACGAGCTGGGCGTATCGCTGGTCAAGTACCACGTGTTCAGCACGATCGGCGCCGGAAACGACGCCACCGACATCGCCATGAACCCACTCGAGTGGATCGCCTTCTACGAGCGCCTCGAACGCGTCGCAGAGGGCTACCAGACCCGCGTCTGGTATCAGCCGACCTACGCCCGCCGCGACCGGATCGCCAGCTACGCGGCGCAGGGCTACCAGGGCTGCATCGGCCGCACCCTGGACCGGATCAGCGTCTTCCCGGACGGCAAGGCCTATGTGTGCTCCTATCTGTTCGACACCGACCTGCACTACGCGAACCAAACCCCGAACGGCCTGATCGAGATCAACAAGGGGCCGAACGAGTTCGATCTGTTCACCCGCGTGCTGACCCAGTCGAGCTGCGACGGCTGTCAGGTGGGCGGCGGCTGTGGTGGCGGCTGCCCGGCCGAAGAACTGGTGATGGGCAGCGCGTCCTGTGCGGCCGACCCGGACGTCGTCCCGGTGTGCCGGCTCTGGAAGGCCGACGTACGCACCCTGGCCACCGTCGGCGGATGACCACCGTTATATGAGTCGGGGCCAACCCCCGGTAACCGCAGTGGCGACATGAGGAGACATCTTGACGAGCGAAAAGAACCAGCGCGCCCAGGTCGACGTGCACCTGATCCTGCGAAACGGTGACCGCGTCCTGCTGGGCCAGCGGATCAACACCGGTTTCGGGGACGGCTGCTGGCATATGCCGTCCGGCCACGGGGAGGACGGCGAGTCCGCGCTCGGCACGCTGGTGCGCGAGGCCAAGGAGGAGACCGGCGTGGTCATCGACCAGGCCGACGCCTCGCTCGTGCACACGATGCACCACTGGACCGGCTCCGGCCGCATGGCCTTGTTCTTCCAGGTCAGCCGCTGGGAGGGCGACCCGGTGGTCACCGAGCCGGACAAATGCGCCGCCTGGCAATGGTTCCCGCTCGATGGCCTGCCCGAGCAGATGATCGACTACGGCCGCCTGGCGTTGGAGCAGTACGCCGCGGGTGAGCCGTACTCCGAACGCGGCTGGCAGGAGTAGACGATGGGAGCGGACCCGCTGGATCTGGTGTGCTTCAGCTACCTCGCCGACGCGCAGGTCATGCGCGTCGACGCCTACCCACGGGCCAACGGCGGTGCCATGGTCAACGAGGTCGTCGCCTCCATAGCCGGTGACGGTCCGCTCACCGCGGTCACCGCCGCCCAACTTGGCCTGCACACGGCGTTGATCAGCAACGACGTCGGCAACGATCCGACCGGCGACCAGCTGCACAGCTGGCTGGACGCCACCGGCGTAGCGCACTCCCGCCGCCGGCTGGCCGCCGGGATGACCCCGCAGATCGCCGTCGTGGACGACACGAGAACCCGCACCTGGTTCGCCGCCCTGGACCATGCATTCACCGGGCTCGAACGGGCCGACCTCACCCTGCTCGGCGAGGCCGGACTCGCCTACATCGACTGCTACCAAGCGATCACGACCGGCGCGGCCCGCGCGATCAGGGCTGCGGGCGAAACCCCGCTGATGCTCAACCTGGGTGGTGACCCGCTCGACGACACCATCAGCGCGGCCGCCCGCGGCCGCCGGGTGGCCGTGGTGCAGACCAGCCTCGGCGAAGCCGACAACGACCGCGCCGAAACGATCGCGGGCCAGCTGCTCGATCGTCTGCTGGCCGACACCGCCGTGGTCACCCTCGGTTCCCTGGGCGCGCTGGCCGTCACCCGCACCGGGCTCCACCGGGTTGCGGCAGAGCACGTCACGGTCAGCCACACGCACGGGGCCGGCGCCGCGTTCTCCGCCGGCTACGCCCACGCCCTGATCTCCGGCGCTGACGTACCGGCGGCCCTGGGCGCCGGCTGCGCCGTCGGCACCCGGCATTGCACCAGCCCCGCCGCCCCCGTACCGCGGCGGCTGCCCGCCCTCGCCGCCTGAAGGAGGACCACCATGAGCACCTCTCTGCCCGGCACTCTGACCGCCGCCATCACCGGTGTCGACTGGAACGATCTCGCCGCGGTGTTCGCCGCCAGCGACAAACTGCTCAACACGCTCGACGACGACCGTCGCCTGCTGACCGCGTTGACCGCGCAGGCCCTGGACAACCCGCACCTGAGGGAGTTGTGCGAGCACTACGACATTCTCGACAAGATCGTCCTGCACGACGACCCGGCCGGCTGGCGGCTACGCCTGCACGTCTTCCTGCCCGGCTACTTCGACCGGCCGCACAACCATCGCTGGACGTATGTCACCCGGTTACTGGCCGGCTCCTACACCCACACCTTGTACGGCACCGACGACCAGCTCGGCGATTCAGATGATGTCGACGTGGCCGGCCTGCACCCGCGTAGCGTCCGCCGGGAAACCATCGGGGACACCTACGTGCTGCACCACACGATGATCCACGCCGTGACGGCCGCCCCACACACCACCTCGCTGGTCGTTCGCGGCCCTGCGGTCAAAGACCGCTTCCTGGTCACCGACCGCGCCACCGGCAAGGCGTGGTGGCAGTACGGTGCCGCCACCGAGGACCCGGCTGCGGCCGCCGCCAAACGCATGACCCGGGATCAGGCCGCTGACCGCGTGGAGCAGCTCACCGACGCGGGGGTGCTGCGCTGACCGGTTCGACAAGCAGGACCTCCTGACCAGCCCCTCCAGCGCGTTCAACGCCGGGAAGATAGCCCATCCGAGCGCTGTCGCCAACGGCGCATACCGCCGCCGCAGTGATAGGTCCGATCGGCCTCGACACCAAACCGCGACGTCATTGGCGGCACTGTGCTCTACCGCTCAGCAGCCAGGTTCGGCAGCTGATCGGCAGCGCTTGGCCACATCCTGGCCGGAACCGGCCACGCACAACACCTCCCATCGATCAATGAGCCCAGGCCGAGCAGTCCACCACCGCTGGAATCGCGCTGGTCCGGTCTATCTCTAGAAGGGGAACCCAATGCATGATCATCTCCAGTCCGGCCACGAGTTCGATGTCGTGGTCGTCGGCGCGGGTCCTGCTGGTCTGTTCGCCGCGCTGCGTGCTCAGCGCGTGCCCGGGATCCGCATGTTGGTCGTCGACGCCGGCCTGGATCTGACCGATCGGCTTGACGCGCAGCAGAGCCGGCCTGGCGACAACGCGATCATCACGATGGGGTTCGGTGGGGCCGGGTTGTTTTCCGACGGAAAGTTGTGCCTGTCTCACCGGATCGGCTCGACGCTGGCTCACCGTTTCCCGGCCAACGAGGTGGAGGAACGCCAGCACGCCATCGATGAGCTGATCCGTGGCGGCGAGGACGCACCGCTGCTCGGCGCCGACGTCGACGCTGCGGCTGCTCTGGAGCGTGGCGCCGCGGCGGTCGGCATGGAGTTCCTTCACTATCCGCTGCGTCACGTCGGCAGTGACCAATTGCCCCGGATGTTGTCGCGGCTGCGTGCTCGTCTCGGTCCTGACGTTGATGTCCGGTGTCGGACCGAGGCGGTGGAGATCACCGAGTCGTCGCTGCCCGGTAGCCGGTGGACGGTGCGGCTCCACCGTGCAGGCGACTTGCCTACGGCGGTGTATGCCCAGCACGTGGTGCTCGCACCCGGCAAGGTCGGCTCGGCGTGGATGGACCGCGTCGGTGCCGAACTCGACTTGCGTCGCCATCCGGCTTGTCCGAAGCTCGGGTTCCGGCTGGAGGGGCGCAAGGATTTCCTGGATCCGCTGTTGTCGGTTGCCGGTGACCCGAAACTGATCTGGCGGGCGGGATCTGGTGCCGAGGTGCGTACTCATTGCGTGTGTTACGGCGGGGATGTTGTGCCGGCCGGCTACGAGGGGCTGCTGCTCGTCGGCGGTCACGCCGATTCCGGTCACGCCGCTGACCGGTCCAACACCGCCGTGATCGCGACCGCTGGAAAAGACCTGCCGTTGACATCGAGCGAGGCGCGGGGAGTTGTCGCCACGATCAACGGCCGGTACGGCGGACTCGTCGCGCAGAGCCTCGGTGACTTCCTCGCCGGTGTGCCGTCCCGGCAATCGGTCGCTGGGCTGGCGGCGGCGTTCACCCCGAGTATGCCGGCGGTGGCGCCAGGTGACCTCGCCGCGGCGCTGCCGGCACCGATCACCGGCCTGCTCCGGCGGTTCATCGAGCGGCTCGCCGGTCTCTGCCCACAGGCGCTCGACCCGACGAACGTGCTCTACGGGCCGGCGGTGGAACGGTGGGCGGCCCGGTTCGCGGTGTCCGATGCGATGGAAACCGACCGGCCCGGCCTGTACCTCGCCGGTGACGGACCCGGTCTGACCGGCGGCATCATCGGCGCCGCCGAATCCGGATGGCTCGCCGGGGACAACATCGCCGGCCGCCTCACTGCGGCCGTGTCCGCTCCCTGATCTGTTCGCAGCCTGGAGGACTCCTCATGCCTGCTCCTTCTCGAATTCCCGCACTGACCGCCGAGGCTGGACCGATGTGGACCGGCCAGAACCTCACCGGCGTGGACTATCCGATCGTGCTGTCGGAAGAACAGATCGCCGAGATCGCCGAGGCGACCGCTGTGGCGTGCCGCCGGCTCGCCGGCCGCGACATGACCTTCGACCCCACGATCGGCCCAGACGACTTCCCGCTACCGCTGAGCAGCTCGGTCCTGAAGAAGGCGGCACGCGAGGTCGCCGACGGCCGAGGCTTCGCGCTCGTCCGCGGCCTGCCGGTCGAGACAGTGAGCGAGGACCAAGCCGCGGTCATGATCCGCGGCTTGGCGACGCACCTTGCACCGATCGCCACGCAGAGCCGCACCGGACACCTCATCCGGCACGTCCGCAGCACCGGCAGGCAACTCGGTGACACCGTGACGCGTGGCCACCAGACCGCCGACCGGCTCTGGTTCCACACCGACGGCGCTGACGCCGCGGTCCTGCTGTGCCGGCGCGGCGCCGCCGAAGGCGGCTTGAGTCGACTCGCGAGCGCCGCCGCCGTGCACAACGCGATGCTCGACCTCGACCCGGACGCCGTGGCCGCGCTGTACCAGCCGTTCCACTTCCACATGGCTGGCGGCAACTGCCCCGGCCTTCCCGAGACGTTCGTGTCACCGATCTTCTCCCATCACCAGGGGCTTTTCTCCGTCCGCTTCGTGCGGCACACCCTGCTGGAAACACCACAGGTCACCGGCGTCCCCATTACCGAACGGGTCCTGGCCGCGTTCGACCTGCTCGAACAGGTCGCCGACGGGGTCGCCGCGGACATGGAATTGCGCGCCGGAGACCTGCAGGTGGTCAACAACCACACCGTGCTGCACTCGCGGACCGCCTACACCGATCCCAGTGATGCCGACCAGGCCCGTCATCTGCTGCGGTGCTGGCTCACCTTCGCGCACTACCGCGACCGCCGGCCGAGCCCCATCGACGAAGCGCTGCGCTACGGATGGCTCACCGACCACCAGCAGCGCCAGGCCGCGCAGACGTGGACACCGCCGTCCGCGTACGCCACCTCCGGCATCGAGTAGATCGGACGACACCGTGCCGCCCCCCACCCTCGCCATCGCCATCCGGCACACGTTGCAAAACCATGCCCGATACCAGGGCCACCGCCACGCGGTCATCGATCGGCACGGCATCCTCACCTTCAGCCAGCTGTGGCGCCAAGCACGCGACCTCGCCGCCGAACACGACCAGCGACCAGGAAAAATCATCGCCGTCTCCGCGACGTCGGACGCCGCGTTCTTCGTGCGGACCGCGGCGATCTGGCTGCGCGGCGCCGTACCGATGCCGGTCGACCCGCGGACACCCCAGCCGCTACGGGAATCCCTGACCCGGCGGGCGACGATCGGCGCGCACACCTGCCGACCCTGGAAAGCCACCGTCGGCGTGGCCAGCGGCATCTACCGTCCCCTGGTCACCGGTGGAGAACTACCTACGGTCGCCCGCAAAGCGCACGCCGTCGGCCTCGGCACCTCGCACAACAGCGCCGACCCAGCCGCCAGCGGTGTGGCTTTGTTCGCAGCTCCAATGCATCTCAACGGGCCGTTCGAGTTCGCCGTGCGGCACCTGCTGCTGGGCGGCAGCCTGGCCGTCCTCGACCGATTCGCCCCGCAGGCGTGGGCGCAGATCGCCGCTGCCACCGATGCGAGCTGGGCCTTCCTGGCACCGATCCAAATCGGCCGCCTCCTTGAACAGGTCGAGCGCAATGAGCTACGGGCGTCGACGGCCGGGCTGCGGACGCTGATGCACTCCGCCGCCCCATGCCCCGCACACGTGCGCGATCGTTTGCTCGAGGTCGTCGACCCGCACATCGTCGCCGAGTACTACGGCGCCGCCGAGTACGACGGCACCTTCACGCGCGCTGATGACCGCCGGCCAGGCGGCGTGCCGATCGCGGGCGCCGAGTTCCGCGTGGTCGACGCCGACCGCCGGCCGGTAGCCGAGGGTGTCGCCGGAACCATCGAGGGACGAAGCACCGCCGGCTGCAGCGGCCACTACGCCGGCGCCCCGTGCCTGCCGGCACGCGCATGGCGCACCGTCGGCGACCACGGCCTGCTCACCACCGAGGGTCGGCTCCTGGTCACCGGCACCGCCAGCGACGGCCGGGCCATCGTCGGTGGTGTCAATGTCGCTATGGCCCGCGTACACGCCGTGGTTCTCTCCCACCCGTCGGTGATGTCCTGCCAGGTCATCGCCGCACCCGATGACGACTACGGCCAAGTCCTCGTCGCCCGGGTGATCGCCGACCGGCCGCTTCCCGCCGACATCCTGCACAGCTACTGCGCCGACCGGCTGCGGCCGGCGGAACGGCCACGCCACCTCGACATCACCACCCCCGCCCACCTGGCTTCAGAGGACTCCGACCGTGTCGTCTCCGTGTGATCTGTGCGCCGCGATCGATCCCGCGGGCCATGGCGGGCCACTGGCCCAGCACCTGCGCCCGGACCAGCCCCGGACGGTGGCCGGCAACCAGCATGCGGCCGCGATACCGACCATCGGCGCGTTCACCTGCGGATATCTGCTCGTTGTCCCGACGGCACACACCACCTCGATCGGACGGCTCCCTCGCGCTGACCGCCGTGCGGTGCACGCGCTAACCGAGCAACTCGCGGGCCGCCTGAGCGACACCTACGACAGCCCGGTGATCGGGTTCGAGTACGGGCTCAACATGCCGACCGGCCGACGCGTCGAACACGGCCATCAGCACCTACTGCCGTCCACCGCCGGACCGGCACTGCGCACCTTCCTCAGCTGGCACCTGCCCATGACCCAAGTGACTTCCATGGAGGACCTGCCCGGCGACCCCGACAGTTCGTACATCAGCGTTTACGAACCGGGCCGGCCGCTCAGCGTGTACCCGGTGGCCAACAATGCTTTCCCCCGCATCCGGCTGCGCGAAGTCGTGGCGCTGCTCGACCCCCGTGTGCCTGCGAACCTGTGGGACTGGCAGATCGCCCCCTTCACCACGCTCATGCAAGCCACCGTCGACCACCTGAGCCGCGTGCCCGCCCGAGCACTCACGGGCGCGGGGCGAGCAGCATGAGGTGGGACCTGGCGCGGCTGTGGCACGAGATCGCCGTGCAGCAACCGCAGCGAGCGGCCCTGCTGCGCGGCGGCCGCCAGCTCTCCTGGGAGCAGTTCGACACCGCCGCGACCGGGTACGCCGCCACCCTGCGCCAAGCCGGCCTACGGCGCGGCGACGTCCTGGCTCTGTGCCTGCCGAACACTGCGGAGTACCTGGTCCTGCTCGCCGCGACCATGCGATGCGGCGCCACCGTCTGCGGCATCAACTACCGCTACCGGCCGCACGAGATCGCCGAACTCTTGAACCGCATCCAGCCCGCCGCCGTCTGCTACCGCCCCGACAGCGGCATCGAGCAGATCCGCGACGCTATGCCCACGGTCCGGCTCTGGTACCCGGTCGACGGCGACCAGTCGAACGGGGCGCTCGACGCGATTATCGCGAGTGGCGGCGACCGCGGCCGGCTCGATTCGCATCCCGATGACGTCATGCTCAAGTGCACCGGCGGAACGACCGGCTCCCCCCTGGCCGTGCGGTGGCGCATCGGTGACCTGCTCGAGCAGCTCAACTCCCACAACCCGTGGCGCCGGCACGATCTCGCCGCCGACACGGTGCAGCCCGACTCCGGGCATCGCGTGCGGCTGCTGGTGGCCAGCCCGCTGATGCACGGCTCCGGGCTCACCCGGGCACTCGGTGCCCTGTGCGCCGGCGGAACCGTCATCACCATGCCCGGCACGTCTTTCGACCCGTATCACCTGCTCGACGCTCTCGCCGATCAGCAGGTGACCAGCCTGGCCATCGTCGGCGACGCCCACGCTGTGCCGCTGGCCGACGCCCTCGACGCCGAATCCGGCCGCTGGCCGCTGCCGCACCTGGAAACCATCACCTCATCCGGTGCCGCCTGGACCCACGACATCAAAAACCGGCTCCTGATGCGGCTGCCGCACCTGCGGCTGCTGGAGTCACTGGGCGCCACGGAAGCCACCGGCCTCGGTTTCGCCATCGCCACGGCCGGTGCCGTGCCGCCCACCGGCGAGTTCCGCCTCGGCCGATACGCCCGGGTCTTCACCAGCAGCGGGCAGCCGGCACAGCCCGGACAGACCGGCACCATCGGCGTCCGCAAACCACACCCCGCCGGAATACACCCGTGCGGGGCTCTGCCGGCCGCCCGGTTCGCCGTCCACGACGGCGACCGCTACCTGCTGTCTGGCGATCACGTGCAACTCATCGACGGCCAGCGGTTCCTGCTGCTGGGCCGGCCCGACGACTGCATCAACACCGGCGGGGAGAAGGTCTACGCCCCGGAGGTCACCGCCGTCATCCGGCAGCACCCGCACGTGCGTGACGCGATCGTCCTCGGGACCGCGCACCCCGAGCTCGGACACACCGTCACGGCCCTCGTCGAGCTGCGTCCCGCAGGCACCACCACCGAGATCGGGCCCTACGCCCGGCAGCGGCTGGCTGGCTTCAAGGTCCCGACGGCGGTGATCGCCGTGCCGGCAATCCCTCGCACCGCGGCCGGGAAACCCGACCTGGCCGCCGCCCGACACCTCGCGCAGCAACACCTGGGGAGCCTCCCGTGACCGCATTCGCCATTGGCGTTCCAATGACACACACGCTGGACCTCCCGGCCGTCGCCCGGCGCGAGCAAGCGCTCCTCGCCGCAGCCCTGGCCAGCCTGTTCACCGATCCGGCCCTCGACGCGCGGATCAGCCAAGCCCTGGGCTACCCGCACTGGCCTCAGCCACTGACCCTGTTGCCGGACCTCGCACCGCACCTGACCGTCGCAACCCCGCAGCTCGCGGCGTACCTCGCCTTTGCCACCACGGCCGGGCGGGCCTCGATCGACGCTGTCGTCGACCGCGGATGGCCTTCGCAGCCGGCCGACGCCGACGCCGCCTGGATCCTGCTTCAACACGCCGACGCCGACAACGACCGCCGACGAACGGTACTGACGCGGGTGGCCGACGCGGTACACCGCGGCGCCACCGACCCCCGCCACCTCGCGCTGCTGACCGACCGCGAACGTGCCATCCGCGGCCTACCGCAGACCTACGGCACCCTGCGCCTGATCCGCGACGAACAACCCGTACTGCTGTATCCGCTCGACGGCTCACCCGCCGACGTCGACGACGCCCGCCAGGCGATCGGCCTGCCCAGCCTGGAAACCGACGCCCGGTTCGCGTTCTCCCCGCTGACCCCGTACGGCACCGCCCGGACCAGCCCCACCAACCCCTGGCGGCCTGGGGCCCTCGACCCACTTCGGCCGGAGGCCGGTGTCACCGTCACCGTCGATCACCCGGGCCCTCTGCCCGCTGGCACGGTCGGCGTCTATCTCGCCGCCACCCTGCGCTACCGCAACCAGACCTGCCGGATCCGCGAGGCGCTGCCCGCGCCGCTGATCTCCACCAGCAGGTGGCTCGACATCGACCCGCTCACCCGCGCCAGCTGCCAACTCGACGCCGGCCTGGCGCTCAACCAGCTCGCCGCCCGCCTGTGCCTGGCCGATGTCACACGCGCCGACACCATGATCGCGTTCGAAGGGCAACGCCGCAGTCACGGCCTCGGCGTCGAGATCGGGGTCGCGCTCGCCCACCACAAACACGTGATCATCATCGGGCTACCGCGCTGCTCCTTCGACACGCTTGCGGACGTCACCCTCGTCGACGACCTCGACGAAGCACTGGAGGTCGCCGTCACGTACGGGCAAGGCAAAATGCGGGAGCCCGCATGAGGCGGCCCCCGCATCAGCACACCGTCCTACGCCTGCAGCGGAGCCGACATCGCCAGACCGGGCAGATCAGACCACGTGGTCTCCACGACATCGACGGACCCGACCAGTTCCCGGCGTTCGGCCGTGGTCAGGATTCCCATCTCGGCCCGCCGCTGCACCGGCAGATGATCCACGGCCAGCCGCCGCGCGACGTAATCCATCAGCGACGTCGCCATCGGAAGCTCCGGGTCATCAGTCATCCCGGCCGGCACGAAGCGCATGTTCGCGAGCTTCCCGACGTACACCTCCAGGGGTGCGCCAGCCTTCAGTCCCATGGAGATGGTCTGCCCCAGGGCGTCCATCATGCCGGCCAGGGTCGAGCCCTGTTTGGCCATGCGGATCGTGACCTCACCGAGGCCGCCGTCCGCTGCCGTCGCGGTGGTCAGATATCCCTTCTGACCATCCACGGTGAACCGCGTCGTCACTCCTCGACTCATCCGAGGCACGACACGATTTGCTGCTCGAGGATGGACTCGCGGTGTCAACGAATCAGACATTCACCCTCCCGGGTAACGGCGTTCAAACACAAGCAGTGGGCACCCTACCGCAAATCTTCCACCACATGTTGTGGGCTCGCGCGGCTGGCCATACAGTCGCGCGAACGAGTGGTCAGCCTCCGCGACACGCCCCGCGATGACGATCGCGGCCCCGCTGGAGCGCGAACACCACGCAGTGGACGGTGCCGCCTGGACGGGTCGCCCGAGCTGCGGCGCGGCCATCGTGCGGTCTCGTGGAGGCCCGAGGCCGGGCTCCACGCACCCGCCCGAAGGGGCAACAAACCCCTGGCGCCGGATTACTCGCAACAGGGTGCGGCAGACGTTGTGCCCGGTTCAGCCGGCTGAGCGAAAGGAACAGTCCTGATGAATAAAGTCGTTCTGTTCGCAGGCGTCGATCCTCTGGCGACTGGCGAATCCGACTACGCGTGGCATCCGCTGTCCGTCCTGTCGATCGGCTCGATCCTGAAGGCCGACGGATTCGACGTGCTCATCCTCGACTGCCAGGTCGACCCCGATTGGCGTCACCGACTACGCCAAGCCGCCGGTGACGCGCTGTTCGTCGGGGTCACCTGCATGACCGGACCGAGCATCAACAATGTGCTGGATGCGATCAACATCGTGCGTGACGCCGCCCCCCACACCCCAGTGATCTGGGGCGGTTACCACGCCACCCTCGCGCACCAGGCCATCCTGCGCGAACGGCTCGTCGACGTCATCGTCCGCGGCCCCGGCGAGAATGCGGTACTGGCGATGGCCCGACGGCTCGCTGACGGCATCGCGTTGTCGGCGGACACCGTCGCCGACGTCCCGAACCTGGCGCTGCTCGACGGGCGCACCGCGATCACGGCAACCGGGGCCACTGAGCCGCGGGTCATTCGCACCAACTACGAGTTCCTGGGCGACATGAACACGCTGCCGCCGATGGACTACAGCCTCATCGACCCGACCCGCTACTACAACGACCGGACCCGCGACCTGTCCTACATCACCAGCTACGGCTGCCCCTACGCCTGCGCGTTCTGCTCCGAGCCACAGACCAGCACCCGCAAATGGAAGTCCTTGGCACCCGAACGCGTCGTGACCGAACTGGTCGGCCTATGGCGGACCTATGCACCGAGCCAGATCAGCCTGCTCGACCCGAACTTCTCGACCAACATCGCCCGAGTCACCGACATCGTCGCCCTGCTCGAAGCCGAGGGACTGCGACTCGAACTGCGCGCCAACATGCGCACCCGGGATGTCGTCAACCTCGCCAAAGTTATCGACCTGCGAAGACTGCAGGACGTCGGGTTCTCGGCGATCTTCCTCGGCTGCGAATCCGGCTCCGACCGCATGCTCACCGCACTACGCAAGGGCGCGACCGTCGCCGATACTCGCGATGCGTGCGCCCTGCTGGACAAGGCCGGAATCATCCAGCTCACCAGCTGGATCCACGACCTACCCGGCGAAGAGGCCGCGGACAGCGACGAAACATTGGCCCTGGTCACCGAGCTCGCCGCGCTGGAGCACAACCGGCAGAAGCACCACTTCTTCATGCCGTTCCCCGCGACCGAGCTCTACGAGCAGCTGTTCGGCAAGACCGAGGACGACGGCCGAACCCAAGCCGAGTGGGCAGCCAGCGACACCTACGGCGGCTCGTCGCTCTACGCGGGCCGGCCCGACGTCCGCCGCCGGGTTCTTGAACAACTTATCGCCCTCAAACAGCGCTTCCCGCACGCTCTCGAGAGATCGCTGCCACGCCTGTAGACCTGGCAGCCCGGCGCTTCACTACAGCGCCGCCCGACACAGTCATGATCTGCCGACCACGACGCAAAGGTGCACTCGGATGATGCGATCCACCCGGCTCGCGATCCACAACCTGCGGGCGACCGGAACCGGCCAGCTGGTCACCCAGAACGGCGACTTCGACGCGGTCGCCTACAGCCAGATGAAGTATGGGCACATCGTCCCCGCGCGCCGGTACGGATACCAGCTTGCCGAGATGTTGACCGCCGGTGGGGCCTTCACGCCTGTTGACCCGATCCGACCGATCGTCGTCTACGGCCCGGCCACGCGGCACACGCCGAAACCCGCCCACGCTATCGCCGTCTACTTCACCCAACTGTTCAACCACTTGCGGGCCCAACGTGACCTGCGGCCGGCCCAACTGCACGAGGTCAAACACGTTGAGCAGGGCGAGCCGGTACGGTACGCCGCACTCGACCACGCCGGGCGGCGTACCGCCTTGGCTGGCACCATCGACTACGTCGACCCCAACATCATCAAAGACGCATGCGTCATCTGCATCGACGACCTGATCGTGACCGGCGCCGTCGAAGACAAGATGAGCGAGACGCTCGCACCATTACGCCCCGCCGAAGTCCATTACCTCTACGCCGTTTGGCTCGACCCAAAACTCGCCGGCCAGGACCCCGCAATCGAGGAACGAATCAATAACGCCAGCACACCCACCCCGGCCAGCGTCGCGAGGTTCATCGAGCGGGACGAGTTCATCCTCAACGATCGCGTCCTGCGAGAGCTGCTCACCTGGCCTGACCGCGGCGAGGTCCAGGCCTTCCTCGCCGATCGCTCAGACCTCTTCCTGGAGCACCTGGTCACTGAACTCGCCTCGGTAGGCGTGCCCTACCACCGCCTCAGCGTCCACCTCCTCGAATGCCTCCTAGAGGCCCTGGAACGACGAAACCATCCCGTCGTCCTCGCGCTGAAACTCGCGGCCGCCGATTAGCCGGAAGAAGCCGCTTCTGAATGGTGAAAGCAGCCCACTTTTGCGACGCCGCGCGGACCTCCACCGTCATCGCCCGGTCTCGAATGCCTCCCGCGCCAACGTCTGCAGAAGCTACGTCTTGCGTCGATAGAGCCACCCTCTAGGGGGCCGGACAGTATCGTGACTTCCAGGTAAAACCTCAGCGCCGGCTCCCTCGCTGATAGATCCCGCTCGGCAAGGCGATCGGCGTGCATGCAGGTGGCCTCGGTCAGAGGCACGTCAGGGAGCCAACGTGGTGGATGGTGCGAACGAGGACGATTGGCGGCCTTGGCCATCTGACTGGCCGGCGCGTAAAGCGGGCGGAGGCTGTCAACTCTGCGAATTTCTGAGCACCGAGGATCCCGACTGGGGCGTGCGTATCTACACCGGGCGAGCGGCCAATGGATACCTCAGCGTCCGCGGCCAAATCCCAGGCTACTGCTGGGTAATCTGGCGCGGCGACCACGTCTGCGAACCCACCGAAGTGCCCGAAGTTTCTGCGCTCGACTTCTTCGCCGACCTCCTCGCGGTTGGCCGCGCCGTCACCACGCTGTTCCAGCCAGCCAAAGTCAACTACGCAGTTTTCGGCAACAATGTGCCCCATCTGCACGGCCATGTGATCCCGCGCCCGAACCTAGATCCAGACCCGCGAGGAGCGCTGGCGTGGACGTACCTCGACGACGGTCGACAACCAGCCGACCGTGTTCAGCAGAGCGCCGCAGCGCTGGAACACCTACTCAGCTAGGAAGCGCCAGTGTCTATCGCCGAGCAACCACCACCGCTCGGCTACTTGATCCGGACGGTACGGCCAGCGAGGCCTCGACGAGGCGATCTCCGCGCTTGCTGCGGGTGGGTGCTTGCTAGAAGGCCGATGAGGTGTCAGCCGAACTCGTGGGCTTTGACGCCAGCGAGGATCGTTCGCCACTGGTCTGGGCTGAACGCGAGCGCCGGGCCGGAAGGTTTCTTGCTGTCGCGTACGCCGATCACGCCGGGTACGTTGTCGGCAACTTCGATGCACTGACCGTTCGCGTCGCGTCGGGTGCTCTTGCGCCACAGGGCGCGAGACAGCTCCACCGGTTTGCGTCCTTCATTCGTTGCACAGAAGACCGATCTCGGAATCGCACACCGTTGATAGACTTGGTCGTTCAGGTGTCGCATCGCGACACCTGAACGCTTAGGAAGGGTCTAGGCCGAACTCGTTGGCTTTGACGCCAGCGAGGAACGTTCGCCACTGGTCTGGGCTGAACGCGAGCGCCGGGCCGGTAGGGTTCTTGCTGTCGCGTACGCCGATCACGCCGGGTACGTTGTCGGCAACTTCGACGCACTGACCGTTCGCGTTGCTCCGCGTGCTCTTGCGCCACACGGCGCGAGACAGATCCACTGCCGCGCCTCCTTCCATCTAGGCCAGGTCTCTGGCCGTTGCCGCGATCAGCTCCCGTGATTTGCTGGTGCTGAGAGCGGCAGTTTGCAGGTGGGTATAGGTGAGGGTAACGCGCCGGATATCGTCTTCGCGTTCGAGATACACGTCACCAGCCGGCGACTCGATGTACGCCACGGGACTGTGCACACCGTCCGGGAACTCGAGGATCGAGAACGACCCAGACGTTCCAGGATGCCAACCTTCGGTGAATGGAAGGACCTGGATAGTGACGTTCGGTCGCTTCCCCATCTCGATCAGGTGGTGAAGCTGAGTTCGCATGACCTCGTTCCCGCCAGTGCGACGGCGCAGCACAGCCTCGTCGACGACGGCCCAGAAGTTCAGCGTCGGTTCTTCGGTCAGGCACGCCTGCCGAGCTATTCGTAAATCCACGCGCCGCTCAGCCTCCGCCGGCTGATCCGGGAGCGCTGCGGTCTGGATCGCTCTGGCGTAGTCCTCCGTTTGCAACAAGCCAGGCACCACGGCCAGCTCAAAATCCTTGATCTCCGTGGCGGCGCTCTCCAAGCCGACGTACATCGAGTAGACGTTGGACAGCGCGCCGTATTGTGCCCACCAACCTCGTTGTTTGCCCTGTTTCTGCAGTTCAAACGCGGTCTCGCGCTGAAGATCGTCGGAGGCGATGCCGTACCGATCGAGCATCACGATTAAATCGCCGCGATTGATCCCAACATCGCCAGCTTCGATCTTGTAGATCTTCGACTCGGAGCAGCCGAGCACTTCGGCGATCTGGAGCTGCGAGATCTTCGCACCCTCGCGCAGAGCCTTCACCTGCCTGCCGAGCTGCCACCGCGCGATCGTCGGACCGCTTGCTCTGGGCACGTCTGCCTCACCCTCTCGAAGGTCGTAAGGCGTCAGTTTTCCCTCAGTCCTCTCGGCAGGCAAGTTACAACTTCACCGTAAGAATTACGGTATAAAACTTACACTGAAGACTTGAAGTGGACACCAGTGCATGTCAGCCTGAAAGCGGTCGGTATCACCCTGACGATTCGAGTGGCTGCCGACGAAAGCCCCCAGCGGGGGTCGGCATCGCAGGTGGGTACTTGACGTTGCCGCTCCCGCTGGGCTCGGAATCGCAGCTCAAGGGGTGCCGCATGTTGATCTATGGTCTGATCGGCGCACTGCTGACGGGCTTTGCCGCAGGCTTGCTGTCCTTCAGAGTTAAGTCGCGGTGGTGCCCACGGTGCGGAGGCACAACCTGTGTCCTGCCTTCGCCCGGCGTTGGGTGCCCCTGATGAAATCTCGAGGCGTCTTCGACACGACAGCGCGCACAAGCGCAGCCTGTCAGTGTCGTTGTGGGGCAAGTCTGGCCCGTGACCGCATTGGGCCACTATGTGGGTCCTGCGACGCGGCGGCTGGGCAGCGGTGGGCGCAGCCGCCACGGGTACCTGCTCATTTCTGGATATGTCGTCCGATCGTCGAGGCCTTGGCTGAGCAGCACATGGGTCGGGTGGTGCGCGCCTATCGGCACCATCCGTTGCATGGCGGCGCGCCGATACCTCAGGAGGTTCTCGGGCGGTGGTTGCACGTGTCGCAATGCCAGGTCAGCCGACTCGAAGGCGGTTCCGCTCGCAAGGATCTGGACTGGTTGCGGTTCGTGGCGCGGACGCTGCGGATCCCAGCGGACCGTCTGTGGTTCTCGCTCGGTGATCAGCCGACTCACGTCGAGGTTCAAACACCGCTTTCCGTGACGGCGCCTATGCCTTCATCGTCCAGCGTTCTAAGCGCGGTGGGTGCTTCGTTCGAGCCCGCCGTCGTTCGCCTGGAGGTCGCCCCTGGCGCGGAGTTGACCATCACGGTCGACTCCCACGTCAGGGTAGCGATCCGTGTCGTGGCCAGTGCGGCGCCGGAAGTCCCGGCCGGGGTGACCCCGGCGCACTCGTCGGCGGCCGTGGCCGGCGCCCGCCTGTATTCCCTCGACGCTCACCGAAGGAGCGCCAGATGACCGCACGCGACGCCCGGCCGGTCTGCGGCGTATCGCCGCAATCCAGGAACGATGACTCCGTGGTGACTCACGCCGACGCGGTCACCAAAGTTTTCCTCGACACCGAGTACGTAGATACAGGCCGCCTGATCGTGCCGATCAGCATCGCCCTCGTCGCCGAGACCGGAGCCGAGTATTACGCCGTGTTCGCCGAGAACGACCTACGTCATATCGGCGGCCACCCTTGGCTGAGTCAGAACGTCGCCCCGCACCTGCCGATCCGCTCGAGTGGCAGCAGTTGGATGTGGGATCCACGCCATCCGGACTTCACCGCCGTCAAACCGCAAAGCACGATCGCTGCGGAGATCGTGGCCTTCTTCAGCCAGCTGCCTGGCGCCGAGATCTGGGCCTACTTCTCGCCCTTCGACACCATCGTTCTGACCCAGCTCTACGGACCGTTCGACGAGCTGCCTCATACGATCCCTCGGTTCATCAAGGACCTCATGCAAGAGGCAATCCGGATCCGGCGAACAGTTCCGCAGCAGTCACAGCCCGTTCATCACGCGCTGTTCGACGCCCGTCATGCTCTGACGATCGCGGAGGCTATCGGCTTGGTCCAGCCGCGGATTGCCGTAGGCGATGGCGCCACCAGAGCGACACACCTGTCGGCCACGTGACGTTGCCCCCATATTGGGCCCGCGGCGCGATCGTCCTCGCTCAACAACCCGTCGCGTTAGCCACCACGACCGCGCCGGTACGTCCTCTGTTGTTGGCCTGGGCGAGTCGGAACGTGTCAAGATTTTTGAGGCTGGTTGATTAGGGATTCTTTGAGTGAATCTGCTGGTCAGCCTGGTTCTCGGCGGGCGGGTTGATCCATGCCGCTTCGGGCAGGGTTGCCGGTTCGGGGTGCTTGCGGACGAAGCGTTCGGGGTGGCGCTGGTAGGCGGCGGTCAGGACCTCGGCGCGGACCGCGTGGACGGTGCCGGCGTGTCCGTGGTGGACGTTGTGTGGGGTGTGCCAGGCGATCCCGGAGTGCCGGTGCTGGGTGTTGTACCAGGTGAAGAAGTCGCGGCAGAAGGCGCGGGCTGCTTCGATGGTGTCGAAGCGGTCCGGGAAGCCGGGCCGGTACTTCAACGTCTTGAAATGCGCTTCGCTGTATGGGTTGTCGTTGCTGGTGTGCGGCCGGGAGTGGCTTTTCGTGACGCCGAGGTCGGCGAGCAGGAACGCCACCGGTTTCGAGGCCATCGAGGAGCCGTTGTCGGCGTGGATGGTCAGTTCGTCGCGGTCGACGTGCTGTTTGACGATCGTGTCGGCCAGCAGTTTCTCGGCCAGGATGCTGGACTCGCGGTCGGCCAGGAGCCAGCCGACGGCGTACCGGCTGTAGATGTCGATGATCACGTACAGGTAGAAGTACTGCCATTTCGCCGGGCCGTGCAGCTTCGTGATGTCCCACGACCACACGGTGTTCGGGCCGGTCGCGACCAGTTCCGGCTTGACCCGCGCCGGGTGAGTGGCCTGCGCTCGGCGTTCGCGGACCTCGCCGTGTTCACGCAGGATCCGGTACATCGTCGAGACGCTCGCGAGGTAGGCGCCCTCGTCGAGCAGCTCGTGGTAGACCGTGGCCGGCGCCTTGTCGACGTGTTCGGGGTGGTTCAGCAGCGCCCGCACGCTCTCGCGCTCGGCTTGCGACAACGCCCGCGGCTGCGGCTTACGCACGCGTGGTTCCCGTTCGGGTTTCGGGCTCTGCCGGTGCCGGCGGTAATGGTTGGCCTGCGGCCGGCCGGCCGCCGTGCACGCCGCCCGCACCGACCCGAGCACCGCGGTCAGCTCGGCGATCGCCGCGTCGATCACGGCTTCGGCTCGCTCCCGGAGTCCGGGGCGCTGCTGGTCGCGAGCTGACCCAGCAGCGCGGAGAGTTTTCCCTGCACCTCGATCACCGTCTGCGCCTTCGCGAGCTCCGCGGCCAGGCGCTCGTTCTCGCGCCGCAGCTGGGCCAGCTCCCTGTCGCGCGTATCGGCCGGCGGACGTCCCGCCGGACGGGCCAGGGCCTGCCGGGCACCCCGATCGCGCTGCTGACGCCACGTCGTGATCAACGACGAATACAAGCCCTCCCGCCGCAGAAGCGCACCCTTGCCCGCCTTGTCGAGCGACTCGTACTCCTCCAGGACCCGCGCCTTGTACGCGGCCGAGTAACTACGCGATCTCGCCTTCGCCGGAACCTCCGGGTCAGGCACCTCACTATTCGAACCCACCGGTGGTGGTCTCCTCGCTCGCCCTCAGCTCAACGTTTCAAGAGTAGATCTTGCCTCTCATGATCTTGGCACAGAGGGGTTGCGAGAGCAGGCCGGGGATCCCGCTGGCCGTGAACGGATGCGCAGGTTTGGGTTGACTGGCTCGGGCAAAGGTCGCGACCGGGTTGGACTTCAATTTGTAGAACTCTGACTGGGCGTGTCCGGCTGGGGCAAGCGGGAGCTGCGCCTGGACCAGATTTCCCCTGCCCATCGGCTGATCAACCGGCTATCACTGACGGCTCGGCTTCCTCGTACGGAAGCCGGGCCGTCGTGCTCGTAGGCTTCCAAGGGTGCAGATGGTGACCGTGAGAAAGCTGCGCGAGGCGATGGGTGAAGCACTGCGCCACGCGATGTCCTCCCCAGAGGTCGAGCAGTTCTGTACCGGGATCGGGCTGGCTCCGTCTAACCCGGAACAGGACGACATCGCGATTCACAGCAAGCGGAAGTACGTCGTGCGGCGGCTGATCGGCAAGGAACTACCCGAGTTGCTCCGAATCGCAGAGCACGTTCTGAATGAATGCGCCGGCGAGGAAGCCGCCGACGGCGGCAAAGCCGCTGGCGAGTTGGCCAGCCTCGTCGCCCAGGCGCGTGGCGGTGGTGTCGCTGGAGACTTCAAACAGTTGATCTTCGCTGCGGACGGTCCCAAGCCCAAGTTCGTCTTCACCGACGCGATCAACAACGAGATCAAGGCAATCGATAACGCCGAATACAGCCTCATCTACGACCGCCCGCTGGGAGACGGCGGGCTTACCTGGCGCCAGATGAACCGCTGGTGGGCCGAACGTGAGCAGCTCACCGATGCCCCTGACCTCGACGTCTGGAACCACTTGGTGCAGCGGCTCTCCCGCTCGCTGGACAACAACGCCGAACGCCGGATCCTTGACGCGTACGTCAAGCGCTCGCGCCGACTAGGCCCAGACATCCCGGCCCTGGTGCCGCAGGTGTACCTGCACTACGACCCATATCCGCAGTCCCGCTACGGCACGGTGCCGGCGCCGCTGACTCATCAGCGGATGGATTTCCTGCTGTTGTTTCCCGGCCGGGTCCGTGTGGTGATCGAGTGCGACGGCGTGCAGCACTACGCCGACGACCCAGACCCGGCCAAGCCACGCGAACGCCCACGCGCCAACCCGGGCCGGTACGCCAAGATGGTCGCCGAAGACCGGTTCCTGCAGTTGCGCGGCTATGAGGTCTACCGCTTCGGTGGGTACGAGCTGATGGAGGGCGGCGGTGCCGAGCGTCTCCTCGAGGAGTTCTTCGACGCGCTGGCAGCCCGGCATGACCGGCTTCCCTCGCCCGCTTGAGCCGGCGCCTGGTCAGCCGTGGCCGGTAGGCAGGCTGCCTCGCGCTCGCACTGGGGGCGGAGTGCGGTCGCCGATTGACACGGCGATCGCCGGCCGGGGGTCAGCTCTGTATTTACTCGGCAGGTTGGCGATAGGCGGCGTCGAACCAGCGGATGAAGCCCATGGTGTTGCCCCACTGCTCAGCGATCCGCTCGTGGATTGCACGCTGGTCGTGGCCGGGGAGGAACTGCCGGGCGCCGGTGACGACTCCGCCGCACCCGCAGCCGCAGGTTCGCGGCCGGTCGAGAGGGTGGTCGTCGACGTAGGTGACCGGATTGCGGTATTGGTCGAGGCTTGGCTGGCTGATCAAGCCGTCATATAGGGGGTCGCCGGGTTCCAGGACGGTCCCGACGATCGCGGACTTGCCGCCACCGACGTCCTCGAAGTCGTCGATTTCGACCACCAGCACGATCGTGCTGGTGACGGTAGAGGAGAACGCGGCGTACCGCTCCTGGCGGGCCCGAGCGCCGAACTTCCAGCGCCCCCGGTTGCGCTCGAACAACTGGAGCGGGCTCAGCTCTGGCGACCAGCCGACATAGTCACGTTGCATGGTGTCGTCTTCGGCGGCGGGACGAGTGGGGCCCAGCTTGATGTGGATCACGCATCTCCATAAACCATAAACCTTGGTAGTTGGTTTATGAGCATGCAGCGACGGTGCTATAGATGTCAACCCTTGTGTCAAGGTTTATGGGTGAGGCTTAAGGCTGTGGTGTTGGGGCAAACCCCAACACCACAAAACACCCATCGCCGCCGAACCCATGAGTAACAGCGAGCCCTTCCCCGAGTCTTGTGGGGGAGGGCTCACGCGTGGTCTGGGCGGGGTGCCTCAGCTTTCCCGGGCCAGCGCACGGTCGAAAAACGCGTGGTACGTCTCGGCGTCGAGCTTGCCGTCGAGGCCCATAGGATTGCGCGCGGCGGCTCGCCGTTCCGGCGGCGTCGCGTCGCCCCTACACGATCCTGACTTGGCGGGCGTGGAGTAAAACGGTTGGTTATGACCATTCCCGTCCCGGCTGGCCCTCCGCCAGGTGCGCCGACATTCGGCCGTGAGGCCGCCAGCCTTCCCCACGTCCTCCACTCTCTGCCAGCACCCCTGACGAGGCGAACCGAGCCGTGATGAGCAGGAAGGCCGCGAGCCGGAAGATTGAGCAACTACGCCGCGATTACCGCGGCTCTAAGGCCCTCATGACGGACCCCGAGTATCCGCGCTACGACCCTCACAGCTTCCCTGGGGTCTACTTCGTTGTTGAATACCCCGACCGGTTCAACCTGGTCAACGGCGGGAAACCTCACCGATTCAAGATCGGTGAAAGCAAAGATCCTATTCTCAGACTCCCCACTCTCAATACCGGCAACCCGGGCGAACTGCACTTGGCGCACGTCATCTACGAACCCGACGAGCGTCGGCGCCGAGTCCTCGAAACCGAGCTGAAGCATGACTTCCGCGACCTTGGCGTTGCCCGCGAGTGGTTCCGCTGGACTGACGGAGTGGACGACTACGTCAGCTCCTTGTGCAGAGAGCAATGCTGGGATACCCCGGACCGGTGAGGAACCGCCGTGGCTAGGCCGAGCGGATCAGGCTTGTCATAACGCCGTCATCTGCCGGTTCGGGTGAGCAGGGCATCGTACTTGGTCAGGTCCGGCGGCCCAGGACGGCTGTCGACGGGAAGCGCGCCGAGTTGGACAGCCAGGCGCAGCCGGTCGTGGTAGATGCGGTACGCCTTGCGGTCGGCGGACGAGGCGCCCTCGGCCCCGGGTATGCCGGCCGCGGCGAGCAGCGCTTGGTGGCCTTCCAGCAGCGCGGTCACGTGCAGGCTGAAGCCCTGTCCACGCCGCACCATGCGTCCGCGGCGCAGCGCGTGCTGTTCGGCTTCGCCGAGGCCGGCCTGGTCGGTGAGGGGCTGGTGCCGTCCGGCTTTGACGCTGCCAGCCTTGTACTTGCACAGCCTGGCGAGCCCGCGCATAGCCGAGCAGATCCGGCTGCGCTACTGCGACCAACTGGACAGCCGGGACGGCATGCTCAGCCAGCTCTACCTAGCCGGGAGGATTCTCGACCGAGACGACCTCCCCGAGGGTCCGGCCGGGGCCGCTCTCTTCGCTCAGGCCGGGAAACTGCTGGAGGCATTAGGTGCCTCGCCCGGTGCATACGCGCACCTACGAGCCCTCAAGACCCCTGGGCGCTTAACGACTCAAGCGAAACTTCGATCAACTCCGCAGGCTAGCCGCGTTATCCGGCCTGGTGCTCCTACGCGATCGCGTCGAAAACGTCGGCGTCGGTTCCTGCTGCACGAGGGCAGGTCCTCCTATGGAGCGACCCAACACGCCGTCCCTCGACGAGTGCCCGCCGGACAGGGGGCCGATGTCCGGCGGTCCGCACAGGGCTATGGGGTCGCGTCGGTGAGACGTTTGGCGGTATCTACCGCTTCATTGTCCGACATGGCGAAGGAACCGTCTGGGTCGACGAGCGCTGCAATGAGGTCGTCGCGCAGCTGTGGAATCGGGTTCCAGCCGTGCTGAGCGGCCAGCTGGCGGATCGCTCGTAGTGCTGGTTCGGATGCGGCGGCGGTCAGGTCCGTTGCGGTCAGGATGACGGCAGTTCCCAGGGTGGCGAGGACCCGTTCCGGTGGTCCAAATGTCGCGGTTAGTCCCGCGGCTGCCGCACTTGTAAACATTTCGACGGCGCCGGGGGCGCGTTGAACGTGTTCCAATAGCTGGAACAGAGCGCCAATGAAGTTGGCCTGGCCGATGTCCTGCCAAAACGATGTGCGGGCCAGGTTGGTGAGAATCGGCGGCGCACCTGCTCCTTCCACCTGGGCGATACGTGCCGCGAGCGGCCAGGCGTTGGGAAGGTCGACGACCCGCAGCCGGAAGAAGTTCTCGATCATGTCGGTGGCGGCTTGCACATTGATCCGCTCGGCTTCGAGGAGAACTTCGATCAGGGCGAGGCTGCCGAAGGTTCGCGCACCGAAGTAGCCGGCGAGTCTGCGCAGGTAGACGTCGTCGCTGAAGAGAGCGATGTCGTGCTCGATGGCGACCGCTATCGGCGCGAGCCACGGGTTGATGGTTCTCGTGTTAAGCGCCACTCCGAGCCCGCCGGTGTCCGCAACGACGACGACGGGCCGGCACTGCTTGCTATCGTGCAGGAGCTTCTCGGCCTCGTGGAGTTCTTGCATCGGTAAGGCGTCGGCCAGCGGGGCGGAAGGCGAGTTGCCACCGCCAGGACGGGCACCCGCAGCGGCGCCCTCCGCGACGAACCTGTGGCCCAGCACGACGTCATGAGCGGCCGGCTCAGGGATGAGGATCTCTGCGAAGGCATCTTTCGCCACCGCCCAGAGTTGGGTCGTCGCGGAGGCGAGGTAGAGCGCGCTGCCCTCGATGACGATCGCGCCGTCGAGGGCACTCCGGCAGGTTTCGATCTCCTGACTATGCTGTCCATCGTTTGCTGTGATGGCCGTGATCATCCCGGCAGCTCGCCGGACCAGGCTGAGCACATACGGTTCGCCGGTGGCGGCGCTGAGCACGCCGAGCGGAAGTCGCCCTGCCCGAACGGCTTCGCGTGCCTGGTCGAACTTGATCGCGTGTGGCAGGAGAAGAGCGCGTACCTGCTCGGCGAACCCCGAACCCCCGTCGCTCTCCAGCGCGCGCGCCATTGCCGGGTGAAGGCCGACCAGATCGGCCCAGGCTCGTTCGATCTGGCGAGCGAGTTGTTCGCTCACCGTTGCCGTGGAGACGCTGTCGTCGGTGACGTCGACACGCGTCCTGTCCCTGCCTGCCCGGCAGAACTGTTGAAGGGAGAACAAAATCGGTGCGGCGACGAAGATCGGAACATCGTCGCCGCCGGCGACGGCAAGAGCGCGCTCGGCGGTCTCGGGCGTCCAGCCGTGGGCCTGGTGGAGGTCCCCCCACGTAGCGATCTCCACTGCAGTGATTGCTACGGGGTCAAGCCGTTCGAGCATGACGAACGCGTCGTCGATCTGGCCGCGGTGAATCAGGCTGACGATGACGGCCCAGCTGTAATAGCTCAGCCAGGTGTGTAGATCACCTGGCGCGGGCCTGGGACTCTCCACCGTTTCGCTGGCGGACAGCCCACGGCTTTGCAGGAGATCTTGTACTTCGGAAAGACCGGAGCGGGCGAGCTTCTCGGCCTTTAGCCAATCGCAGTGCACGCCATGTGCGTCGATAAGTCGGCAACGGATACGGTGGCGCAGATTGGCAGGAAGATCAGCGCGGCTTAGTAACTCCGTGGCGCGCTCCTGGACATCCTTAGTGCGGCCTGCCCGGCTCAAGACGTCCAGCGCGAGCAGATCCATGCGGGCGTCACCGAACCGCATCGCCGCCTCGTCGCAGACTAGGACGCTGTCCTTGGTGTCGCCTTGCGCGGCGAGCTTTCGGGCGTAGGACTCGGCCATCACGATGCTGGTGCGGCTCAGCGGCCGAAGCAGGTCGAGCGCTTCGGCCCACCGGCCGGCAGCAGCGAGGGCCTCGGCGTGCATCCCGTTGTAGAAGCCATCGGTTAGAAGGCCCCTGCTGTGCATGCGTTCCAGGTCGGGCAGGGGCCAGACGCCGAGTTCCGCAAGATGGTTCAACGCAACCAGGCGCCGGTCGTCCGGGGCATCGGTGTCGAGGAACTGCCGCCACCGGCTGACTTGTTCGGCAGCGTTCGCACCTCCTGTCGATGCCTTCACCGCAGCGCAGTGCGCGGTCCACTCAGCGTTCCCGGACCGGGCGATAGTCGCTTCGAATCGCTCGCCGGCTATGAGGTTGCCGGTCTCGAAACAGAGCCGGGCCGCGTAGAAGGCGAGCTCTGCGGAGGCGGCCTCCGCATCAGTCGCCTCACCGTCCGGGTCTGGTGCAGCGACCCGGATAGCGGATCGCTCGTCCCCGCCGAGCTCGATCGCATGCAGCAGGACCCGTGCCGCAGCAACGCTGTCCGCCCGGCACCGACGGCGGGTCGTACGGGCTCGTTCAGCAAGCGAGGCCGCCCGGCGGTAGTCGGCCAGGCTTGTTTCGCCTGGGCCGGGTTCGCGGCGCCGCAACAGTGCCTCGGCGAGCGTGAGCATTTGCGCCGCCGACCATGGCGCCAACTCCAGCGCCTTCTCGTAGAAGGTGATGGCCATGTCCGTGTCGCCGCGGCGTGCGGCCTGATCGCCCAGAAACCGTTGAACCGTCGCGTCGGCGGCTGCTTGAGTGGGATGCTCGGCGAGCACGGCGGGGACCGGAATGGGCCCGTCCAGGGTGCCGTGATCAAGCGTCGCCAGGCCCACCGCGGCGGAAAGAGCGCCGGCCGGCCTGGTAGACGCCTCAGTGAGCAGACGCCGGGCACGCTCAGGATCGACGGTGATCAGGTAGACGCCGGCGGCCGCGGTCATGCGAGCGCACATCGGGTCGTCGTCACACGCGTCGACACCCTGGAGCAGGCAGTCTGCGGCCAGTGCGTTCAGGGCGTACTCGGCCGCGTACTCGGCGAGGGCTGTCCACGCAGGCCAAGGCCATGCGATCGAGCGGGGTTTCCGGAGACGCCGCACGGCAGCAGCCGGGTCGTCCCGGCCCGCAAGGAGGACCTCGGCGAGCTCCTGTGCCACTGCAGGCGCACGTTCGCGCAGCGTCACCAGAGAGTCCGCACACGCCGACGGTAGATCGGCTACCTGCTTGTCGAACGGATCGTTCGGCGCTCTCCGCGCGAGCTCGGCCAGCCTCGGGGCGCACTCAGCGTCGATCCGTTGACCGCGCGGGACGAACACTTTGAAACCTGACCCGGTCGGCACTGCCGTGTCCTCGTCGACCACCTGCCAGTAAGCGGTATGGGCCTCGATGTCGTACAGGACCACGATCACCGAGAGTGGATAGCGCAACCAATAGCGCCGGTGTGTCTGGTCCCGCTCACGAAACCACCAGCCGCTTGCACCCGACGCTGGCTCGGTGAACCACGACGACCCGGCTTTGATCTGAACGCCCAGTTGTCGGGCGGTGGCAACCGTCTCCATCACGGTTTCAATTTGAGCGTCGATCCCCACGTCGGCTTCCAACTGCCGGCGGAAGTGCCACCCCAGACGATTGACGAGCAGGCCGACGCCATTGGCGCCGGCGGCGCCCGTCACTTCAGTGGAAAGTGGGCTGGTCACCGATGGAGATTAGCGCTCCGCCCACCGGCACAGCGGTTCCCAATTCCGGGGACGGCCTGGGCGAATGGACCGAGAGCTGGCACGCCGCCGAGCAAACCTAGCAAAAGTCACTCACAGTAGTGGGCAAGGTCCGGCGCCGCCTACGTCGCTGTCCACCTTCCGGGTGCAATCGACACCGATCGGCATCCTGGCGGGTGCCAGTTGCCCCGTTTGCGGTCTATCGTTACCGGGCGACGACATGATGCAGTGCATGTCCTCCGCCCGCCATGACGTGATCGGTTAACGCGGGTTGTTCCAGCGTCATCGACAATTTCATATCCACTCGACTCCTCCGCTTTGTAGAGCGCGGCAACCATCATTCGCGGCGAGGGGATGCCTGACGGCGTCGCCGAGCCCGGACAAGAAGGGTTGTTCGTGTTCAGCCTCATGTCTCGCGCCCTCCAATCGTCGATGTGGCTTCTGGCGTTACCTGCCGTCCTGTTCATTCTCCTTTCCCTGTGCGTCGTCCCGGCGGTGTGGGTGGCGCTGCTCTCGGGCAAAGAGACGCGACGCCGCAACGGCAAGGACGTCCTTGTGCTGCTTTTGAACGCGCTGGGCCAGACCTGCCCTGCGGCAGGCTCCTCGCCACGCCGGCCCGCCCGCCGTCGGCGCGCCGCGCCGCGCTGAAGACGCCAGACACTGATGGTGACCACGCCGACGTGCGACGGGGCGCCGACGTGGGCAGGCCGTACCCGAGCCGTTCTCGGATTGCGTCGCGTTCGTGGGAATCTCGTCCGCGGCGACGGCACCGGCGTACCAGTTCCCGGGCGCCGGCGAACGTCTACCAGCTCCGCCGTGCGGCGCAGCGGCTGGTCTCGCGAGGCCCTCTGCCGCGATCTCGAGAACGCCATCAGCGATCAGCAGCTGTTCATGCTCTACCAGCCGATGACCCGACCTGGCCGCGGGCCGCACCACCGGCCGATCCTCCTGACCGTGCCGGCCGCTACCCGGCCTCCGGCCCTCGATGTGTTCTGCGCAGCCTCGGGACACCGCGAACCACATGGCCGCCGCGGCTTCGGGGACAGCGGGACATCCACCGATCGACGACCCAACAAAGACCGATGCGCCTAGACGATCATCGAAACTGCGCCTACGTTGAGGTGAGGTACGCCGCCGCGAATTCATCCCGCCAGAAGAATCCGTGGCGGCGCCGCCATAACGACCTGGCTGGAATGCGGCTCCATAAACACTGAACCAGCATCCTCCACATCCGGCTCGGGAATGCCACTACAGGTCGGTTCTGCAACGCCGATCAACGAGTTCGCCGATGCGACCGCACCTAGACGGACATCGACAACCCCTGCCTATTGTGGTTTGAAGGCGCCGCGGGGAGACCTGCCCAGGCAGGGCGCAGCTCTGCGGAGCGGCGTTGTCGTGCCTTCTCACTCGACTGCTCAAGCCGGTCGGTCCAGTCCGCGCCGCCACGGCGCAGGTTCACGTAGCCGCCGGGATTGGCGACGAAGTCGAGCTCGACCGACCAGCAGCGGTTCGCACCGGAGTCGTGGCAGGTGCATGGTGCGTCGACGGAACCCGGCATCCCGAACACGGGATCCAGCAGGGCGCCCGCCACAGCGGCGTGGTCGTCACCGCCGTACCACTCCAGTTGGATGCTTCCCGGGTTTGTCCACACCCTGATGTCGGTGACCCCACGGAAGATCATCTGTCTACGCAACACGATGGACGCTGCGGCCGCGACGTCGTCGCAGCCCTCGCTCGCCGGCGCGTAGCCGGCGTCGCAGGATCGGGCAATGTCTTCCTCGTCCGGATGCATGACGTCCGGATGGGTTCGCCACAGCAGCAGCGTCTCGTCCGGGTCGTCCCAGATCTTCATGGAGATATCCAGGGCCCGTTGCCACGCGCGCAGCCGTACTCCGCGCAGGCACACCATCCCCGGCAGGCCGATCCGGCTCAGCTCGACACCGTGAGGAGTCAGCCTGGGACGCAGGCCCCGGACTCCCGTCGGTTCGCTGCCGGGTACCAGCATGGGAAGCAGCGCACCGATCGCCTCCGGCAGGGCGTCGGGCCGTACGGCGATATCGAGGGAGTTCGGCATCGGGCGAATCCAGTCGATCGCGAACGGCGGGTCGCCGGGTTTCCAGCCGTAGCGCTCGGTGAATCCGTAGAAACCGATGCGGCGCAGAACCTGAAGCTCAAGATGCCGCTGGGCGACCGAGCCGGTCGGGATCGGCCGGCCAGGGAATCGGCGCAGCCGGTCCAACGCAACCCGATACGGTTCACCGGTGTAGGCCCGCACAGCCCGGGCCAGCCAAGCGGATCGACCTCGCGACATAACATCTCCTCCGGCCCGCTGCCCGGCTCAGCGAGGAAGAAGTCGTTCCGTCAACACATTTGGACCAGCCCAGAGCAGCAGGTTGTCTCATTGTGCCCATGCGCGGGCGCGGCCGGCGTGCAGGCGAGCGCGGCGTTCGCGGGTCGGGAACTGCTGCGGCCGAAGGTCACGGGCGGCGTGCAGGCCGGGGTCGATGAGTTGCGTCTGCCGTCCTCGCCCTGGATGCGGACGCGGCAAGATCTTTCCCGGTGTGACGGCATCGCCGAGTAGGAACCCGGCTCCTACAGGATCTCCACGAGTGACGTGGCGGCCGGTAGTTGGGTGCGCCAAGTATCGGCGGCGTCCATCTGCCCCTGGTTCGCTTCTTTGAGAGGACTGCCGGTCATGATCGCGTCGAGAGTGCCGATTACGACCCAGGCCGACAGCTGACGGCTGAAGCGCTGTACTCGCGACACGGAGTCTGGGGTGACCGGTCCGCCGTGGGCGATGGAGTTACGTACTCGCTCCAGGCGGCTTAGCCGGATCGTCCATTGTTCCTCCAGGCTCTTGACCCACTTGGCGATGGCGGCCTCGTTCGCCGTACGGCGGGCCAGCGTCCGGACCTGGCGGGCCTGCAGGGTTCCGGCGCTCAGAATGGCCTGGATCTCGCTCAGATGCCGCGCCGGTGCGGTGACGTCCCACGTCATCTGCCCGAGGTCGAAGCCGTGGGCCATGGACCGGAGCTCGTCTTGACGCGTGCTGGCGCCGTCCACCACGAATCTGGTGCTCATTGCTCCGAGGAGGGCCTCGTTCGCCTCTTCGCGAATCGCCTGCCGCAGCCACTGGACCTTCCAGTAACGCCCCAGATATTTGTCCCACTGCATGTCAACGGTCAGGGAGGCGAGAACCTCGATGATCCTGACGTTCACGAAGACGGCAGGAGCGCCGGACTGACGGTCGGCGAGGTGCCACCAGTGCAGGGCCTCGGGCAACTCGCGCTTCTTGGTAAGCGCGTGCGGGAGCCCGGTGGCGATGATCCCGGAGTAACGGCTGAGGCCGGCCGCGGTGGCGTCAATGTCCGGCCGGAAGGTCGTCTCGATCCTGTCGAGTCCGAACGTCGGGGATCGGACGATCCGACCGTCCTGCACATGGATGTAGCCCGAGATCTCTACCCATTCGGAGCCTCCGGCGCGGGCCGCGGCGTACGCGGTCATCGTGCGGACCAGGTCGCGGGCCCGGCTCAGGGGATCGGCGCAGAACCCCGAACCCAGATCGACTCTGGCCATCACGACATCGTGGCCATCGGGCACCTGGATCGGGACCCACGTCTTGTGCAGTTCGGCGGGCAGCATGCTGCGATCGGCGTCGTCATCTTCCAGTACCGGGCCGAGTGCGTAACCGGCGTAGAGCGCAACCGGCCCGATCGTCAGCACTGGGCTGCTGGTCAATCCGGCGTTGTCGAAGGCGAGCCAGATGACGTGGTGGACAGGCCGTGGCGGCAATCTCAGGAGTCGCTCGGCGGTGGCCAACCGGTCTTTGGGCTCGGACAGCGGTGGAGTTGCGGCACCTGGCAAGGGGAACGCCTGGGCCGTTTCCGTCGCATCCTGGTTCTGTTTCAGATCGCCGAGCGTGGCGAGGGCGTTGCGCATGGCCCAGGGGTCGCCGCTCAGCAGCGAGATCAGGGTTCGGGACAGGTCGGCCGGCATCCGGCCGGTCAACTTAACGATCGCCCAGAAGTTGTCGTGGCGCACATACGGCGAGTCGATGGCAGTTTCAGGCCGCTTGCAGCTGGCCACCAGGTCTGTCCAGGCGGCGACGAGGGCGTCGTCGGTGGCGAGCAGTCGGCGGGCGTCAACGACCAGCACCGCTAGCTCGGCGACAGCGCTGGAGTCTTTGGCGATGTCGTCTGCGAGTTTCGCGTCGATTGCCGCGAAACTGCTACCGGCGAGGGATTTCAGTCCGGTGCCGACACATTTCAAGGAGTAGCGGAAGTCCGCGTTGACCGAACCCCAGCCGTTGTCGTGAAAGCGGTCATTGTAAGCCCGCGTGTCCTCGCACCAGGCCAGCAGCTCGTCCAGGGCCGCGACAATGTCTAGACAGCCCTCGGCCCAGGTGGCGTCGGCTTCCGTAAGGCACTGCATTTGCTCGAGGAGCCGCTCGTCACCGCAATGCCATACGACATCCATACCTTCGGACACTGCGCCATCTTAGGGCTCAGCTGAGCGCAACAAAATCCATTTCTGTACCAGGCACGTCGCGTTCCGGAGAAAGGCAATCAAAAAAGCCATCTAGTCACCCATTCGATGTGTCCACGGCCTAGCCGTCCGACTGCCGAGCAGGCGGACGACGGCGTCTACCACCGACCTCGGTACGAGACCGGCGGGAGGTCGGGATCAGGTACGCGCGACCATGCCCCCACCACGCCTGGCCGGCTAGGCCGTCCGCATGGGGCCGTCACTGCGATTCGCGGCCGCGAGCACGGCGGCGGCAGCGCGGCCGAGGTCGGGATAGGCCAGGCGCCGACCAGCTGCACGGGCGGTCACTGCGGGGGTCGATGAGCAGGGCGGCGGCGACACCGGTGTGCAGGCTGGCGCGGATGTCGAAGTTAGGGTCGTCGCCGATCATGACGCAGTTGCCGAGCGGGATGCCGAGTTGGGCGGCCGCTAACGCGAAGATCGCGGGTGACGGCTTGGCGGCCCCCGCGTGCTTAATATCAGGACGCGCACGGCAGCCCACAAAACAGGCCCCTCGTTCGCACTGAGCTTTCCGGGCAACTGGGTAGTTCGATGAACATCGTCTTGCGGTACAAGGGTGTCAACGCCCTGCGTGTCACCCGCATGGCCTGCAGCGCCATACCGATCACCTCGAATCACTTGGTCGAGCCGACTAGGGGCCGTCGGCAAGCACGCCATCGTGCTCGGCTCAAGCAGACGCTCTGCGGCCGCTGAGCGGTGATCGACTTGCCAATCACGCACATGTTCTGCCGATCGCGCATCGCACCGGTGAGCGGCGAACGCAAGCCAGCGCGCCAAGGTTTGACGCGCAGCTGCCGGGGCCAGGGCTGCGGAGCCTTCCCCTGCTGCGATTCTGGTCTCGTGACCGTGAATGTGGTTCCCGCTTGGAATGATCGCGCGCAGGCTTGGTGGGTCAAAGCCGACCGCGCCCAAGAGCACCTCGACCGGCTTCGAGGCCAGGTCGACGACTACCGCGAGTCAACCCCGTATGCCCTCGTCGGGGAACCGACGGATGAACCAGGGCTCACCGCTTACCGGCTCCGCTACGTGCGCCCGGTGCCGACGGCCATTCATGCCACGGTCGGAGACGTACTGAGCAACCTCCGCTCCGCTCTGGAGTCGCTGGCATACGGACTGGCAGCAATGTCCAACGGCGGCACATTGACGCCCGAGCAAGAGAGTGCCACGACGTTTCCAATCCGGGAGTCTCCCGAGAAAATGGACGAGTTCTTCGCGAAAACGGAGAAGAGGTTTCCCGGGCTCTTCAATGCCGCCGCGATGGCGGCTCTACGATCCGTGCAGTCGTTTTACTGGACAGAGTGGGCGAGCCAGGGTCGAGTAGAGCCCATCCGCCCGTATGACGATGACTTTCTCTGGCACGACCTACATCGCTTGGATCGGCTTTGGAACGTTGACAAACACCGTCGGCTCGCGGTCCTGCGGTGGTCGCCGGAACTTATTTGGTGGAATGCGGACGAAGCTTCAGACCGGCAGCTGCTCGCCGGCGAGGCAGTGACGGATGGATCAGTCCTGTTCTATCTCAAGGACGCTGACCCGAACAGGACGCCCGCCGTGCAGCATCGGTTTAGCCTGGTCCTCGCTGACGACCCCGCGTACGGGCGGGGAGTCGGACCCGAGACGGACATGCTGAATCTCCTGGATAGCTTTTATGAAACAGTCACGACCAAAGTCGTCGCTCCTATTCTTCGGAAAGTGGCTAGGCCGTAAGGACCGCCGGGCTCCTGGGTTACAGGCAGCCAAGCGGCCAATATCGGCAGGGCCCGCACCAAACTGCACGCCTTGATGGCCCAAACCCAGAAGCCGGCGCCCATCCCGCCCAGCGGAGACGATCGCCCCCGCCGTCCGGTCGGTGCAGAAGTACGGAAGTAGGGAATGCAGCTGCCACCCCACCAATTTCGGCGGTCTAGGCGTACGACTATAGTCGTACAGCATGGCGGTGAAGCGGATCCAGCTTGTGGGCACTCAGGAGATCCGCGTGCAGCTGGGCGGCGTCAGTCGTCAACGTGTCCACCAAATCACCAGCCGACCGGACTTCCCAGCACCGGTCGCCGACCTAGTCCAGGGCCGGGTGTGGCTGGCCGCCGACGTTGACGCGTGGATCGCCCGCCGTCGACGGCCACTTGCCTGAGGTCTTGCCGGCAAACGTTGGACACGGCGCCGGAACGGCGTTGTGCGTGTGGGGACGGAACCGCAAGAGGGATCGCACCGGACCAGCTCACCGGAGTCGACACACCTGCACGGGCTCGACTCACACTGCTCCCCGCCAGCGCGAGGCCACCGCCTCAGTGGATGCCGCATGAGTTGAGATCGACTTGGCCGAGGCACGCCGCTTCTCGAGCGCAGGTGCTCTGGCCCTTCTGGCCGCCCATTCAGCACTCAACGACCAACTCTCCGTCACCAACGCTAAAACCTCGGTAAGAGAACCGCTGGAACCTCCTCGGCGTCACTTGGCTGCATGAGGCGGCACAGATGCGACCATCAGCAGGTGACCGATCTCTATCGCGCTGGCCAGTGGCGCACGTGGGAAGACCTTGAGAAGCACGTCGCATCGGGTGAATTGCGCGAGTCACACACGCTGGAACTCAAGCGCGACAACTACTCCGGCGGGGAGAGCGGCAAGAAGGAGCAAGCCAAGGACATCGCCGCGCTAGCCCTCGACGGAGGCATCCTGATCATTGGGTTGGAAGAGGACAAGGCCACCGGCGCGGCCGCCAAGACAGCCCCGGTGTCCCTCCATGGCGTGATCGAGCGGATCGATCAGATCTGTGCCAACCGGATCAGCCCACAGCTGCGCGTGACGATCAGCGATAACCTGCGCAGCCCATCAGACCCGTCCACCGGCGTCATCGTCATCGAGGTACCAGCCACCGGTGTCCCACACATGGTGGACCACCGCTACCTCGGGCGAGACAACCGTACGACGCGGTTACTCGACAACACCGAGGTCGTTCGCCTGCTCGCCCGTCGTGACCTCGATGTCGAAGCCGTCGACAGAGACCTCGACGCGACGGACGCCCTGATGGCTGGGCAGGGGATGTCTGCCGCCCGGCTGGTCATCTCGGCGACCCCGATCCCCATGCTGCGGCGCGACGCGTTACGCGACCAGCTCTCGCCCGCCCACGCCGTGAAATGGTTCACCGCGAGGATGGAGGCCGCGGCCATCCGCGCCGGCGCAGAACGCAGCGGCAACGAGGCGATGTCCCGCTTATTCAGGCCGTTTCGCTGGACCGACCGCTCAAGCAGCTGGGGCACTCGTCGGATCCCGGGCGGCGCAGCACTGCGGTTCGGCCCACCCGACAGAATGCCCTTTTGCATCGAGGTGCTGGAGTCAGGTGCCGCACGGTTCGCGGCCGACTTCATCACGGAGGTCTACAAGGACCAGCGCAGCGACGCCGAGACAAAGGTCCTCTACCTGGCTGATGCGATGTCCTTCACCTGCGAAATCGTGGCGTGGATCGCCGAGGTGGCTGAGGAAGCAGGGCTGAGAGGAACCTACGGCATCGGCCTACAGCTGAGCGACCTCGCGGGAGCGGTCCGCGAACCGACGAACTCGATCGCGCAAGCCCGTCTGCACTTCCCAGACAAGACCACCTACCGCGACGACACCTACAGACAGGTCATCTTGGCGACCGGCGCCGAGCTGCGCGGTCCCTTCCTTCCGCTGCTTGACCAGATGTTCGGGCCGCTGATGCGAGCATTGGATTACGGCGACCCGCTGCGCCCGCAATAGACGGCGCCGACCCGGCGTGGTGAGGCTTACCCAGTTCGCGAGCGCCGCAGGATCTGGACAGCGCTCGCGAGCTCTGGTAATTCACTGACGGCACCGCTGCGTGTTCTCCCCGTGAAACTCGCAACGATGCCCCGGCAGGCACCCGCTACCGCCTCGCGGTCAGTGTGCGGCGTGGAACGCGTCTACGGCCGTGGTGGGGATCCGTCCCCGCTCCGAGACCTCGAACCCGTTCCTCCCGGCCCACTCGCGAATCTTCAGATTCTGCGCCCGGTGATCAGCAGCGGAGGTCGTCCGCGCTCCGTGACGACGCCGACCGTCGACGCTGCCGCGCCCAATGCGCGTTCCCGCGGCCAGGAAAGGATCCAGCGCCTTGCGCAGCTTGCCAGCGTTTTTCTCGGAAAGATCGATCGTGTAGTTCATACCGTCCAGACTGAACTCGACCGTGCGATCGGCATCGCCGTCGCCAAGGTCGTCCACCAGCTTCGTAATGATTTGCCGAGCCATACGGCTTTGCCCCTAACGGTCCCATCTAGATGCGGATTTGGCACAGAGGTGACCACTACCATAGCTGCTGCGGGGAGGAAATATCCACGACGCATCGCTTAATGACACAGCGGTCAATTGATAGTTGGCCAACGCCATCCGCTGCTTAACGGATCTAACTGAAACAATTACGCACTGCAATCGTACTACCTAACAGTCCGCACCCTCAGCTGCTCGTCGACGCCGCGCACCCTCACCGGACCGCCGCGACAAATCAATCAACGATGCAGCCAAGCAAGAAGTGCTCAAGACAGTCAACCCAAGTGGCGTTGAGACGCTCACTACCGCGCACCGCCGGCAGTACCACGACCGTTGCCATAGCCGAATCGCATCATCCACCAACGGCCCGTCGACCTGGGCCGAACGGTGCCGCGCCCGCAACAGCGCCCCACACCCGACCGCCGCCAGCGCAAACAAGGCGGTGCCGAACCAGAGGCCCCCATCGCCGGGCGTCGACAGCGCCAGTCGCAGGCAATTGAGCGCGACCATCGCCACGATCCCGAAAGCAACCGCCGCGCCCGCTATCGTCCGCGGCCTGACCGGAGGGGCGAGAGCACGTGCCAGCGCAGTCGTCTGCACGACTCGCGCCTCGATCGGCACCTCGTACCCGTATCGACCGACAACACTCCCATGCACCACCCCGCTTGTACGACCTTCACGCACAACTGCCGGCACTCGGACAAGTTGATCGGCGGAGCGGCACCGTAAGCACTCAGGCTTGGCCATCGGCGGCCCGACTCGAGACGCATTGGTCACGCCACACCTCCATTATGGACGCTCGCCGCAGTTCGGCATCCTGCTTTTCCACCAGTCGATCACAGATGCATTGAAGATCGATGCATAGTTGACGATCCACCTGCTGGCCCCAGGCACCAGCCAAAGGGCTATGTCGAGAATCAGGCCGCCTGCCCGATGCCGTCGATGAACGGCGACACAGCCTTCTTCCCCTTCCTCCCCTTCTTCCGTTTCTTCTCGAAGTCCCTCAACGCAGTAGTTTCCTGACCCGGAAGGCGCTGATCGAGCGCCTTCAGGCGCGCCTTGTCACCGCGGGTTAGGCGGTGACCGTAGACGTCGAAGGTCGTCTTGATCGACGCATGCCCGATGTGGTTTTGAATCACGAAAAAGTCCCACCCAGCATCGATCAGATACGCCACATGCGAATGCCGCAGATCGTGAAACCGCGGCCGCTGATGCAAACGCGTCTTGCACTCACAGCTCGAGACCGCTAGATCTCGGGCTCGTCGCTTCTCTGCCCGCCCGCTCACCTTGACTGGCGCAGGCGGATGTTCCGTGCATCGCTGAGCACTCGCCACCGCTTTGTTCCAATAGCGTGAACGGAAGTTGTTCGCATCCCATGGCATTCCACCCGGAGCCGTGAAAACCAAGTCTCCACGGCGCTTGCCCTTAATGCGCTCTGCGAGCAACGCCGCAATGGTCTTCGGCAGCAGAATCGAACGACGAGATCTCTCCGACTTCGGCTCCGCAAAAGTTCCACCCCGACGAAGCGTCTCCTCGACGTAGACAACAGGCTGGTCACCGCGAAGATCGACGGCGCCCACCCGAAGGCCGAAAATCTCGCCCATTCTCATACCCGTACCAAGAGCCACCAGCACTACATCTCGGATGGCTTCCGGGCAGGCCGCCACGAGCAGGTCAGCCTCTTCCGTCGACAGGAAACAGGCGTTGTATTTGTAGACCTTCGGCAGCCCATTGCTCCGATGACCGAGCGGTCGAGCCAGCGGGTTGTCCTCCCGAAACCGGGGAACCGCGTCGCGCATGACCATGCTGAGGACCGCCCAGTGCTTCTGCACGCCAGCGGGCATCAGTTCCGTGTTGAGACCTACCTTCCACGGATTGATGTCGCGGTCACGATCAACAGCGTCGACACGCAACTCACCCAGCGCGGGCACAACTCTCTTCCGGAGCATGCGTGCGTACTCCTTGTGCGTGCTCTGAGCGACGTCAACTTTCAGCGTCAACCACTGCTCGATCCACTCCTCAAGCGACGGCACAGGTGACGCAGCTTCGGTGTTCTCGAGCGCCTCGTCCTCCGCCTCGTCCAGGCCGTAGATCGCGGCATACACGTCGGAATCGGAGATCCTGTGGTTTCGGGCTTTCGCGAGCTTCTGGGCGGCCAACGCCAGTTCTTCGTTCGCGAACGTGCACGTCTGCCAATCTGCGCCGCGCCCTGCACGCCATCTGACTTCGTAGGACTGCCCCCGCGGTTTCATGCTTGCCATGCCCCGCAAGGTAGACCGAACAGGTGTACGCATGCGAGCACCGAGGAGGCGTGTCGCCTCCCACTGAGCGTAAGAACCAACAGTTCAAAAACCTTCTGACCTGCACTAATTGACAAACGCCCTGGTCACGCTGGGTAGAAAGTCGAACTGGCAGTGTGGGGGTCAGGGGTTCGAGTCCCCTCAGCTCCACCCCTTCAAGGCTCGGTCTGACGACCGGGCCTTATTTTTTCGCCCTCACGCGTTGGGCGGGGTCGCCGATAGGTCTAGGGAGAGGTCGTTTCCCCGGACAGAGGCGGTGTGAGTGGTTCGCTGGGTGAAAGCGGTCCTGGTGACCCTTACCGTCCTGGTCGCCCTGGCGGCGGCCGGTTTCGGTGCTTCGGTGCTGTACGCCGGCAACCAGGTCGGCCGGGACGACGTGCTCAGCCAGGCCTCCGCACTACCAAAGATCACCAAGGGCTCCGAGTACGTCGTGATCACCGGCCCGTCGACCGGGCTCAGTTCCGACGCGGCCGTGGGCACCGGCATCAACTACCTCGTGCTCGGCATCGACACCCGGGCCGGCTGGACCCAGGGCCAGTCCCGCAGCGACACGATCATGCTGGTCCACGTCGACGGCGACCGCCGGCACGCCAGCGTCGTCTCGTTCCCGCGCGACTCCTACGTCTACATCCCACCGGTCACGGGCCACTGGGCCGGCGGCCGGACAAAGATCAACGCGGCGTACGCGTGGGGCGGCGCACCCCTGGTGGTGCAGGTGATCAGTCACCTCGCCGGCGTGAGCATCGACCACGTCGTACGGGTGGATTTCGCCGGCGTCCGGAAAATCACCGACATCGTCGGCGGGGTCGACGTGACCGTGCGCAAGACGGTCCGGGACGGCCGCACCGGCTACGTCTTCAAGGCCGGCGTCAACCATCTGGACGGCAAGAAGGCCGAGATCTACGTACGCCAGCGGTACGGCCTGGCCGAGGGCGACTTCGACCGGGTCCGCCGTCAGCAGCAGTACCTGCACGCGCTGGCCGGCCGGGTGCTGTCGATGGGCGTGGTCACCAACCCCATCCGGCTCAACCAGTTGCTGTCCGAGGCGGCCAAGTCGCTGGTCGTCGACCAGGGCCTGGACCTGAGCAGCACCGTGCGCGAACTGTCCCACCTGCGCCAGGACGACCTGAGCTTCACCACGATCCCGTCCACCGGCTTCGTGCACACCCCCGGCGGCACCGCGAACCGCCTCGACACCAACGGCTGCCGGGCCCTGTTCCTGGCGTTGCGCACCGACACCATGACCGACTACTTCCGCACCCACAAGAGCTACCAGGCGGTCACCGGCGCGTGACAGGGTGGCGGCATGCCTGACCCCGACGAGTTGCGGCTGCGCCAGCGGGCCGCGACCGGTGACGCCGAAGCGCAGGACGACCTGATCGCCCTGGCCGTGGACCGCAACGACCTGAACGAGCTGCGCCGCCTGGCCGACGCCGGCAGCTCCGACGCCGCCGACCACCTGATCGAGCTGGCCGGCGAACAGGGCAACCTGCCCGAGCTGCGCCGCCTTTCCGACCAGGGCTTCTCCGACGCCACCGCAGTCCTGATCGAGACCGCCGGCGAACAGCACAACCTCGCCGAACTTCGCCGCCTGGCCGAAGCCGGCCACAGCGACGCCGCCGAGGTCCTCGCCGAACTGACCGACGAAGACTGAGTCAGCGCGCCGGTGGGTTTCGGCGTAGGGCTCGGACCTTGGCGTCGGGCTGGTCCGCGGTTGTCGCGGTGCGCATGCCGTTCAGGTAGCCGTCGGTTTCCCGGCGCTCGCCGAACTCGGCCGTCAGGTCGGTCAGGCGCTCGGTCAGCGCCTCGAGGTCGCGCTCCCGGTCGGCGGCGATCTCGGCGCGCAGGCCGGCCAGCAGCTCACCCAGTTCGCCGCCAGGCGTCGGCGACTGCTGCAGGCGGAGCTGGCGCAGGATCTGGTCGCGGGCGAACACCACCAGGACGGCCAGCCAGGAGAGCACGAAAAGACCGGTGACCAGCGAGAAGACGGCCAATGGGCGCAGGTTCGGCGGAGGTGGCGGCAGGCCGGCCGGGCCGGGCGCCGGCGTCTGGCCGGACGGCATCGAGCTCAGCAGGGTGACGATCAGCGCGCCGGTGGCCGCGGTGGCGATGATGATCGCGACCACGAGCAGCTTGCTGATCTGGAGCTGGAATCCCCGCTCGGTCATGGTTGGAGGCTAGTGACCCGGGACCGTCAGCGCGACAGTCCACCAGAGACAAGCCGGGTATCTGTCACCCGGATTTGCGACGCCGCAGCAGTCTCCGATAGGGATCAAGCATCCGATCGAGGACCGTTTCCAGCGCCTCACGGTCGGCTCGCGGGATCGGCGAGTCGGCGGCGAGGAGCCGGCCCAGCTCGTGGACCAGCGGATGTGCGGCCGGAGCAGCCGGCGCGGGGCCGCTGAGCCGATCGGGATAAGCGGCCAGGACCAGCTCGTTGATGCTGCGGCCGAGCACCGGCGCGATCCGCTCGATCGATTTGATGGTCGGGCGCTGCTCCTCGCTCAGCCAGCGCAGGACGACCGACGGGTCGGTGCCGACCGCGCGGGCGAAATGGGTCGGCGTCGGGAAGCGCGCGGCGAGGATCGCTTCCTTGAGGTAGACGCCGAATCCGGTGGACATCGGCTCAGCATAGGCGCGGCTTCCGCACCTACCCCTCGACATTTCGACGGATTGGCTATGTCGCCCGGCGCTGCTACCGTCATTGTCTCGATAACCAATGACCCCGGGTGAGAGGTCGTGGCAACGTGGTTCGCGCGATGATCCTGATCGGCATCGTCGTCTGCGTAGCGGCGGCGGCGTTCGCGCTCCGGCACGCCCGCTCCCGACAACGCCACCCGGTCCCGGCGGCACCGGGTGCTTCCGTGGCGGCGGAGGCACCCGGTGCGGTTATCAAGCGGCGCCGCCACGACAACAGCGGCCTCTCGCACTTCTCCGCGAGCCACCGCGGCTACCGGCAGATGCCCCGCATCGAAGAGCTCAAGAAGCGCCCGCGCTAATTTAGGAACGCTCGTTCTTGACTGACCGTTCCTAAATTGGTTACCGTGTTCGCATGGGCCGGCCAAGAGCATTCGACGAGGCCGAGGTGGTCGCCTCGGCGGCGGCACTGTTCGCGTCCCGGGCGTACGACGGAATCTCCGTCGACGACCTGGTCACCCACCTCGGTGTGCACCGCAACAGCCTCTACCAGACGTTCGGCAGCAAGCGCGGCCTCTACCTGAGAGCGCTGCGCCGGCACCTCGACCACGAGGTCCGCCCCGCGCTGCAAAGCGACCCGAACCAGGCCCCCCTCGACTTCCTCCTGCTGGCCGCGGTCGAGCGGGCGCCCGCCGACGCCGAGGTCGCCACCGAGATCACCCGCATCCTGGCCGAGTTCGACGAGGCGCTGTCGCCCGCGACCACGGCCGCACTGCTCGGTCACCGCCTGCGGGCCCGAGCAACCCCGACACCGTAAGGACAACGCTGATGGCGCAGATCAACATCGACGGCGACAACCTGATTGTGGAGATCGAAGGCTGGGACAAACTCTGGGCCCTGAAGAGCCGCCTGGAGATCCCCCTGGCCAACGTCCGCGGCGCCACCGCCGACCCCGGCATAGTCCGCGGGCCGAGGGGCATCCGCACCGCCGGCTCCCACTTTCCCGGCGTCCTCACCGCCGGCGCCTTCCGGATAGACGGCGAAAAGGTCTTCTGGGACGTCCACGACCCCACGAAGGCCATCGTGATCCAACTGGCCGACGAGCGCTACACCCGCCTGATCATCGAAGTCGCCGACCCCCGCGAAACAGTCGACCGCGTCGAGCGCGCCATCGTGGACGGTGGCCGCGCGTAAAAGTGCCCTATGACCCGTCCCACATCGGCGCGGCGGCGTTTACCATTGGCCGCCACGTAAGCCATGGTGATCCGCGAGCATCATCGGCCCCCAACGAAGGGATGCTTTGTGAACCGGCCCTGGAGCCGCATCGGCGTGCGATCCGCGTCCCTGGCCCTGCTTCTGGCAGGCGTAGCCGGCGGCGTTTACCTGGGCAAAGGCCACGAAGCACAACAATTCTCGGCGCACGATGCCGCCCTGGAAGTCGCTCAGGTCGACGCCGACGACATGCAGCTGCTGAAACTGCGACAGCGCGAACACGTGGCGGCCCGCGCATATCAGCGTCAGGCCGAGGGTGACGCCGCCGAAAAGGCCGCGGCCGAGGCCAGGACGGCGGCCACCAAGGCCCACACGCTGAACACGAAGATGGTCGAGGCGAAGAAGGCCGAGGAGGCCCGGAAGAAGGCCGAGGCGGGCGGCCCGGTCGCCTACGCCGGCCCGATCCCCGCCAGCTGCAACGAATACAGCGGAAGCCGCCAGATCGGTTGCGCCCTGATGCTCGACTCCGGTTTCGGCCTGGACCAGTTCCCCTGCCTGGACAAGCTGTTCAAGAAGGAAAGCGGCTGGAACTACCGAGCCGAAAACCGCAGCTCCGGCGCGTACGGCATCCCCCAGGCCCTGCCCGGCAAGAAGATGGCCTCGGCCGGCGCCGACTGGAAGACAAACCCGGCCACCCAGATCAAGTGGGGCCTGGGCTACATCGAGGGCCGCTACGACACCCCCTGCAAGGCCTGGGCCCACTCGGAAAGCGTCGGCTCATACTGACTCGTTCGGTTTCTGAGCTTGTTCAGTTAAGCTGAACAGCATGCAGGACCGAACACCGACCATGACCCGTGTCCTGGAGACCGTCCGGGAACGCTTGCGTGAGTTCGGCATTGCGCTCGAGATCGACCAGTCCCACGGCGATGTGACCCTCTCGCACGGAGTCACCCAGGCCCGATATGCGCTGGAAGTCACCGAGCAGATGACGCTTGGCTCCTTGGCGCCGCGCAGGTCCACGGCCCCGGCCCAATCTCTGCTGGTCGCCGGTGAACAGATCAGCCGGCGCAGTGCCGCCGCGTTCCGCGACGCGGGCATCCAGTTCGTGGACACTCTGGGGAACGCGTACCTCGAGTTCGGTCCGGTGCACATCGAGGTGCAGGGGCGCACCGCCCCGGCCGGTCACCCTCCGATACGCGGTTCGGCGGCTCCGCGACCGACCAACCTGTTCAGTTCGGGCCGTTCCCAGGTCATCCTGGCACTGCTGGCGTGGCCGGAACTCGTGGGCGGAAAGGTCCGCCAGATCGCGGCGGCCGCTGGCATCTCGGTGGGTCAGGCGCACGATGCGCTGGGTCGCCTGGAGGAGGCCGGCTATCTCGTACCGTCCTCGAAAGCCCTGAACCGGCGCGACGAACTCCTCGACTTCTGGACCGCCGCATACCCGGCCGGCCTCGGTCGCCGACTCGAGATCGCCCGCTACCACGGTGATCCCACCCGGCCGATCAACAGCAGGTCGCTGCTGCATGTCAGCGGCGAATCGGCGGCCGGCGTCGACATCGCCCGCCCGGCGACCCTCACGGTCTACGTCGATTCGCTCGAACCCGACCTACCGATCCTGAACAGATGGACGGCAAGCCCGGACCACGTGCCGAACGTCTTCGTCCGCAAGAGGTTTTGGACCTCCCCACGTCCCGACGAAAGCCCTTCGGAGTCGACGACCCCGAACGCACCGTGGCAACTCGTCTACGCCGACCTCGCCGCCACCGGCGATCCTCGACTGGCCGAAGTGGCCAGAACCTGGAGGGCTCATTGTGCTCGATCCGGCCAGATCTGATCCGTCCCTGCTGCATCCGGTCGACACCGTCGTCGCCGAACTCTTGGCGAAGGCGACGCTGCTGACCGGCGACGAGGTCATGGTCATCGGCGCCTGCTGCCGCGACATTCTGCAGAGCGCGCTGGGCCACGACTTCACGTTGCGTGCCACCGCCGACATCGACCTCGGCCTGGCGGTCGCCAACTGGGCCGCCTATGACGAACTGGCCGGGGCGCTTCCATCCACCGGCAGCACCGGCATCCGATTCCGGATCGCGAACACTTCAGCCGACCTCATGCCATTCGGCCCGGTGGAGGACCCACCGGGCACTGTGACCCCGCCCGCCCGACGCGAAGCGATCAATGTGTGGGGTTTCGCTGAGGCGTTCGCGGCTTCGCTCGAGCTCCGGCTCCCGCGTGCGGGCACTATCCGCATCCCGACGGTCGCCGGCTATGCCGCCCTGAAGCTGGCCGCGTGGCTGGATCGCAGCGCCTACGGCGAATACAAGGACGCCGTAGACATCGCCACCGCCATCTTCTGGTACCTGCGGTCGCCGGAGATCTCGACTTACATCTACGAGACGGACCACGGCCAAGACCTGTTGATGCAGGAGGGTCTGGACGATGCCGCGGCGGCGGCCCGAGCCCTGGGTGAGGAAATCGCCCGCATCGTCGGCACCGAGCGTTTGTCGGAGATCTCCGATCGTTGGACATCCACCCCGAAACACCTGCTGTACCAATACATGGCGGTGACGAACGCGCCCGACTGGCCCAACTCCGCCGACCGCCGTCGAGAGCTGATTGAAGCAATGGAACGAGGCGTGGGAATCAGGAGTTGATAGCGCGGGCGACGAATCGGAGCAGGAGCCAGCCGAGCAGGGCGGCGGCGAGGGCGAGGCCGGCGGTGCGCCAGGAGCCGGTTGCCATGGCGGTGGCGAACGTGCCGATCGACAACAGTGAGCCGATCGTGCCGATCGACAGGACCGAGGCGACGGAGCCGACCGAGAGGATCGACAGGACGGAGCCCAGCGAGGCGACGGACAGGATCGATCCGAGCGAGCCGACCGACAGGATCGAATCCTTCGAATAGATGCTCAGGATCGAGCCGCTGGACCGGTAGGACAGGATGTTCCTGGTGCGTGGCATTCACCAATCGTGATGCAGCGGGGCCGGCCGCACATCGACCACGACCGGTCGGCGCGGGATGGTTCCGCGCTCAACCGATCGGTGGAGAGCATCAACCGATGGGGATCGCGATCGTGCCCGGGAACACCGGGTTCTCCGCTTCGTCGAGCATGGCCGCGGCCACGGTTGCCCGGCTCACCCGGGCCGGGAACAGGCGTTTCGGCGCCTCGTTCAGGCCGACTGTTTGCCGGGTTTCGCTGAGCGGGCCGTTCGACAACATTCCGGCGTGGAAGACCGTTCCGCCGGCGGCCAGAATGGCGGCGTCGGCGGCGACCTTGTCGGGCAGTTCGGCGCCGAGCATTTTCAGCAGCGTGCGGGTGAAAGCGCCGGCCGCGCGGGCGGACGGGCCGGTGCCGAACGCGCCGAGCCAGATGGCGCGCTGTGGCTGGGCGGCGACGACGGCTCGGGCGCCGGCGGTTAGCGCGCCCGGTTTGTCGCCGCCGGCGATGCCGAGGCCGGAGAGCACGATTTTCTGGCCGGCCAGGGCCGCCGCGATGGATTGCTGATCGCGGACATCGGCGCTGACCCGGATCAGCCGGGTTGAATCCGGGACGGTGATGCGGTCAATGGTGCGGGCGATCGCCGTGACCGTGTGGCCGCGTTCCAGCGCCTGCCGGGTCAGTTCGAGGCCGGTCGCGCCGGACGCCGCGAGAATGGTGAGTTCCATGTCAGTGCACATCTCTCTCTTGCAGCAACAACAGCAATTCCGGGTGTACGCCGGGGGCCGCGGCCAGGATGTCGGATCGTCCCGGCTGCCACGGCCGCCCGCGCAGGTCGGTCACGACGCCGCCGGCCTCGGTGACGAGCAGGACGCCCGCGGCCACGCCGACCAGGTCGCACTCGTCCTGCCAGTAGGCGTCGACGTGACCCGCGGCCAGGTCCAGCTGGGGAAACGTGCTGGGCACCGTCGAGCGGATGAACAGCACCCGGTCCAGCAGATCCGCCACGGCGTCGCCGAAGCACCGGCACGTTCTCCTTGACCAGGGTGACCGTCACCGCCCACTGGTCCATGCCGTGCACGTAGTTGACGCCGCCCTCGATCGGGTCGACGGCCCACCATTCGCCCGGTGGAAGTGTGGTCATCTCCTGCTCGTCGCCGATCCAGCGGGCCTCGGGCCGGATCTCGGCGAGCGCGGGCTTCAGGATGCCGGTGACGAGTTCGTCCAGGCGTCGGCCCGCCGTACCCATCTCCGCTTTGTTCGCCGGGCGCGCCGTCTCGGCGTACCCGTCAAGCAGTGCCTCGCCTGCCTGGACAACGACGGCCTGGACCGGTTGCAGCAGCTGTTTCATCGTGGTTTTCCGTTTCAGCGCAGCGGGCGGAGGACGTCGAGCGCGGCGGCGTGCAGGCCGGGCGCCGCGGCCAGGTAGCCGTCGCTGGTGAGCTGCCACGGCTTGCCGTCGAAGTCGGTGACGGTGGCGCCGGCCTCCTGCGCGATCAGCACGGGTGCGATGTGCGAGCGCAGGTTGTCGAACTGCCAGTGCAGGTCCATCCGGCCGGCGGCGACCTGGGCGAGCTGGTGGCTGACCGGCACCGATGCGCGTACATAAAGGGCGTTTTGCATCATCGCCGCGATGGCGGCGCCGACTCGCTGCGCATTGGCCGGGTCTCGGTTGGGCTTGGCCTGGCCGGTGCCGGCCAGCGCCACTGACAGGTCGGTCTTTTCCGAAACATGCGTGGGTACGCCGTTCAGAAGCGCCCCCTGACCCGCGACGGCGGTGAACGTCTCGCCGGCCGCCGGGAAGTGCAGCACGGCGAGGACGGGCCGGCCGTCGCGCACCAGGCTGACGCCGATGTTCCAGTCGGCCATGCCGTACAGCGCGTGCAGGTTGCCGCCGACCGGGTCGACGACCCACCAGTCGCCGTCCGGCATCGCACCGGCGCCGTGCTCGTCGGTGTTCCACCCGGAGCCGGGCAGCGCGGCGGTCAGGGCGGGCCGGAGCACCGCGGTGACGGCGTCGTCGTTGACGCGCAGCGCGGCCATCAAGGCCTCAGCGGTCGAGGGCCGGGAACCGATCAAAGGCAACTGCTGACCGGCTTCATGTACGGCGGTGATCGTGGCTTCAAGCATGGTTCTACCTTCGAGCCGCGCCACGATTAAGTCCAGCGCACTCTCGTTACCCTAGGATTTACCGTCATGCACTTGGATTTGAACCTGCTGACGGTGCTCGACGCGCTCCTCGAGGAGGGCAGCGTCCTCGGCGCCGCGGAGCGGCTGCGGCTCTCCTCCCCCGCGGTCAGCCGCTCGCTGGGGCGCATCCGGCGGCTGACCGGCGACGACATCCTGGTGCGCACCGGCCGCACGATGACCCCGACGCCCTACGCGCTGGCCGTCCGCGAGCGGGTCGGCGACCTCGTGCGGCAGGCCCAGGAGGTGCTCGCCCCCAGCCGGGAGCTCGACCTGGCCGGGCTCGACCGCACCTTCACGCTGCAGTGCCACGACGCCCTCGCCACCGCGCTGGCGCCACCGCTGCTGAGCACGATCTCGGAGCTGGCCCCCGGCGTACGCCTGCGCTTCCTGGCCGAGCCGGCCTCCGACAACGACGACCTGCGTCACGGCCGGATCGATCTGGCGATCGGCGCGACCGCCCCCGACCTGCCCGAGTTCCACTCGGAAACCCTCGGCCACGACCAGGTCGTGGCGATCCTGCGCCACGATCACCCGTGTGCCGGGCGACTCGACCTGACCGCGTACGCCGCCCAGCCGCACATCCTGGTCTCCCGCCGCGGCCGCCTGACCGACCCGGTCGACGACCTGCTGGCCACGCACGGCCTGCACCGCCGGGTTCTCGCCTCGGTGAGCACCGCCGCGAGCGCCATGCTGATCGTCAGCCGGACCGACGCCGTCCTGACCGCCCCCGAGGCGACCTGGCGCCCCCTGATCGAGACCTTCGGCCTGCGCACCGAACCCCTCCCGTTCCCCGCTCCGGCCCCGCCGATGATCAGCAGCTGGCACCAGCGTTACGAGACCGACCCCGCCCACATCTGGCTGCGAACCCAGGTCCGCAAGGCCGCGGCCGGCTCGCTCGTGGCGGATCGGTGAGCATGCCGGTGCGGATCGGTTGCCCCGCTCAGCGCCCGGATCGGCCGGGCCGAACGGGCAGGCATGCGTCTGATCCCCGGGTTCCGTCATGGCCGTGCCAGCTCCTCCGCCACGTGGGTCCGGCGGTCCGGCCGGGTCGCCCTGATGGCCGGCCTGGTCACCCTCGGCGTGGCCCTGGCACCGGCGTCGCCGGGCCTCGCGGCGGACGTCCCGGCGGCGGCGCAGGCCGGCGCAGGTGAGCCGGCTGATGCGGTAACCGACACCCCGCCCGCGATCGTGACCACCGACCCGGTGCTGCGCGTCATGCCGCTCGGCGACAGCCTCACCTTCGGCAAGCGCGACCCGGCCGAGAACGGCTACCGCGCGACCCTGCACGACTGGCTGACCGCGACCGGCGTGCCGGTCGACTTCGTCGGCTCGCAGAAGAACGGCACCGGGGCCGACACCGACCACGAAGGACACCCCGGCTGGCGGATCGCCCAGCTCACCGAGAACATCGACCAGTGGATGGCCGACTCGCGCCCCGATGTCGTGCTGCTGGACATCGGCACCAACGACCTGCTCCACCACGACCGGATCGCCGAGGCGCCGGCCCGGCTGACCGACCTGCTCGACCACATCGTCACCGCGAACCCGCAGGTCCGCATCGTGCTGGCCAAGCTTCTCGTCGTCGACCTCGGGCACGAGGCCAACTTCCAGGCGTACAACGAGGCGCTGGCCGCGGTGGCCGACCTCTACCCGGACAACGTCACGCTGGTCAGCATGGCCCCGGTGCCGGTGGCGAACACGGCCGACCACGTCCACCCGAACCCGCTGGGCTACCAGCAGATGGCGTACCAGTGGTACTGGGGCCTGCGCGACGTCGTGCCGTCGGCTCGCATGTGGACCCCGGTCGCCAACCCTTTCGACTCTTAGCCCTGGCCCCAGCCGCTGGCGCGGATCCAGGTGGGCAGGTCCCACGCGGTCGGCTCGATCGACTTCACCGCGCCGAGGTCGGCCTGGTAGGCCGGTGTTTCGGCGAACCAGCGGAACATCGCCTGCGCGTCCTCGTTGTCGCCGAGCACGTGCAGGGGCAGGGCTTCGTACCGGGCCGGCAGCCCGGCGTGCGCACCGAACGCGGCGGCGATCTGGCTGCCGGTGCGCTCGTCGCCGGCGATCTCGATGGCGCCGCCGGCCGCCTTCGCGGTGCCGAGCAGGAACGAGGCGCTGATCTGCCCGATGTCCCGCACCGAGACCAGTTGCAGCGGGATGCCGTCGGGCAACGGCCAGCGGAACACGATCTCGCCGTTTTCGACGCTCGGCCCCATGGACGTGAAGTTCTCCATGAAGGCGACCGGCCGCACCAGCGTCGCCCGCAGGCCGGACTGCTCGAGGTGCTCCTCCACCCGGCGCTTCGAGTCGAAGTGCGGCACGCCCGACTCGCGTTCGGCACCACCGACCGAGCTGAAGACGACGTGCGGCACGGCCGCCGCGACCGCCGCCTCGACGAGGGCGATGCCCTGCCGGGTCTCGCCTTCGATCTCGGCGGGGCTGGTGCCCTCCGGGGTGGTCATGAAGAAGAAGGCGTCCACCCCGTGAAGCGCGGCCGACAGCGACGCGGCGTCGCCGATGCCGACCGGCGCGAGCTCGACCCCACGGCCGGCGAGCGCCCGCGCCCGCTCCGACTCGGGGTTGCGGACGAGGGCGCGCACGCGCGCGCCGCGGGACAGGAGCGCGTCGATGACCGCCCCACCCTGTTTGCCGGTGCCACCGAAGACCGCGATCGTGCCGGCTGGCTGCGTGTCCATGGTTCCTTCTTCCGTCGCGTACACCTCAATAGTTCTTGCCAGGAATTAAATTAGTTCTCGGCAAGAACTTCCGCAAGGTAAGCTGGCGCACAGCGAAGAAAGGTGTGCCGGTGACCGGGAACGACGGCTTCGGAAACAACCTCGTCTGGCTGTCCGTGCTGGTCCAGCGCCGATACGCGCAGATCTGCGCCGACCACGACCTGACGTCGACCCAGGCCACCCTGCTGTGCGTGATCAAGGATCAGCCGCAGGGCATGGGCGAGCTGGCGCAGTTGCTGGGCGTGGCCAAGAACGCCCTGAGCGGCCTGGTCGACCGCATGGAACGGCGCGGCCTGGTGCAGCGCGAAACACTCCAGCACGACCGGCGGGCGGTCGCGCTCAACACCACCGCGCTCGGCAAGGAGATCGTCAGCGCCCTCTACGCCGACGTAGCCACCCGCATGCCAGACATCGCCGCCACCCTGCCCCCCGACGAGCAGCACCAGCTCGCCGACTCCGTCGCCCGCATCACCGCCCCCGCCAACCTGAGCATGCGGTAGGGCAGTACGTCCGCCGGTTTGCAATGGAGTTGCTGTCGGCCTACCTGAACGCCTATCGGGCGGCGCGCCAGTTGCCGGCCTTGCGGGCCCGGCGGATGAGGATGCAGGCAGCGAACCCGCCGACCAGGACCGCCCAGATGCTGGCCTCGGGCCCGAAGGTGCCGCCACTGAAGAAGGCGGGGCCGTGCGGGGTGCCGGTGAGCAGGCCGCCGGTGGCGCTGTCGGAGCCGGAGACGGTCGCGCCGAAGATGCCGGACTCGGCGAAGTTCCAGCCCAGGTGCAGGCCGATCGGGAGCCAGAGGCTGCGGGTCGCGGCGTAGGCGGCGCCGGCCAGCAGGCCGCCCTCGATGGCGATCGACAGCGCGCCCCAGACGGTGGCGTGCGGGTTGATCAGGTGCAGGCCGCCGAAGACGACGCCCGAGACGATCAGCGCGACCAGGGTGCCCCACCGCTCCTCGACGATGCGGAAGAGCACGCCGCGGAAGGCCAGTTCCTCGATGGTGGCGACGCCGATCATCATGCCGAAGCTGGCGACCATGCCCCCGAACGAGCCGCCGTGCAGCCGATAGCCGTTACACATGAAGATCAGCGCGAGGGTGAGCACGAACAGGCCGATGCCGAGCAGCGTGCCGCGGGTCAACTGCCGGGGCATCGTGCTGAGGCTGATCTCGGAGGCGCGGCGCTCCTCGAGCCAGGAGACGAGCTTCCCGTAGCCGAACAGGACGATCCCCGCCGTCGCCAGCCCGACGACGATGCTCAGGACCGGGTTGCTCCCGGCGGCCGCCGTCAGCAACGGCGTGCAGAGCGCCTCGACCGCTAGAAAAACAACCAGCAGAAACGCGAGCCGAACCCCGATCGGCCGCAGCCAGCGCGGCGGCCCCGACCGAACAGCCTTCTCAGAACCAGCGTTCTCGATACGCATTTTCTTCTCCCCAGCAGCCCGCGGAATCGCCCCGCACCAACGAGAAGAACGCTATGGAGATCGACCAGCGTAAAAATCCCCCCGCGGTGGACAATCCCTTGTCCCCCGCGCGAGGGACACAGTTTCGCGCCTGGGAGCTGTCCGCCTGTTCGGCGACAGGAAACCATGATGTTGTACGTGTCCGGATGGGTGAGCGGGGGCCGTGGTGAGCAGTAACAGGGTGTTGGTCTCAGGGGCGAGCATCGCGGGGCCGGCGCTGGCCCACTGGCTGCGCCGGCGCGGGGCTGAGGTGACCGTGGTGGAGCGCGCGCCCGGGCTGCGTCCCGGCGGGCAGGCGGTGGACGCGCGCGGGGTGGCCAAGGAGGTCATCCGTCGGATGGGGCTGGACGCGGCCGTCCGTGCGGCCCGCACCGACACCGCCGGCGCGTACTTCGTCGACGTGGACGGGAAGGTGCTGGAGACGTTCCGCGCGGACGACGACGGCGGCGACGGGTTCATCGCGGAGATCGAGATCCTGCGCGGCGATCTGTCCCAGGTGCTGTACGACGACACCCGCGACGGCGTCGAATACCTCTTCGGCGACCGGATCGCCGAGCTCACCCAGGACGCGGACGGGGTCGACGTGACCTTCGCGGGCGGCGGCCGGCGACGCTTCGACCTGGTGGTCGGGGCGGACGGGCTGCACTCGGCGCTGCGCGCGATGGTCTTCGGGCCGCATGAGCGGTTCGTTCGCCACCTCGGTCGCATGATGGCCTTCTACACGGTGCCCAACGCGTTCGGGCTGGACCGCTGGCTGATCGACTACCAGGAACCCGGGACCGGCCGCTCCGCCGGCCTGCGGCCCATCCACGACGCGACCCGCGCCATGGCCATGTTCTCCTTCCCGACAGCGGACCTGGACATCGACTACCGCGACATCACCGCCCAGAAGCGCCTGCTGCGCGAACGAACGGCCGGCCTGGGCTGGCAGGCCCCGCAAATCCTCACCCACCTGGACGACACCCCGGACTTCTACCTGGACCAGGTAGCCCAGGTGGTGATGGACCGCTGGTCGAACGGCCGGGTAGGGCTGCTGGGAGACGCCGCGTTCAGCTCGTCACCACTGTCCGGGGCGGGCACCGGCCTGGCCTTGGTCGGCGCCTACCTGCTGGCCGGCGAACTGGCCGCTCGACAGCGAAGCCCTAACCGACTTGATCGACCGCGCAATCAACGGCGTCAACTTGCCCGACTACACAGACCTGCCGGATTCCCGGCCTACAGCCAAACCCACCACGCCATAGGCCACACCCCAGGGCGACCACCAGACCGCGCGGCGCGACCACCAGACCGCGCGGCGCGACCACCAGACCGCGGGGTTTCCGGGGGCTCGGCCCCCGGAGCAGATATACCGAAACGGCCCCCGGTTCGCGCTTTCCGCGAACAAGGGGCCGCCACGCCGTGGAGGTGCCGGGAATCGAACCCGGGTCCTTCGTTGTTTTGTCAGGGCTTCTCCGAGCGCAGCTCACTATGCCTCTACTCGCCCCTACCGATCATGTGAGCAAGTCGGTATGACAGGGCCAGCCGTGTTTAATCTCGTCGCGCGGTCCTCACGACTGGGACCGGTTGACCAACCTTCTAGCTGATGCCGGAGGTCTGGGACGAAGGTGTTCCCAGTCCGACAGACTCGCTACTTACCTCAGGCGGCAAGAGCGAAGTCAGCGCGATTGTTATCGGCGCTTATAAGTTTCCGACGACCGATTCTCGAGACGACGTCGGCTTCCTCGGCTCGCTTCCCCTGTCTCCACGTACGAAGTCGAAACCAGTCACCCCCCAGTCAGTGCAACCTGGCAATCTTAGCCCACCGAACAGGCTCCGCCCACGACGGAGCACCCGCTCGGCCGCGCCTTGCCTCGGCCGCCGCTGCTGACCTGGTAGCCGAAGGTGAAGGTGGACCCGGGCGCCAGCCCGTCGCCGGTGAAGGTCAGTCTGCTGCCGGACTGGGAGCCACGCGCGTTCCACGTGCCCGTCAGGCGCAGGTTGCTCAGGCCGTTGTTGCTGACGGTCACGGTCCACGACTGGGCGGTCCGGCCGTTGTTCCGGATTCGCACCGCGGCGACGTACCCCTGCTCCCAGCTGGCCGCGACGCTCAGCGTGGCCGCGAGATCAGACGAACGGGCCGCCTTGGTCGCGGTGGGCTTCGAAGCCGACGGCTTGGTGGTCGTCTTTCCCGGTACGGGGGTGTGCTTGGTCGCCTTGGGCGAGGCGGAGGTGCGGCTGGGCGACGGAGACACCGTGCGGGACACCGAGGGCGACGGGGAGGCCGTGTCGAGGACGAGAGCCGGCGTGTGGGCGGCCTCGGCCGGCCCGACCGCTCGCACGGCGATCCAGACGACCATCATGACCAGGACCGCGACGGCCGCGCTGAGGACTATTCGGGCGGGACCGAGCGGGCGCGCGGAGTGCTTCGGCGGCACAGGCTCCCCCTCCCTTGATCTAGGGGCGCCCGGCAGCGTACCTGGTCAGGCCATGCCTTTGGAACGTCGGCCCATCGCGCGGTTGATTTCCTTCTGGGCGTCCCGAGTGGCCAGATCCTGGCGTTTGTCGTAGCTCTTCTTACCGCGGGCCAGCGCGATCTCGACCTTCGCGTACCCGTTCTCGAAGTAGACCTGGAGCGGCACCAGGGTCGTGCCGTCGTCGTGCAGCTTGCCCTGGATCTTGCGGATCTCGTCGCGGTGCAGCAGCAGTTTGCGGACGCGGCGCGGCTCGTGGTTGGTCCAGGTGCCCTGCGTGTACTCCGGGATGTGCAGGGCGTGCAGGAAGATCTCGCCGTTGTCTTCGTGGCCGAAGGCGTCGGTCATCGCCGCCCGGCCGGCCCGCAGCGACTTGACCTCGGTGCCGGTCAGCACCATCCCGGCCTCGTAGGTGTCGAGGATGGCGTAGTCGTGGCGGGCCTTGCGGTTGGAGGCAACGACCTTCCGCCCCTGTTCGCGTGGCATGAGCTCCCCAAAAAGACCAACCCTACAGGGGAAATCAGCAAAGGCAGGACGGCAGGTAGCGGAGCGGATTTTTCGGTACGCCGTCGAAGCGCGTCTCGAAATGCAGATGATTGCCGGTGGAGGCGCCGGTGGTCCCGACCCGCCCGATCACCTCGCCGCGTCGCACGTACTCCCCCACGTGCACCAGAATGCGCGACTGGTGCCCGTAACAGGTCTGGAAGCCCACCCCGTCGAGCTTGCCGTGGCTGACGCAGGTGTAGTTGCCGTACCCGCCGTTCCAGCCGGTCCTGATGACGTGCCCGGCGGCGGCCGCGTGGATGGGGGTGCCGCCGGGGGCGGCGATGTCGGTGCCGGCATGCAGTTGCCAGACCCGGTAGTACGGGTCGTAGCGGTTGCCGAAGTCGCTGGTCTTCCAGCCGTGCACGGGCATGAGCAACCGCCCGCCCAGGTACCGCCCGTCGTTGCCGGCCTTCACCGACCAGCCGCGCAGCGCGGACCGGATGCGATTCTCCTCGGCGAGGGCGGCCCGGTAGCGGGCGAGCACGCCGGCCCGCTCGGCGTTGGCGGCGCGCAGCGCGACCTGGCGGGTGGCGGCGAGCTGCGTCAGGGCCTGCTGCGCGTTGACCGCGGCGACCTGAGCGGCCTTGGCCGCGGTGAGCTTGCTCAGGGAGACCGCCTCGGCCGCTTCGGCGTCGCGTTTGGCGAGCCCGGCCCGGTCCTGGATGGTGCGGGCCTGGGCGCGGGTGTGGATCAGCCGGTCGACGTCCTGCTGCTGGGTGCGCATGAGCTGGTCGACGAGGCTGAGCCGGTCCATGATGTCGGCCGGCCCGGTGGCGTCGACGAGCACGTTGAGCCGGGAGAACGAGCTGCCCATGTAGGTGGCCTGGGCGATCTGGTCGACGCGCTCGCGGGCGTCGGTGAAGTTGTCCTGCGCCACCTCGAAGTCGCCGGCGACCTTGGCATAGGCGGCCCGGGCGACGTCGGCGCGACGGCCGGCGCTGTTGGCCGCGGCGATCGCGGCGGCGACGGCGCCACGGGAGGTGGCAACCCGCCGCTGCGCGGCCGGCATCGCCCGGGTTGCTGCTTCCAGGCGAAGTGCGGCGGTGCGCGCTTGCGCGGTGGCGTTTTCCAGTACGGCCTCGGCCCGGTCCACTTCGCGGGAGGCGGTGTCGCCGGGGTCCGCGGGAGCGGGAGAAGGTGCCACTATCAGGCTGACAAGGCACGCAGATATTGCCAAAACGGGCCATACCCTGCTATGTCGACATTTGGACCACACAGCGACCCACCGTACCCGCATGAACCGCTACCCAAGGTCCAAATCGCCCAACGGCCGCGTCCCCTCTGAGGGGCGCGGCCGTCAAGGAGTGCCTTTAGTCCGCTCAAGGGCGGCGGAGGGGCGGTGGGCGGTGAATCAGCTGGGAATCTAGACCTTGAGGTAGAAGCGCAGGGTGACCCAGGCGGTGACCGCGCTGACCACCGCACCCACGCCGGCCAGCAGGGGCAACATCAGCCACACGTTGCTGTTGTGCACCGGGGTCAGGATCGTGGTGAGCGCATGAAGCTTGTGGTCGAGCAGCACGACCTTGCCGATGAACAGCACCACGAAGCCGATGACCGAGCCGACGATGCCGGCCACCACCGCCTCGAGCACGAACGGCGCCTGGATGAACCAGTTCGAGGCGCCCACCAGCTTCATGACCGCGACTTCTCGCCGTTTGCTGTAGGCCGCCACCTGGATCGTGTTACCGACCAGCAGCAGCGCCGCGACAGCCATGAAGGCGGCCACCCCCAGCGAGCCGAACTGGAAGCCGTTGAAGATGTTGAACACCTTGTCGAGCAGCGTCCGCTGGTCGATGACGTCCTGGATGCCTTCCATGCCCTTGATCTGGTCGGCGAAGGACTTGTACTGCTCGGGGTCCTTCAGCTTGACCCGGAACGACTCGGGCAGGCTGTCCGGGCCGACCGACTTCACGAAGTCGGGCGAGTCGGCCCAGAGCTGCTGGAAGCGGGTGAACGCCTCCGCGCGGGTCTCGTACGTCTTGTCGGACACCAGCGGGTTGCTGGAGATCGCCTGATCGATGGCGGATCGCTGCGCATCGGTGACGTCCGAGCGCAGGAAGATCGACACCTCGATCTCGCCGTAGTAGTAGTTCTTCATCTGGTCGACCTGCATGTACAGAAGCACACTGGCGCCCAGCATGAAGAGCGAGACCGACATGGTGATGACCATGGCGATCGTCATCGTGACGTTTCGCCACAGGCCCACCAGGACCTCGTTGAGGACGTACTTAAACCGCATCGGGGGGTTCCTTCCGGGACTCCGCGTCGTGCCAGTTCAGGGGTCGGGGATGCTACGGAGCCGGGCTCAGCCGTAGACGCCGCGGGCCTGGTCGCGCACGATGCGGCCGCTCTCGATCTCGATGACGCGGCGGCGCATCTGGTTAACGATGTTGGAGTCGTGGGTGACCATCACGACCGTCGTGCCGGTCCGGTTGATCCGGTCCAGCAGGCGCATGATCTCGATCGAGGTGTCCGGGTCGAGGTTACCGGTGGGCTCGTCGGCCAGCAGGATCAGCGGCCGGTTCACGAACGCCCGGGCGACCGCGACCCGCTGCTGCTCACCACCGGAGAGCTCGTGCGGATAGCGGTGTTCCTTGCCGCCCAGACCGACCAGCTCGAGGACCTCGGGCACGACCCGGCGGGCAACCGCCTTGGTCTTGCCGATCACCTCGAGGGCAAACGCGACATTTTCGTACGCGGTGCGGTTGGGAAGCAGGCGGAAGTCCTGGAAGACGCAGCCGATCGAGCGGCGGAAGTGGGGAACTTTCCAGGACCTGAGCGTCGTCACGTCCTTGGTGTTCACCACCACCTTGCCGCGGGTCGGAGCGACCTCGTGCAGGAGGAGTTTGATGATCGTCGACTTGCCGGAACCGGAGGGGCCGATGAAGAAGACGAACTCACCCTTCTCAATGCCCACGCTCACGTCGTCCAGCGACGGGCGAGACGCCTTGGGGTACGTCTTCGTCACGTTCTCGAGCTGAATCACGAGAGCGGAGTCTACGCGGTGTAACGAAATCGCCAACCCCGGCGGGTGCGCCAATCTGCACCCGGCATGCCGGAACAGGCATTCCGGCGGGCGACGCCTGACCGAACGTTCAGGCATCGTCGCCGTATGTAGTGGATCTTATATCAGCCTTCCGTCTGGCCGGTCTTGCGCCAACGGATCCCTGCCTCGATGAACTCGTCCAACTCGCCGTCGAACACCGACGACGGGTTGCCCTGCTCGTGCTCGGTACGCAGATCCTTCACCATCTGATACGGGTGCAGAACGTACGACCGCATCTGGTCGCCCCACGAGCCGGTGGTGTCGTGCTTGAGGCCGGCCATCTTCGCCTCTTCCTCCTGGCGCTTGCGCTCGAGGAGCCGCGCCTGGAGGACCCGCATGGCCGAAGCCTTATTTTGCAACTGCGACTTTTCGTTCTGACACGTCACCACGATGCCGGTCGGGATGTGGGTGAGCCGGACAGCACTGTCCGTAGTGTTGACGCTCTGCCCACCCGGGCCCGACGAGCGGTAGACGTCGACCCGGATCTCGTTCTCCGGAATGTCGATGTGGTCGGTCTGCTCGACCACCGGCATCACCTCGACGCCGGCGAAGCTGGTCTGCCGGCGGCCCTGGTTGTCGAACGGGCTGATCCGGACGAGCCGGTGCGTACCGGCCTCGACGCTGAGCGTGCCGTACGCATACGGCACCTTGACCGCGAAGGTCGCCGACTTGAGGCCGGCCTCCTCCGCGTACGACGTGTCGTAGACCTCGGTGGGGTAGTTGTGCCGCTCGGCCCATCGCATGTACATCCGGAGGAGCATCTCGGCGAAGTCGGCGGCGTCGACACCGCCGGCGCCGGCCCGGATGGCCACGACCGCCTCGCGCGAGTCGTACTCACCGGAGAGGAGGGTGCGGACCTCCATCTCCTCGATGGCCTTGGCCAGCGTGACGAGCTCGGAGCCGACCTCGGCGATCGAACCCTCGTCACCCTCGGCCTCGGCCATCTCGAGCAGCAGGCCGGCATCGTCGAGGCGGGAGCGCAGCCGCTCCATCCTGGAGAGCTCGCCGGAAATGTAGGACAACCGGCTGTTGACGTCCTGCGCCCGCGCCTGGTCGTCCCACAGGTCGGGGGCCGAGGCCTGTTCCTCGAGGTCAGCCTTGTCCTCGCGCAGCTTGTCGACGTCCAGGACGTTCTCGATGTTGCGGAGGGTGGCGTCTAACGCCTTGAGTTGCTCAGGAAAGTCGGCAGCGGTCACGACACCCAAGACTACGCCGCCCGGCCGATGTTCCGGCCGGGCGGTCCGAACGGGTTCAACTGGACGGCGCGGTCTTCAACCAGCTCAGCGCGGCCTTGTGGTAGGCGACGGCGAACTCGAGGGCGGCGGAACCGTACGCGTCGCCGTTCTTCTTCGCCTCCTTCGCCTGCTCCTTGGCCATGGCCATGGCCTCGGCGTGATATTCGCTGGCGCCGGTGTAGAGCTCTTTGAGCTGTCCACCGCTGTGCTGCTCGCCGAAGGCGACGCGCAGGGCGACCGGGTTGCGCAGAGCGTCCCGGCCGGGAGCCTCGGCGAGCCAGCGGCTGAAGGCGCGCTTGCCGGAGGCGGTGATGGCGTAGGGCTGACTGGATCGGGGGCCGGGCTTGCCGAGCCGGACGAATCCCATGTCGGCGAGAACGGGCAATTCGCGGTAGACCTGGCTCCGCGTCATCGACCAGTAGGGCCCGAGGCGGCGTTCGGCAGCCGCCATGAGCTGTCCGCCGGTCATCGGCCCCTCGTGTAGCAGGCCGAGCAGCGCGGCAGCCGTGGGATTGATTTGAGTGTCGGGCATGCCTTCTACGCTGCCACTTTGTCGTGCCCACGTCCAGGATTTCGCCCGATCCGTCCAGTTTGCGTCTCCACAAACGACTGTCCCGCACAGACAGTCCGACCACGAGGGTCGAGACGGCGCGTTTAACCGGCGAGCAGCCATCTGACCAGCTAAAATGGTCCTAGCAAACCGGTCAGACGGCGATGCCGGGCAGCAACCGGACGAAAGCGTACGGACTGCCACTGATAAATGCCCTGAAGCCGACACTCAACCCATATGTGGATAGCGCCAGGAGACCGGCGGCTCGAAGGTCTCCTTGATGGTGCGTGGCGAGACCCAGCGCATCAGGTTCAGCACCGAACCGGCCTTGTCGTTGGTGCCGCTCCCCCGTGCTCCGCCGAACGGCTGCTGCCCGACCACGGCGCCGGTCGGCTTGTCGTTGATATAGAAATTGCCCGCCGTGAAGCGCAGCGCCCCGGCCGCCCGGTCGAGCACGGTGCGGTCGGTCGCGAAGATCGAACCGGTGAGCGCGTACTCCGACGCACCGTCGGCCTGGGCGAGCACCTCGTCGAACTTCTCGTCCGGGTAGACGTACACCGCGAGGATCGGACCGAAGTACTCGGTGCGGAACACCTCGTGCGCCGGGTCGCCACACTCGACCAGCGTCGGGGCCACGAACCAGCCCTCGGTGTCGTCCGCCGTCCCGCCGGCCAGCACCGTGCACGCGTCGCTGTTCTTGATCCGGTCGAGGGCGCCGGCCAGCTTCGCGAACGCCCGCGCGTCGATCACGGCGCCGCCGAACACGGCGGGGTCGGTGACATCGCCGTACGCCATCGAACTGACCGAAGCCGCCAGCCGGTCGCGCAGGCCGAAACCCACCCAGAGGCTCCGCGGGACGTAGGCCCGCGAGGCCGCGCTGCACTTCTGTCCCTGATATTCGAAGGCGCCGCGCAGCAACGCGGTGTGCAGCGCCTCCACATCGGCGCTCGGGTGCGCGACCACGAAGTCCTTGCCGCCGGTCTCGCCGACCAGCCGCGGGTAACTCCGGTAACGGTCGATGTTCGCGCCGACCGAGCGCCACAGGCCCTTGAACGTGGCGGTCGAGCCGGTGAAGTGGATGCCGGCCAGATCCGGATCGGCCAGCAGCACCTCGGAGGTCGCCAGGCCGTCCCCGGTGACCATGTTGATCACACCGGGCGGCAGACCGGCCGCCTCGAACAGGCGCATCGTGAAGTGCGCCGCGAACTGCTGCGTGGGCGACGGCTTCCAGATCACCGTGTTGCCCATCAGCGCCGGGGCGGACGGCAGGTTGCCGGCGATCGCGGTGAAGTTGAACGGGGTGATCGCGTAGACGAAGCCCTCCAGCGGGCGGTGGTCGAACCGGTTCCACACGCCCGGCGACGACTGCGGCTGCTCCTGCAGGATCTGCTCGCCGAAAGCGGCGTTGAACCGGAGGAAGTCGATCAGCTCGCAGGCCGCGTCGATCTCCGCCTGGTAGCAGGACTTCGACTGGCCCAGCACGGTGGCCGCGTTCAGCGTGTCCCGCCAGCTGCCGGCCAGCAGCTCGGCGGCGCGCAGGAAGATCGCGGCCCGCTCGGCGAAGGGCAGCGCTCGCCATTCGCGGGAGGCCGCCTTGGCCGCTGCCACCGCCGCGGTGGCGTCGGAAACGGTCGCGTTGCCGGTCCGGCCGAGCACCGCGTGGCGCCGGTGCGGCTGGACCACCTCGATCCCGGCCCCGCCGGCCATCGACTGCCGGCCCCCGATCGTCATCGTCAGGTCGGGACGGGCGTCGCGCAGATCGGCGATCCGGGCCTCGAGCGAGGCTCGCTCGGGGCTGCCCGGGCGGTAGTCGCGGACCGGCTCGTTGCGCGGAATGGGCACGGCGAACTGGGCGTCCATGGGTTACTCCTCGACATGGTGGTCAGCTGAGTAGATCCGGGCGCCGGGGTCGCCGGGGCCGGATTTCCTCATCCTCGCACCAGTCCCGGGCAGCCCGGACTCGCCGCGTACCCTGAGCCCCATGAGTGCCCAGGACACGACACCGGACGCCGAGCGTCCCTCGTCGAACGGTCTCCTGCTCGCGCTCGCCGCGCTGATCTGGCTGGCCGCCATGCTCTGGTCGGCACGTGCCTCGATCACCGGCCGGGCCGACGCCGAGATGGAAGTGACCTCGACGGCCTATGCGCTGCCGGGTGCGGTCTCGGCGGCGCTGGTCGCCGGCGCGGCCGTCGCTCTCGCGGTGATCAGCCGCTGGCCGTCCCTGGGCTCGACGATGCGGTTCGTGGTGGCCACCGGCACCGGGCTGCTGCTCGGCCTGGCCGGAGCGGCCACGATCGTCACGATCAACACCGAGGGCTGGATCTACGCCGTCGTCGGCGGCACCATCGCGGCCGCGGCCACCATCGGCGGCGCGCTCGCCGGTTTCCGCCAGGCCCGGGTGCTCGGCGCGGTCTGCTGGGCGGCGATGGGCGTGTTCCTGGTCGGGTTCGTGATCAACATCTTCCAGGACCAGGTGCTCAACGTCCTCGGCTCGGGCGACACCCAGGCGTCGCAGGCGAGCGCGGCCCAGTGGTTCACGTTCTGCCAGTCGCTGCTGTCCGGCCTGGCCGCCGGCCTGATCGGGTACAAGGTGCTGCGCCGCCGGGGCGCGGCCGTGCCGTGGCCGTTCTACGCGCTGGCCGGTGGCGGCCCCGGGCTCCTTCTCGTCATCGGCGAGGGGCTGACCCGCACGGCCGGCTCCCGGGTGCTCGACCTGGCCGGCAAGGTCAGCGAGCTGGAGACCGCGGTGCAGAGCATGCTCAGCGGCGCCCGCTTCAACAGCGCCCTGATCGTGCTGTTCGTGGGCGCGATCAGCGCGACGATCGCGATCGGCCGGACGATCCGCCCCGCCGCCGAGGAATCCGAGCCGGAGCCCGCCGCAATCGCCGACTAGGCGAGTTCGTCCAGCTCGGAGGCCGCGTACCACTCCAGTTCGTGGTCCTCGGCGCCATCGACCGTGAACTGGGCGTCCGGGTCGCCGGCCACCGCCTCCTCGACCACGTCGGCGGCCGCGGCCACCTGCTCGGCCGCGTCGGCGCCGTCCACATGGATCGACGCCACCTCCTTGAGCGACAGCGGCTGCGGCAGCCGGACGGTGCTCGAGCCCAGATCGACGTCCTCCCGGACCAGCGCGGTCGACGCCACGTCGGCGGAGACCACCACGCGCCGGCGCGGCGCCGACGGGTCGTGCCTCAGTAGTTGCAGCGCGGCCTGCGCGGCTCGGGTGAACGCGACGTACTCCAGTTCCTCCTCGTCGCCCTCCGCATACCACTCGCGGAGAGCCGGAGTGACCGCGTGCGCCTCGGTCGGACCGTTCCCCAGCTGCCCGGAGGCGCGCATGGCCGCGAGCATCGGCACGGTGGCCGGCACGTAGACCCGGACCAGATCGGTGATCGGCACGTCTCCTCCTGCGGTATGGACCGTCCCCGGTAGTACACCGCCGCAACGGCGCCGGGAAGGCTCATTCCATCAGTCGTGTCCGGATCGTGGCGCAGTGGCCCGTCAGCAGCCGCAGACGACGGTCAGCGGGTCGGCGTCGGCCTCGACCTCCCCCTGAGGCGTTCGCAGGGTGAGGCCCTCCCGGATCCAGTACTCGACGCCGCCGATCATCTCCTTCACCGGGTGGCCGGCCAGCGCGAACGCGAGCGCGGCCCGGGTGGCGCCGTTGCAGCCCGGCCCCCAGCAGTAGGTGACCACCGGCACGGCCGGGTCGAGCTCGCCCGCTCGCGCGACGATCTCCCCGGTGGGCATGTGCACGGCGCCGGGGATGTGCCCCTGCTGCCAGGCGGCCGCGCTGCGCGAGTCGATCAGCACGAAGCCGGGCTCCCCACTCGCGAGGGCGACGGACACGTCGGAGACGTCGGTCTGGAACTCGAGCCTGGCCGCGAAGAAAGCGCTAGCAGTGATCGTCATGCCGGAAACGCTACGGAGGATTTCACGGTGAAAAAAGTGGCCTTCGACGGCGATGCTTGCCGAACGCCGGGGAAAGCCCGGAAGATGGCTGCCATGACCGTGGACTTCACACCCGATGCCACCGACTGGCGGCTGCTCGCCGAGCTGCAGCGGGATGGCCGCGCCTCCTACGCCGAGCTGGCTCGCGCCGTGTCGATGTCGCCCAGCGCCGTGACCGAGCGGGTCCGCCGCCTGGAGGAGGCCGGCGTGATCACCGGTTACCGGGCCACGGTGGAGCCCGAACGCGTCGGCTTGACCGTGATGGCCTTCGTCCGCCTGCGTTACCCCACGGGCAACTATCGTCCGTTCCACGCCCTCCTGGAGTCGACTCCGGAGATCATCGAGGCCCATCACGTGACCGGCGAGGACTGCTTCATCCTCAAGGTGCTGACCCGCTCGATGCGCCACCTCGAGGAGGTGACCGGCCGCATCTCCGGCCTGGGCGCGGTGACCACCAGCGTCGTCTATTCCAGCCCGATGGCGGGCCGGGCCATCTCTGGTCAGCCCGTCTCCGGTCAGCCCGTCTCCGGTCAGCCCGTCTCCGGTCAGCCCGGGACGCCCACCGCCACCTCCCAGCAGTAGGCGCCCCGGGGGTCAGATGAGGCGCAGGGTCGTTGCCGACCACGCCTGCTGGTGCAGCTCCATGCGCAGGGCCATGGCCCACGTGCGGTCACCGGTCACCAGGGCCACCGCCGCCTCCACCGCGCCCGGCCGCGGCTCGCACAGCCGCAGGCGGATGACGGCCACCGGCGAGGGCCGCCGGGGTGGGCGGCGGGCCGGGTGCGCGGCCTTTCGCAGCTCGGCCACCCGGCGGGCGCCGGCCAGGCCCTGCGCCACCACGCCGGCCGCCTCCTCGGGCCGGGAGAACTGGCGCAGGTGGGCGGGTGGCCGATGACCGTTGAGCACCTCGACGCAGAGCCGCACGAAGCGATGCACGGCCAGCTTGGCCTCCTGGGACGCGCCGGCCACCACCGAGCGGGGCAACGGCGGCGGAGGCGGCGCGATCGGCCGCGGCGGCGGGGACGGCGGGGACGGCGACCAGTCGAAGGCCAGCTGGTGGGCGGTGGCCCAGACGGCCGGCTCGATCTCGTCGTCGAAGGGCGGCTCGCAGGGCGGGACCCGGCGGAGACTGATCGAGGGCCGCGACCCCCGTGGCGCGAGCCCGACCGTCCGTCTCATCTCGGCACCGCCAATCGCTTACGTTTGCCTACGTTTGCTTGTGACAGCGATTGTTCCCGGAGCAGTGACTTACGGTCAACGGCGCGATGCGAGACCTCGACCGATGCGAGAAGACGCCCAAACCGGGCGGCGGATCACTCCGGTTCGCGCTCGGTCAGCGGGTTGCCGCGCACCCACTCGGCGGTTTCCGCGTATTTCCGCTGGATGTATTCCTCCAGCTTGGCGCGCTCCACCCGCCACTGACCGCGGCCACCGACCTTGATCGCGGGCAGCTCACCGCTGCGGACCATGTGGTAGACCTGCGAATCCGACACGTTCAGCTCGGCGGCGACATCGGACATCAGCAGGAACCTCGGCTCGGCCACCAGATCCACCCCCTCGCTTGCGATCGGCTCAGTTTGCCACCGTTTGCCGTCACACAAAACGGCCCGCCGGCATCACGCCGACGGGCCGTTCCGGTGCGAACGATCAGACTGGTCCGGGCGCGCCGTGGCAGCGCTTGTACTTCTTGCCCGACCCGCAGTAACACGGGGCGTTGCGCGACGGGCCACCCGACTCGGCCTGCCCGGAGGCCCGGGTGCGGCCGGCGGCGTGCGCGGGCGAGGGCGGCACCGGCGAGTTGCCGTTTCCGAGGCCCAGCGCCGGCGCCTGCTGCTGCTGGATGACGGGAGCGCCGTCGCCGGCCTCGCCGTCGATCGCGGGCGCGGTGTACTGCAGGTTCTGCGGACGGCGAGCGTTGCCGCCGAGGCCCTTGGCCCGCACCTCGACCCGGTCGGACTCGGTCGCGTTGTCGCCGGTCAGCACCCCGCCGGCCGGCAGCGGCACGGCCTTGCTCGGGTCGACGACGACGTTGGGCGACTCCTCGACCTGAACCTCCAGGTTGAAGACGAACCCGACCGCTTCCTCCTTGATGCCCTCCATCATCTGGTTGAACATGTCGAAGCCCTCGCGCTGGTACTCCACGACCGGGTCGCGCTGCGCGTAGGCCCGCAGGCTGATGCCCTCCTGCAGGTAGTCCATCTCGTAGAGGTGCTCGCGCCACTTGCGGTCGATCACCGCCAGCAGGACCTGACGCTCGAGCTCGCGGATCGCCTCGGCGCCGAGTTCCTCCTCGCGCGAGACGTAGGCCTCGGCGGCGTCGTCCTTGAGCTGCTGAACCAGGAACTCCTGGTCGATGGTGCCGCGCTCGCCGCCGGACTCCTCGATGATGTCCTCGATGGTGAGCTTCACCGGGTAGAGCTGGCGCAGGTTGGTCCACAGCTGGTCGAGGTCCCAGTCCTCGGCGTAACCGTCCGAGGTGGCGGTGAGCACGATGTCACCGATCACGTCGTCGATCATGTGCAGGACCTGCTCGTGCATGTCCTCGCCGTCGAGCACGCGCTTGCGCTCGGCGTAGATGACCTGGCGCTGCTTGTTGAGCACCTCGTCGTACTTCAGGACGTTCCGGCGGATCTCGGCGTTCTGGCCCTCGATCTGGGTCTGCGCGCTGCGGATCTGCCGGGTCACCATCTTGGACTCGATCGGCACATCCTCGGGGATGTTGAACCGCTCCATGACAGCCTCGACCGCACCGGCCCGGAACCGCTTCATCAGGTCGTCCTGCAGCGACAGGTAGAAGCGGGACTCGCCCGGGTCACCCTGCCGGCCGGAGCGGCCGCGAAGCTGGTTGTCGATGCGCCGGGAGTCGTGCCGCTCGGTGCCCAGGACGTAGAGCCCGCCCGCCGCGGTGACCTCGGCCGCCTCGACTTCGCAGGCTTCCTTCCAGGTGGGCAGGACCTCCTCGAGCGCCTTCGCATACTCCTCCGGGCTCTCCTCCGGGTCGAGACCGCGCTGGTGCAGCTCGGCCGAGGCGAGGAACTCGGGGTTGCCGCCGAGCAGGATGTCGGTGCCGCGGCCGGCCATGTTGGTGGCGACCGTGACACCGCCCTTGCGGCCGGCCTGCGCGATGATCGTGGCTTCCTGCGCGTGGAACTTCGCGTTCAGCACCGAGTGCGGGATGCCGCGGCGGCGCAGCAGGGTGGAGAGGATCTCGGAGTTTTCCACCGAGACCGTGCCGACGAGCACCGGCTGGCCGGTGGCGTGCCGCTCGGCGATGTCCTCGATGACCGCGTTGAACTTGGCCTTCTCGGTCTTGTAGATGACATCGGGGTGGTCGATGCGGATCATCGGCCGGTGGGTCGGGATGCTCACGACGCCGACCTTGTAGACCTTGTTGAACTCACCGGCCTCGGTCTGCGCCGTACCAGTCATGCCGCCGAGCTTCTCGTACAGCCGGAAGTAGTTCTGCAGGGTGACGGTCGCCAGGGTCTGATTTTCCTGCTTGACCTCGACGCCCTCCTTGGCCTCGATGGCCTGGTGCATGCCCTCGTTGTAGCGGCGGCCGTGCAGGATGCGACCGGTGAACTCGTCGACGATGAGGACCTCTCCGCCCTCGTTGACGATGTAGTCCTTGTCGCGCTTGTAGAGCTCCTTGGCCTTGATGGCGTTGTTCAGGTAGCCCACCAGCGGGGTGTTCACCGACTCGTAGAGGTTGTCGATGCCGAGCCGGTCCTCGACCCGCGACACGCCGCGCTCGGTGATCGCGACGGTGCGCTTGGCCTCGTCGACCTCGTAGTCGCCCTCGCCGTCCTTGCCCTTCTGCATGCGGCTGACCAACGCGGCGAACTCGCCGTACCACCGGGCGGAGTGCTCGGCCGGGCCGGAGATGATCAGCGGGGTGCGGGCCTCGTCGATCAGGATCGAGTCGACCTCGTCGACGATCGCGAAGTGGTGGCCGCGCTGCACCAGCTCGTCCTTCGACCATGCCATGTTGTCGCGCAGGTAGTCGAAGCCGAACTCGTTGTTGGTGCCGTACGTGATGTCGCACTCGTAGGCGGCGCGGTGCTCGACCGAGGGCCGGTTCGGCAGGATCACGCCGACCTGCAGGCCGAGGAAGACATGCACCCGCCCGACCCACTCGGCGTCACGCTGGGCGAGGTAGTCGTTCACCGTGATGATGTGCACGCCCTTGCCGCTCAACGCGTTGAGGTAGGCCGGGAACACACCGGTCAGGGTCTTGCCCTCACCGGTCTTCATCTCCGGGATGTTGCCGAAGTGCAGCGCGGCGCCGCCCATCAGCTGGACGTCGTAGGCGCGCTGGCCGAGCACCCGCTTGGCGCCCTCACGCGCCACGGCGAACGCTTCGGGCAGCAGGGAGTCGAGGGACTCGCCGTCCGCGTAGCGCTCCTTGAACGACTCGGTGCACTCACGCAACTCGTCGTCGGTGAGGTCGACGTAGTCTTCCTCGATCGAGTTGACCGCGTCCGCGATCGCCTTGAGCCGGCGCACCATGCGGCCTTCGCCGGCGCGTAGGACCTTTTCCAATATCGACACGGGTCAGCGCTCCCCTAGACAGTTTGCTCGACCATCGTAGGCACCCTCCCGCGGAAGCTGTGACCCGAGCCTCCGGTTAACCGCACAAAGGGCGCGAAACGGGGCAGTAAGTTCGCTCAGAGCGCAGCGTTTCCGGCAGGATTACCCACGAAAACGGCACTATCTGGAGGCGATTTGAGTATCACCGTGGAGATCACCGGGATCGGCGTGCGTCTACGGGCATATCGCCCGGACGACGTCGAGGCGGTGGCCGCCGGTTACGACGATCCGCTCTGCTTCCGCTTCCTGCCGCCGCTGCCCTCACCGTTCACCGTAGCCCACGCCGAACGCTTCCTCTCCGAGGGCGTGACCTCGGTGTTTGCCGACGGCGGGGTGGTCTACGCGATCGCCGATCCGGAGACCGACGAGGTGCTCGGTGGCATCGGTTTCGACAAGGTGGTGCCGAGCCGCGGCCAGGCCGAGATCGGCTACTGGGTCGCCTCCTGGGCACGCGGCCGGGGTGTGGCAACCGCGGCGGTACGCGCCCTGAGCGCGCACGCCCTCGGCGCCGGCCTCGCCCGCCTCGAGCTACTCACCCATTGGGACAATCCGGCGAGTCAGCGTGTCGCGCTCGCCGCGGGCTATCAACGCGAGGGAGTACGCCGCGAGGCGCTGCCCGGCCGGGACGGTGGCCGCGAGGATCTGGTCGCGTTCACCCGGCTGGCCGGCGACTCCGGCGAACCGATCCCCCGGCTGCTGCCCGACCTGCCCGGCGGCGAACTGGGCGACGGGGTCGTGACGCTGCGCCCGCTCGGCCCGGAGGACACCCCCTTCACGCTCACGCTGCGCGGCCTGCCCGAGGTCTGGCAGACCAGCGTGCCGCCGATCCCGCCCACCCTGGCCGAGATCCGGCAGCGCTGTTCCCGGGCGCCGGCACACTGGCTGGCCGGCACCCGGGCCGAAATGGTGATCGTGGACGCGGCCACCGGCACACCGGCCGGCGAGATCGCGCTCTTCTACCAGGAGCCGGTCACCGGGCAGGCCATGATCGGGTACAGCATGCTGCCGGCGTTCCGCGGCCGCGGCCTTGCGACGCGGGCGGCCCAACTGGTCGCGTTGTGGGCGTTCGCGGAAACGGACGTCGCCCGCCTCATCGCGGGAACGCTTCCGACGAACGTGGGATCGCAGCGGGTGCTCGAGAAGGCCGGGTTCCATCGCGAGGCGTACCTCAAATCGCGCCTGCCCGGCCCGGACGGCACGCGAGTGGACGACGTCGAGTTCGTCCTCCTCGCCGAGGACCTCCTGACCGAAGGCCCCCGGCTTGATGGCTGAGACCGCTAGGCGGGGGTCTCGAGCGACAAAATGCCGTAGTCGTAGCCGCGGCGTCGATAGACGACGCTGGGGCGGCCGCTGTCCTTGTCCAGGAACAGGTAGAAGTCGTGGCCGACGAGCTCCATCTGGAAGAGGGCGTCATCGACGGTCATCGGGTCGGCGGGGTGTTCCTTCTCCCGCACGATGCGCCACGGCTGGTCCTCGGGGTGCTCCGCGAGGGCGGTGGCGACGGATGAGTGCTCCTCGGCCGGTTGGGCCACGGTGAGGTCGGTCGGCAGGCCGGCGGTGGCGGCGGCCACCGAGACAGGCGCGTGCCGCCCGCGGTGGACCCGGCGGCGGTCGGCCGAACGGCTCAACCTTCCGTCGAGTTTGGTGATGGCGAGGTCCAGGGCTGCGTAGAAGTCTTTCGCGCAGGCCTCGGCCCGAACGACGGGGCCTCTGGTCATGACGGTGATCTCAACGCGCTGGCAGGTGTCGGCCTGGCGCGGATTGCGTTCGTGGAACAGTTCCACATCGGCCCGGATCAGCTTCTGGTCGTAGCGTTCGACCTTGCTCAGCTTCTCGGCGACGTGCTCCCGATAGTGGTCGGGAACCTCTACGTTGCGGCCCTTGACGACAATGTCCACTCGTGACCTCCCCCAACGTTTCTGTTCTGCGGGCGCCCTGATCGACGGGTGCCGGGGGCGCCGAAATGCGACGCGCTGATGATGTGCGGAGACACCGGTTGCCAGGCTCAGATCTTGAGGCTCACGCGGCGTGACCGATCGCGAATGAGACGACTCCTTTCCGGTGGCGTCCGATGCGGGTGACCCGCGCTCTCCCGGTGGGCGGATAAGCCAGCTCGCTTACCCTCGTCACCAAGACGCTAACGTGCCGATGCTCCCGCGTCACCCCTCGTTTCGGATAGCTAATCCCTGACCTTTGGCCCTTTCGGTACCTCTGGCCAGTAACTAGGAGAAACTCCCCCGCGCCGCTCGTCGCAGCCGGGTCGCGGCGAGGACCGCAGCGCCGGTGACCTGCATGTCCGCCTCCCTCAGGCGACGCGTCACCGCGGCCAGCGTGGCCCCGGTCGTGACGATGTCGTCGACCACCACCAGCGTGCCTCCCGGCGGCGTCGCGCGTCGGCGAAACCCGATCAGAGTGGATCGGATTCGCAGCGAACTCTCAGCCGCCGCACGGCGCTCTGCGGCCGAAAGTGACGCTGAGTCAGGCCTCGGCAACGCTCGCAGTGGCCGGACCACGCCAGCGTCCCAACCGGCCCCGCGCAGCCGACGCACCGCCTGTCCGGCCAGGCGTGCCAGGTGATCGCCGCCCCGCTCGCGCATCGCGGCAGCGGTCGACGGCACCGTGATCAGAGTGACCGGACGGCCGCGCGGCGCGAGCTCGGCGACCGCCGCGGCGAGCAGCATTCCCAGCGGCCGGGCGAGCCGGTGCCGGCCGCGCTCCTTGTACGCGAGCAGAGCGCCCCGCAACGGCCCCTGATACGTCCCCACGGCCACGCAACGGGGCAGGTCGGGTGGCGGTGGGGTCGGCGCCGTCCGGAACGGCCGCAGCGCCTCCAGGAGCGCCACGCAGCCGGCGCACATCCCATATCGCAACGGCACCCGCTCGGCGGCGCAACCGGCGCACGGCGACGGCAGCACCAGGCCGGCAAGATCGGCGAGGAGCGTGAGCGGCATCAGAGCAGCGCCAGTCGCATCAGAGTGGGGTCAGTCGCATCAGAGCGGGGTCAGTCGCATCAGCGGGGTCAGTCCAGGAAGAAGGGCGCGGTCGGGGTGACTCCCGCCTGCGGCGTCACGGCTGGGCCGGCCAGGTCGGCTGCGGTGATCTTGATCGGCTCGCCGAGCACGTCCCAGGCGTCGCCCGCGGTCTCGTACGACTCGGAGTCCGAGTTCTGCTCGGGCGACAGCGGGTTCGCCGGGTACGCCGTGAGATCGGTGACCGTCTCCTTGCCGATGTCGGTGAGCCGCGGATAGGTCAGCGCGCCGTCGATCGACACGTCCATCACCGCGGACCGCCCGTCGGCCCGGGTGCCGGCCACCGCGAGATAGGTCTCGCTGCTCCAGGCGACCGCCGCGACACTGCTGAAGTTCGGCGGCAGCAGCGTCTCCGGCGCGCTCATCGACAGCGTGTCGCCGCCGGTGTCCAGCACCGTGCGGTAGAGCTTGCCGCCGGCCACCAGCGCGACCCGGTAGCCGTCCGGCGCCACCGAGATCGCCCGGATCGCCCCCGGGTTGCCCTGCCAGTCGACCGGCGCCGACTTACCGCCGACCCCGAAGCTGTACAGCTTGCCGCCCACCGTGACCAGGCCGATCGCGCCGCCGGGGTCGTTGTCCGGGGTGACCGCCCAGACCGGCCGCCCGACCTCGCCGGTGATCCCGGCGACGTCCACCAGGTCGCTCTGCTGGCCGGTGCGGGCCACGGCCACCCGCAGCTTGCGGCTCTTGCCGGTGCCGGTCACCGCGGCGAAGTAGGTGTGGGTGGCCGAGGCGCTGATCGCGGCGGCCGAGAAACCCTTGTTGTCGGCGATCTTGACCACCGGCACGGCCTCGCCCGACTGCGGCGACGAGGCGAGCCGGCGGATGGTGCCGCTGTAGATCACGAAGCGCTCCGGCTGGTCGACCAGCCGGGACGCGACGTTGCTGTCCTGGTAGTCGAGGCCGGAATAGCCGACCGGGTCCTGGTTGCCGATCTTGAGTTGGAGGGTGCGCGTGATGAGCTCGCCCAGGGACCACTGCAACTGCCGGCGTAACCGTTCGAGCGCCTTGCCGTCGCCGGACGGCACGGCCTGGGCGCTGAGCGTGACCTGCAGCGTGTCACCGGCGGCGGCGGGCACGTTGTCCGGCGCGGTGGTGCCGTTCGGCAGGCCTCGCGCGCTGTCGCCCAGCCAGGAGGCCGGCCCGTTCACCAGCCAGTTGAGGATCGTGGTCGGCTGCTGCACCCGGGGCACGCTGCGCGGCATGTACCGCATGTCGGGGATCAGCCCGGTGTTGTCGCTGTTCCAGAAGTAGATCGTGCGGCGCAGGAAGAACTTCTCCAGGGCGGTGTCGGTCAGCAGCAGGACGTGCTGCTGCTGCACGTCGGTGACGAAGAAGCCGGACTGACCGGCGATCGGGCTGACCTTCAGTTTGTATTCCGCGGGCTTCGACTCCGGCGCCGACTCCAGCACGCCGTTGCTCTTCAGCGTGCCGACCTGCAGCGCGCTGAACGAGACCTCGGGGTCGCCCGGGGTGTAGAGCAGGTCGTTGGTCAGCCGGATCACCCGGATGTCCGGGCCGGCCTCGAACCCGACCTTGGCGTCGTCGGAGAGGAACGCCTTGACCCGGTTGAGCGCGTTCTCCGGATCGCCCGCCGCCGCCTGCAGGTAGTTGGTCACCAGCGTCGCGGGGTCGTTGGCGGCCTGCCGGGTGGGCGGTTCCGAGGGCTGGTCGTCGTTACCGGCGGCGAACCCGGCGGACGGCCCGGCGCCGATCACCCGCACATCGGTGTCATCGGGGATGCCACAGCCGCCGGCCAGCAGCGCGAGCGCGGCCGCGAGGACGAGAAAACGGCGCACTAGACCACCTCGGACGTCTCGTCGGCGGCGGCGATCGCCCGGTCCCGCGGGATCAGCGGCAGCGGCGCCGCGAGCAACCGGTCGCCGGAGCGGACCGGGAGCGTGAGCCGGAACTGAGCGCCCTCGCCGGGCGCGCCCCAGGCCTCCAGCCAGCCGCCGTGCAGCCGGGCGTCCTCGGCGCTGATCGACAGGCCGAGGCCGGTGCCACCGGTCTGCCGGGCCCGGGACGGGTCGGCCCGCCAGAACCGGTTGAAGACCAGGCGCTCCTCGCCGGGCTTGAGGCCGATGCCGTGGTCGCGCACGGTCATCGCGACGGCCGCCTCGTCGCAGGCCAGCGTGATCTGCACCGGGCGGCTCTCGCCGTGCTCGACGGCGTTGCCGACCAGGTTGCGCAGCACCCGCTCGATCCGGCGCGGGTCGACCTCGGCGATCACCGGCTCGTCCGGCACGCGCAGCTCGAGGGTGACGCCGACCCGGTCGGCCAGGCCGCTGAGCCGGTCGGCGACCCGGTGCACGATCGGGACCAGGTCGGTGTGCTCGGCGTCCAGGGCGGCGAAGCCGGCGTCGAACCGGCTGATCTCCAGCAGGTCGGTCAGCAGGCTCTCGAAGCGGTCCAGCTCGGCCTGCAGCAGCTCGGCGGAGCGGGCCACGGCCGGGTCGAACTCCTCGCGCTCGGAGAAGATCAGGTCGGCGGCCATCCGCACGGTGGTGAGCGGGGTGCGCAGCTCGTGCGACACGTCCGAGGTGAATCGGCGTTGCAGCCGGGACATCTCCTCGAGGCGCACGATCTGCCGCTGCAGGTTGGCCGCCATCTGGTTGAACGACGCCGCGAGCAGGGCCAGGTCGTCCTCGCCGTCCACCTTCATGCGCTGGTCGAGCAGGCCGGCCGAGAGCCGCTGGGCGGTGCGCGAGGCGTCCCGCACCGGGAGCACGACCAGGCGGGTGACCAGGCCGGCCACCACGCCGAGCAGGATGACCAGGGCCAGGCCGGTGACCAGCACGGTGGTGCGGATCTGGTTGGCCGCGCTGTCCTCGGTGGTCAGCGGCACGAGGTAATAGAGCTCGACGTGGCCGAAGCTGGTCGGCACCGGCGAGCCCCACACCAGGAACTTGATCTGCCGGCCGCCCACCTCGGCGGTGCGGACCTGCTCGGCGACCTTGGAGTCGTGGGAGACCGCACGAATCATGTCGGCGGTGATCAGGTCGGAGGTGTCCATGTTCGCCGAGGTGGCCGGGTCGATCTCGGTGAACTGGTCGGCGCGCAGGGACACCACCGACCCGCCGGACTCGGCCGGGTCGTCGTCGGCCAGCACGTTCACCGTGGTGTCGACGGTGTTCTGCAGGAGTGGGTCGCGCGCCTGCAGAACAATGCTCAGCTGGGAGGACGCGTATTTGACCTTGCTGGCCATGGACGACTGGGCCTCGTCCTGCGCGCGGTTGAGCAGGATGTTGGCGCTGCGCTGGGCCACGAAGAAGCCGAACGCGCCGACCAGCAGGCTGGAGGCGATGAGGGTGAGCGCCACCACCCGCAGTTGCAGGGAGCGGCGCCACTGACGGCGGGCCGGCGCGACGAACCGATCGAACCGGCGGGTGGCCACGCGGAAGTACCGCCGGAGCACCCGCAGGGTGCGCCGCACGGGCATCGGAAGCCAGGCCGGGGCACGCACGCGGAAAGGTTAGCCCGTCCGGGCGATCACCCGGTGCCCGCCTTGTAGCCGACCCCACGGACGGTAAGGATGATCTCCGGCCGTTCCGGGTCCGGCTCGATCTTTGCCCGCAGCCGCTGGACGTGCACGTTCACCAGCCGGGTGTCGGCCGCGTGCCGGTAACCCCAGACCTGCTCGAGCAGCACCTCGCGGGTGAACACCTGCCGCGGTTTGCGGGCGAGCGCGACCAGCAGGTCGAACTCGAGCGGGGTCAGCTTGACCTCTTCGTCGTCGCGGGACACGGTGTGCGCCGGGACGTCGATGGTGATCTGGTTGCCGGGCGGCCCGATGGTGAGCGTCTCGGGCGCCGCGTCCTCGCCCCGGCGAAGACGGGCGCGCATCCGCGCGACCAGCTCCTTGGGCTTGAACGGCTTGACCACGTAGTCGTCGGCACCGGACTCGAGACCGAGCACGACGTCGACGGTGTCGCTCTTGGCGGTGAGCATGACGATCGGGATGCCGGACTCGGCGCGGATCGCCCGGGCCACGTCGATGCCGCTCATGCCGGGCAGCATGAGGTCGAGCAGGACGATGTCCGGCCGGCTTTCCCGGAAAGCGGCCAGGGCGCGTTCGCCGTCGGCGACGAAGGAGGGCAGGAAACCCTCGCTACGCAGAACGATGCCGAGCATCTCGGCCAACGCTGGGTCGTCATCGACGACGAGTACCCGGGCTCTCATGCGGTCCAATATTGCACTGTCCTCCCAGTCGCCGCGTACCCCGGTGCCGATCTTGCCTGCCGAAGGCTATGCGAACAGCGCACGACCCCAGTAATCGTCACTGTCGGTGACCCCAGGAGGACAGGCGAACAACCCGCTCGAGACGTGCCGGACGTATTCGTTCATCGCGTCGTGCCGGGCGAGATTCAGCTGAATGGGTACGAAATGCGTGCGCGGGTCACGTTGGTAGGCGATGAAGAACAGGCCGGCGTTGAGCCGCCCCAGCCCGTCCGAGCCGTCCACGAAGTTGTAACCACGGCGCAGCAGATGCGCGCCCTTGTTGGTGTCCGGATGAGCGAGCCGCACGTGCGCGTCGGTGGCGATCGAGGTCGACGTGAGGTCCGGCTCGTCGAACTCCTTGCCCTGCCCGATCGGGGCACCCTCGCCCTTGGTGCGGCCGATGACGTCCTCCTGCTCGCCCAGCGAGGTGCGGTCCCAGGACTCGACCAGCATCCGGATCTTGCGGGTGACCATGTACGAGCCACCGGCCATCCACTCCGGCCCGTCCGCGGCCGGCACCCACAGGTGCTCCTCGAGCAGGTCGGACTCCTCGGCCTTGAGGTTGGCCGTGCCGTCCTTGAAGCCGAAGAGGTTGCGCGGCGTGGCCTGCGCGGTCGAGGTCGACGACGTGCGCCCGAAGCCCAGCTGCGACCAGCGCACGCTGACCACGCCCATGCCGAGGCGGGCCAGGTTGCGGATCGCATGCACCGCCACCTGCGGGTCGTTCGCGCAGGCCTGCACGCAGATGTCGCCGCCGGAGATGGCCGGGTCGATGGTGTCGCCCGGAAAGTGCGGCAGGTCGGTCAGCGCGGCCGGCTTGCGCGCGGCGAGCCCGAACCGGTCCTTGCCGGTGGCGTCACGGAACAGGGTGGGCCCGAACCCGATGGTCAGGGTGAGCCCGGCGGCGGGCAGCCCGATCGCCTCGCCGGTGTCGTCCGGCGGCGCCTCGAGGATGCCGGACACCGCGCCGACCTCGCCGGCGTCCTTGCCCGCGGTCATCCGGGCGGCCGCCGCGCTCCAGTCCTTGAGCAACTGGATCAGCTGAGCGCGGTCCTTGGTGAGCACGTCGAACGCGACGAAGTGCAGCCGGTCCTGGGCCGGCGTGACGATGCCGGCCTGCACCGGGCCGTGAAACGCCACGGCGTCGGGAACGGCGGTCGCATTTTCCGGGGAGCCGCCGCGGATAAGAGCGCCACCCACGGCGGTCGCGCCGGCGATCCCGGCCACGCCGGCGCCGGCGAGTGCGATCACTCGCCGGCGCGGGAAACCATCAGAGGACATCAGAACCTACTTCTGAGCGATAACTCCGGCGATCTTGCTGATCGGCTCGGCAAGCGCGTTGATCACGTCCGACAGGCCCTTCAGCTCGGCCTGGGTGAGCTCGTTCTGGTACTTCCAGCCGTCGCCGACGCGGTACTTCGCCAGCTCGGTGTCGACCGCGGTGAACGCGGAGTCGATCTGCTTCACCAGGTCAGGGCTGCGCTGCTCGAGGGCCGGGCGCAGGGCCGCGACCGCCGCCTGCGAGCCGTCCACGTTGGCGGCGAAGTCCCACAGGTCGGTGTGCGAGTAGCGATCCTCCTCGCCGGTGATCTTGCTGTTGGCGACCTCGTCGAGCAGCTCCTTGGCGCCGTTGGCCAGCTGCAGCGGGGACAGCTTCTCGGCCTTGGCCTTGGTGACGACCTCCTTGACGTCGGTCAGCAGCTGGTCGGCGACGGCGCCGTCCTTGCTGATGTCCTTGGTCACCCAGAGGTCCTTCTCCAGCTTGTGGAAGCCGGAGAACGGCAGCTCGGCGGTGGCGTCGTCCTCGCGACCGTCGATCTTCGGGTCGAGGTCGCCGAAGATCTCGGCCACCGGCTCGATCCGCTCGTAGTAGGTGCGGGCGATCGGGAACAGCGCCTTCGACTTCTCGATGTCGCCGCCCTTGACCGCGGTGACGAAGTCGGTGGTCTTCTCGACCAGGGCCTCACTCTGCGAGGTGATGTAGCGGCTGTAGCTCTCGGTCGCCTGGGCCAGCGCGGCGTCCTCGGTCAGCGGCGCGGCCGAGCCGGAGACGGTCAGGGCGGCCCGGATGCCGGTGCCGATCATGCCGGGCTTGCACGCGGTCTGGTACGTGCCGGCGGGCAACTCGACGCGCAGCTCACGGGAGAGGCCGGGGACGATGTTCTCGACCTCGCCCATCACCCGGTCGCCGGCGGCGTAGACGTAGAACTCGGTGACCTTGGAGCCGGAGTTGGCGACCTGGAAGACGTGGGTGCCGGCGTCGAGGCTGCTCTTGGCCACCTCGCAGGCGCTGTCCGAGGCCTTCACGGTGATCGGGCCACTGCTCGCGGTCGCCGAATCATCCGACTTGTCGCTGCAGGCGGCCAGGGCGCCGCCCAGGGTTCCGACCGCGACGAGCGCGAGGATCCGAGGGGTATTTCGCACGTATGTCTCCTAAGCCTGAGATGCGGGGGTGGGTTCGGCTTTGACAGGCTTGCGCGCCGGCCAGAGGAAAAGGAACAGGACCGGAACGAGGTAGATCACCCAGGCGACGATCTCGAGCACGCTCGGCTGGGGGGTGATGTTGAACATGCCGGCGAGCAGGGTCGCGTACCACGTGGAGGGGTCGAGCCAGCTCGCCGCGTCGTACGCCAGGTGGGAGATGCCGGGCAGGAACTGCGCCTCCTGCAGCGAGTGCACGCCGTACTTGAAGATGCCGGCGGCGACCAGGATGAGCAGCACCCCGGTCCATTTGAAGAAGACCGTCAGGTTGATCCGGACCGCGGTCGCGTACATCAGGTAGCCGATCGCGACCGCCGTAACCACGCCGCCGAGCAGGGCGAGCAGCGGGCCGCCGTTGAGGTCGGCGCCCTGCACCGCGGCGTAGAAGATCAGCGAGGTCTCCAGCCCCTCGCGAACGACCGCGAGGAAGGCCATGAAGCCGACCGCGAACGAGCCGACCGCCAGCGCGTCCTCGAGCTTGTTGCGCAGCTCACCGGCGATGCCACGGGCCGCCCGGCGCATCCAGAAGATCATCCAGGTAACGAAGCAGACCGCGGCGATCGACGTGACCGCCTCGAACGCCTCCTGCTGCTTGAAGTCCTGCAGCAGCGAGGTCTCGGTGTAGTTGAGCAGCCAGCCGAACAGGACGGAGAGCGCCACCGCCGCGATGACACCGGCCCACACCAGCTTCAGCCGGTCTTGGCGCTCCGACTTGACCAGGAACGCGATGAGGATGCTGACCACCAGAGTGGCCTCCAACCCCTCGCGCAGGCCGATGAGGTAGGTGGCGAACATGTCACTCCGTTAGCTAAGGCAGCCCTAAGTTAGGTTGGGCATACCTTAGCCAGATGAGCGGAAGGCACGTCAAGAGGGGTCCTACGATTTGTAGGTCACATGAAAAGGGCGGCCCCCGAACGGGACCGCCCGAACCAAGCCACGAATATCAGGCGGTGCGGTCGAACTCGCCCGCCCGGACACCCGCGATGAAGCCGCTCCACTGTGCCGCGGCGAACGAGAGCACGGGGCCTTCGACGTCCTTCGAGTCGCGAACCAGCACGGCCGCCGGAACGTCCGCAACCTCGACGCAGTGCCCAGCGGCACCGCTCCGAGTGCTCTTGCGCCAGGTGAGATTGGCGTCCTGCATGGCAGTCCCCTTCCAGGATTGATGCACTCCCATTGGAACTCACCTGGCCGCCGTAGCGCGGAGAGCGTCCTCCCTTTCAGCGATGGCCGTTCGGCTGTCTTCTGGCGACAATGCGCGTTTCCGCAGGTCGTCGAGTGCGTCTCGATAAACGTCGATCTCATCGGGCTTCACCCGGAAGAGACCACCGGTAAGCCCTTCGATGTGCACCACCGGGGCCCGGGTGCCCGCGGCGAAGTCCAGAACCATGAACGACTCGATCTGACCGGCGTGCGCGCCGGCCGAGAACGGCAGGATCAGAAGCTCGATTCCGGGGCGGCGGGTGTCCTCGGCCAGCCGCGACAACTGCCGCCTCAGGACGTCCCGGCCGCCGACCTCGCGATAGAGCACCGCCTCGTCCAGCACCATGTGCAAGGACGGCAGCGGCTCCCTGGTCAGCACCGCCTGCCGGGCCATCCGCAGCGCGAGCCGGTGCTGGATCACGGCCGGGTCGGCCATGTCGACGCCCCGCTCGATCACCGCATGGGCGTACTCGTCGGTCTGCAGCAGGCCCGGCACGACCTGGGCCTCCCACTCGCTGATCCGGCAGGCCTCGCCCTCCAGCGCCACGTACTCGTCGTACGGGTCCGGCACCGACGACCGGTACGGCGTCCACCAGGCCCGCTCCCGACCCCGATCGGCCAGGTCACGCAGGCGCAGGCGATCTTCGACCCGGACGCCGTAGGCGGTCAGCAGGCGGTCGAGATCGTCCTCGCTGATCGACGTGTGTGCCGTCTCGATCCGGCTGAGCTTGGACTCCGACCAGCCCAGCGCGGTAGCGACCGTCGCACCGCGACGGTCGCCTCGAAGCCGGCGCAGCTCGCTGCCGAGCTCCTGCCGCGCCGTAGAAGTAGGCCGAGCCACACCGTCACCATAAGCATGCATCCGTGTCTCTCTGCAACTTGCATCGCACACTATGCACTTGCACGCAGGTCAGGCGGCATGGAGTAATGAACGTGAACGACGGGATCACGGTAGCGGCAACTGTCGTGCCCCCGGAGAAATCGAGCCCCCGTCCGGCGGGCGGACGGGGGCTCGATCCTGCGTTGTCAGTAGCGGTAATGGTCCGGTTTGAACGGGCCCTCGACCGCCACCCCGAGGTAGGCGGCCTGCTCCTTGGTGAGCTCGGTCAACTGCACGCCGAGCGCGGCCAGGTGCAGCCGGGCCACCTTTTCGTCCAGGTGCTTGGGCAGCACATACACCCCGACCGGGTATTCCTCGGTCTTGGTGAACAGCTCGATCTGGGCGATCGTCTGGTTCGAGAAGCTGTTGCTCATCACGAACGACGGGTGGCCGGTCGCGTTGCCGAGGTTGAGCAGGCGCCCCTCGGACAGCACGATGATCGAATGCCCGTCGGCGAACTTCCACTCGTCGACCTGCGGCTTGATGGTGATCCGCGTGACATCTCCGCGCTTCGCCAGACCCGCCATATCGATCTCATTATCAAAATGACCGATATTTCCGACGATAGCCTGGTGCTTCATCTGCGCCATGTGCTCGTGGGTGATCACGTCGAAGCACCCGGTCGCGGTCACGAAGATGTCCGCGTAGGAAACCACCTCGTCGATTCGCGCGACCTGGTAGCCGTCCATCGCCGCCTGCAGCGCACAGATCGGGTCGACCTCGGTGACGATCACCCGGGCGCCCTGGCCACGCAGCGACTCGGCGCAGCCCTTGCCCACGTCGCCGTAGCCGAACACGACCGCGACCTTGCCGCCGATCAGCACGTCGGTAGCCCGGTTGATGCCGTCGATCAGTGAGTGCCGGCAGCCGTATTTGTTGTCGAACTTCGACTTGGTCACCGAGTCGTTGACGTTGATCGCCGGGAACAGCAGGGTGCCGTTCTGCTGCATCTCGTACAGCCGGTGCACGCCGGTCGTGGTTTCCTCGGTGACGCCCTTGATCGCGGCCGCCACCCGCATCCAGCGGCGGTCGTCCTCGGCGAGACTGCGCGCGAGCACGCCGAGGATCACCGCATATTCCTCGGAGTCGGCGATGTCGGCCGACGGAACCGCACCCAGCTTCTCGAACTCGGCGCCCTTGTGCACGAGCAGGGTGGCGTCACCGCCGTCGTCGAGGATCATGTTGGGACCCTCGCCGTCCGGCCACAGCAGCACCTGCTCGGTGCACCACCAGTAATCCTCGAGCGATTCGCCCTTCCACGCGTACACCGGCACGCCCCGCAGGTCCTCCGGGGTGCCGTCGGGGCCCACCGCGATCGCCGCGGCAGCGTGGTCCTGCGTCGAGAAGATGTTGCAGGAGGCCCACCGCACCTGCGCGCCGAGCGCGGTCAGAGTCTCGATCAGGACGGCGGTCTGAATGGTCATGTGCAGCGAGCCGGTGATCCGGGCGCCCCGCAGCGGCTGACCGGGCCCGTACTCCCGGCGCAGCGACATCAGGCCGGGCATCTCGTGCTCAGCCAGCTCGATCTCCTTGCGCCCGAAAGCGGCGAGTGACAGGTCCGCGACCTTGAAGTCGCCATCGGCGACCGTTTGCGGCCGGCTGGTGAGTGTCATTCATAAACTCCTAGCGCGTTGGCGGCCGTTCACTTTACGGGCAGGCTTTCTGCCAGACAAAAGCAAACACTTTTATAAGTACGCGGCCACGCGGTCACCAACCACAAATATCGACCGACCGGCCGCACGGCGCGGCCCAGCGGCAACACCGGCGCCTGCCGCGCCTTTCGGGCAGGGCGGGACTCGGCGCAGCGTCGTCTCCGAATCACGCGGGTCCAGTGCCGGGATAGCGAACGGGGCGGCAGGCCTAGACCTGCCGCCCCGTTCATCCCCCCGGTTTGGTACCGCGCGCGTCCGTGGGACCCCCCGATCACCAATGACGCTGCGTGGTTATAGATTCACACTCCGCAGTTACTCTGTCAAGCAAATCAGGAAATTTCGTATCTTGTTACTCCGCAGGGTCACTCTGAGGAACCACCCAGGGCCGTCGGCATAGCACGAACGTGTCGGCATGCGGGCCGTCTTCTCCACGAGATCCACGACGACGAGGCCACACCGCCCGCCCGGCCCCGCGCCGCACGCGAAACGCGCGGCACGCGCCGGTCATGCCGCTGCGCCGCGGTGTGCGGCCGGTCGGGCGTTATTGCGGTTGTGGACCGGGCGGCCGCGTACTCATAAAGATTTGAATTTAAGCCGGAACCGTGGCGATGAATACCTGGCCGGTGCCGGCGATTTTCAGTTTTCCGGCGTCGGCGGGCGCATAGGCGGCGTTTCCGCGGGTCAACTCGATCGGAGTGCCGTCCACCGATTCACCGATGAAAAGATCGCCCGCCGTGGCCACCATGATGCGCGGGCCCTCAGCCGGAACCTCGGTCGGCGGGCGGGTGGCGTCCACCTCGACGCGGTAGAGAACGAAATCCGGGATCGGGACCGGCCAGGTCAGCACGCCCGGGGCCACCTCGGTCGGATGCAGGATCGGGTCGTCGAGGACCTCGAAACGCAGGACCTCGAGAAGCTCGGGGACATCGACCCGCTTCGGGGTCAGGCCGCCGCGCAGGACGTTGTCGCTGGCCGCCATGAGTTCCACACCGGCGCCGTGGAGATAGGCGTGCAGGTTGCCGGCCGGCATCCAGATCGCCTCGCCGGGCTGCAGGCGGACGTGATTGAGCAGCAGCGCCACCAGCACGCCGGGGTCGCCGGGGTAGAACCTGGCAAGGCTCGTGGCCAGCTCGCTCGTCCCGGCCGCCACCACCGCCTCGACCAGCGGCTGCCGGTCGTCCGCCGGCCAGCTGAGCAGGGTCTGCACCGCGGTCGCCAGATCGCCGTCGCGCAGCGCCTGGATCACCGGCTGCAACGCGGCGATGCCGAACGCCTCGAGGTCGCCGGCGGCCGCGTGCGGGTCGCGGAACCCGCACAGCGCCTCGAACGGCGTGATCGCGACCAGCATCTCGGGCTTGTGGTTGGCGTCGGTGTAGTTCTTCGGCCGGCTCGGGTCGGCCTCCTGGCGGGCGAACGCCTCCCGGGCATATTCCAAGGACGGGTGCGCCTGCAGCGACAGCGGCGCGCCGGCCGCCAGAATCTTGAGCAGGAACGGCAAGCGCGGGCCGAAATCGGCCGCCACCTGCTCCCCCAACTGGGCCTTCGGGTTGTCGGCGATGAGCGTGGGCAGGCTGACCCCGGCGCCGTCGACCGTGACCGTGGACGGGTCGCCCGGGTGCGCGCCCAGCCACAGCTCGGCCTCGGGGGCCTCGGTGGGGCTGGGCCGCCCCTGCAGGTCGGCGATCACCGTGTGCGAGCCCCAGGCGTAGGGGCGGATGACACCGGTCAGCGGGTAGACGCTCATGGGCGGGGCTCAGCCTTTCAGTCCGGTTAAGGGTGGCCGGGCGGGGTGGTCGGATGGCAGCTAGACCGCGGTGGCCGGGGCACCCTCGGCGACCGCACCGTCGGCCGCCGCTTTCGCCTTGCGCTCGCTGAAGATGTCCGGCTCGATGTAGATCACCCGGGCGATCGGGAGCGCCTCGCGGATGCGCACCTCGGTCTCGTCGATGTGCTGCGCGAGGTCCTCGGCGCGCTCGGCCCGCGGCACCGCGATCTTCACCGCGACCAGCAGTTCTTCCGGGCCGAGGTGCAGCGTCTTCATGTGGATGATCCGCTCGATGCCGTCGCCGGCCAGGATCGCCTGCTGGATCTTCTGGACGTCCTCCGGGTTGGCGCCCTCGCCGATCAGCAGGCTCTTCGTCTCGACCGCGAGGATCGCCGCGATCGCCACCAGCAGCAGGCCGATCGCGCCGGTGCCGATGCCGTCCCAGACGCCGTCGCCGGTGGTCAGGGTGAGCACCACACCGAACAGGGCCAGCACCAGACCGATCAGGGCGCCGGCGTCCTCCAGCAGCACCACCGGCAGCTCGGGCGCCTTGGCCCGGCGCACGAAGTTGACCCAGGTGGTCTTGCCGCGGGTGTGGTTGGACTCCCTGATCGCGGTCATGAACGAATAGCCCTCGAGCGCGATCGCGATGACCAGGACCAGGATCGGGACCCACTTCCAGGCGTGGATCGGCTCCGGGTGCCGGATCTTGTGGTAGCCCTCGTAGAGCGCGAACAGGCCGCCGACGCTGAACAGCACGATCGACACGATGAACGCATAGATGTACCGCTCCCGGCCGTAGCCGAACGGGTGCTCGGGGGTGGCCCGGCGCTGCGCCTGCTTGCCGCCGATCAGCAGCAGGAGCTGGTTGCCGGAGTCGGCCACCGAGTGGATCGCCTCGGCCAGCATCGACGACGAGCCGGTGAGCAACCACGCGACGAACTTGGTGACCGCGATGCCGAGGTTGGCGGTCAGCGCCGCGACGATCGCTTTCGTGCCACCCTCGGTGCTCACTGAATTCCCTCTGGCATCGGGTTCGACAGCTCCTTCATCTCGCTGATGGCGGGCACGGCCATCGGGTCGAGTCCGTGTGCCAGAGCAAGATACAGCGAAGCGAAGTCGGGCACCGCGGTGAGCGACGCCAGCCGCTCGAGGGCCGAGCCGCCCTCGGCGGTCAGCACGTCGACGCGCACCCCGCGCCGCTCAGCCAGGGTCTGCGCCGCGTCGGCCCGGCGCTCCTCGACCGCGATCGGCTCGTCGGCGTCTTCCTCCGGGTTGAGCCCGCCGTCGCGGAACACCACGAGACGCAGCCGGGTGCCGGTGGCCTCCTCCTCGGCGTCGGGGTCGGCGAAGATGTCGCGGGACGACTCGGCCAGCCCGCCGAAGACGCCGTCGAGCAGGCCCACCCGGCCACGGCCGGCCTCGCCGAGCGCGCCGGCCATCACCGGGTAACGCGCGTTCGCGGCGAGGGTGTCGCCGAAGCGGCGGGCGGCCACGGTGGCCAGCGGGGACGAGCCCCAGACGATCGGGATCGAGCCGGCCAGCCCGAGCGCGAGCGACTTGGCCGGATTGACGAACGAGTCGGCACCAGGACGGCAGCGCTCGGCGTCGGCGTCGAGCCGGGTCGCGGTCTCGGCCAGGTCGGCCTCGTTGACCTTGACGAGGCCGATGGCCCGCGCGGCGAGCAGCACCGGCACGGTCAGGCCCCAGAGGCTGGCCCGGGCGGGCGCGCGGCGCGGCACCGGGATGAACGGCGAGCGGGCCCGCTCGGCCATCGCCTGCAGCTCGGTGTCGGGGTTGCCGATCGCGATCAGCCGGGCGCCGCGGCGCAGTGCGGCCTCGGCGGCGGCCAGCGCCTCGGGGCTGCGGCCGGAGGCGGAGACGGCGATGACCACGTCGGCGGCGCCCACCCAGCCGGGGATGCCGGCGCTGCGGTGGCCGATGATCGGCACCGGGCAGCGGTGGCCGGCCACGGTGGCCAGGATGTTGCCGGTCAGGCCGGCGGTGCCGATGCCGGCGACGACGACCGCCCGGGGGCGGCCCTCGTCGGCCAGCGCGGACAGGTCGGCCTCGGCGGCCAGGGCCGCCGACTCACGGACCTGGGCGCCGGCCGACGCGGTGGCACGCAGCATGCCGCCCGGGTCGTTGGCCAGCATCGACTTCTCGTCGTCGAGCAACGACTCGTCGGCAACGCGGTGTCCGTTGACCCCGGACGTGCCTTCCAGCGGGGTGGCCATCAGGCCTCCTTCGCGGACGGCTGCCGCGCCTCGTCGAGGAGCAGCACCGGGATGTCATCACGGATCTCGAAGATCCGGCCGCACTCCGTGCAGGTGAGCGTCTGCGCCTCCGCATCGTGGGTCAGCGGCGCATGATGCGTGTCCGGGCAGGCCAGGATGTCCAGCAACTGCGGATCGAGGGCCACCGAACGATCTCCTTTACGGGTGGTGAAAACGAGCCCTCTGATCCTACCGGCGCACGATCGCCAGCACTTCGTCCCTCAGGGATGCCATCCGGTCCGGCTTCGCGGCCTCCACGTTGAGCCGCAGCAACGGCTCGGTGTTGGAGGCTCGCAGGTTGAACCAGGAACCGTCGGCGAGCGTCACGGTCAGGCCGTCGAGCTCGTCGAACGTGGCGTCCGGGAAGGCGGCCCGGACGTCGGCGACCCGCGCCGGGACGTCGGCCACGGTGGAGTTGATCTCACCGGAGGCGGAGTATCGCTCGAACTCGGCGGCGAACTCGGACAGCGGGCGGTCCTGCCCACCGAGCGCGGCGAGCACGTGCATGGCGGCCAGCATGCCGGTGTCGGCGAACCAGAAGTCGCGGAAGTAGTAGTGCGCCGAGTGCTCGCCGCCGAAGACCGCGTTGGTGCGGGCCATCTCGGCCTTGATGAACGAGTGGCCAACCCGGCTGCGCACCGGCTTGCCGCCGTTCTCGGTGATGATCTCGGGCACCGCGGACGAGGTGATCAGGTTGTGGATGACCGTGCTGCCCGGGAACTTGGCCAGCTCGCGCTTGGCGACCAGCGCGGTGACCGCCGAGGGCGAGACCGGGTCGCCATTTTCGTCGATGACGAAGCAGCGGTCGGCGTCGCCGTCGAACGCCACGCCGATGTCGGCGCCCTGCGCCCGGATGGCCTCCTGCAGGTCGACCAGGTTCTTCGGGTCGAGCGGGTTGGCCTCGTGGTTCGGGAACGAGCCGTCGAGCTCGAAGTACATCGGGACGATCTCCAGCGGCAGGGCCGGGAGCACCTGGTCGCCGAGCACGGCCGGGACGGTGTGGCCGCCCATGCCGTTGCCGGCGTCCACGATTACCTTGAGCGGCCGGATGCCGGCGAGGTCGACCAGCGACCGCAGGTGGGCCGCGTAGTCGCGGAGCACGTCGCGGGTCTCCACCCGGTCGGGGCCGTCGGCCCCGGCGTTCAGGTCGGCGAGCAGTTCCTCGGCGCGGCGGCGGACGACGGCGAGGCCGCTGTCCTGGCCGACCGGCTTGGCACCGGCGCGGCACAGCTTGATGCCGTTGTACTGAGCCGGGTTGTGGCTGGCGGTGAACATGGCGCCGGGCAGGCCGAGCGAGCCGGAGGCGTAGTAGAGCTCGTCGGTGGAGCCCAGGCCGGTGTTGAGCACGGCCGCGCCGGCCGCGTTGGCGCCACGGGCGAACGCGGCGGCCAGGCCGGGGCCGGACTCGCGCATGTCGTGGGCGATCACGATCTGATCCGCGTCGTCGCCCGACTCGCGCAACATCTCGACGAAGGCGGTGCCGAGCGCCCGGGCCACCGACTCGTTGAACTGGTCGGGAACCGTTCCACGGACGTCGTACGCCTTGACGATCTTCGACAGATCAGACAATTCTCCCCCTCACCCCGTTGATTCCCGCTGAGAGTAGCCGAGCCAGTTCAACGACAACGTGGCAACGGGGAGCCACCACTGTTACGAGTCAGTCTTGTCGTCCGGGGTGATGCGGGTCACGATGGGTGGGACTGGAGGTGGCCCGTGCCCAACCCGTGGCTCGCCCTCGACCTCGGCACCGATCCCGCCGAACGGATCCGGCAGGTCGGGCACGCCCATGAGCGCTTCTGTTCAGGTGAGCTCAGTCTGTCCGGGGACGACCACCCGCAGAAGATCCGGTCGGTGGTGGCCGACTCGTGGCGCCGCTCGGCCGACGCGCTGGCCGGGCCGGACAGCACCGCGCCGATCGACCTGAGCGACGGCGAGCTCGAGGAATACCGCGCCGCCCACCCGCTGGCCCGGGTGCTGCCGATCTTTCGCGATCTGCTCGGCGGCCTGGCCGACGACGGCGATCACCTGATGGCGGTCTGCGACGCGTACGGGCGGCTGCTCTGGGTCGAGGGGGCCGCGTCCATGCTGCGCGGGGCCGAGCCGATGAACTTCGTGCCGGGAGCACGCTGGGACGAGGCGCACGCCGGCACCAATGCCCCGGGCACCGCGCTGGCCATCGACCACCCGTTGCAGATCTTCGCGACCGAGCACTTCAGCCGCCCGGTGCAGCGGTGGACGTGCGCGGCCGCGCCGATCCACGACCCGGCGACCGGCCGGCTGCTCGGCGCGATCGACGTGACCGGGGGCGACCACCTGGCCAACCCGCACAGCCTGGCCCTGGTGCGGGCAACCGCGCTGGCCGCCGAGGCCTACCTGGGCAGTCGCCGCACGCCGCACGCCGGCGCCGGGCGGGTCACCGCGCTCGGCCGGAACGAGGCCACGCTCACCTTCGGCGGCGGGCTGCAGCGGCTCGGTCGACGGCATTCGGAACTGGTCGTGCTGCTCCTGGCGCACCCGGAAGGGCGTACCGGCGAGGAACTTGGATTTGATCTTTATGGCGACGAGGTCAGCCCGGTGACCGTGCGCGCCGAGCTGTCCCGGCTGCGCCGCACGCTCGGCCCGGAGCTGCTCGAGTCGCGTCCCTACCGGCTGCGCGCCGACCTGGACTCCGACTTCCGCACCGCGATCCGGCTGCTGGAGCGCGGCCGGGTGGCGGAGGCATTGGAGGAATACGCCGGGCCGCTGCTGCCGGGCTCGGACGCGCCCGGCATCACCCGGCTGCGCAACCTCGTCGACGGGCAGATGCGCGCCGCCGTGCTGGCCAGTCGCGACCGCGCCCTGATGCGCACCTGGCTGCACAACCCTTGGGGCGCCGATGACCTGGAGATGTGGGAGGCCTATGCGAAACAGCTCCCGCACGGCGCCCCGGCCCGGCCGCTCGCGCTCAACCGGGTCCGCCAGCTGGCCGCGGAATACGGTCTTGCAACGTCGTTGCAACGTGGCCGTAACTAGCTTGGCCCGTACCTAGCCCGTGCAGGTACGGAGGCCACGCCATGACCACATACTCCCCGCCCGGTTCCGACGGCTCGATCGTCAGCTACCAGTCCCGCTACGACCATTTCATCGGCGGCGAGTACGTCGCACCGGCCAAAGGTCAGTACTTCGAGAACCCGACGCCGGTAACCGGTGAGAACTTCACCGAGATCGCCCGGGGCACCGCCGACGACGTGGAGCGGGCGCTCGACGCCGCGCACGGCGCCGCCGACGCGTGGGGCCGCACCTCGGTCGCCGAACGGGCCAACATCCTCAACAAGATCGCCGACCGGATGGAGGCGAACCTCGAGAAGCTCGCGGTCGCCGAGGCCTGGGAGAACGGCAAGCCGGTCCGCGAGACCCTGGCCGCCGACATCCCGCTCGCGATCGACCACTTCCGCTACTTCGCGGGTGCGATCCGGGCCCAGGAGGGCACCGCCGGCGAGATCGACGACGACACCATCGCCTACCACTTCCACGAGCCGCTGGGCGTGGTCGGCCAGATCATCCCGTGGAACTTCCCGATCCTGATGGCGGTCTGGAAGCTGGCCCCGGCCCTGGCCGCCGGCAACTGCGTCGTCCTGAAGCCGGCCGAGCAGACCCCGGCCTCGATCCACTACCTGATCTCGATCATCGGCGACCTGCTGCCGCCGGGCGTCCTGAACATCGTGAACGGCTTCGGCGTGGAGGCCGGCAAGCCGCTGGCCAGCTCGAAGCGGATCGCCAAGATCGCGTTCACCGGCGAGACCACGACCGGCCGCCTCATCATGCAGTACGCCTCGGAGAACCTGATTCCGGTCACCCTCGAACTGGGCGGCAAGAGCCCGAACATCTTCTTCGAGGACGTCAGCCGGCTCGACGACGACTTCTACGACAAGTCGCTCGAGGGCTTCTCGATGTTCGCGCTCAATCAGGGCGAGGTCTGCACCTGCCCGTCCCGCGCGCTCATCCAGCAGAGCATCTACCAAGACTTCCTCTCCGCCGGCGTGAAGCGGGTGGAGAACATGAAGCAGGGCAACCCGCTCGACACCGACACCCAGGTCGGCGCGCAGGCGTCCAACGACCAGCTCGAGAAGATCCTGTCCTACCTGGACATCGGCCGGCAGGAGGGTGCGAAGGTGCTGACCGGTGGCGCCCGCGCCGACCTCGGTGGCGCCCTGTCCGGCGGCTACTACGTGCAGCCGACGATCTTCGAGGGCAACAACTCCATGCGGATCTTCCAGGAGGAGATCTTCGGGCCGGTCGTGTCGGTGACCTCGTTCAACGACTACGCCGACGCGATCAAGATCGCCAACGACACGCTCTACGGACTCGGCGCCGGCGTGTGGACCCGGGACATCAACACGGCGTACCGGGCCGGTCGGGCGATCAAGGCCGGTCGGGTGTGGACGAACTCGTACCACCTCTACCCGGCGCACGCCGCGTTCGGTGGCTACAAGCAGTCCGGCATCGGCCGGGAGAACCACAAGATGATGCTGGACCACTACCAGCAGACGAAGAACCTGCTGGTGTCGTACAGCCCGAAGGCCATGGGCTTCTTCTAGGCCATGCCTGCCACCAGGGTTGACGTGACCCCCGCCGCTGCCGACATGATGCGGCAGCTGCGGGGGCAGCACGGTCCACTGATGTTCCACCAGTCCGGCGGGTGCTGCGACGGCAGCTCGCCGATGTGCTACCTGGAGGGCGAATTCCGCACCGGCCAGTCCGACGTGCTGCTCGAATCCCTCAAGATCGACGGAGTGGACGAGCCGATCACGTTCTGGATGTCCGGCTCGCAATTCGAGCTGTGGAAGCACACCCACCTGACGGTGGACGTGGTCCCGGGGCGCGGCGCCGGCTTCTCGCTGGAGGCACCCGAGGGCGTACGTTTCCTGATCCGTTCACGCCTGCTCACCACCGAAGAGCTGGCCGAGTTGTCCTAATTGCTGAGTTCCGGGTACGGGTCGTCGCGCAGTCGGCTGAACAGCACGCCGTCGCGCCACTGCCCGGCCTGGAATTCCGATGCCCGGATCACCCCTTCCTCCCGGAACCCAGCCTTGAGCAGCGCCTTCCGCTCGGCCACGTTCTCCGGTTGAGTGCCCGCCTGAACTCTCTGCACCGGCCAATGGTCGAAGACGTACGCCGTGAGCAGCGCCTGCGCCCGCCAGCCGATCCCCCGGCCCCAGTAGGCCGGCAGCAGCGCGCACCCGATCTCGTAGTAGTCACCCCGGATGCCGTAGCGGCCCTTGAGGTACGAGACGAAGCCGGCCGCCTCGCCGTCCACGTCCACCATGAGCCGCTCGTCGGCTCGGATCGGGCGCAGCCGGATTTTCATCCGTCCAGGATGGCCGGTTTGATCCTTGCGCGCCGCCCCTACGTTTCTCTAGGTGGGCCGAGCGGCGGATGGCGTCCGACCCGATACGCGTGAAAGATCGGGATTGCTGGATTTGTCAGGGATCGACGAGTGAATTAGCTCCCTGAAATGTGCCGAACGGGGGTCACGAGTGGCGGTGGGCCGGTTTCAGCGGGCACTGTCGCTATTCGAGATACCTGGGGAGGTTTTGATGCGGTTGTCGCGGTCCAAGAAGCTGGTTCTGTTCGGCGTGGCCCTGGTGATGGTGGGTCTGGCCGGCAGGGCTTCAGCGGACACGACCCCCTCGGCGGCCCCGGCCCCGGCCCCGGCGACGTCGTCAGCCACGCCGGCCGCCAAGCCAGCCACCAAACCGGCGCCCAAGCCGACGAAGCCGAAGCCGAAGCCGACGAAGCCGGCCACGGTCAAGGCCGGCGCACACAAAACGGGCGGGCCGGCCGGCAGCAAGATGACCACCGGCACCAAGGGCGTGGCGCTGACCTTCGACGACGGCCCCGATCCGGCCCAGACGCCGAAGATCCTCAAGCTGCTCGCCCAGAACCACATCCACGCCACGTTCTGCCTGGTCGGCCAGAACGTGCAGAAGCACCCCGAGCTGGTCCGGCAGATCGTCGCCGGCGGCCACACCCTGTGCAACCACACCTGGAACCACAACCTGAAGCTCGGCAAGCAGCCGGCCGCACAGATCAAGGCGGACCTGGCCCGCACCAACGCGGCGATCCGCAAGGCGGTGCCGAACGCGCAGATCCGGTTCTTCCGCGCCCCCGGCGGCAACTTCACGCCCGGCGTGGTCGCGGTGGCCAAGCAGCTCGGCATGACCTCGCTCTACTGGAAGGTCGATCCGCGCGACTGGGACCACCCGAAGGGCGAGACCGCCGCCCAGCACCGGGCGCGGGTAATCGCCCAGGTCGAGAAGCGGACGCACGCCGGGTCGATCGTGCTCTCGCACGACTATGCCCAGCCGGACACCATCGCGGCCTACCGGACGCTGATCCCGTGGCTGAAGAAGCGTTACCGCCTGATCGGGCTCTAGTGCGCCGGGGGAATCACTCGTAGGTGACCGCGGCGGCCGGTCTGGTGGCCGGGGAGTTCCTGCTCGTCGCCGCGCGGCGGCGGGGCCGGCGGCCGGGCGGCCTCGCGCACGGCGTCGGCGAGGGCGACCAGGTCGTCGGTGGTGGGGGGCGGAGGCGCGAAATCGCCGTCGTGACGCACCAGGTCCCAGCCTCGGGGGGCGGTGAGGCTGCGGGCGTGCGGCTCGCACAGGTCGTACGTGTGTGGCTCGGCGAACGCCGCCAGGGGGCCGACGACGGCGGTCGAGTCGCTGTAGACGTAGGTCAGTGTGGCGACCGCCTGTCGGGGACAGCCGTTCCGGGAGCAGCGCCGTGGGGACCTCACGCCGGGCACGTTATCGCTCCACGGGTTCACGCGTGCGCCGATACCTCGCGACACGCCGACCCACCGCGCATCACGATTCGGCCATGGCCGCCCGACACGCCGCCCCGTTGGGACGAATTCCCCGCGATGGTTTTACGGACACGCGGCGGAAACACGGCTGCCGCCGCGCACCCCCGGCGTAGGACTAGAGTTACGAGGTGACCACCAGCCCCGAGCGCCGACGCAACTCGGCCCGCAGAGACGGTCCCGGTCATCCGACCCGTCGCGACCGCCACGGCCGCGGCCTGCGCGGCCGGCTGGTGCCCGCCACGGTCCCGCTGGCCCGCACCAAGGCTGAGATCTTCGACGACCTGGTGCTCGACACGGTCGAGGGCCTCGAGCGCCGCTATGCCAAAGAGCTGGCCGGCGTCGAGTTCGCGGTGGAGGACGTGCCTCCCGATCTCAACGTCTACGACTCCGACGTGCTCGAGGACGGCGAGGTGCCGCTCGCCCGTCTTCTGCCCGGTCGCCCCGGCCGGCAGGAGCTTCCCCCTCGGATTGTGCTCTACCGCCGGCCGCTGGAATTCCGGGCGATGGACCGCGAAGACCTCGCCGACCTCGTCCACGATGTGATCATCGAGCAGGTAGCCAACTTGCTCGGGGTGGATCCGGACGATCTCTCTTAAGCGACTCGCCGCTTCAACTTGCGGCGTTCACGCTCGGACAGTCCGCCCCAGATTCCGAAGCGCTCGTCGTGTCCCAGTGCGTATTCCAGGCACTCCCCCTTGACCTCGCACCGGCCACAGATCCGCTTCGCCTCCCTCGTGGATCCGCCCTTTTCCGGAAAGAAAGCTTCCGGATCAGTCTGCGAACACAGCGCCCGCTCCTGCCACTCGGGCGCGTCCCCGAGCAGGTCTACCCCTTCAACCTGCGCTTCCATCGGCGTGCCTCCCAATTTCCGCGCCGGCATCGCTGCCGGCGCTGACCCCCCACGCACGCGGCGTGTTTTTTGTGGCCGGACGCGAAAATTTCGAAGCGTCCATGCCACAACCCCACCGAAATTACACGCGTGTAAGACGTGCGTCGTCAAGCCGAACCTGATAAATAGGCCCGTTTCCCCGGCGCGCCTTCGGCGCGTCGTGGTCCCGTTCCTGCCCTATCTCTCAGGAGCCACGCAGGGTTACGCCACCCTGGCGCGTCACGTCCAATTTAACCCGATTTGTGACCTTGTAACCAAGGTCCAATCGGATGGGGTGATCAACCTGACAGGGTGACTACCGACGGCCGTACACAGTCGTTCTCTCCACCGCCGGCCGTCCGGCCGCCGCGGCAAGCTCCTTGAGCTCGGCAACCGTCCGCGCCGAGCCGTGTTCCGAGCCCGCCATCCGGGAGATCGTTTCCTCCATCAGGGTGCCGCCGAGGTCGTTGCAACCGCTGTTGAGCATTACCCGGGTACCCTCGTCGCCAAGCTTCACCCAGGAGCACTGAATGTTGTTGATCCGGCCGTGCAGCAGAACCCGGGACATCGCGTGCACCACCCGGTTCTCCCGCCAGGTCGGGCCGGGGCGGGCGATGCCGGCCAGGTAGATCGGCGCGTTGGTGTGGATGAACGGCAGCGCCACGAACTCGGTGAAACCACCGGTCACGTCCTGGATCCCGGCCAGCACCCGGAAGTGGCCGAGCCACTGGCGGGGGTGGTCGACATGGCCGTACATCATCGTCGAACTTGATCTGATGCCCACCTGATGGGCCGTGGTGACCACGTCGATCCAGGTGCTGGCCGGCAGCTTGCCCTTGGTCAGCACCCAGCGCACGTCGTCGTCCAGGATCTCGGCGGCAGTGCCGGGGATGGTGTCGAGGCCGGCCTCGTGCAGCTCGGTCAGCCACTCCCGGATCGGCACGCCGGCCTTCGAGGCGGCCGTGACGATCTCCATCGGCGAGTACGCGTGGACGTGCATGCCGGGCACCCGCTGCTTCACCGCGCGCACCAGATCGGCATACGCCGTGACCGGCATCTTCGGGTCGATGCCGCCCTGCATGCAGACCTCGGAGGCGCCGTCCTGCCAGGCCTGCTCGGCCCGGTCGGCGACCTGCTCGACCGACAGGCGATAGGCGTCGGCGTCCTGCTCCCGCTGGGCGAACGCGCAGAACCGGCAGCCGACGTAACAGATGTTGGTGAAGTTGATGTTCCGGTTCACCACGTACGTGATGTCGTCGCCGTTGACCTCCTTGCGCAGGTCGTCGGCGATGCGGGCGAGTTCGTCGAGGGCGCTGCCGTCCGCGTTGAACAGGGCCATCGCCTTGTCCTCGTGCTCCGGGAGGAGGAGCGCGGCCGGGTTCTCCGACGCCAGCTTGAGCCCGGCCAGCACGTCGGTCGGCAGCGAGATCGTCGCGTCGGTGGTGATGTGGGCGGCGACCTCTTTCCAGTCGCCGTAGACCTCATCGAAGTCGGAGCGGCGGTCTTCGGTGCGGCCGGTGGTGTCGATCGTGGCAAAAAGATCGGTGCGGCCCATGCCGTACGCGTCATCGGGCTCCTGCCAAGGTTTTCCCGTCACCTCGGCGTCTTCCCTGGCCAGACCGTCACTGTCGGCCAGCGCGGCTACGTGGGCCATCAGACGCGGGTCCAGCCAGCCCTCGTTGGCGCGCTTCACGTACTCCGGGTAGATCGTCAACCGCTCCCGCAGCACAAAACCGGCATCAGCCGATTTTTCGCGAAGAAGGTCGATCTGCGGCCACGGGCGCTCCGGGTTGACGTGGTCGGGGGTCACCGGGGAGACGCCGCCCCAGTCGTCGATGCCGGCCCGCAGGAGCAGCTCGAACTCCGTGTCGATCAGGTTCGGCGGAGCCTGGATGCGGGCGCGGGGGCCCAGGATGATCCGTGCCACCGCCACCGTCGCGGCCAGCTCACGCAGCTCCGCGTCGGGCATCCCGCGCATCGCCGTGTCCGGCTTCGCGCGGAAGTTCTGGATGATCACCTCTTGGATGTGGCCGAACTCCCGGGCGGTGCGCCGCATCGCGAACAGCGAGTCGGCCCGCTCGGCCCGGGTCTCGCCGATGCCGATCAGGATGCCGGTGGTGAACGGGACGCCCACCCGGCCGGCGTCGTCGAGCACCCGCAGGCGCACCGCCGGCTCTTTGTCCGGCGAGCCGTAGTGCGGGCCGCCCGGCTCGGACCAGAGCCGGGTCGCGGTGGTCTCCAGCATCATGCCCATGCTCGGCGCGACCGGCTTCAGTCGCTGCAGCTCATCCCAGCTCAGCACGCCCGGGTTGAGATGCGGCAGCAGACCGGTCTCCTCCAGCACCGCGATCGCGCAGGCACGCACGTAGTCGAGGGTGGAGTCGTAACCGCGCTCGTCCAGCCACTGGCGCGCGGCCGGCCAGCGCTCCTCCGGCCGGTCGCCCAGCGTGAACAGCGCTTCCTTGCAGCCCTGCGCGGCGCCCTGCCGGGCGATCTCGAGGACCTCGTCGCGCTCCAGGAACGCCGCCGGCAGGCGATGCGGCACGGTGGCGAACGTGCAGTAGTGGCATCGGTCGCGGCAGAGCCGCGTCAGCGGGATGAAAACCTTGCGGGAGTACGTCACGACGCCCTCGCGACCGGCCAGGCGCAGGCCCGCGTCCCGGATGCCGCCGGCGATCGCCAGCAAGTCGTCGAGCGGGTCACCGGTGGCCGCCAGCAGCGCGGCAGCTTCCTCGGCGTCGATGGCCTTGCCGTCGGCGGCGCGGCGCAGAGCGCGTCGGATGCTCGCCTCGGTCGGAACCGGTTCCTCGTTGACCTTTACCACGCAGTGCAGCCTAGGCCGGAAAGTGACCGGTTGCCCCGGTCGTGCCCGGGCGCGCGCAGTGGAATAGAACACGGCGCGCGCCCTTTGCTGGGCCTATTGCCGCGGCGGGTCCTGATCGGCCGGGCCGAAACCGGGCCGATCGTCGCTGATCTTCTCGGTGCGGTCGTCGACCGGGCCGGCCTCGGTCCGCGGCACGACCTGGGTCGGCTCGCTGAACGAGTTCGTCTCCGCGGGCGGCGGCGGCGTGAACGGCGCGGTCGGGGCGGGCGGAGCCGCCGGCATTGTTGCCGGGGCCTGGTTCCACGCCGGGGCCGGCGGCTGGCCGTACATCCCGGGGGCCGAGTAGCCCGGCTGACCGGGCGCCGGCGGGTAGCCGCCCTGCGGGGGCGCTCCGTATGGATTGGGCTGGCCGGGGTGTCCGGGAGGCGGGCCGGGCTGTCCCGGAGGCGGGCCGTAGCCCGGCTGGCCCGGGAAAGAGCCCGGCTGGTTGTACTGCGGCTGGCCGTAGACACCCTGCTGCGGCTTCGGGCGCGCGGTGTAGAACATGTTGCGCCAGATCAGGTAGACCGCGTAGGCGGCCACGGCGAAGACCGCCAGCCAGCCGACCCGCAGGAGCAGCCCCTCGAACGCGCTCCGGGCGCCGTTGTTGTCGGCCTCGTTGATCAGGCCGATCAGCACGCCGAAGAACAGCCCGAACACGGCCATCACCGCGTACTCCACCACGGCCACGGTCACGATCAGCTTCGCCTTGGGGTGTCGCGGCTCGATGAGCAGCGAGAGCAGGACGGCGGCGATCGGGAACGCGATGGTGGCCAGATTGATGAAGTTGTCGAAGGCGCTCTGCGTGCGGTAGCTGAACGCGAGCCCGTTGTCCGGAATCAACCGGACGACCGCCACGAACAGGAACACGGCGGTAGCCCCGACCAGGGCGTACGCTGCGAGATCGCGCAACGGGCGAAGGAACTGGCCGGCCGGTCTGCCCTCACCCGGCGTGGGCTGCGGTTGGCTGGTCACGGATTCTCCCTGACGACGATGATATTGAGGTCGGCCCAGCGTAGACCGACCGAGCATGTGGCGCCGCTTACCCAGAGGGCGTTCTTGTCATACCCGTACGCGAAGATGGTGGCCATGCGGATCGTGGTCCTCACCGGCGGTATCGGCGGTGCGAAATTCCTCGTCGGTGTGCGCGCCCATGCTCGGGCCATCGGCGCCGACGTCACCGCCGTGGTCAACGTGGGCGACGACGTGCGCATGCACGGCCTGCAGATCTGTCCCGACCTCGACAGCGTGATGTACACGCTGGGCGGCGCTCACGACCCCGAGCGGGGCTGGGGCCGCGTCGGCGAGACCTGGGTGGTCAAGGAGGAGCTGGCCGCCTACGGCGTCGAGCCGTCGTGGTTCGGCCTCGGCGACAAGGACACAGCCACTCATCTCGTACGCACCCAGATGCTCGACGCCGGTTATCCGCTGTCCGCGGTGACGGCCGCGTTGTGCCGGCGCTGGCAGCCCGGCATGACCCTGCTGCCGGCCACCGACGACCGCGTCGAGACGCACGTGGTGGTCGACGTCGACGGCGAGCGCAAAGCCATCCACTTCCAGGAGTGGTGGGTGCGCTACCGCGGCGACCTGCCCACCCACCGATTCGTGTTCGTCGGCGCCGACGCGGCCAAGCCCGCCCCCGGCGTGCTCGACGCGATCGCCGCGGCCGACGTCGTGCTGCTCGCCCCGAGCAACCCGGTGGTCAGCATCGCCCCGATCCTCGCGGTCGACCCGATCCGCGACGCCCTGCTCAGTGGCGTGGCGCCGGTGGTGGGCGTCTCCCCGATCATCGGCGAGTCGCCGGTGCGCGGCATGGCCGACAAATGCCTGGCCACGCTCGGGGTGGCGGTGAGCGCCGCCGGCGCCGGCGCGCTCTACGGCAGCGACCTGCTCGACGGCTGGCTGGTGGACAGCTCCGACGAGGGCACCGAGGTCCCCGGCGTGCCCACCCGGGCCGTCCCGCTGTGGATGACCTCCGAGGAAACCACCGCCCAGATGGTGCGTGACGCCCTTTCCCTGGCCGGCGTCGCGTGAGCGGCCTCGAGATCCGCCCGGTCGTCGGCATCGGCGACGTGACCGCCGGCGACGACCTGGTCGGGCTGATCGCCGGCGCCGCGTCCTGGCTCGCCGACGGCGACGTCCTCGTGGTGACCAGCAAGATCGTGTCCAAGGCCGAGGGCAACCTGGTCGAGGTCCCGGCCGACGGCCCCGAGCGCGACGCCGCCCGCGCGGCCACCCTGGTCGCGGAGACCGCCCGGGTGGTGGCCCGCCGCGGCCCCACCACGATCGTGCAGACCCACCACGGGTTCGTGATGGCCGCGGCCGGCATCGACGCCTCCAACGTCGACAAGACCCACCTGGTCCTGCTGCCCGCCGACCCCGACGCCTCGGCCCGCCGGCTGCGCGCCGGCTTCCAGGCCCGCGGCCTCGACGTGGCGGTCATCATCTCCGACACGATGGGCCGCACCTGGCGCAACGGCCTCACCGACGTGGCGCTGGGCGCGGCCGGCATCGCCCCGTTCCGCGACCACCGCGGCGAGACCGACCCCTACGGCAACGAGCTCCAGATCACCCAGATGGCCGTGATCGACGAGCTGTCCGCCGCCGGCGAGCTGGTCAAGGGCAAGGTCGACAACGTCCCGGTGGCCGTCGTCCGTGGTTACCTCTCGTCTGTTTCCGCGCGTGATGACGGCCCGGGCGCCGCCGTGCTGCTGCGTGACGCCGAGAGCGACATGTTCAGCCTGGGCACGGCCGAGGCCCGCGCGGCCGGCCTGCGCGACGCCGCCCAACTGGCCGACGGCCTGCAGCTCGACCTGCCCGGCCTGCCGGTCGACCCGGAAGCCGTGCGGCGCGCGCTGGAGACGGTCGCCGATCATCTGTCCCGCTTCACCACGATCACGCCCGACGAGGTCCTGGCGTCGAACGGCGCCACCGCCGCCCTGCACCTGCAGACCCGCGACACCACCCCCGGCGGCCTGATGCGCCTCGGCGCCGACGCCCACCGCCTGCGCGCCGCCCTGGCCGCCGAGTCGGTCGCCAGCATCGCCCTGCCCCACGACGACGGCATCCGCCTCGACCTTTCCGGAGTTCCCGCATGAATGCCCTGCACGCCGACGCGGTCCGGGTGCTGAGCGCCTGGCGCGCCACCACCGAGGAGGGCGACCTCAACCGCAAGCGCACCCTCGAGCTGCTCGCCGACGGCCCGGTCGCGATGACCCGCGCCCACCGGGCCGGCCACGTCACGGCGAGCGCCCTGGTCGTCGACCCCGACGGCCGCGTGCTGCTCTGCCTGCACGGCCGCCTGGGCAAGTGGATGCAGCTGGGCGGCCACTGCGAGCCCGCCGACCAGACCCTGGCTGAGGCGGCCCTGCGCGAGGCCACCGAAGAATCCGGCATCACCGGCCTGCGGATCGACCCCGACCCGATCGACGTCGACGTCCACGAGGTCCGCTGCGGCGCCGCCGAGGGCACCCCGGCGACCGGGTCGGTGCACTACGACGTCCGCTTCCTGGTCCACAGCCCGGCCGGCGCCACCGAGCAGATCAGCGACGAGTCCGCCGACCTGGCCTGGTTCACCCCGGAGGCACTGCCGACCCCGCTGGCCTCGGCCACCGCCCGGCAGATCCCCCCGGCGCTGGCCCGCCTGGCCTGATCCCTATTCGCCGTCCCCCGGCTGCCGCTGCGCCGGGATGTGCGTGGTGTCCTCGCGCACCTCGTCGGCCGGCCGCTCCATGTCCAGCACGGTCCGCGGCCGCGGCCCGTCGGCGTCGTCACGCGGCGCCGGCGGCACGATTCGCCCGGTCGGGTCCTCGGCGAAGTTGGGCGCCTCGGCATCCGCGATGGACACCACCGGCGCTTCCGCGTCGTCGGCAACCGGCTCGACGACCCGGGCGGCGCCCTTCGCGGGGATCCCCGGCGGCGGCGTGACCAGCGGCGGCCGGATGATCTGCGTCCGCTCCTCGTCCACGCTCTTGCCGGCGAGCCGAATCACCTGGGTCTCATCCCCGCCGACGTCCCCGGTGGCCCGATTGCTGAGATCCCGGGTCCGCCCACCCAGCCCACGCACGTCCCGGGTCGGCCACTCCCCGATCGGCCGCGACGGAAACCGCAGCACCTGGGTCCGCTCCGCCGAGTCCGGCGTGGTGTCGATGACCCGGGTCCGCTCACCGGGATCACTGATCGGAAACGGCAGCAGGTTCCGCCGTACCACCTGAGTTTCTTCCGCCGTCTCCCCCAGCGGAAGCCGGACGACCTGCGTCTTTTCCCCGTCATCCCGCACCGGAAGCCGCACGACCTGGGTCCGCTCCGCGTCATCCCCCAGCGGAAGCCGAACGACCTGCGTCCTCTCGGAGTCATCCCCCTCCGTCGCCTCCCGCACCGGAAGGCGCACCACCTGCGTCCGCTCGGCGTCATCCGCAACCGGAAGCCGGATGACCCGCGTCCGCTCCCCGACGTCCTCGGCCTCCGCCTCGCTCGCGTCCGGCGCGCCGTCAGCGCGAGCAACGACCAGGTCCTCGGCCTCGTCCGCGCTCCCACCATCCGCGACGGCCGACTCGCTCGCTGCCGGCACATCGGTGTCGGCCCGAGCAGGCCGACGCCGCCGCCGAAGCCCGAGCCGGAACCGACGCCCGGTCGGCGCTTCCCCAGCAACCACAGTCAGCCCGGCGCCGGAAGGCTCCTCATCGACCCCCACGGCACCCGAAGCCACAGCGGCGGCCGATTCATCACCGTCGCCCTGGACCTGCTCATGTTCGTCGCTCTGAACCGAAGCGGCCGGATCGTCGTCGCCGGCCGCGTCGGTCGCGGACTCGTCCTCCTCCGAAGCTCCAACGGTCGGCTCTTCCTCATCCGCCCCAGCGAGCGCCGTCGTAGGCGCCTCATCCGCTGCCGAGTCGCCGAGGTCTGTCGTCGATTCCCCGTCGTTGTCGTCGGCCTCGACCGCAGCCACCAACTCGGTCGTCTCGTCGTCGGCGACGTCCGCTTCAGCACCGTCCGACCCACCTGCAGCCGCCTCAACTACCGGCTGCTGGTCATCGTCGCCGGCCAACTCGTCCGCAGCTGAGTCCGGCTCACCTTCGCCACTCGCGTCGGCCGGCTGCGGCTCACCCGCAACAGTCTCGGCCGTCGGCTCAGCCGCATCCGGCTCACCGCCCACCAGGGCCATAGCCACGGTCTGCTCGTCTTCGGCGATCGTCTCAGCGGCCGCCGGTGATTCGCTCTGAGCCGCAGATGCCGGCCCAGCGTCCGGGCGAGTCTCAGCCCCCGCTGACCCGTCGTCGGCGGCCGCTCCTTCGTCAATCGCCGATTCACCACCGAGCGAAGCCGGCCCGCGCTCGTCATCCGCGACGCCGGCCTCGACCGGCTCGCCATCGGCCGGCTCAGTTGCCAAGGTCGGTTCACCGTCAGGCTCGGCTCCAATCGCCGCAGTCGGCTCATCCGCGGCGGCTTCAGCCACCAACGTCGGCTGGGCCTCGGTCAGCCCATCACCACCGTTGTCCGCAGCCATGGCCAGGGTTTGTTCGTCGCCCGCAGCGGCCTCGGCAGCAGTGGCCTCACCACCGGCGAACTCATCCGCCCCCGTCGCGCCCCCAGCCTCAGCCCCGTCCAGCGCCGCCGACACGCCCTCGGCCGGCTCAGCATCAGCCGACTCAACCTCGCCCGCTACTTCGCCGCCGGCCGTGCGACCCGCCGCCGCAGCGATCGCCGTTCCACCGCCGAACCAGGCCGCCGTCGACTCATCATCGACAGCCTCAATCGCCGCGGTCGACTCGCCCTCGGCGATCAGTTCGTCGTCTTCGACGGCTACCTCGCCGACCTCGGCCGCCTCGATCACGCCAGTCGGATCATCAGCCGTCACCGCAACCGTCGGCTCGCCCTCGACCGCCAGCTCACCATCCGTCGCCGGCCCAGCCTCATCGCTCTGCTCGCTCAGAGCCGTGGTCGGCTCCACGGCCGCCGGCTCGCCCTCGGCCGGCGGCTCACCACCCGCTGCCGGCTCGGCGCCATTGCCCAGCTCGCTCAGAACCGTGGTCGGGTCATCGGCCGCTCTCGGCTCGTCCTCGGCGGGCGGCTCGTGCGGGGTCGGTTCGCCGGCTAAGGCCTCTGCCACGAGCGTCGGCTCGTCGTCGGTCGGCTCGGCCTGCGCTGTGGCTGCCGTTGGTTCTTCGGCGTTGGTGGTCGGGCTGGGGGTGCCGGTGGGGTGGGTCAGGTCGGTGGTCGGGTCATCGGTCGTCGTGGGGGTGGGGACGGTTGGGTCGTTGTCGGCTGGGGGGAGGGTGACCGTCGGGCTCAGGAGCACCGTGTCTTCGGTCTGCGGGAGGCGCAGCACGGTGGTCGGGTCGGGGTCGAGGGTTGGGATGACCGTCGTGGGGGCGGCGGCGATCGTGGTGCCGGGGGCTCGGGCGGTGCCCCAGAAGCGGCTGATGTCGCCGATCACCGGGAGGACCGGCGGCTCGTGCTTTGCCCAGCGGCGCGCGCTCAACGCCGTACACAGCAAAGGGACCGCGAGCAAAGCGGCCAGGCCGTAGCCGGGCCGGGAAAGGTCGAAGCCCTCTTTTGTCACCGAAGGTGACCAGGCGTCGGCGTAGGCCGACGGGGAGATCAGCGCCCAGAGGGTGATGATCAGGTAGATCAGGCCGGCAGCCAGCGGGCCGGCGGGTGAGATCGGGCCGAGGACCAGGATTCCGTACGCGGCGCCGGCCAGCAGCAGGAGCAGCAGGCCGGTGAAGTTCTCGACGGCGAAACCGTCGCGGCCGCGAGGGGTCAGGTCGCTGTTGAGGCCCACCCCGGTGAGCACCCAGGCGGCCGGCGCCAGGACGAGCGCGTACAAGATCGACCTGAAGTGACGCACGGTTCTCTCCCCGGGTGACTCGCTGACTCGGCACGCTACCCACGCTGGGCAACTAACCCGTCATCACCGACTGCACCAGTGCTCGGCCGGGTTTTGCTCCGCCGGGCGGACATAGTTGGCGGCCGATCAGCCAACCGCGAAATGTGGTCGGGGCACGCGGCGTCGCGCCGGGTGTGTCGGCCGGCTACATGGACGTACGGCTGCGAGGTGCGAGAGGCTCAAATCCGGGGCCTGAACAGAAGTTAAGGTGTGTGAATGACGGGCACAGTGCTGTGGGAACCGCCGGCCGATGTTCGCGAGACCACCCGTATCGGCGCTTATCTGCGCTGGTTGGAGCGGGAGCGCGGGCTGACCTTCGCCGACTACGCGGCGCTGTGGGAGTGGTCCGTCACCGACCTGCCCGGGTTCTGGCAGTCGATCTGGGACTACTTCGAGGTGATGAGCCAGACTCCGCCGACCGGGGTGCTGCCCGAGCCGACCATGCCGGGGGCGCGGTGGTTCCCGGGGGCGACGGTCAACTACGCGGAGCACGTGCTGCGCATGCCGGGGATCGGGGACGACGACCCGGTCGTCATGGCGTACTCGCAAAGTCGCCATCCGGTCAGCCTGACCGCGCGGCAGTTGCGTGAGCAGGTGCGGCGCGTGCGTGCCGGGCTGAAGGCCCGGGGCGTCGGCAAGGGTGACCGGGTTGCCGCCTATGCCCCGAACATCCCCGAGACGTTCGTGCTGATGCTCGCCACCACCAGCCTCGGCGCGATCTTCTCGTCGTGCGCGCCCGAGTTCGGCAACCGCAGCGTCGTCGACCGGTGGAGCCAGATCGAGCCGAAGGTGCTGGTCGCGGTCGACGGCTACAAATACGGCGACAAACCGATCTCCCGTACGGCCGAGGTTCAGGCGATCACCGAGGCGATCCCGTCGATCGAGCACGTGGTGACGATCGGTTACCTGGATCCGGCCGCCGACGACTGGCAGTCACTGACCGGCGATGACCCGATGGAGTTCGAGGCCGTCCCGTTCGATCACCCGCTGTATGTGCTGTACAGCTCGGGGACGACCGGCCTGCCGAAACCGATCGTGCACGGCCACGGCGGCATCCTCATCGAGCACCTCAAGATGCTGGCCCTGCACCACGATCTGGGCCCGGGCGACCGGTTCTTCTGGTTCTCCACGACCGGCTGGATGATGTGGAACTTCCTGGTCAGCGCCCCGGCGGTGGGCGCGTCCATCGTGATGTTCGACGGCAATCCCGGCTTTCCCGACATGTCAGCCCTGTGGGACCTGGTCGACGAGGCCGGCATCACCTATTTCGGCACGTCGGCGCCGTTCCTCATGGCTTGCCGCAAAGCCGGTCTCGAGCCCCGCGAGCCGGGCCTCAAGGCCATCGGCTCCACCGGCGCACCCCTGCCGGCCGAGGGCTTCGACTGGGTCTATCAGGCGGTGGGCACGCAACTGCAACTGCAATCACTTTCCGGGGGTACGGATGTGTGCACCGGATTCGTCGGCGCGTCACCGCTGCACCCGGTCATCGAGGGCGTGATCGCCTGCCGGTGCCTGGGCGCGAAGGTGGAGGCGTACGACCCGGCCGGCAAGCCGGTCGTGGACGAGCTCGGTGAGCTGGTGATCACGGCCCCGATGCCGAGCATGCCGGTCAGCTTCTGGAACGACCCGGACGGCAAGCGGTACCGGGAGGCCTACTTCGACGTCTTCCCCGGCGTCTGGCGGCACGGCGACTGGATCACGATCGACGGCGAGGGCCGCTGCGTGATCACCGGCCGGTCGGATGCGACCCTCAACCGCGGTGGCGTACGGCTGGGCACCGCCGAGTTCTATTCGGTCGTCGAGGGCCTGCCGGAAATCGTCGACTCGGTGGTGGTCCACCTCGAACAGGACGACAACCCGAACGGCGAGCTGCTGCTGTTCGTGGTCCTCGAGGAGGGCCGGGAGCTGGACGACGCGCTGATCGGCAAAATCCGCACGGAACTGCGCTCGGCACTGTCCCCGCGGCACATTCCGGACGAGATTCATCAGGTACGCGCGGTGCCGCGCACGCTGTCGGCCAAAAAGCTGGAAGTGCCGGTCAAACGAATCCTGACCGGTACGCCGGTGGAGTCGGCGGCAGCCAAGGGCGCGCTGGTCAATCCGGAGTCGCTGGTGGCGTTCGAGAAACTGGCCCGGGAGCGCTCCGCGGGCGGCGAATAACACCAATCAAGCGGCGTCGATCATCACGTTGACCTGCCCGTTTCCGGCCGGGACGCTGCTGGGCGTGGCGATTCGTTGAACGTGCTCACCGTGAAGGTGCTCAACCGCACGAAGGGCGCCTATCCCGACAGCAAGGTCTACTGGACGTTCAACGGGCAGACCCACTCGATCGCCGACCAGCCCTACCTGGACATGCCGGCGAACTCGGCCGGCCGGATGTATTTCCATCTGGGCTCGCCGACCGGCAAATACAACGACTTCATCGAGTTCACGGTCGGCGCCGACCAGTTCAACGGCAACACCACGCGGGTCGACGCCTTCGTCCTGAAGATCGCCATGCGGCTGCACGCCCACGACGGCTTCGACCAGGAGGTGGGCGAGAGCCGCAAGGTCTTCGCCGAGTCCCGGGCCGCGACGTTCGCCCGGTTCAAGGCCGCGGTCCCCGCCGAGTTCGACCACCTCGCCCAGGGCCTGGACAAGATCCTCTCCCCCGGCGGCGACCCGCAGTTCAAGCCGGGCGGCCGTTACGCCGGCTATTTCGGCGCCGCCGGGTCGAGCTCGGACATCCTGGGCTGCGCCGGCCCGCTGTCCGGCAAGCCTGACGAATGCGCCCAGCTCAACCGCCATGTGACCGCCGCCCAGGCGAACAACCCGAGCGCCTACTACAAGGCCGCCCCGGCCAACTTCTACGCGAAGTTCTGGCACGACAACGCCCTCGACGGTCGCGCTTACGGATTCCCGTACGACGACGTGAACGCCCAGTCGACGTACGTCTCCCACCAGGACCCGCAGTACCTGCTGGTCGCGGTCGGTTTTTAGATCACGTCAGCAGGACGGTCGCCTTCTCCGAGTCGGCTCTCGCGGCGGTCTTGGCCGGGTCGAGGTTGGCGCACAGGATCACCGAGGCGCCCACCGCCAGCGGGGCGAAGAGCCAGTCGGCCGGGTCGGAGTAGGTGCGGGTGTCGATCAGGACCCGGTCGCCGGCGCCGAAGCCCAACTCCGACGCCCGGACCATGCCGGTGCGCATCACCGCCAGGTGGCTCATCTCCACCGGGCCGGCCAGCGCCCGGTCGTCGGGGGACAGCGCCTCGCCGCGGAAATGGTCGCCGTAGTTGCGAACCTCTGTCACATAGTCGACAAAACCCGGCGGCAGTTCGCGCAGCGGCATGGCGAGCGGCAGCAGGCCGGTCATGAAGCGGTCGCCGGTCGCCCACCCGGCCGCGCGTTCGGCCAGTGCCGGGCTCGTGAACAGGGCATCCACCGGCTGCGGCTCGTCGCCCAAGTCGGCGGCGACGCCCGCCGCGGCGGCGCCCAGCACGATCGCGGCGGTTTGCCAATGTGGCGGGAGCAACACCGCGATGTGGTCGCCCACCCCCAGACCGAGTCCGTCGATCAGCAGGTTGGCGGTCTTCGCGACCCAGTTGTCGAGGGTGGCGCCGGACAGTTCGGTCCGGTCTCCGGTGGCGTCGTCGTACCAGGTCAACAGGGGCGTGGTCGGGTCGCGGCGAACCGCTTCGGTGAGAGCCTGCGGGATCGTGGTCTGCACGGCACCAACGATAGGAGAGTCACCCTGTGTAACCGACCCTGAACTAGCGATAAGTTCCGGGAAACGCTTCGAATCAGGCGGTGTCGCGGTCACGTGCCCGATGCGATCCCGGCGTACGCTTGCCAGTGGTCTGAATTACAACCTCTTTGGGAGTTGCCTCGTGACCGCCGGTCGCCCCCCGCGAGTGCTCGTCGACGCCACCAGCGTTCCCGCTGACCGTGGAGGTGTCGGCCGATACGTCGACGGCCTCCTCGGCGCCCTCGGCCGGATCGATCCGGAGAGGGTCGATCTGGCGGTCGTTGCTCAGCGTTCGGATGCGGAGCGTTACAGCCGCATGCTCGGTGACGCCGAGGTGATCGCCGGCCCGGCCGCGGTCGCCCACCGGCCCGCCCGGCTCGCCTGGGAGCAGACCGGTTTGCCACTGCTGGCCCAGCAGGTGGGCGCCAAGGTGCTGCACTCGCCGTTCTACACGTGCCCGCTGCGGGCCGGCTGCCCGGTGACGGTGACGGTGCACGACGCGACGTTCTTCACCGAGCCGGAGCACTACGACAACACCAAGCGCACCTTCTTCCGCAGCGCGATCAAGACGTCTCTGCGGCGCGCGGCCCGGGTGATCGTGCCGAGCAAGGCGACCCGCGACGAGTTGATCCGCCTGCTCGACGCCGACCCGACCCGGATCGACGTGGCCTACCACGGTGTCGACCAGGTCGCGTTCCACGCGCCGAGCGACGAGGAAAAGGCCCGGGTCCGTGCCCGGCTGGGCCTGACCGACGCCGGTTATGTCGCGTTCCTCGGCGCCAAGGAGCCCCGGAAGAACGTGCCCAACCTGATTCGCGGCTGGGCCCGCGCGGTCGCCGACTGGCCGCACCCGCCGGCGCTGGTGCTGGCCGGTGGCCAGGGGCACGACGACGAGATCGACCGCGCGGTGGCCGAGGTCCCGTCGCACCTGCGCCTGCTGCGCCCGGGTTACCTGCGTTATGCCGATCTGCCCGGTTTCCTGGGCGGCGCCCTGGTCGCCTGCTACCCGTCGTTCGGCGAGGGCTTCGGCCTGCCGATCCTGGAAGCGATGGCCTGCGCCACCCCGGTGCTGACGACGCCGCGCCTGTCACTGCCCGAGGTGGGTGGCGACGCGGTGGCCTACACCACCGAGGACCCGGACCGCATCGCCGCCGATCTGGCCGACCTGCTGCACGACGAGCAGCGCCGGATCACCCTGGCCAAGGCCGGTTTCGACCGCGCCAAGGAGTTCACCTGGGAGTCCAGCGCGGAAGTGCATGTCACCACCTGGAAACGTGTCGCGGCAGCTTGAGCCACTACACTCTGCCAGCATGAACGAGGCCAGCATGATTGAACAACAGGGTGCGCTGTACGGGGTCGTGCTGGCCGGAGGCACCGGAACACGCCTCTGGCCGCTGTCCCGCGCCGGCCACCCCAAGTTCCTCCACCCGCTGACCGGCACCGACGCGTCGCTGCTGCAGGCGACGGTCGACCGACTCGACCAGCTGTCGTCGGCCGATCGGGTGTTCGTGGTGACCGGGGTCGCGCACGCCGCCGCGGTGTCCCGCCAGCTCACCGAGGTGCCCGCCGACAACGTTCTGGTCGAGCCGTCGCCGCGGGACTCCTGCGCGGCGATCGCGCTGGCCGCCGCGGTGATCGCCCGGCGTGAACCGGAAGCGGTCATGGGCGCGTTCGCCTCCGACCACCTGATCGCCGACAAGGACAAGTTCACCCAGGTCATCCAGGCCGCGATGGACGGCGCCCGGCAGGGCCTGCTGATGACGCTCGGCATCACGCCGACGCGTCCGGAGACCGGCTACGGCTACCTGGAATGCGGCAGCGTCGTCGGCGACGGCCCGGTGATGGCCGTGCAGGAATTCAAGGAGAAGCCGACGTACGACGTGGCCGAGACCTACGTCAAGTCCGGCAACTACCTGTGGAACGCCGGCATGTTCGTCTGGCGGGTCGACGTGTTCCTGGCCGAGCTGGCCCGCCAGCAGCCGCAGCTCGCGGCCGGCATCTCGCGCATCGCCCAGGCCTGGGACTCGCCGGCGCGCGAGGAGGTGCTCGGTGAGGTGTGGCCGACGCTGCCGCGCATCTCGGTCGACTACGCCGTGATGGAGGGCGCCGCCACGGTCGGCCGGGTCGGCACGATCCCGGGTGACTTCGGCTGGAACGACGTGGGCGACTTCCACACGCTCGGCGCGGTGCTCGCCGCCGACAACTCCGGCAACGTCGTGGTCGGCCGCGACATCGCCGACACGTCGGGCGTGCTGCTGCGCGAGACGGAAAACCTGGTCGTGGTGCCGACCCAGGGCCGGCTGATCGCCGCGCTGGGCGTGCGCGACCTGGTCATCGTGGACACTCCGGATGCGGTGCTGGTGTGCCCCCGCGACCGCGCGCAGGAGGTCAAACAGCTGGTCGACGCTCTGCGGGACTCGACCGAGCACAGCAACTACATCTGACCCCTGCCGAGAGTCACCTTCCGGTGCTCTTGGGTAATCCGCGTTAGTACAAATGATCGAGAAATGTAGTATCGTCGCGGCATGGCTTCCCCCACGCAGGAGCTCACCACCCGCCAGCGGCAGATCCTCGCGATGATTCGTGAGTGGGTCGACCGACACGGTTACCCGCCCACCATGCGCGAGATCGCCGCCGCCGTCGGTCTGGCCTCACCCTCCTCCGTCGCCCACCAGCTGCAGGTTCTCGAGGAGCGCGGCCACCTGCGCCGCGACGCCCGGGGGTCACGCGCGGTGGACATCCGCTCGGCCGACCCCGCCGTGCCGGAGCAAGCCCTCTCGGTAAATGACGTCCGCGTCCCGCTGGTCGGCTCGATCGCGGCCGGTGCGCCGATCCTCGCCGACGAGCAGGTCGAGGAGGAGCTGACCCTCCCACAGAGCCTGGTCGGCCACGGCACCCTGTTCGCCCTGCGGGTCAAGGGCGACTCGATGATCGACGCCGCGATCTGCGACGGCGACCTCGTCGTGGTCCGCCAGCAGCAGACCGCCGACAACGGCGACATCGTGGCCGCAATGCTCGACGGTGAGGCCACGGTCAAGGTCCTGCGCACCGACGGCCACAACGTCGACCTGGTCCCCCGCAACCCGGCCTACGACGTGATCCCCGGCAACGACGCAGTGATCCTCGGCAAGGTGGTCAGCGTCCTGCGCCGAGTCTGAATGAACGTTGCCTGAACCCTCGGTTCGACCGTCCACCAGGGACTCCTGACGGCTGAATAATGCGGTCATAGAGTTCTGGTGGAGTGTGGCGCTCGCGACCCTGGGTGTGGTCGTCCCCGGGATCGCGGCGCTCTACGAATTCGTCGTCAAGTGCCGTAAACGTCTCGGCTATCGCGTCCAGTTGGACACGACCGCCAGCAACGTGGTCAAGACCGAGCACGACGGGCCGTTCGCCCAGCTGATGGTCGACGGCCACAAGTTCGAAGACCCCGCCTTCGCCTGACCGGCTCGACCGCCTTCGAGCCGGTGGCGCGCGAAGCGGCGAAGTCCTATCAGGACCTCTGCCCCGGCGCTTCGTTCGCCTTCGACATGCGGGCAGCGGCGAGGGTCTGCAGGCGGTGAATCAAGCCGGCCGCGACGGCATGATCACCTTCTCCGACGGCGAGAAGCCCACCTGCCGATCCGCCTGATCAGCCGGAACCCGGGCTCCGGCACCAGGGCGGCCTTCCAGCGCCGGGTCCTGGCCGGCGAGCGCGGCTGCAACTCCGACGACTGCCAGACTCGGGACCCCGGCTCACCGGCGGGCGTGGTGCGCTGCGCCCGCGACTCGACCGACGCGGTGCTACGCACGGTGGCCGCAACGCCGGGCGCGATGGGTTACAGCGAACTCGGTGCGGCTGCGAACCGTAAAGGCGTCGTGTCCATCCGGATCAACGGCCACGCGGCAACGGTCGCCGACGCCGATCACGGCACCTACCCGTTCTGGGAGACGGAGTTCGGCTACACCTACGGCGAGCCGCCGGCCGAATCACTGGCGGCCAGCTTCCTGCGCTACCTGACCAACCAGGTCGGCGCCGACATCATCCGCGCCCACGCCGACCGCCCCTGCGCCGAACTGGCCAACCCCCAGCTCTGCCACACCACGTAACTCACCCAGGAATCAGCTGCTCGGCTTCCGGATGGTGGGTCCACCACGTATCTCGGCGGTGCTTGACGAGAACACCGTCAAGGCGTGCGAACAGCAAAATGTCGCCATTCAAGATGAGTGTGGTGTCCTCGTCGCCGGCTTTGAGGACACGACGCACGGCCAGGAAGACGTTGCCGGTTGCGAACTCCCGGTCGGCCTCGCTGTCGAGTCGGAACGTAACCGACACGAAGGACTCCGGTTCCCACTCCCACAGGCCGGCGTCGGTTTCCACGGCCATATAGCCGTTCCGGCTCGCCACGACCGTGACGGCGAATCCGTATTTCTTGTCCAGGGCGGCCGTCAGTAGCCGTCCCGGTCCGGTGGGTCGGTCGTCCGGCTCCGGAAATGCCCACTCCGCCACCACCGCGCTGGGAGTTTTGCCGGCGAGCGTCAGCCGGTATTCGATCGCCACGAGGCGCTCCCCATCATCTCGGTGGAGGTAGGTCGATCTGGACGATATCGCCATCCGGAGTGATGGCCTTGACCTCCTTGAGGCCCTCGATCGGCCAGTCGTAAAACTGCTTCCGAAGGGCGGCCATGTCGCCCTCCCAGTCTGTCAGGTTCAACACGATGCGCTGCGTTTGTTCCCGCAGGACGACTTTGTCCACAACCTCGCCGTGGATGCCGCGAGGAGGTTTTGCCGCCTTGGGCGAATAGCACTCGAAGACCCGTCCTTCGACGATGTAGTCCGGCCTCGACCCGGGGCCACCGACATCACCGGTCGCTAGCCGGGCCTGGGCGATCTGCTCAGCGGTCGGATTTTGCTGTGTCTGGTAGCCGTTTGCGGCCAGGATTGTCGCGCCGTCGTTTTCCAGTTCGATGGCACGCTGAACGTCCGCATCGTCCTTTGGCCGGACGCGGGTGCGATGGCCGGAAGGCACGCCCCCGGCCGTTGCCGTCGTCCGTGTGGTCAGGTGATCGGTCTGCTGCCCCAGTCGCCCTGACCGTGCCTCCTCACCAAGATCGTCGTGACCGGCACGCACGCTTCGTGCGGACGGCCGGGGTCTCGGCCCGCGTGACGGCTCCTCGCCCTCGCCGCCGTGGCCGCGCCCCTTCGGCGGCACCCGGTCAGCCCTCGACCAGCTGCGTCAGGTTTCGGAGGCTGGTGACCAAGGACGTTGTGTAGCCGAGGATTCGGCCGGCCCATTTGACCACTGCGGACATGATCTGGGCGGCCACCACCGGGATCGTCACCACCAGGAGGGACTCCGCGGCCCAGACGATCACTCGGGCCACCAGGTCGGCGATCAGGTCGCGGACCAGGTCTCGGGTGAACTGCACCAGGTTGCCGGCGGCCTGCGTGGACGCGGACATCGTCGCGGCCAGGGCGCTCAGGCCGTCCAGGGACTGCACGTTGTGGGCCATCAGGCTCTGGTAGGTCTCTGCTGCCTGGCCCTGCCAGTCGGGCAGGTCGGAGGTCAGCGCCGCCTTCAGGTCGGTGGCCATCGAGCCGAGCTCGGCCGCCATGTTGGTCCACGTCTCGGCGTGGGCCATCACGCGGTCGGGGATGCCGGCCAGGTTGTCGAGCATCTCGCGGAGGGGCTCGAAGTATTCCAGCGCCCAGCCGAGGCCGTTCGACAGCAGGGCGCTGAACGGGTCGAGCACGGTGGCCGCGGCCTCGGTCGCGAACGCGCCGCCGGCCAGTGCGCCCTCGACCCAGCTGCCACCGCTCACCGACTGGTGCAGGCCCTGGAAGCCGTCGGCCAGTGACGCGCCGGTCCACGCCGTGCGGGTGGAGTGCGCCTCGGCGACCAGCCCGGCCATCAGCGGCCGCCCGCCTGGCGGAGGCGCTCGGCGGCGCTGTCGTCGGCCCGGTCGTAGTCGCCGCCGGTCTGGATCAGGGCTTCCGAGGCGAGGTGGAGGTTTTCCGCGACGTACGCGATCAGTTCGTCCTGTCTTGTGTGCCGGCGTTCGAGAATCGCCGAGATCCAGCCGCAAAGCCGGCCGTAGGCCTCGTCGTCCTGTGCGATGGCGCGGCTCGCGCCGAGGACCGTGGCGAAGCGCGCCTGGATCGCGTCGATCTTCGCGGCGTGCGCCCGCAGTTGCTGCGAGTCGGCGGTGAAGCCGTCAGCCACGGTCGCCCCCGGCCAGTTGCTTCTCCATCCGTTCGGCGATCGCGCGGCCGGCGACCGAATCGTCGCCGATCGTCTCGGCGACGATCTGCCGGGATAGACGGGCGGCGGAGAGGCGGGCGCTGCGCAGGGCGCTCAGCACCGCGCGGGAGACGGCGTCGGGTGCGACCCGCTGGATGCGCTCGGCGAACTCGACGTCGACCAGGACGCCGGTCGAGTCGATCGTGACGGTGGCCAGTTTGTTGTCGTCGGTGGCGGTGACCCGCATCGAGGTCAGCCGGTCGCTCATCGCCTGGGTGTCGGCCGCCATCCGGTCGACGCGGCTCTTCCAGTCGCGCAGATAACCCATCGCGCCGTCCGGGTCCAGCAGGCCCTCGGTCACCACCCACGCCCCACTTCATGATCGATCACCGTGGATGGTCCGACCTTACCAAGCGCGGTCTACCCCAGACGCTCCGTGAGGACGGCGGCCGGGACCGGCCGTCCGAAGTGGAAGCCCTGGCCGTGGTCGCAGCCGAGTTCGCGCAGCAGAAGCTCCTGGTCGGCGGTCTCGATGCCCTCGGCGGTGACGGTCGCGCCGAGCGCGTGGCACAGGCCGATCGTGTGCCGCAGCACCTCGGTCACGGCCGGTGCGCCCGCGTCCGTGATGAACTCGGCGGCCAGTTTCACGCTCGTCACCGGCAGCCGCGACAGCACCGCCAGGCTCGAGAAGCCGGTGCCGAAGTCGTCGAGTGCCAGGCGTACGCCCAGGCCGGCAAGCTGCCGCAGAGTCGCGTGCCGCTGGTCGAGCGCCGCGCTCTCGGTGATCTCCAGTTGGAGGTTGGCGGCCGGCAGGCCGACGCGGTGCAGGACGTCCGCGATGTCGGCGGCGAGCCCGGGCTCGCCGAGTTGCAGCGGCGAGAGGTTGACGCTGATCAGCAGGTCGTGGCCGGCCTCGCGCCACGCGACGCCCTGGTGGCAGGCCTGTTCGAGCAGGTAGCGGCCGAGCGGGCGGATCATCCCGGTGTGCTCGGCGAGGGTGATGAAGTCGGGCGGCCCCAGCAGCGAGCCGGGCCGCTGCCAGCGGGCCAGCGCCTCGACGCCGACGATCGCGCGGTCGGCGATGCGGTAGAGCGGCTGGTAGTGGGCGAGGAACTCGCCGTTCTCCAGGGCCGACGGCAGCGCGGCGGCCAGGCGGTGCCGGCGGCGGTCGGCCTCGGCGCGGCCCGGCTCGAAGACGGCGTGGTCGCGGCGCTCCTGCCGGGCCCAGCCGAGCGCGAGGCGGGCGTCGCGCAGCCAGTGGTCGGGGTTGACGCCGGCGGCGCGCTCCTCGACGAGGCCGGCCGTGACGTCGACGCGCAGCGCGTGGCCGTCGAGCGGGAACGGCGACTGCAGCGCGCGGCGGCACTGGTCGGCCAGCTTGATCACGTCGTCGGCGCCGATCGTCGTCACGACCAGGGCGAACTGGTCATCGCCGACGTGGGCCAGGAAGTGATCGCCGGCCAGCCGGTGCGCGATGGCGGTGCGCAGCTTGGCGGCGTTGTCGTGGCCGAGCGTGTCGGCGAGTTCCGGGTAGCGGTCGATGCCGAGCAGGCACAGACCGACCCGGCCGGACCGGCCGGCGAGGTGCTGGCGCAGGTGCTGCTCGTTCGGCAGGCCGGTGGCCGGGTCATGCAGCAGCGCGTCCTGCAACCGGCGTTGCAGGTCGGTCTGCACCTGCCGCCAGTGGATCTTCTCGGACCGGTTCATCTGCTCGGCGGCGTGGACGGCCGCGTCGCGCTGGGCGGTGACGAAGCCGGTCACCAGGGCTTCCAGCAGGGCCGGGACACGTTGCGGGTCAGTGTCCACAAAGGCGGGCAGTCGCTCGGCGAGCAGTCGCACGGTCATCCCGATCACCGGCGGGGCCGACATCCGCAGGTCGACGAGCTCCGCGCCGATGCGGCGGCCGACGGCCGGGTCGAACGGCTCGGCGCGCAGCGCCGCCACGATCTCCTCGAGCAGTTCGTGCAGGGCCGTGCGGGCACGGGCGCGCACGCCCGGGACGAACCCGAAACGGGTCACCCCACGCAGCCACTCCCGAGCGAGCACGGACAGGTCCGGCGGATGCCCCATGCCGCCTCCATGCCATTTGGCCGCCGAATTATGCCCATTCACGTGAGCCGCGGACCATTCTTGTCTTCTGAGCCCTCTGTGCTAGCTGTCAAGATCGTCACGCTTGGTCCGGGTTGAGCGTTAACACGGCCGACTTAGGGTGACGATCAACCCGCAATCGCGCAATTGGTGGGACAAACGGCATAAGCCTCAACGCTTGCGGGCCACCACCACCAGGGCGGTCGGCTGCGGCAACTCGTCCGCTTCGTCCGGGTCCGGGTGCCAGGACGTCGCCGGAACCACGCCCGGCGCGACGACCTCGAGGTCCGGCCCGATCAGCGCCGCGATCTCCGAATCATCGCGAATAACCACCGGTGTGGGCGTTTTCTCGTACAGCTTCCGAGCCCGTTCCTGCAGCTCACGGCCTTCCGGCGTGACGTCCGGCCCGAGATGCGAAATCACCAGATAGCTGCCCGACACCATCGCGTCGCCGAGTCGCTTCAGAATGCCGACCGGATCGGCGGCATCCGGCACGAAATGCAGAACGGCGACGGTCAGCACCGCTACCGGCTCGGCAAAATCCAGCAACTGCAGCACATCCGGGTGATAGAGAATCCCCTCCGGATCCCGCAGATCGCCCTCGATCGCCCGCGCATACGGATTTCCGGAAAGCAGACTGCGGCTCTGCTGCACCGCGATCGGATCGATGTCGACATACATCACCCGGGCCGCCGGATTGGCCTCCTGCGCCACCTCGTGCACATTCCCGAGCGTCGGAATCCCCGATCCGACGTCCAGGAACTGCCGCACCCCGGCATCGGCGAGCCAGCGCACGGCCCGCCCGAGAAACGCCCGATTGGAACGCGCCACCAGCGCCGCCCCGGGATTGGCGGCCGAGGCCCGATGCCAGAACTCCCGGTCCACCGCGAAGTTGTGCACCCCACCAAGCGCATAGTCGTAAACCCGCGACGCATCCGGAACCGTAATATCCACACCCTCCGGCACCCAGCCATATGACTCACCCATTCAGATATCTAAGCCTCCACATCGGAGCGAGAGAACCCCAAACCGAAGATCAAGAGCTTGATGTCGTAGCTGGGCGGGTGGTGCGAAACGCTGCTCCCGCCGAGGCCGGGCCGGGGCCCAGCTTCGCCGGCCCTGGCCCTTCATTCTGCGTGAGTGGTCAACCGAAACCCATGGCCGCTTCGCGCCCCTCGCCCGGCGGCTCGCCCCGCATCAGCAGCTCGAACGAGGCCCATCCGTCAAGCCCGAAGGCCGCGTCACGACTTATCGTCGAAGCATGACCACCGACGCGGACCTGCGAGTGCCGACGCGGTTCGCCGCCGACAAGCGATGGAGCGAGAGAGCAGCCCGCCCGTTGCGGATCGTTGCCGGGCCGGGCGCTCAGCCGACCGCGGAGGAGATCGAGGCCCTCCGCGCCGGGCTGATCCGGCGGGACGAGCCGGCCTCGGCGCTGGTCAGAGCTATACAGGCCACGCCTGGGCTGGCCATTCGCGACCTGCATCGGGCGCTCGCTGCCGGGCCCGGCGCGGAGGCGCCCGCGCCGATTCGTGCCTTCTTCGACGTCGTGACGACGCGGCCGGCCTGGGTCGACGACCGGCTGCTGGCTCGCGGCGCGCAGGCGAGCCGCGCGTTCGGCATGGACGCCGGCCTGGTCCTGGCGTACGGCTCGCTGCTGGGTGGCTACCGCACCGCCGCCGCCCTCGAGCCACTGGTCCGCACCGGCCGGCTGACCGGTGACGAGACGCTGCGCCGCATCAAGGAGACCACGATCTGGTGGCGCGCGGTGACCGCCTCCGGCGGGCTGACCACCGAGGGCGACGGCTTCCGGCTGTCGATCCACGTGCGGGTCATGCACGCCCTGGTCAACTCCCAGCTGGAGGCCGACCCCGGCTGGGACTGGGCCGGCCGCGGCATCCCGATCAACCAGTACGACCAGGCCAGCACGCTCGGCGTGTTCAGCACCAGTTTCCTGCTTCATCTGCGCCTGCTCGGCGTACGCGTGTCGAAGGCCGACGCCGAGGCCGTGATGCACCTGTGGTCGTACGTCGGCTGGTTGATGGGCGTCGACGACGCCTGGCTGCCCCGCACCGAGCGGCAGGGCCGCCGCCTGCTGTACCACTTCCTCTCGAACGACCCGCCGCCCGACGCCAACACGCTGGCCCTGGCCAAGGCCTTGATCCACATGACCGACGAGGTGGTGGAGGGCCGCTGGCGCCGCCGCTTCGAGCGGGAGCGGGCGCTGTCGGTCAGCACCTGGCTGCTGGGCCGGGCCGCGATGCGCGACCTCGGCCTCTCCTACCGGCCGCCGTGGTACGGCCTGGCCCGGGTCGGCGCGAACCTGCTGGTCAGCCAGGGCCTGGGCCGCCTGCCGGGAGGCCGGCGACTGCTGCTGGCGCGCAGCGAGCGGCAGGCGCGGGCACAGTTCGCCCGGTGGGGCGAGACCCTTCCCGGGTAGCAACAAGATTGCTTTGAACGTCTAAAGATGCCGGCGGCCGCGCCGATACCTCGGGTCGAATCCGTGGAAAGGACGGCGATGGCAAAGCTCGCACTGTCGGCGCTGTTCGTCACCGCCATGATCATCGGGGCCGTGCTGACCACGGTCGCGTGGCGGCGGCGGCGCGAATCGGTGGGGTTCGCGGCCATCGCCGCGCTCTGCGCCGGCGCCGTCTGGTGGTCGCTGTGCACGATGGTGCCGCTGTACAGCCATGACCCCACCGTCGTGACCGTCGCCATGTCGCTGCTCTATCCGGGCGTCTTCCTGGTGGTGATCGGCTGGTGGGCGGTCGCCCGCTCGCTGACCAACCGCTTCTGGCGCCTGGACCGGCGAACCCTGGCGTTGCTCGCCGTCGAACCCCTGCTCTGCGCCGCGGCCCTGATCACCAACCCGTGGCACCACCTGTTCATCGAGCGCCTGCGGCCGACCGCGATCGACGGCGCTTTCGCCGCCGAGTTCGGGCCGCTGTTCTGGCTGCACACCGTCTACAGCTACGTCGTGATCGTCTACTCGGCGGTCACCATCTTCCGGATCTACATCCAGCAGACCGGCCGCTATCGCGGTTATCTGGCCGCCGTCTTGAGCGTGCTGCCGACCTCGGTGGTCAACCTGGTCGGCATCCTGGCCGGCGGCCGCCTGATCGACCTCACCGCGATCGGCTTCGCGCTGAGCGCCCCGGTCATGTACTGGGTGGCCCGCCAGTCGACGCTCTCGCTCGCCCCGGTCGTGCACCGCGAAGTGTTCCAGAACATGGACGACCCGGTTCTCATCCTCGACTCCGGGCAGCGCCTGGTGGAGGCCAACCCGGCCGCCGGCCGGCTGCTCACCGAGCTCGGCCTCGTCGAGAGCGGGAACGACGAGTGGGTCGCTCAGCTGCTGAGCCGGCTGCCCGAGCACGCCATCGGCGAGTACGTCATCCGTGACGTCCGCGGCTCCGGCCTCGACTTCAGCGTGCAGGTGAGCCCGCTGCGCGACCGCCGGGGCGAACCGTCCGGGTCGATCCTGGTCGCTCACGACATCACCGTGCAGCTGCGCCAGCGCGAGCAGATCGAAGCCGTCAACGAACAGCTGCGCGCCCAGCTCGCCACGATCGAGGCGCTGCGCGCCACTCTCGCCGATCAGGCCGCCCGCGACTACCTGACCGACCTGCACAACCGGCGGCACCTGATGACCGAGCTCGACGCGGCCATGGAGCGCGGCGACGACTTCGCGTTCGTGCTGCTCGACATCGACTTCTTCAAGCTGATCAACGACCGGCACGGCCACAACACCGGCGACGACGTGCTGGTCCACGTCGCCCATCGGCTGCGCGGCGCGCTCCGCCCCGGCGACCTGGCCGCGCGCTACGGCGGCGAGGAGTTCGCCCTGCTCCTGCACGGGTTGACCGGCGCGGAGGCGGCGGCCTGGGTGGACGGCCTGCGGCAGCAAGTCTCGGCCGAGGCGCTGCAGGTCAACGGCCACGCGGTGCCGGTGACCTTCAGCGCCGGGGTGAGCACCAGCGCCGGTTACCGCTGCCCGATCAACCTGATCGACGACGCCGACCAGGCCCTCTATGCGGCCAAGGCCAACGGCCGGAACCGGGTGGAGCAGGCCGTGGTGGCGGCCGCCGCCGGCTAGCGGAGCCGGACCAGGGCGTCCCGCAGGCCGGCCCGGGTGCGCCGGCGGTTCTCGTTCGTCGCGCCGAAGATCAGCAGGATCAGGCCGACCGGCAGCAGCACCGGCCACGGGCCGACCAGCGTCGTCACGAAGTGGACGGCGGTGAACACCGTCGCCAGCGCGCCGACCACCACCGGGGCCTGCTGGCGGTAGGTCGAGCCGACGATCAGCGTGGCCACGGCCCCCAGCAGGAGCAGAACCTCGCGCAGCTCGCCGCCGTCACCGGCGATCACGATGCCGATCGTCGGGATGAACGCGGCCAGCAGCGCCGGGCCGTAGGCGGCCCAGCTGCTCAGGTCGGACCGCGTGCGCGACTCCACCACGCCGACCGCCAGGGCCAGCGCGGCGAACGGAAGGGTGTAGGCCTCGGGAAGGGCCACGTCGGCCAGGGCGATGAACATCCACCAGCCCACGATCTCGAAGCCGACCGCCACCCAGAACAGCAGGCGGCGCTGGTTGGTGGTGCGGCCGGTTCGCGACCCGGCCAGGCCGAGCACCGCGCCCCACGCGGCCAGCAGCGCGGCCAGGTGGGCCGGCGCGTCGTAGGCCAGGGCGCCGGCCAGGACCGCCGACGTGTAGCCCGCCCACTCGACCGTGGTCGCCTCGGCCCGGTATTGCGGCAGGCCGAGGCGGGGCACCACCGCCTCGATGATGAGCAGGGCAGCGCCCACCGCCAGGACGCCGAAGGCCGCCCAGGAACGGTCCACGCCGGCCGCGATGGCCGCGGTCAGGACGAAGAACTGGGCCATCACCGCGGCGAACAGCCAGCCCAGCACCCGGGCCGGCTGGGATCGGCCGGCCAGCGCCGCCACCAGGCCGACCCCGACCGCGCTGCCCAGGGTGAACAGGGTCATCGGCTGCTGGGCGAGGCTGCCGGCCAGGCCCGCGTTGCCGGCCAGCAGGCCGATCACGAAGACGACGTTGCGCACGGTGCGCAGCATCGAGGCTCGCCGCGACGCCGGCGGCGGGGTCAGGGCCAGGCCCAGCATCGAGACGGTGAAGACCAGCAGGGCCGCGGTCGTCGCCCCGGGGAACGGGACGTGCAGGGCGATCGGGGCGATCAACAGGGTGATCGCGATGCCCGGCAGGATCACCGGCACTGCCTCGGACGACTTGCTCCCGAAGCCCGCCGCGGCCAGGGCCGAGGCGCCGGTCAGCAGCACGATGGCCAGGACGCTGGTGGCGTCCACGTAACCCGACGAGGGCTGGGAGAGGGCCAGGATCGGGCCGTCCCAGATGTGCCGGATCTGCTGCAGCGGGTCGATCAGCGCGGCCTTCAGCGCCGGGGCGATCGAGAAGAGGGCCAGCACGGTGGGAACCAGGGCCAGCACCACCGCGCTGGTGGCCGGGTCGACCAGCCACCGGCCGCTGAGCCCGCTCGGGCGCAGGCTGGTCCACCGGGTCGTCTCGTAACGGCTGCCGGACCAGGCCCGGCTCCGCGCGACCGTCAGGCCGGGCGCCGGTGTCGCGCCGCGCAGCAGCTCGGCCATCACGCCCATCAGGGCGGCGGCCGCGGCGTACAGCGCCGTCGAATAAGGGGTCGGGATCGAGGCGAACGCGGTGGCGGTCGCGCCGAGCACCAGGCCGACCGTCGCCCACGGCAGGTACTGCGGGATGTACCGGCCGGCCAGGGCGAGCACGGCCAGGCTCAGCGCCGACGCGGCCAGCGCCGCGGTCAGCACCACCTGGGCGTCGTGGCCCTGGTCAGCAGCCATCGCGGCCAGCACGCCGGGCACCGCGAGCAGGGCGCCGCCGGTGGCCGCGCCGCCGATCTGGGCCCGGTGCCGGGGCATGCCGGTGTCGTCCCGGGCCAGGTCGGCCTCGGTCACCACCGGGGTCCAGAAGCGCGATTGCAGGATGCCGTCCTCGCCGGCGGTCGAGTGCGCCACCGGAGTGCGGGCCATCACCGCGGTCAGCGCGCCGATCATGACGATGAGCAGCAGCGCCAGGCACGTCGACCAGGGGCGGGCGAGGCCCGCGCCGGCCGCGTGCAGGAGCACGGCCGCGGCCGCGCCGGCCCGGCAGAGGGCGGCGCGCGGGTCGGCCGCGGCGATGGCGGCCATCGCGTATGCCACCGCCACCGCGCCGCCGACCAGCAGCGGCGACCACCAGGGCAGCCCGAGCGCGAACGGGGTGCCGATGGCGGCGAGGGCGCCGCAGGTCGCGGAAAGTGCGTACGACCATGGGCGGGGGGCGGCGAAGACCGCCGCGGCCGCGACCACGACCAGCGTGAACGGGGCCTGCCAGGCGCCGGCGGGAGCGGTCGCCGGGTATTGGCTCAGGTCGGCCGCCCACACGTCGCCGTGCAGGGCCAGCACCTTCAGGCCGCCGGCCAGGGCCTGGTAACCGGCGATCGCGCCGACCACGATGCCGGCCGCGGCCAGGCCGCGCACCGGCCCCCGGCGCCACTCGTCGGGCAGCGCGGCCACACCGAGCGCGACGATCAGCACCACCACACCGGCCACCGCGAGCGGCGCGTTCGTGAACGCCAGGGCGAACACCCGGGCCAGGGCGCCGCAGATCGCCACCGTGGCGGCGGCCGCCGCGATGTCGGGGCCGTCCAGGAAGCGGTCGCTGCGCCGGCCGTTGTCGATCGACTTGGCGAAGAACAGCAGGCCCGCCGCGACCAGCAGCAGCGCGCCCACCCACACGTCCGGCGGGGTGGCGCCGGGCGCGAACAGCGCGGCGAGGGCCAGCGCGACCGCACCGAGGCCGGTGCCCGCGGTCAGCGGGACGCTGATCTCACGGCGGGCAACCTGGAACACGGCCGCGTAGCTGAGCGTGGCCGCCACCGCCAGGAAGCCGACCGCCAGGGCCGGAACCGTGACGGACTCGGTGGGCGGCGGCCCGCCGCCGGGGTCGGAGACGGCAAGGGCGGCGGTAACCACGGCGCCGGGCAGGGCCAGTGCGGCGGCGCCTGAGGCCCAGTCGCCGACCAGCCACGCGTACAGCCGGATCGGGATCTGGCGGGCGGCCACGGCGATCATCACGCCCGCCCCGGCCAGGGCGGTCAGCACGGCCGCGGTCAGCCACGAGGCGCTGAGCGCGGCGCCCGCGCCGAACAACCCGACCGTGCCGGCCGCGGCCACGTGCGTGACGGCGATCCGGCGGGTGCCGGCGGCCAGGCCGGCCGCGCCGATCGCAATCGAGGCCAGCACCAGCGGCCACGGCGCCTCCGACCAGCGCAGACCCAGCGAGGCGGGCACCGACAGCGCGGTCAGCGCGACGCCGATCACCGCACCCTCGTGCCGCACGCTGCGCGGCAGGGCGAGGGCGGCGGCGAACGTGACCAGCAGCGCACTGAACGCCAGCAGCCAGCCGGAATCACCGGCCGCCTCGGAGATGCGGTGCGCGTAGTTCGCGGTGTCGGCGTGCCAGATCGGGCGGGCCGCCTGCAGCGGCGCCAGCGCGGCGCGGACGCCGTCGATCGTCAGGAAGACCCCGATGATCACCAGGGCGACGGCCGACGCGGTCTCCGGGCCGGCCCGGACCGCCGGGGGGAGCAGGGCGACCAGGGCGCCGATCACCGCGATCGTCGCGGCCGCCACGACCAGGGTCCAGCGCGGCGACACCACGTCGGCGATGCGCGCCGCCGACCCGATCACGGCCAGCATCAGCACGCCGCCGGTGATGTTGCGGGCCAGCACGTTGTCGAGCAGGTGCGCGGCGGCCACGGCGGCGAGCGCGGCGAGCACCAGCACCAGGCCGGACCGCAGCGCGTCGGGCACCACCCGGGCCTGCAGCAGCGCCACCGCCGAATAGAGCAGGGCGCCGGCGCTGGCCACGCAGAGCAGCGCGAACGTGAGCTCGCGCAGCCAGTCGGCGGACGGCGGACTGGCCGGCGGGGCCACCGGCACGGTCGCGGCGGCGGGCGCGCCGGCCGGGCGCGGACCGGGGAAGATCCGGGTGGGCAGCCACCGCCAGCGCCGCCGGCCGGTCATCCCCTCGAGGATCAGGTCGGGTTCCTCGGGCTGCGACTCGGGGCGCGGCGGGGTGCCGGCCACGAAGTCGGCGGCGCCGGCCGCATAGGCCTCGTCACCGGGCGCGAGGCCCTCGCGGTCGGCGGCGACCGGGCGGTTCACCGGCCACTGCGGCACCAGCCGGCCACTGCTGATCACGGTGGTGAGCAGCAACAGGTCGAGCACGGCCACCACGGTCAGGGCGGTGCCCCAGCCGGCCGGGCTCTGGATCGCCGGGTAGGCCAGCAGGAGCGGCACCGGCTGCAGCGCGATGACCGTCGCGTACCTCGGCGCGCTCAGTTTCGTCGCCGTCGCGTAGAGGAAGCTGGCCACCGAGGTGACCGCGAAGGTGATGCCGAGGTAGAGAGCGGCGGGGGTGCCGGCGCCACCGGCCAGGGCGCTGCCGTGCAACGCCCACAGGGTCATCGGCATCAGCACCAGGCCGACGCCGGCCACCGTCTCGGCGGTTGAGCTCAGCGCCCGCCGGGCGATGCCGGGCGCCGCGGCCAGCGCGACGCCGGTGAAGATGGCCAGGATCATCGCCCGGGCGAACGGGTTGCTGACCGCCACTCCGGCGAACACCACGGCGGCCACGCCGATCAGCAGCGCGCCCAGCGCGAGCGTGATGTTCTGCACCGACTGGCTGGACGCCTCGGGCGGGTGCTGCATGTGCTGCTCGCCGCCGGTGAAGCCGACCCGGCGCGGCGGCGGCCCGATCCGCTCGGTCGGCGGCGGATCGTCGAGAAGCATGGTCACGCCATCGGTCGCGACGCCGGGCGGGCCGGTGTGCGCCGAGCCGGGTGGAGCCCACTCGGGCCGCGGGCCGGGGCCGCCGGAGCCGGCGCCGGAGCCCGCCGAGCGAGGGCCGGTCGATGGGGGCGGCGGCGCGTCGGCCGCGCGGGCGCCCGGCGGGGGCGGCGGCACGTCATCCACCCGGGTGGCGCCGGGCGGGGGCGGCGGGGGCTCGCTGGTGGCGCCGCCCGGCGGGGGCGGCGGCGCGAACTCCTCGGCCGAGCGGCGGCGGGTGCGCCGGGGCTTGGCCGCTTTCTTCGCCTTGGCCTGCTGGTTGGCGTGGGACAGGATGTCGCGCTGGAACTGAGCCGCCTGGATCTTGGCGGCGATGTTCGTGCGCTCCTTGGCCGCAGCCATATCGCGGATCTTCAGCTCCGCGATGGAGGCCTCGATCCGGGACAGCTCCTCGTCGTAGCTGTCGGACTGTCCAGCCTGCGCCACGGCACCTCCTCGACCCCGCCGGCGGCCCGGCCGGCCCGGGATAACCAGCCAGGGATAACTAGAGCATGCCGGTACGACACCTCATTAGAACAGGCTCAGTAGGGCGGAGATCTATGGAAACGGGCGCGAAACGCCGCAGACGTTGTTAGGCGGGTGGCCGGCCGATCCCCCGGTAGGTCCATCCGGCGCGGGACCACTGGGCCGGATCCAGGCAGTTCCGGCCGTCGATGACGCGGCGGGCGGCCACCAGATCGCCGAGCGCGGCCGGGTCGGCGTTGCGGAACTCGGCCCACTCGGTGGCGATCACCACAAGGGCGACGCCGTCCACCGCGGCCGCCATCGTCGGGGCGTACGTCAGGGTGGGTTGCGCGCGGCGGGCGTTCTCCATGGCCTGCGGGTCGTAGACGCGGACCTCGGCCCCGGCCGCGGCCAGTGCCGCCGCGGCGGCGAGACTCGGCGCGTCGCGTACGTCATCGGAATTGGGCTTGAACGCCGCGCCCAGCACCGCCACCCGGGTCCCGGAGAGGTCCGGCCCGGCCGGACCGACCGGCCGGTCCAGCAGCTCGGCCGCGAGATTGAGCACCCGGCCCCGCCGCCGGATGTTGATCAGGTCGACCTCGTGCAGGAAGCGCAGCGCCTCGCCCGCGCCCAGCTCCTGCGCCCGGGCCTGAAAGGCGCGGATGTCCTTGGGCAGGCAGCCGCCGCCGAAACCGAGCCCGGCCTGCAGAAACCGGTTGCCGATCCGGGGGTCGTAGCCGATCGAGCGGGCCAGCTGGGTGACGTCGGCGCCGGCCACCTCGCACACCTCGGCCATCGCGTTGATGAAGCTGATCTTGGTGGCGAGAAACGCGTTCGCGGCCACCTTCACCAGCTCGGCCGTCGCGAAATCCGTCACCACCAGCGGGACGTCGCGGTCCTCGGTGGCGGCCAGGTCGAAGACGCCCTTGTGCGCGGCGTGGAAGACCTCGGTCGCCCAGTCGGAGCGGATCCCGGCGATGATCCGGTTCGGGCGCAGCACGTCCTCGACCGCGTACCCCTCCTGCAGAAACTCCGGCGACCAGGCCACCTCGACGCCCAGCTCGGGGTCGGTGTGCTTGGCGACCAACTGCTCCACCCACGTCGCGGTGCCGACCGGCACGGTCGACTTCCCGACGATCAAGGCCCGGCGGCGCAACAGCGGGGTGAGATTGGTGACGGCGCTTTCGACGTACGTCAGATCGGCGCTCATGCCGTCCGCCCGCTGAGGTGTGCCGACGCAGATGAAATGCACGTCGGCGAAGCCGGCGGCCTCGACGTAGGAAGTGCCGAAGCGCAGCCGCCCGCTCGCGAGGTTGCGGCGCAGCAGATCGTCGAGGCCCGGCTCGTGGAACGGCACCCGCCCGGACGCCAGCGTCGATATCTTGACCTCGTCCACGTCGACGCCGAGCACCTCGTAGCCGAGCTCGGCGAAGCAGATCGCGTAGGTGGCGCCCAGGTAACCGGTGCCGAGGAACGCCAGGCGGGGAAGTGTCACGTTTGACTCAACGATCGAGCCCCTGGCGAGCGAGCGCTACGCGTCAGTAACATAGCGGCGGGGAACCGTCGAGGTGAAAGGCCACCGTCATGTCTGAGTTCGATGTCTACCGGCTGCCGGAGGACCACGAGACCATCCGCGCCGCGGTGCGCGAGGTCTGTGATGCGCGGGTCGCGCCCAACGCGGCCGAGGCCGACGAGACCGGCGAATTCCCCAAGGCGTCCTACGACGCCCTCCGCTCGTCCGACTTCCACGCCCCGCACATCCCGGTCGAATACGGCGGCGCCGGCGCGGACGCCCTGGCCACCGCGATCGTGATCGAGGAGGTGGCGCGCGCCTGCGCGTCGTCCTCGCTGATCCCGGCGGTCAACAAGCTCGGCACGATGCCGCTCATCCTGTCGGCTTCCGAGTCGTTGAAGCAGCGCTACCTGCCGAAAGTCGCCTCCGGCGAGGCAATGTTCTCCTACTGCCTGTCCGAGCCCGAGGCCGGCTCGGACGCCGCCTCGATGACCACCCGGGCGGTCCGCGATGGCGATTTCTGGGTGCTCAACGGGGTCAAGCGCTGGATCACCAACGCAGGCGTGTCCGAGTTCTACACGGTCTTCGCAGTGACCGATCCCAGCGCTCGATCACGGGGCATTTCCGCTTTTGTCGTGGAGAAGTCTGATGAGGGCGTTTCGTTCGGAGCGCCGGAGAAGAAGCTCGGCATCAAGGGCTCGCCGACCCGCGAGGTCTACTTCGACAACGTGCGCATCCCGGCCGACCGGATGATCGGCGACGAGGGCACCGGCTTCGCCACCGCGATGCAGACGCTCGACCACACCCGGGTCACCATCGCGGCCCAGGCGCTCGGCATCGCCCAGGGCGCACTCGACTTCGCCCTCTCCTACGCCAAGGAGCGCAAGCAGTTCGGCAAGCCGATCGCCGACTTCCAGGGCCTGCAGTTCATGCTGGCCGACATGGGCATGAAGCTCGAGGCGGCCCGCCAGCTGACCTACGCGGCGGCCGGCAAGAGCGAGCGCGGCGACGCCGACCTGACCTACTTCGGCGCGGCGGCGAAATGCTTCGCCTCCGACGCCGCCATGGAGATCACCACGGACGCGGTCCAGATCCTCGGCGGGTACGGCTACACGCGCGACTACCCGGTCGAGCGCATGATGCGCGACGCCAAGATCACCCAGATCTACGAGGGTACGAACCAGGTGCAGCGCATCGTGATGGCGCGGCAGCTCCTGAAGGACTGAAAGGCAATTTTCCGCAGGTCAGAGCAGGGTTGACCATCGACAGTCGACCCTGTTCTTTGCGTCCGGGATTCGTAGATGTCCGCGACCTACGAGCGAGGCAGCTATCGATGAATCACGCGGATGCGGTAGGGCACTCCGGTGCGTCACATGCGCCATTTTCCCAGCTCAGGCCAATGTTGCCGGATTGCGAACTGGTTACTGCGCGTGCGAGAGCCGGGACGGATCGAAGTCCACCAGGGATACTTTCGGTTGTCATCCTGGGTAAACCTGGGTGCGCCAATCGCTCGATGCAACTGTAGCGATGAAGGTGGGCATCAGGCTGCCCCGCCGACTGTCGTTCCGCGTGGCCCTGACGAGCCGGTGAGGCTCCGCGGATGACGGTGACGAGAAAACCGACCGCAATGGCTCTGGAGTTGTCACAACCGTCACTCTATGTAGCGATGGCGCCATGCTTGCTGGCCCCGGCCGGCTGTTTGGCCCGGCCGGCTGTTTGGCCCGGCCGGCGACGTCGAGCGTGAAGTCGACGCCATCGGGCGCCAGCGCCCGCACCCGGTCGGCAAGGCCTCGCCGTAGGCGACCGGGCCGGCGCCGAGGGGGCGCGCGTAGTTCTGGTTGGCGGGAGTGCCGATGACGCGGGCACTGCGGGCCACAGCGAGCTGGGCTGCGGCGCTGGTCGGGCGCGCGGATCGCGGTCTCGGCGGCGGAAGCCCGGCGGCCGAGACGAAGTCGAGTGGCGGGGGAATCGGCGCGTAGAACGACGGCACCGCTGGCTCGGCCTGGGCCCGCGCCGGCGCCGCACACGCGGTCACTGACCAACACGTCGGTGCCGAGCTGGCCGAACGACTCCGGTTGCTTCATGCCCAAGGTTTGCGACAGTTCCTGGTCCGTCAGCCCCTGCTGCTTCTTCCAGTCACTCAGGCCGATACCCGCGGCACGGACGACGACCTGGACCTCCCCATGCCCCGGATACGGCTCGAGGAGATCGGCTGTCTCCAGGACCTCGGGTCCGCCGAACCAGGTGAACAGGGCTGCGCTCAGCGCGTGCCTCTCTCCTCGGGCGCGCGCGAAAGCAACATCGCCTACACAATGTCACCATCCGAGAAACGGCACCGTCCGGATCTGCCGATGTGAGTGCGTCGGTCATTGCTCTGCCTTCTCCATCGCCCGTTTCGCGAAGTTCTCGGCGAGGCTCGATAGCGCGGCGTTTCTAGCGGCTACCTCCGGGATTGCCATGGCGGCGTGTACGGCCTGGAGGACGCGCTTATCGTCGGCGGCAGCTCTGCTTCTCTCACTGCGCTGTTCTCGAAGCGCGGCGCCTACGTTTCGGAAGATGGCCGTGCCTGTGCCCGGCAGGATGGCGACTGCGGCAGAAATTACCGCGACCGCGACCAATCCGGCTAACGCCAGCATCACCCCGAGTACGACGAGGGCGAAGGTGGATATTCCTGCGCCCAGCATCGCACGGAATACGACGGTCTCGCGGCGTCGTAAAGTCTCTGCGTCGCGCTGAGCCAGCCGCGCAGCATCGGCCACATCCGACTGTAGACGCTCAAGAAACGTAGCGCCCTGGTCTTTGGTCAGAGTTGGCCTGCCGGCGTCAGACGCGGACGTACCATACGTAGCCGAAGCATCGACGTCCAAGCGAGCGCTATTCATGCCGGTCGGCTTCGGCTCGGGGAGGCGGTCGTTGACGTGCAACTCAAGTTGTGGCGATCGTTCGCCAACGTAGGTTGACTTGGTGTCGCCAACGTCGTTCGAGCTTGGCGAGTCGGAATCCGCCGACGATGCCGACGCCGCCTGAGTCTTCTCCAACGCACCCTGGATGAGTTGATCTACAGAGGGCGATCTTTCCGGAACCGCTCTGGCTGAGCGTAATGTCTCAATGGTCGGCCGCTCGACAAAGAGATATCTCAAATGCAATATCGCCAGGGCTAGGATCTTCAGCCAACTCGATTCGGCCCTCCGATGTTGGTATGCCCATGCAATTGATCGTCCAATCCAACCATTCAGCTGCACGGTTGCCGGATCGAATTCATCGAGCCAAGTTCCGAACGACGCCGTCGCGGACAGGCCGTCAGTGGCGGCGAGAGCGTCGGAATGATCTCCAGATCCAGCCATGGAGTCCCCTTAGGCACTTCTGCTTGCTCCAGCAAGTCAGTTTGACACAGCACCGAAGACCGATGTGTCATCGCGGGCCTTCAAACGTTGACGGATTGGTGACATCATCCCGTAACTGGATGCCGAACTGTTCTGCTGCAGATAATGCTCGCCGGCCCAATGGTGTGCATCGGCGGCTCGCTTCGCTGGCGTGGCGGGCCGACGAGCGGTTGCGGGTACAGCGCCCGCCGGCGCGATCAAGAGTGCGAAGCGGCGAAGTTGAGGGCCGGCATGAGTATCGGACCTAGCGACGAAGCGCGGGCGTTGTTTCGAACGCCGTAGGTGTCCTGCCTGGAGCGCGGCACGTAGGGTTGCCCGTCGTAACGGACTTGAAGGCGTTCTGCCGCGCCTGCTACGAGGCCGCGCGACAAACCGGCGGCGAGGTGATCGAATTCCGGATCAGCGATGGGCCGACCCCGAACTTTCACCAAGCGATCATTGCCTACCGAGATCGAACCATCGCCGTGGTCTGCATCCGCTCCACCACGCTTCTGCCACTTGCCGTTCCTCGCGTCATCGAGTTCACGCCAGTTCGTGAGTCGGGTCCGCTGGCCTTCGTCGACTCTCCCGACCTGGCGAACGCTCTGGCACCGGCGCCGGGATTCCGGATGCTGACCGCTGCAGAGTTGGAAGGTCCGATCGACATTGCGAAGTGGCCATCAATCAGCCGACACGACGTGCGCTACTGGCTACCGCAGACCCTGGGCGAGGGCCTATTTAACTACTGGGACTGACGCCAAGATCACCCATACTCTTTTGCCGCTGATGGTGCTTGCGCACCTTGCTCAGGAGCTGGGACGAACGGGGCACCGCGGGCGGGGATGCGAGACATCGATCGCGGCTGGATCATGTCGGGGTGCAGATCGAGGCGTGGCTCAACCAGGACAGCCAGTTCATCCCCGGGCAGGAGATCTTCCGGTCCGAGCGTGACTTCTCGGTGTGGGCGTTCACCGTCAGTCATAGCCAGCTTCTGCTACGCGCCCGAGCTACCGACGGGCAGTCTCGTATCGACGGGACTGCCCCGGGTTTGGTTGACTCGCGGGGTTGAGTGGTTCAGGCCGCGGTGGCGTGCCTGTTGATTGTCTCAAATTCGATCGGGGTGAGCCG